>VHAT01000017.1 GCA_016872195.1 Sphingomonadales bacterium | reverse complement strand
TCAGTAATATCACACATGATCATCTAGATTATCATAAGACCTTCGATGAATATATCCGAGTCAAAAAATCTTTCTTTGATACGCTGCCTGCCACGGCTTTTGCGTTGAGCAATGCCGATGACAAGCGGGGCGCAGTAATGCTTCAAAATTGCAAAGCGCGTTGTTTATTCTATGCGCTACGCACCCTGGCCGATTATAAAGGCCGCCTTCTCGATAACGGGTTGGATGGTTTACAGCTCAATATCGACGAAATAGAGGTTCATTTTCGCTTGGTCGGCACCTTCAATGCATATAATCTACTGGCGGTATACGGTGCGGCCTGTGCGTTGGGTCTCGATAAGACAACCGTGCTCACCGAGTTGAGTCAGTTACAGGGTGCCCCTGGTCGCTTCGAATGTATTGTCTCTCCTAAGGAGCAGCTGATGGCCGTAGTGGACTATGCCCATACTCCCGATGCGCTACTCAATGTATTGAGCACGTTGAAGCAGTTGCGAAAGCCCGATCAAAAACTGACCACGGTAACAGGTTGTGGTGGGGACCGCGACAAGACCAAACGTCCATTGATGGCTGCGGCAGTGGCGGCGCATAGTGACCGCTTCATATTTACCAGCGATAATCCACGCTCAGAAGATCCGGCGGCCATTATCAAAGATATGGAGCAAGGATTGTCTGCGGCCGACCTCAAAAAGTATATCCCGATCGTGGATCGCGAGGCGGCCATTAAAACGGCGATCACCTTGTCTGCTGCTCAGGATATTATTCTGGTGGCCGGAAAGGGACACGAGCGCTATCAAGATATAAATGGGAAGAAAGAATATTTCGACGATCGTGAAATGGTTCGCAAATGGTTTGCGAACCTCGATAAATAAAAGGAACTATGTTATATCATCTTTTTGACTGGCTGACCGAAGAGGGCATTCGCTTTCCAGGCAGTCGTGTCTTTGAGTATATCACGTTCCGCACCCTGCTGGCCATCTTATTATCCTTATTTATTACCCTGGTCTACGGCAAGAAGCTCATCAAATTTTTACAACGAAAGCAGATCGGAGAAAGTATTCGCGAAGAGGGATTGGCCGGAGAGGCCAGCAAGAAAGGCACGCCTACCATGGGAGGAATCATTATCATTTTAGCCATTCTAATCCCGACCGTTTTGTTGGCCGACCTAACCAAGGTCTATGTGCAATTGATGCTGATAAGCACGATTTGGTTGGGCATTATTGGATTTATCGATGACTATCTGAAACTGCGCAGCAAGCGCCTGGCGCAGTCGCTGGGCAAAGAATATAAAAAGACCAATGCCGATGGACTGGCCGGTTGGTTCAAGATCTTGGGACAGGTGGGATTAGGTATTACCATAGGGGCTACACTATATTTCAATAGCGAGGTAATTATCTGGAGAGAGTACTCCGGAAAGAATCCGCAGGCGGACAGTACAGTATTCACTAAAACATTCAATGGGCAAACTCATTATTATGTAGCGACCAAAACACCGGTTACAACCATCCCGTTTGTAAAGGATCATGAGTTCAATTATTCAAAACTACTGCCAGAAAACTGGCGCCACTATACCTGGCTTCTTTATATAGTGGTTGTCATCTTTATCATAACGGCCGTGTCCAATGGGGCCAATCTTACGGATGGGCTCGATGGGCTGGCCACCGGAACAGCCGCGTTGATCGGGGTCTTACTGGGCATTTTTGCCTATGCCAGCGGCAATCTGGTTTTTGCCGATTACTTGAACATTATGTACATACCCGATCTGGGAGAGTTGTCGGTTTATATTGCGGCACTGATCGGAGCTTGTATCGGATTTCTTTGGTACAACTCGTATCCTGCGCAACTTTTTATGGGCGATACCGGTAGTCTTACCCTGGGGGGAATTATCGCCGCCCTGGCCATTATCGTACACAAGGAATTATTGATCCCTATTTTCTGCGGCGTCTTTTTGGTGGAATCACTGAGTGTGATCATTCAAGTGAGTTATTTCAAATACACCAAGCGAAAGTTCGGCGAAGGAAGAAGGATCTTTCTTAAGGCACCTATACATCACCATTACCAGGTTAAGGGATATCATGAGGTCAAGATCGTAAACCGGTTTTGGATTGTAACGGTGTTGTTGGTGGTCTTCAGTATCGTTACCCTCAAACTGCGGTAAAGCCAAGGATTGTATGGGGAAACGGGTAGTCATACTGGGGGCAGGAGAAAGCGGGGTCGGAGCCGCTTTGCTGGCGAAACGAAAAGGATATGAGGTGTTTGTCTCTGACGGAAGTTCTTTGAAAGAAAACTATCGTAACGAACTGTTGCAAGAGCGGATCGCGTTTGAAGAAAATACGCATTCGCTCGATCGGATACTACAAGCCGATGAGGTGATCAAGAGTCCGGGTATACCCGAAACGGCTGCGGTCATGAAGGCGATCCGGGCCCAGGGTATTCCGGTGATCAGTGAGGTTGAGTTGGCATATCGTCATATGGGGGATAGCCGCATTGTTGCCATCACGGGCAGTAATGGAAAGACCACAACGACCTCGCTGGTCTATCAGTTGTGCCGCAACGCCGGGTTGGATGTAGCGCTGGTCGGTAATATCGGTTACTCATTCGCTCGCCAGGTTGCCGAAGATCCGCACGCACTCTATGTAGTGGAGATCAGCAGTTTTCAACTCGATGATATCGATCGATTTCGTCCGCATGTGGCGATTTTGACCAATATCACCGAAGATCATTTGGATCGTTACGGATATGTTTTCTTGAATTATATCAATAGCAAGTTCAGGATTACCCAAAATCAGGGGCCCGATGATTATTTTATTTATTGCGCCGATGATGAAGTGACCCAACGACATATAAAAAATTTTAGTATTCAATCTAACCAACTACCCATTAGCATGAAAAGAGAAGTATCACCAGGTGCCTTTATCAAAGACGGAGACATGTACGTACGGACCGGTAACGAAGTGATGACCATGAGCGTATTTGATTTTGCGCTAAAGGGTAAGCATAATCAATACAATACGATGGCCGCTTGTGTGGCTGCGGCGACCCTCGACATTCGCAAAGAGAAGATCCGCGATGCCGTACAACATTTTGAGCAGCTGGAGCATCGCATGGAATATGTCTTGACAGTGCGCGGTGTTGTCTTTATCAACGACAGTAAGGCTACTAATATCAATTCAACTTGGTATGCGCTCGAGAGCATGACAGGACCTACCGTACTTATTTTAGGCGGTGTCGACAAGGGAAATGATTACAGCTTGCTGGCTGAAGGGGTTCGCGAAAAAGTAAAGGCGATCATTTGTCTGGGCAAGGATACTCGAAAGATCCATGAGGCCTTTGAAGCTATTGTGCCTGTAATGGTCGATGTGCAAAGCGCCGAAGAAGCGGTGCAAACAGCTTTTCAGATCGCTACCAAGGGCGATACGGTTCTGTTGAGTCCGGCCTGTGCCAGTTTTGATCTTTTTAAGAATTACGAGGATCGTGGACAACAATTTAAAAAAGCAGTAAAAGAACTCTAACCTATGGAAGCGACCCGCGACATACGACTGGCCGATCTGCGTAATAGCTTTACCACCGATAATCTTCTTAAAAAGACTCGCGGTGATAAGGTGATCTGGGCCTTGGTGGTAGTGCTGACATTGGTATCGCTATTGGCCGTTTATAGTGCCACCGGTACGCTGGCGTATAAAAATTATAAGGGAAATACCGAGATCTATCTTTTTAAACAAGTGGGTTTGATCTTGGGGGGGTTACTCGTCATCTACTTTGCTCACCTGGTCAATTATACTTTTTACTCCAAGGCGGCTCGTATCATCTTTTTATTGTCACTGCCCTTGCTTTTATATACGCTTTTCTTTGGCGTCAAGATGAACGAGGGTAGTCGGTGGATCAAGTTGCCCATCATCAACATGACGATGCAAACGTCCGATTTGGCTAAGTTGGCGCTGTTCATGTACCTGGCCCGGTTACTGAGTAAGAAGCAAGAAATAATCAAGGATTTTAAGAAAGGATATCTGATGGTCATCTGGCCCGTGCTCGTAACCTGTATAATGATCGCACCCGCCAACCTGTCTACCGCCTTATTGCTTGGTGCCAGTTGTATGCTATTACTCTTTATTGGAAGAGCCAGCACCAAGCATCTGTTACTGACCATTGGTGCGGTCTTGATCCCGATCACTTTTTTGATCGTGGCCGCTGTGGTCCGACATCATACTGAAAATCCGGATGAGGTAGCGGCTGTAAAAACATCTTCCTCCTCTGCGCTTACGGCCAGGGTCGATACATGGATCAGTCGGGTAGAGTCCTTTATTTATGGAGGACAAGATAGCGACACCGATGGTTATCAGGTCAATCAGGCCAAAGTGGCCATCTCAAAGGGAGGACTCTTGGGTGTAGGACCGGGAAATAGTACCACTCGAGACTTTCTGCCCCAGGCGTACAATGACTTTATATACGCCATCATTATCGAGGAGTACGGATTGATCGGCGGCGGGTTTATGGTATTTATTTACTTGGTCTTTTTATTTCGTTGTATCAGGATATTCAAGCGATGTCCCTTTGCCTTTGGTGCGTTCTTGGCGTTAGGGCTCAGTTTTACCTTGGTCATTCAGGCTATTGCTAATATGGCGGTAACGGTCAATTTATTTCCGGTAACGGGTGTTACGCTGCCACTGGTGAGCATGGGAGGAAGTAGTTTCTTTTTTACTTGTCTGGCCATTGGTATCATATTGAGTGTAGCAAGAAATGTGGAGCAACTCGAGGGACAGACAGAGGAAGAAACGGTAAAACCGACTGCGGCATGAGTCTGCGGGTACTGATAGCAGGCGGGGGAACGGGCGGACATATATTTCCGGCATTGGCCATCGCCGGTGCCCTAAAAAAGATGGATGCCTCGATGGATATTTTGTTCGTGGGGGCCAAGGGAAAAATGGAGATGGAGAAAGTGCCGCAGGCAGGGTATTCGATCTGCGGCTTAGATATAGTGGGATTCGATAGAAGTTCTTTGATAAAAAATATGGCACTGCCCTGGAAACTGCTCAAGAGTTTTTGGCAGGTTCGCAAGATCATCCGCGCCTTTCGTCCGGATGCCGTATTGGGAGTGGGAGGGTATTCCAGCTTTCCCGTATTGCGTGTTGCGCAGGCAAGAAGCATTCCGACTTTTTTACACGAGTCCAATGCCTATGCCGGCAAAACCAATCAGCTATTGGCACGACGTGCAAAGTGCATTTTTACCGGTGCGGGTGGGCTGGAAAAATTCTTTCCGGCGGACAAGATCTTTTTTACCGGTAATCCTGTACGCGAATCGATCTGTGCAACAAGGCCTGATCGACAACAGGCGGCGAACTTTTTTTCCTTGTCTTCCGATCGAACCACTTTGCTAGTGATGGGAGGTAGTTTAGGAGCTCGCTCAATCAACCGCGCTATCGATCAGGGACTCGACCGGCTTTTGGAAGCAGGCATTCAGGTGATCTGGCAAACCGGAAAGTCATATGCTCCTTTAGCCACCGCTCGTGTCGCTGACCGTACAGGTTGTTATACGGCCGACTTTATCAGGGAAATGGAATATGCGTATGCGGCGGCCGATGTGGTGATCTCACGATCGGGTGCAATGACGGTGGCGGAATTGGCCGTGGTGGGCAAGCCTGTTTTGTTCGTGCCGTATCCGTTGGCAGCAGAAGACCATCAACGCGTCAATGCAGAGCAACTGGTACGTAAGCAAGCTGCCTGGTTGGTGCCGGATGAGGAAGCTGAGACCTCGTTGGTCTCTCGCGCCTTGGCCCTATGTCTTGATCGATCTGCTCAACGATCGCTCAGCGAGGCCATTGGCTCTTTCGCCGTTCGGGATGCCGCACAAAAGCTGGCCACTGAATTAGTAAAGCAAGTCAGTCAGTAATATGAGGACAACCATCGATACAACGCTATTGCAAGAATCCTTTCGGGTAAAGGAAGGACTGCGTGAGTTGTATTTTCTGGGTATTGGTGGTATCGGCATGAGTGCGTTGGCTCGTTTTTTTCAGGAGCAGGGGATAAAGGTTTCGGGATATGATAAAACCCCTTCTACGCTGACTCGCTCCTTAGAGGCTTCGGGTATTACAGTGCATTACCACGAAGATCTTGAGGCGCTCTCTCGCACTGCTGATGCCGTGGTATACACACCGGCGATTCCGGGTTCTCACCTCGAATTGCGCTGGTATCAGGAGAATGGATATACGATTTGGAAGCGAAGCGATCTGCTACAGCAGATCACCGCTAGTTCTTTGAATGTTTGTATTGCCGGTACGCATGGCAAGACGACTACCTCTACCATGGTAGCTCATTTGCTGCGTCATAGTGGTTTTGGAGGCAATGCCTTCTTGGGAGGGATCGCGGCCAATTACGGAACGAACCAGTGGAGCAGTTCGGTCAATTGTTGCGTGGTAGAAGCAGATGAGTACGATCGGAGTTTTCTGAAATTATTGCCTCATGTCGCTCTCATCAGCGCCATGGATCCCGATCACCTCGATATCTATGGAGATGCCACTACCATGGAGCAAGCGTTTATCGATTTCAGTGCCTTGGTACCGAAGGGGGGTCTGTTGATCCATAAGTGGGGATTATCTCGTAGCTCTTCTCTACGGGCTCCGCAAACCCTATCCTATCATTTGCACGAGCAACAAGCCGATTGTTATGCGTTAAATAGACGGGTGCAAGATGGAGGGTATTGTTTTGATGCCATGATCGATAAAGAATGTATCGAGGATATCTTTTTACCCATGGGGGGATGGCATAATGTGGAGAATGCGATCGGGGCGATCACGGCTAGTCGTGTCCTGGGAATATCGCCGAGTGAGATTCGCGAAGCAATGGCTTGCTTTAAGGGGGTGCAACGGCGTTTTGAGAAGCTCATTGATAATGAACGGTTGGTCTTGATCGATGATTATGCGCATCATCCCGAGGAGTTGAATGTGTTGTTAGATGGAGTGCGTTCCTTGTATCCGCAGGCCCTTTGCACGATCATCTTTCAGCCGCATCTGTTCTCTCGTACCCGCGATCTGGCTCCACAGTTTGCCAAGGCGCTCGCGAAAGCAGACAGGGTGGTCCTATTGCCGCTCTATCCGGCAAGAGAGTTGCCGATCGAGGGTGTGAGCAGTGAGTCGATCGGAAAAGATATGGTGGGCGTGCCATTGTTCTATTTGGATCAGGAGGAGGTGGTCGATTGGCTGGAGAAAGAATATCATGATCGACTTGTAAATAGACAGCACGTGATTGTAGTAGCCGGAGCCGGTGATATTGACAAGATACCGGCCTTGATAAAAAAACGAATGGAGAATAATTAACTATAAAGTATAAACTTGAAATTGAAGAGGATCATAAAACGAATTTTATTTTTTGCCTTTTGGATAGGGATAGCCACCGGTATGTTCCTGGTCTTGTCGGCTGGTATCCGTGAGCGTAATAAGGAGCGACTTCGCTCCTATACGATCGAGATCAAGGCCGGCCCCGGAGGAGGGTTCCTGACGCAAGGAGAGGTGGAAGAACTATTGCGACAATCCTCTGCCGGTGTACAAGGAGAACGGTTGGCGCAATTCAATCTTCGAGAGGTAGAGACTAAGATCAAATCGCATGTATGGATCAGAGAGGCCCAGTTGTATTTCGACAACCAAGATGTATTACATGTGGCGGTAACGGAAAAGATCCCGTTGGCCAGATTATTCTCTAGTAGTGGAGCCTCTTGTTATCTTGATGAGTTGGGTAATCTGATGCCATTATCTGCTGATCGAACCATCAAGGTCCCCGTCTTTACAGGACTTTCGGATTCGATGCTATTGACCCAGCCCGACACCGTGTTATTACAACAGATATTGACCATGTCACAACTGCTACTAAAAGATTCATTTTGGTCTTCGCAGGTGGCACAGGTCGATTATACTCCCGCAAAGGAGTGGGAGCTGGTTCCCACCGTAGGGGATCATATCGTACAATTGGGAGCGCTTACTGATATCCAGTCAAAACTGCGTCGCTTACTGATCTTCTATCAGCAAGTACTCAGTAAAACAGGGTTAAGTCGCTATCGAATGATCGATGTTAGATATAATGGACAGGTGCTTGCGGGTAGTGTCAGCAGCGCCCGTGTCGATTCGTTGCAATTGCGAAGAAATGTAGAACGATTGCTGCGCGATGCCACAGAGGCCGAAAACGATACGGTGGTCAAGTTTCTTCCCAAGCCCCTTCAGCCTCTTTTACCTGATGATCCCAACCCTTCGCTAGAGGAGTTGAATACCGTGCTGCCCGGTGCGGCTCTGCCCGACACAAATCAATCTCGTATCCCTAAAATAAAAAAATCAGACAACCACTAAATCCATCATCATGAACAACCAAAGCCCCATCATTGTCGGTCCGGATATCGGTTCGGTCCCTATGACAAACACCAATCCTGTCATTATCGGTCTCGATATTGGTACTACCAAGATCGCAGTGATTGCCGGACGAAAAAATGAGTTCGGAAAACTTGAGATCCTTGGTTTTGGAAAAGCCAATTCCAACGGGGTCAAGCATGGTCAAGTCCTCAATATTGATGAAACCATCAAGGCGATCCGCACGGCACTTGATAATTGTTTCGCTTCTAATCCCACGCTCGAGATCAAGGAGGTCTATGTAGGAATTGCGGGTCATCATATCAAGAGTTTACAGACCCGGGGTGATATGGTACGTCAGCGTACCGACGAGGAGGTCGCTCAGCATGAGATCGATAAACTTATCGATGACCAGCGTAAGACCTATATTCCGGCCGGTGATCAGATCATCGATGTGATCCCACAAGAATTTACGGTCGACAATATTCCCAATATCGCCAACCCGATAGGATACGGAGGTGTCAAGATCGGAGCGAACTTTCACATCATTACCGGCGATAAAAATGCCATTCGCAATATTAACCGTAGCGTAGAAAAAGCAGGTCTGTTCACAAAGGATCTGGTCTTACAGCCGCTCGCTTCTTCTGCTGCCGTAATGGGGCAAGAAGATCTTGAGGCCGGGGTAGCCATCGTGGATATTGGGGGCGGTACCACGGATCTGGCTGTATTCAATGAAGGTATCCTCAAGCATACCGCAGTAATTCCTTTTGCCGGTGAGAATATCACCAACGATATCAAATCAGGATTAGGGGTATTGAAAACGCAAGCCGAGCAAATGAAGGTGCAATTCGGCAGTGCTTTATCTAATGAAGCCAAGGCCAATGCCTATATAACCATTCCCGGTTTGCGGGGAATGCCTGCCAAGGAGATCAGTGTAAAAAATCTGGCTAATATCATTCAGGCTAGAATGAGTGAGATCATGGATTTTGTGACCTACCATCTTAAGCAGGTAGGACTCGATAATAAAGCGCTCAATGGCGGGATCATTTTGACGGGAGGGGGCTCCCAGCTCAAGCATCTGATCCAGCTGACCGAGTACGTGACGGGTCTGAACGCACGTATTGGTTTTCCCAATGAGCATTTGGCCGCCGGACACATCGAGGAACTTTCCAAGCCTACGTACTCTACTTGTATCGGGTTAATTCTGAAAGGCTATGACGATTATGAGCATAACCGTAAGGATTTTGAGAAAGGATATCGTCTGGTCGAAGTTCCTGGGGCGCTTCGTCGCGAAAAAGATGTCGCCACTCCGCAGCCCGAAGAAGTTACCGGGGTCAGCGAGAGTCAAATGAAACATCGCCGAAACCTGACCGGTTTTTGGAGCAAGTTCAAAGACCGTATCATCGATCTCTTCAAGGAAGAAGAGGATAATCGTCTCCACTAACTAAGACAAACCAACTAACCCATTCGCAACCCTTCCAAAACAAAACGCTCATGATCCATTTTGATTTGCCCACCGAGAAGTCTTCCATCCTCAAAGTAATAGGAGTAGGAGGAGGCGGAAGCAACGCTGTCAATTACATGTTCAATCAACAAATCGAAGGCGTCAATTTTGTCATCTGTAACACAGATGCGCAGGCGCTTGCTGCCAGTGGAATTCCGAATCGAGTACAATTGGGGCCCCATCTGACGCAGGGGCTTGGCGCCGGTGCTAATCCCGATATTGGCAGACTGGCTACCGAAGAGTCGCTCGAAGAGATCAGAAAGATACTCGAAGTCAATACCAAGATGGCTTTTATTACGGCCGGTATGGGAGGAGGAACGGGTACGGGAGGAGCGCCCATCATTGCCAAGATCTGCAAAGACCTGGGTATCCTGACCGTCGGTATCGTGACCACACCATTTGCCTATGAGGGAAAGAAACGGTTACAACAAGCTGAAGAGGGCATCCGTCAGCTGCGCCAGCATGTTGATACCTTGCTGGTCATTAGTAATGATAAATTGCGTCATCAGTTCGGTAATTTAAAGATGCGCGAGGCCTTCGAAAAAGCGGATAATGTATTGGCTACCGCCGCTCGTTGTATTACCGATGTTATCAACAGCACCGGGCAGATCAATGTTGACTTTGCCGATGTTTGTACCGTGATGCGAAATGGAGGTCGTGCCATCTTAGGGCATGCCGAAGTGGCGGGTACGCATCGCGCTCAGTTGGCCATCGAAGAAGCCTTGAATTCGCCCCTACTCAATGACAATGAGATCAAGGGAGCCAAGTGGATCCTTATCAATATCAACTCTGCTCGGGGAGAATCTGAATTTACTATGGACGAAGTAGAAGTAATCCAGGACTATCTGCTTACCAAAGCCGGTGAGAATACCGATGTGATCCTCGGCATGGGATATGATGATCTGCTGGGCGATAAACTCGGCATCACTTTGATCGCAACGGGTTTCGAGCACAAGGATACGATCAGTACCACCCCAACAAAAAAAGGACTTCCCGAAGAAGAGAAGATCGTTATGGTCTTGGGACAACAGCCGGATACACCGGCTGCCACCGCTATCCAACCACCAGTCGCATCTTCTTCCGCAGCACCCGTCTCCTCTTCCGCACCGCAAATCGTATCTTCTTCCGCACCGCCCGTCTCCACCGAAGTAGTGTCACCGGCTTCGTCCTCACTGCCCTCAACATCGGAGTTAATGCCTCGTTTGGTCGAATTAACCGAGCCCGATCCGACTTCGGCTATCAATTTGCAACCAACGGAAGAACCTATTATTCGATTATCATTGGCAGATCCTCTCTCTTCTCCTTCCCCCTCTTCTTCGTCTGCAACCCAGACAAGCACTGCAAGCGAGACAAGCACTGCAAGTAGTAGTGCTGCCGTTATTCTCGAAACCGATGCTAGTTATCTTGCTGCAGCAGTCCCGGTTAGTTCTCCGGCGGCTGCCGGAGGCTATCTTACAAGGCCTACCAATATTTATGCAGAGCCACCGACTCCGGTGCCAACTACTCCTGCATCAATCGTCACCACCCCTGTACTGGTTACTACCGATCCTGTAATGCCATCGGCAGAAGTTATATCAGATCCGGTAGACTCCGTTATGCCCGTTGTTGAAGTGGTTCCGGTAGCTGCTACCGTATCGACGGAGCCCGAGGAGATGCAAATGCAACTGGTGGAAAGGGACGAGCCCTTGACAATCACTACGCCGCTGCTGTATGAAATTCATTCTGCTTCTTCTGCGATCAAGGAAGAGGATAACATGGTTGAGGATATCGTAGAGCAACAGCGTCGCGCTGCGGAGCGTTTGCAAAAGCTGCGCAACCTTAGTTATAATGTCAACACGGCCGATCCAAATAATGAGTTCGAAACAATCCCAGCGTATGTTCGTCGTAACATGGAGTTATATAGCAGTAGTTCTCAGATCGAAAACTTCTATAGTAGCTTCGAAGTAAAGGAGGACCCTTCCAAGCAAGGACCTATTAGTTCGTTAAATACTTTTCTCGATGGCAAAAAGCCAGATTGATTATTTTATGATCTGTTCACAACGGCTTATCTGATAGTATGAGCAGTGGACAAACAGTATTGATTACAGGAGGCACCGGCCTGGTAGGCACCGCCTTGGTTCAAGCTCTTTTGCAAAAAGGGTATAAGGTCATTTTGCTGACGCGAAACCCCCAGGCTAATTCCTTGCCTTTTGCTTCTCATCCATCCATAACGTATGGTTATTGGGATCCTGAAAAAGGTATTCTTGATCCCGAGTGGGTCGCTAAGGCCGATCATATAGTGCATCTTGCCGGTGCGAACGTGGCCGAGAAACGGTGGACATCTGCTCGTAAAAAAGAGATCGCGGATAGTCGAGAACAGTCGGGGCAATTATTGGTACGTGTCTTGCAAAAGAGTACGCATCGTCCCGTTTCCTTTGTCAGTGCTTCTGCCATTGGTTGGTATGGGCCCGATTCTGAAAAAAATCTGAAACCGTTTACAGAAGAGGATCCTTGCGACCCTTCTTTTTTAGGGATTACCTGCCAGAAATGGGAGGACAGTACAAAGCCCATCGAGGCCCTTGCTATTCGGCGAGTGGTGCTGCGCATTGGGATCGTTCTAAGTCGAAAGGGCGGGGCGCTTCCTGAATTTGAAAAGCCTCTTCGGTTTGGTGTTGCTCCTGTCTTAGGATCCGGGCATCAGATCATCAGTTGGATTCAGATCGAAGACCTGGTAGCCATGATCCTGTTTTCTATGGAGCAAGCAGCGCTGCGGGGTGTCTTTAATGCAGTATCTCCCCATCCTGTGTCGCAGCGCGAGTTGATGATGAGCTTAGCCAGGCAACGAGATCGTTTCTATATCCCAATTCCAGTACCCTCGCTGCTATTAAAGATAATATTGGGTGAAATGAGCATCGAAGTATTAAAAAGCGCTACGGTCAGTGCCGCTAAGATCTTACATAGCGGATTTCAATTTCAGTATCCCACTATCGGAAAGGCACTTCCGGTTTCTTAGTTACGAATGGGCTTGCCCGATGTAAGCACACTTTGAATTCTTTCCAAAGACTTTTTCTCTCCGCAAAGTGACAAAAACGCTTCTCGTTCCAAGTCGAGCAGGTACTGCTCCGAAACGGGTGTTCGCTCACTCAAATCACCGCCACACATTACATAGGCCAGTTTTTTGGCGATAAGGGCATCGTGTGCGCTGGCATAACCAGCCGTTTGCATGGCATGAATTCCAGCGTATAATACACCCAAGCCGGCACGTCCTAGTACGTTGATATCTTTTCGCTCTATGGGTCGGTTGTATCCCGATTCTTGTAAGGCCAGCACAGCTCTTTTCGCTGTGGCAATACGACGATTACTGTTATAAACGATCTCATCGATTCCCTTGCGATAAATACCCATTGTAAAGGCTTCGGCGGCCGAAGTGGCTACCTTGGCTGTAGCAATGGACATAAAGCGATGCTTTAGGGTGTTGGTGTCGGGTTCGTCCAGATGCATCTCATCGGCGGCACGTAGTGCAAATTCTTTAGTGCCCCCTCCACCCGGTATCAATCCAACGCCTAATTCGACCAGTCCTGTATAGGTTTCAGCGGCAGGGCAGCATTTATCGGCATGTAAGGTAAGCTCACAACTACCGCCCAAGGTCAATCCATGTGGTGCCACCACAACGGGTATAGAAGAATAGCGGGCACGCATGGTCGTTTGTTGAAATAATCGAATGGCGAGGTCTAGTTCGTCGTATTCTTGTTCAATGGCCATCATAAAGATCATGCCGACATTGGCACCGGCAGAGAAGTTGGCTCCCTCATTGGCAATAACCAGTCCTCGATAGGATTGTTCTGCTTTTTCAATGGCTGTTTGAATACCACTAAGTACATCTCCTCCAATACTTCCCATTTTAGTTTGCCACTGAAGACCCAACACATCATCGCCTAGATCGTACAGTGTACAAGAACTATTTTTCCAAACTGTTTTTTCTTTTTGGTGGCTCATCACCAAAAAGTCGGCACCCCCTGGAAGCGGTTTATAGGTTCCGCTGGCGGGCTCATAACAACTGCGAATACCTTTTTCTGTTTTATAGAATTTCGTTTGACCTTTTGCGATCATGTCTTTGACCCAGGCTGCCGCAGGTATGCCGGCCTTGTCCATGTCGCCAACCATGTTGGCAACTCCCAGAATATCCCAGGTCTCAAAGGCACCCAACTCCCACCCAAATCCGGCCATCATGGCATCATCTACTCTGTATAACTCGTCGCTGATCTCTGGGATGCGGTGTGATATATATGAGAAGATATGGTAGTGCAGCAAGCGATAGAATTCGCCGGCCTTGTCTTTTCCCTTGAGCAATGCGATCAAGCGGGTCGCCAGGTCCTCTATGGATTTAGCCACTTCCAGTGTGGCAAACGATGCTTTTTTGCGGGGTAGATAAGTAAGACTTTCCAGATCGAGCGTCAAGATCTCTTTTTTGCCCGCTTCATTTTTTGTTTTCTTAAAAAATCCTTGCCCGGTTTTATCGCCCAGCCAATTATTGTCGACCATTTTTTGCAGCCAATCCGGAATGGCAAAAAGGACCTTCGCTTCGTCATGCGGACAATTAGCAGCCACTCCAGAGGCCACTTTGACCATGGTGTCGATGCCTACTACATCGGCCGTGCGAAAGGTGGCTGATTTTGGTCTTCCGATAATGGGGCCGGTAAGGGCATCGATCTCATCGACACTCAACTGTAGTTGTTGCTTTAAGTGTATGATGGCCATGATCGCGAAGACCCCAATGCGATTGGCAATAAAGGCGGGTGTGTCCTTGCACTTGACGGTGGTTTTACCTAAGTGCAGGTCGCCATAGTGCATTAGAAAGTCCACAAGAGCCGGATCGGTATCGGGCGTGGGAATAATCTCCAGTAGTTTAAGGTAGCGAGGAGGATTAAAAAAATGCGTGCCGCAAAAATGCTTTCGAAAATCGTCACTCCTGCCGGTCGTCATCATCGAGATGGGTATACCCGAGGTATTGGAGCTAATGATCGTACCGGGCTTTCTATATTTTTCTACCTTCTCAAATAATTGTTGTTTGATGTCAAGTCTTTCGACTACGACTTCGATGATCCAATCGCAGCTTGCAATTTCGTTGAGATTATCATCGAAATTGCCCGTACGAATTCGGTTGATCATCTCCTTCTCATAGAGAGGAGCGGGATTACTCTTTACGCTTGACTGTAAGGCTTCGTTGACGATCCGGTTGCGGGCGGCCTTTCCATCGGCAGTGGTAACGCCAGCCGGTACAATATCCAACAACAATACATCGAGCCCCACGCCTGCAAAGTGACAGGCAATGCGAGAGCCCATTACACCGCTGCCCAGCACAGCTACCTTGCGAATGGTTCGGTTCATAAAAAATAGTTAGTTATGCAACTAATTTACTGCTACTAAATTACTGGATTTAAAATTCGAAACGAAAAAACTCAGCTAACGTTCGCGCCTGGATCGATGGAATCTTCGGATTGAATAAAATGTAATTTTCCGGAAGCATCCTCCGCCATCAAGATCATACCGTTGCTCTCGATCCCTTTCATTTTTCGAGGGGCCAGATTCGTTACCACGGTCACTTGTTTACCGATCAGTGTTTCCGGAGCATACTGCAGGGCAATTCCACTCACAATAGTGCGGACCTCTTGTCCCAAATCTACTTGCAGGCAAAGTAGTTTGTCGGCTTTTTCTACTTTTTGCGCCGCACGAATGATGCCGGTCTTTAGGGATAGCTTGGCAAAGTCTTCGTATTGAATGATAGCCTTGGCCGGCGCAGCAGGGGCTTTCTCTTGTAAAACGGTTTCGGCAGAAGCAGATGATTGAACAGCCGCATTCGTACCAGAAGCGGACGCTGCTCCGGAGGAAGAAGTAGACATGGCGTTTTGCTTTAGTTTTTCAACTTGTGTCGATATTTCGCTATCCTCTATTTTTCTGAAGAGTAATTGCGGGGCTCGCAGGGAGTAACCAATCTTCAATAGGTCGATCTTTCCGGCATTTTCCCACTGCAACATCTTTTCGACAACTTTCATTTGATAGAGAAGCGTGCGAGCCGTGTGCGGCATAAAGGGGTTGATGAGGATCGACAAATTGGCTGTCAATTGTAAACAAAGATGAATGCAATTGTCGATCCTTGCCTGTGCAGAGGGATCTTGCTCTAGCTGTTTGGCCAGTACCCAGGGCTCTTTTTTCTGCATGTACTGATTTCCTTTTCTCGACAGATCGATGATCTCAAAAAGGGCTTCTCTGAATTTATACTGCTCGAGCAGGGCTTCAATGGTAGCGGGCGCTTGTTCTATGGTCTTACGCAATTCTTCGTCAACTGCATCCAAGTGTTGCGAATGAATAGGAGGCACTTTTCCGGCACATAGTTTATGCATCAGTACCCAAGTACGATTTACAAAGTTGCCAAAGATGGCGACTAGTTCGGAGTTGACCGCCTCTTGAAATCCTTTCCAGGTAAATTCACTGTCTTTGGTCTCGGGAGCTATTTGTGTAAGATAATAGCGCAGCATATCTACGCATTGTTCACCACCGTTTGGAGCCTCTACGAAATCGCGGATATAGTCTCGCATATCGAGCTTCCAATTCCGGCTGGTGCTCATTTTATCTCCTTCCAAGTTCAAGAACTCATTGGCGGGCACGTTCTCTGGTAAGATATACCCGTGAAGTTTCAGCATCACCGGAAAAATGATGCAGTGAAAAACAATATTATCCTTTCCAATAAAATGTACCAGTTTGGTCTCTTTATCTTGCCAGTAAGGTGCCCAGTCCTTGCCCTTATCGAGGGCCCATTGTTTGGTAGCACTAATATATCCGATAGGGGCATCGAACCATACATACAACACCTTACCATCAGCTCCCTTTATCCGAGGGGGCAAGGACACGCCCCAGTCAAGGTCGCGGGTAACCGCACGGGGTTGTAGTCCGCCCTCTATCCATCCTTTGCATTGTCCTACTACGGTGGGGCGCCAGTCTTTTTGATGGTCTTGCAAGATCCATTGTTTCAAAAAGGTTTCGTGTCGGTCGAGGGGTAAATACCAGTGCGTTGTCTTTTTCTTGATCGGTGGTTTACCACTCAGGGTGCTGACTGGATTGATCAGCTCTTCGGGGCTCAGGGCTCGTCCGCAACTTTCACACTGATCGCCCACAGCCCGGTCACTGCCACAGGCCGGACAGATCCCTTTGATGTAGCGGTCAGCTAAAAAGCTGTTGGCCTCTTCGTCAAAGAATTGCTCGGTCTCTTTGGTCTCCAGGGCTCCCTGTTGTTCCAGGGTATCAAAAAAAGCGGCTGCCGTTTGGTGGTGAATGGGGGCACTAGTGCGATGATAGATATCGAAACTGATCGAGAGCTTCTCAAAGTCTTCTTTCAAGGCCACATGATACTTGTCAATGATCGCTTGTGCTGTGGTGCCTTCTTTTTTGGCCTGAATGGGAATGGCCGTTCCATGCTCGTCGCTTCCGCACACAAACACCACGTCGCGCTGTTGTGCTCTAAGGTAACGCACATAAATATCGGCGGGAATATAGGCACCCGCTAAATGCCCCACATGTTTTAATCCATTTGCGTAGGGTAGGGCAGATGTTACCAGGTATCTTTTTGGGGCAGCCATAATGGGAGCAAAAATACCGTAATCGCCGCTGGTCCCAAAATGCCTTAGGCTTATTACCTTTATTCTTTCTTTCTACTCCATTATGAAGCAACCTCCTTATTTGCAAGCCGGTGATACCATTGCCCTGGTTTGTCCTGCGGGCTATATGCCAGCCGAAAAGGTACAGACCTGCATAAGGGTCTTGGAAGGGTGGGGCTACCGTGTAATGGTCGGATCGACAGTCGGTGGAAATTCGACTACTTATTTTTCCGGTACCGATCAGGAGCGTCTTACCGATCTGCAGCGCATGCTCAACGATAAATCGGTTCGGGCCATCCTCTGTGCGCGAGGGGGCTATGGTACCGGAAGAATTATCGAACAACTTGATTTTACTGTCTTTGCTGAATTTCCTAAATGGATCATTGGATTTTCTGACATTACCATATTGCATGCGCACATTTATCGCCACTTTGGCATTTGCACTTTACACGCCCCTATGGCGGCCGCTTTCAATGATGGGAAATGGCAGCAAGAGTATGTACAATCGCTTCGGGAGACCTTGCAAGGGGTTAGTTCTGCCTGCAGTGGTCCTGAGCATACCTTTAATCGAATGGGAAGAGTAAAAGGCGAACTGGTAGGAGGTAATCTTGCCTTGCTGGCCCATCTTATTGGCTCTCCTTCGGCACTGGACACGCGCCATAAAATTCTTTTTATTGAGGATGTGGGGGAGCCGCTTTACAATATAGACCGCATGATGTGTCAGTTAAAGCGAAGTGGTATGCTCGATTCATTAGCCGGGTTGGTCGTGGGCGGATTCTCTGAATGTAAAGACAGCGATCGCCCCTTTGGCAAAAACGCCTATGAAATTATCGAATCGTGGATCAGCGAGTACGATTATCCGGTTTGTTTTGATTTTCCGGTAAGTCATACCGATCGAAATATGACCTTGAAACACGGTGCCTTGTACGAGCTTAAGATCGATGCCACCGGCTCGCTGCTGGCCGAGTGGTAATCTCGTTAACGATCAATGATCGAGTAAGGTCGATAGATGTTGAAGGGTTTCCGGAAAGCTAAATAGGTCATTGTGCGATCCCCCCTGGATAGTAATTAATTGGTCTCCTTTTTTAAATAGGGCCGATAGTCGTTGGGATTGCGAATACGAAATGATCCCATCATCGGTTCCATGGAGAATGGTAACGGGCGCGGTTACATAGGGGAGATATCGATAGGTGGGCAACTCATAGCGCAGCAGCATCGAAACAGGGTAAATAGGCACAAAACGTTTCACGACGTCGGGAAATTGGTAATAAGGGGTCTCCAAGATCAGTTTACGGCAATCTCTTCGCGACGCTAATTGTGCGGCCAGCCCTGTGCCCAGGCTTTTTCCATAAATGATGATACTATCCGCTGCAAAGCGTGCAATGGCCAATTGGTAGCTCAGGGCGGCCCACTCATATAATTTTTTTTCTGAGATCGTTCCTTTGCTCTTTCCATAACCGGGATAGTCGGGCATCAGGACTTCGTAACCTTGTTCGGTAAAGAAAGGAACGAATTTTTCGTACCAAGTAATATTTTGTCGGTTGCCATGAAAATAGAGTACTAGTCCTTTGATGGATTCCTTTTTGGACTTGTATAGGACGGCATGTAACGTGTCTTGCGAGTTGATAGCCACTTTTATTTCTTGGTGTGCAAGCGTACTGGAAAATGTATACGTGGCGGGTAAGGTGCTTGCGCGAAAAATAAATGTCTCTTGAAAAAAATAGAGTACCATGGCACCAAGCACATAGAGCAGGAGCGTGATGCTGATTATTTTTCGCACGCGGGGATGCCGGACAAAGCGTAATAAGGAGGTCATTAGTATTTTAATATGTCACGAATAAAGTTGTGATATTCATCGAAAGAGGGCAAGTTATTATGGCCCCCTCCTTCGATGCGTATCAGGGTGCATTTTCGGGAATGAAGTTGCTGTAATTTTTCGCTATGTCCGATCGGGATCAGCCGATCGCGGGTGCCATGTATAATATAGGTATGACATTTTACCATTGGTAACCATTGATCGGATCGCAAGTGATAACGAAGCACCCAACGTAAGGGAAGGATCGGTATGAATCGCTCGATCACTTTTTTGAAATTAAAATAGGGGGCATCCAAGATCAGATAGCGGGGATGATTGTCCGAGGCCAATTTGGTAGCAAAACCGCTGCCTAAACTGCGGCCGTAGATGATTAGATGATCTTCGCTGTACGACTCCAATAAGCGATCGTAGATAAATTGCATATCGCCCAGCATCTCTTTCTCGCTACGTTTACCGGTACTTTTTCCAAATCCTCTGTAGTCGACCAGTACCACATCGTAATCGTAGCGATAAAAGTCTTTGGCATAGCGAGCCCATCCTTTTATACTGCGGGTATTACCATGAAAATATAGAATGAGTCCTTTGGGTTTTTCCCTGTAAAAGTGAAGACCATTGATCCGTACACCGGGGCTAATGTCAAAAAAGTATTCCTTAAAGGGCGCCTCGTAGTGGAATTGAAAATCGGCCGCCAGTTTTTCCGGCCTAAAGATAAAGCGCTCTTGCAGCAAGTAAGCCAGTACCGATAAGCCCAGCACCACGCCTAATATAGTCCAGAGGATGGGAGGCAAGGGGATTAATTTTCGATCCTGCGTAGGGATAGGTTGGTAACGGGGGCTACGATCAGCGGAAACTTTTCGACCGTTACATTAGAGAGGTCCAAGCCAAATCCTTTTTCTTCGGATAGACTATGGTCTTTGATCCAGAAATAAAATTTCATGATCACCCGTTCGAAGAAAGGTAGCTCGTTGTCTTGACTCAGGTATTTTTCCATCACCATAAACTGAAAATCACCGACCGAGTGGGTATTCGATAAACTCTCGTAGCGGCTAAAGATGTTCACCTCTTTATTGGCGACCAGTTCCTCGACCACTTTTCGGAACATGAGGTTGACGCGGGGTTCTACTCGAAAGCCAAGCCGGAGATCGATACGGATAATATCGTTGGGAATAATATGATCTACCTTATACTCGCAGGTGTAAGGGTTGTCTACCGTATCGATGTGAACGAACCAATAAATATCGGCGCGCTTTGGTTTTTTATTCAGTATCGAGTAGACGATCTTATGCTCGATCTCTCTTGGATTATTGGCGCTGGTCAGGTAGACCAGGTGCGTTGCGTATTTAGGAACCGTTCGATCACTGCTTAGCTCTTGTATTTTGGGAATGTAATCTTCGAGCCGGATAAATTCGACGTACCGGTTTTTGATCTTGCGGGCCCGGTACCACACGTACATGACCGTAAACACCAGCAAGCCGATTATGAGCGTTATATAGCCCCCGTGCGTAAACTTTACCATTAGCGCAACCAGGTAAGCGACCTCTACGGTCAGATAGCCGGCCAGAAAAAGATAGATCCAATACGATTTGATCCGGTGCAAGACCAGGTAGTTGGCGTAGAGTATGGTCGTGGCCAACATGGTAACGATAATGGCCAGTCCATACGCGGCTTCCATATTCGAAGACTTTCTAAAATAGAGTACCACCCCGGCACAACCCAAGAACATCAAAAGATTGATGGTGGGGACAAAGAGCTGGCCTTTTTCTTCCGAGGGATACCGTATTCTTAATTTAGGCCAAAGGTTCAGTCGCATTGCTTCACTGACCAGGGTAAAGGCGCCCGATACCATGGCCTGACTGGCAATGATGGCAGCCGAAGTGGCAATGATAACACCGGGTATGATGAACCACTGCGGCATTAGGTCATAAAAAGCATTTATGCGTAACTGGGTTCTCAAGACGTTTGTGATCTCTCCATACTTTGCGGAGAATTCAGGTAAGGTCATCCATTCACCGCCTACCTGATAGGGTTGTCCCAGCAGCGAAGCCCCCTGCCCAAAATAATGGATCAGTAAACAGATCTTTACATAACCCCAGGTGAGTCGAATATTTTTTCGGCCACAGTGTCCGAGATCACTGTAGAGCGCTTCGGCCCCCGTCGTACATAGGAATACAGCCCCCAAAAGCCAAAATCCCCCGGGATAAGTACGCAAAAACGCAATGGCATAGTGGGGGCTGATGGCCTTAAAAATGGTAAGATCGTCAAAGACATGGATAGCCCCCAAGACCAGTAACATGCTGAACCAAATGAACATGACCGGTCCAAAGAATTGCCCAATGGATGCCGTTCCGAATTGTTGTAGAAAAAAGAAAAGGGCTAAAATGGAAAGAACGATAATAACGACCGTATCGCTGCCTTCTTTGATCCCCAACGAGGGCAGTTCCTTGAGCCCTTCAATGGCGGAGGTGATCGAGATAGGGGGTGTGATGATCCCATCTGCCAGCAGCGAAGCGCCACCGACCATGGCGGGCAGCACCAACCATTTTTTTCGGCGCCTGACCAGTGCGTACAAGGCAAAGGTTCCCCCTTCTCCCCGGTTATCGGCCCGCAGGACCATCAATACGTACTTGAGGGTGGTTTGCAGGGTAAGGGTCCAGATGATGCAAGAAAGCGTTCCTAAAATTAGATCTTGTGTAATAACCCGGTCGGTAATAATGGCGTTGTAAACGTAGAGGGGAGAGGTGCCGATATCTCCGTAAATGATGCCCAGGGCAATCAATAGTCCGGCACCGGTAACCTTAGTGGTCGAAACTTTCACCCGACAAAGGTATAGGCAAAAAATGTTAAATTTTATTATTGTTGTTTAAGCCCGTAAACCGTACAATCGTTCTTACGTTAATTGAATACCTTTATGCCCATGACAAGGTTTTTTTTGGTGGTGCTTTTTTTGTTGTTCCTGGTGAATATTCCTATCTCCCTGCCGGCGCAGCGGATCGTCTATTCCGATCCCGAGAAGGAGGATACTCGTCGGCTCAATTATGAGATCATTGGAAAGGTGGGGGGTAATTTTTTGATCTTTAAGAATAACCGAGCCCGCAGCTGGATCTCGGTCTTGGACGACGAAATGCAACCGCTGGGTCGCGAAGAGTTGGGCTATATGCCCTCCAATGACCGAACTATCAATGTCGATTTTTTCCCTTACGCCGATTTTGCCTGGATGATCTACCAGTATCAACGTCGAAATGTGATCTATTGTATGGCTGCGCAACTCGATGGGAATGGACGACGCACCGGCGAGCTGCTGGAGTTGGACACTACTCATCTCAATTTTACATCGGATAATAAACTCTATGCGGTGGTGAGTAGCGAGGACCGAAAGCGGATCGCCTTGTTCAAGATCAATAGCAGCGACCGAGATTCGTACAAGATGACCAAATTGCTTTTCAATGATAAGCTGAGTTTGCTGGGCCGAACCGAAGTGCTGATCCCGATGTCTGACCGCGGCGATCAATTGGGCGATTTTGCCCTCGATAATCAAGGTGATCTTCTCTTTAGCCGGTTTTTGAGGGGCAATAATGACAATGTTACCAAGGCCTCGATGTTGATCTTGCCTGCTACCTCCTCTTCTTTGCAAGAGGTTTCTCTTCCGGTGAGCGAAAAGGGGCCTTTTTTGGATGAGCTCAAGATCAAGGTCGACAACCTGAACCAGCGCTATATCCTTACTTCTTTGTACAGCGACGAAAGAAAATCGGGCATTGATGGATGCTTCTTTTATGTGTGGGATAAGCAATCTCGCCAGCCCCTGGTCAATAGCTTGCATGAATTCACCGATGAGCTTAGGCAAGAAGCCAAGGGAAATGCCACTACCCGGACGGCCTTTAATGATTTTTTTATTCGGCAGATCATCGTAAAACGAGACGGTGGATTTATTATTGGTAGTGAGGCCTACTATACTACCTCGAGGGCCAATAGCTGGAATCGCTACGATTATATTTATGGTTCGCCTTTTATGGGCTTCAATAATTTTTACTATAGTTCTCCTTACTATAACCGGTACTGGTGGGGGTCTTCACCTGCATACGGGTGGGGTTCGCCGGGTGGACGCACCAATTCTGCCATGCGCTACCATGCCGATAATATCATGGTGCAGTCCTTCGATCCTGGTGGACAGCTTCAATGGAGTCGGGTAGTCTCTAAAACACAGTTCGATGATGAGGCCGACGATCTGCTATCCTTTACCATGATGGTATTGGGTGGCGAACTGCACCTGTTATATAACCAGCAAGATCGCCGCGACAAGCTGCTCAATGATTTCACCTTGCAACCCGGTGGAGAGATGACTCGAAACACCGATCTGAAAAATCTGGAAAAAGGGCACCAATTCTTGCCAAAGCGCGGAAAACAGGTCAGTTCTCGCCAGCTGATCATACCAACTGTGTATCGGAGTTATATTTGCTTTGCCAAAGTGGAGTATAACTAAACCCGTTCGCTGTTTTGATAGCTGTTTTTTTAAAGAGGAGTCCTCTCAATATCCTGCTGCTACTGCTTTTTGCCGTAGTGGTCAAGATCCCCCTTTTTACAGCGCCCCGACTCCCGGTTCCCGATCAGCAGGATGGGGAACTCTATCGGTCGCTGCTCGATGGGTTACGACAAACAGGAGTGGGCACCCCCTTGTTTTTTTCGTTTTTGTCTTTTTCGTTCTTGTTCGTGCAGGCGCTGCTGCTGAATTTCTTTTTCAGTAAACACAAATTACTCAACCAGGCAACGGATCTGCCAGGCATGAGTTATCTGCTACTTACTTCGTTGTTTCCTCAATGGAGTTATTGGAGCACACCCTTGTTCATGAATATGGCGGTGCTGTATTTGTTGTTCTTACTCTTTAAGCTCTACGGTCAATCAGAGGCACGATCGGTCTTATTCAATACAGGATTTCTCATTGGGGCAACCAGTTTTTTCTATCCCCCCTTTCTTGTACTGATCCTTTGGGTGCTTCCTGCCGTGGCGATTATGCGTCATTTTAAGCTACAGGAGTGGATGCTTGCGATCGTAGGTCTGCTTAGTCCTTTCTATTTTTATGGGATCTGGCTTTTTTGGAACGACCGCTGGCCGCTGCAACCCTTCTTGGTCTTTACCAACTGGGTCTTGCCCTCTTTACGGGAAATGGCTTTCTGGAAGGCAGGTGCCTTTTTTCTCCTGCTTTTACCCTTGTTAGCCGGCTTGTATCAGGTACAGGATAATACCCGCAAAATGCTCATACAGGTTAGACGGGGTTGGACGGTATTATTCTTTTTGCTCTTGGTAACCGCCCTAATGGCCCTCTTTCAAGAAGAGGCCTCAACGGGTTGGATGTTAGGGTTGATCCCCTTGGTATTTTATCATGCTTGTTTTTACCTACTGACCAGTTTCAGGGTCATACCATTACTCTTTTTTTGGCTAACTTTTTTTTATCTGCTGGTCGGACAGTTCTCCGGTACGGGCTGGAAAATCTGATCTGAGCACTCCGTTACATTAGTTATCTTTGCTTCTCCAATTGACCCCCATGAAATTTGGTATTGTCGTTTTTCCCGGCTCTAATTGTGACCAGGACATGTATGATGCGCTGCACTATGAATTGAAGCAAGAGGTGCGCATGCTTTGGCACAAAGACCGAGACCTTAGCGCTTTTTCCGAAGAGGATTGTATCGTATTGCCCGGGGGCTTCTCTTATGGTGATTATCTTCGATGTGGTGCCATTGCCCGGTTTAGTCCCATGATGCAATCGGTCATTGAGTTTGCTGGAAGGGGAGGAAAGGTCTTTGGTGTCTGCAATGGCTTTCAGATCTTGTGCGAATCTCAACTTTTACCGGGTGCCCTGTTGCGAAATGCCCGCCAGCAGTTTGTCTGTAGCAATACCTTTATTCGCGATACGGCGGGTCGGGTCTATACCATACCTGTAGCCCATGGAGAAGGTCGCTATCATGCCTCCGAAGCATTGTTGGATAGTCTGGAGGCCAATAATCAGATTTTATTTCGCTACTGCGAAGCCGATGGAACTGTTACACAGCAGGCCAGTCCCAATGGTTCCAGCCGAAATATCGCCGGTATTTGCAATGCCACCCGTAATGTCTTTGGTATGATGCCCCATCCTGAGCGGGCTTGTGCCGCTGCGCTCGGCAATACCGACGGAAGGGCCATTATCACCGATCTGCTGATCGATTCCGTCTTGCAAAGCGTTTGATCGCGTAACAACACAGTGTATGAAAAATTGGTTGATACTTTTTGCCGGTCTGTTGGTAGGTCAACTGAGTTGGTCACAGCTGCAGCCGGTGGTCTGGACCTTTGGTGCCAAAAAAACAGCTGACCGTACTTATGAGATAGAGATCAAGGCCACCATCAAACCCGGCTGGCATCTTTTCTCACAGACGCAACCCGCCGATGCCATCGCTCTGCCCACCCTTTTTGTTGTCAATCCTAATCCGCTTTTGCTCAGAAAGGGATCACTTCGGGAGGTTGGCAAACTTGAAAAATATAAAGACAAAACGCTCGGGGTAACGGCTTATCAATATGCCGATCAAGTTCGCTTTGTTCAGACCGTCACTTTAAAAGCAAAAGCGAAGACCCTTTTTGCCGGAACGGTAGAATTTCAGACCTGTGATGACGAAAAATGTCTGCCCCCGCAAAAGATCAATTTTTCCATTCCTCTTCAGTAGCGTTTTGCCTTATGCGCCGCCACTTTATTTTCTATACGTTCTTTTTATTATGGCTGCCCGCCATATCGCGGGCGCAAGACACGGTATTTATTCCTGAGTGGAAGGCCGAGGCCCAAAAGAAAGGAGAGGGGCAATACTTGCTGCGCTTCTCCACCGTACTGAACGACGAATGGCAACTCTATGCGCCAGATCAGGTACTGCTCGATTTACCGGTGGCGGTCTTGCAATTCGCCGATAGTGCCATCGAAACCGACAACAAGTTTACCTATCGTCCTGCGGCCAAGGTAGTATCGAGTGAATTATTTGGACAGCCCGTCTCCATACAGCAGGGTGCCATTGCCTGGGAAGTGATGATCCGTATCCAAGGTCCGGTCCCGGCTCTTTTGGCGGGTCAATTGATGTATACCTATGGAAAGGAAGATGCCTTTTACCCTTCGAGTTCCTTTTCTTTTCAGGTATCATTAGAAGGTGGACAAACGATTGGTTCGGCGACCGTAGAGAAAATTTCGTCTGCGCCCCCGCTTACCAATTGCGGCGATATATCCCCGGAGCGTAAAAGCCTTTTACAACTATTCTTACTCGGTATCCTGGGCGGATTGATCGCCTTGTTGACCCCTTGCGTATTTCCAATGGTGCCTGTAACCGTTACGTATTTTACCAAACGATCAGTAACAAGACAAGCGGGTATATTTCAGGCCCTACTTTATGGGTTCTTTATCTTTTTGATCTATGTGCTGATCACGATCCCTTTTCATGTGGCCGGTAAAGCTATTAGTCCTGAGATCTTTAATAATATCTCTACCAATGTCTGGTTAAACCTGACCTTTTTTATTGTCTTTGTGGCCTTTGCACTTTCTTTCTTTGGGCTCTATGAGATCGGCTTGCCTGCTTCGCTGGCCAATCGCTCCGATGCACGAGCGGGTGTAGGGAATTTGATCGGTATCTTTTTTATGGCCAGTACCCTGGCGATCGTTTCTTTTTCTTGCACCGGCCCAATCTTAGGAACCTTGTTGGTGGGCGTGGCCGAACAAGGGGCCTGGCCTCTGACAGTGGGTGCTGCCGGTTTTGGACTGGCCTTGGGATTACCATTTGCCCTGTTTGCGATGTTCCCACATTGGTTGCGGTCACTACCCCGTAGTGGGGGATGGATGACGGAGTTCAAAGTAATTTTAGGCTGCATCGAGCTGGCGCTGGCCATCAAATTTTTATCGAATGCCGATCTGGTAGAACAATGGGGATTCTTGAAGCGCGAAATATTCTTTGGCTTATGGGTGTTGATAGGACTGGCGATGACACTTTACATCAGCGGGTGGCGACGCCCCGAGGTGCCGCCTGTCTCGCTTCAAAAAACACCTGTTCGCCTATCACTCATGCTGTTGTTCGCCGGCTTTACAATTTACTTGGTGCCAGGGGTCACTAATACCCGGTGGGCCGATCGAACACTTATCAGTGGCTTTCCTCCGCCTCTTTCGTACAGTATCTATGCTAATAGGACTTCAGCGAATCAAAGCTGGCAGCCCTTGCATAATGATTATGCGCGTGCGATCCAGTTGTCTCGTGAGCAAAACAAACCTATTTTGATCGATTTTACCGGATGGGCCTGTGTCAATTGTCGCCGTATGGAAGAGAAAGTTTGGACCGACGCTAGGGTACGTCGTTTGATGCAAGAAGAATTTGTGGTATTGTCCTTGTATGTCGATGAACGAACGCGCTTGCCCTTACCTGAGCAACAACGTGTAACCATGCCGGATGGAAGTCAACGTAACCTGGTGACCGTGGGCGACAAGTGGTCGAATTTTCAGATCAATTATTTTGGGGCTACTTCTCAGCCACAATATGCCATGATCAATACCGATCAACGCATGTTGGCTCGTACGAAATTTTACACACCGGATGCCAGTGAGTTCGTTGCATGGCTGGAGTGTGGACTGGCCGCGTTCCGCAAGAATCCTTAGGCGGTTTTTTGCGTCATCATCTTACGCAAATTGATCAACCCGTACCGCATTCTTCCCAGGGCGGTATTGATACTGCAATCAGTAAGTTTTGCGATCTCTTTAAAACTCATATCGGCATAATGACGCAGGATGATAACTTCTCGTTGGTCTTCGGGCAATTTCAATAGCAAGTCCTTTACCCGGTCATGACTTTGTCTTTTGATCATTACGGTCTCGGGGCTGTCTTCGGTAAAGGACAAGACTTCGAAAACATCTTGGTCTTCGCTGTTTCGAATGACCGGGCTGCGTTTCACCTTTCTAAAATGATCTACACAGCAATTGTGAGCAATGCGCATGGCCCACGGCAGGAACTTTCCCTCTTCGGTGTAGCGGTTGGCTCGCACGGTGTCGAATATGCGGATAAAGACATCCTGAAAAATATCCTCGGCCAGGTATTTGTCTTTGACCAAAAAATAGATCGAAGTATATAATTTATCCTTATGCCGGAGTACAAGGGTCTCCATTGCCATCAGATTACCTTCTTGAAAAAGGCGCACCAATTCAAAATCAGATTGCTTTGCTAAGGCTTGCATAACTTTTACGCTTTAAACTGCCAAGGCAGTGTAGGTTCAATAAAAACTGCCGTGGGGCAGTGGTTTAGCGTAAAAGTGGGCGATAGGCCGCTTGTTTTAGTTTAGCTCCGGAAACCCGGTCTGTGAAGATAAGAAACTTTTCAAAACTAAATAGAGAAATCGAACCGGCATAATCTATCCCGCTAAAAAAATGTTAATTGCCTGTACCTTTGGCCGTTCAAGGCATGTCACAACACTCACCCATACAGATCCGGGGCGCCCGAATGCATAATTTAAAGAATGTATCGGTGGATATTCCCAGAAAAAAGCTGGTGGTGATCACTGGTGTGTCCGGGTCCGGAAAATCTTCGTTGGCCATCGATACCTTGTACGCAGAGGGGCAACGTCGATACGCCGAGAGTCTCAGCGCCTATGCCAGACAGTTTCTGAATCGCATGGATAAACCCGATGTAGATCATATCAAGGGATTGAGCCCGGCCATTGCCATTGAACAAAAAGTGATCACTCGTACGGCTCGCAGTACCGTAGGCAGTCTGACCGAGATCTATGAGTATCTGCGTTTGCTATTTGCCAGAGTGGGGACCACGATCTCTCCGGTTTCGGGTCAGGTGGTTACCAAGCACCAACCCGCTGATGTTGTTGAAGCTATCCAAGCAGGCAAAAATGGCGACAAGGTGTTTATCATGGCGCCCTTCCTTAAAACGGGAAAAAGAGATTTACGAGAAGAATTATCTATACTGCAACAAAAGGGATTTACCCGTGTCATGGTCAAGCAGGGTAAAAAAGCAAAGGAGACCGTAATGCTCTTGGAAGAATTAGTGAGCAGCGATACAAAGACGCTGTCTTCCTATCAACTCACTCAGACCGTGGTCGACAGGATCGTGGTAAAATCATTTAGCGAAGAGGACCTGCATCGGTTGGCCGATTCCGTTGCGCTTGCTTTTGCCGAAGGAGAAGGTAACTGTGCGTTGCTGATCAACGACGATAAATTAATTTCTTTCAATAATCGATTCGAATGTGATGGCATCGTTTTTGAAGAGCCATCGCCCCAACTATTTTCTTTCAATAATCCCTATGGTGCCTGCCCGGTTTGCGAGGGATTTTCGCAAGTGCTCGGTATCGATCCCGAATTGGTTATTCCCAACAAACAGCTGAGCGTCTATGAGGGGGCGGTAGCTCCCTGGAAAGGAGAGAAGATGGATTGGTGGCGCCAACAATTTGTAAAGGGGGCAAAGAAGATCGATTTTCCTATTCATAAGCCCATCGATGCGCTAAGCGCCAAACAATACAAGCTACTTTGGGAGGGGGCCGATGGTGTCTACGGTATCGATGACTTTTTCAAAGATGTAGAGGCGCATCTTTATAAAGTACAGTTTCGGGTCATGTTAAGTCGTTATCGCGGGCGTACTAATTGTCCTTCTTGTCAGGGATATCGACTTCGAAAAGAAGCTCTCTGCGTACAGATCGACGGCCTTCACATTGGAGAGTGCAGCTCCCTGCCCGCCAGTGCGCTGGCTACTTGGGTTAAGGGACTCGACAAAAAACTGACAACGCATCAACTACAGGTCGCTTCGCGCATACTGGTCGAACTCAACCATCGTATAGGCACCTTGCTTAAAGTGGGTTTAGGCTACCTGACCCTGCATCGACTGGCTAACTCGCTGAGTGGAGGCGAGAGTCAGCGTATTCAACTTACCCGCAGTTTAGGATCAACCCTTACGGATTCGTTATATATTCTTGATGAGCCCTCAATAGGGCTTCATCCCCGTGATACCGCCAATTTGATCAAGGTGTTAAAAGAATTGCGCGATGTGGGCAATACGGTATTGGTCGTTGAACATGATTCCCAAATGATGCAAGAGGCGGATCATATCATTGACATGGGTCCGCTGGCCTCTCATTTGGGAGGAGAGGTGATCGCTGACGGAACACTAACTGAATTACTACGTAATAAGAAAAGTTTGACAGGACAATATCTGAGCGGAGAACTTCATATTGAGCTTCCTGCCAAGCCGCTGCTTGCCAAACGGCACATAGAGGTCAAAGGGGCCGCCCAGCATAATTTAAAATCGATCGATGTCCGCTTTCCCTTGCAAATCCTTTGTGCTGTATGCGGTGTAAGCGGAAGCGGCAAGACCACCTTGGTCAAACAGATACTCTATCCGGCCCTTAAGCGGAAACTGCTTGATTATAGCGTCTCCGCCGGGCAGTTTCGAGAACTTTCCGGAGACCTTGAGCTGATCAATCAGGTCGAGATGATCGATCAAAATCCTATTGGTAAATCGTCGCGCAGCAATCCGGTTACTTATATCAAGGCCTATGATGAGATCCGCGATCTGTTCGCCACACAGCCGCTCAGTAAGATGAGAGGGTTTCAACCGCGTCATTTTTCGTTCAATGTCGATGCCGGTCGCTGTGATACCTGCAAAGGGGAGGGCGAACAAGTGGTCGAGATGCAATTTTTGGCCGATGTGCATTTACGTTGTGAGTCTTGTGGAGGCAAGCGCTTTAAGGAAGAAGTATTGGAAGTAACTTACAAGGAGCGATCCATTCATCAGGTATTGGAGATGAGCGTAGATGAAGCGATCGAATTTTTTGCTGCAGAAAAAGCGGTTACGCGTGCCTTGCAGCCGTTACATGAGGTGGGATTGGGGTATATCAAGCTTGGTCAATCTGCGGCTACCTTATCGGGTGGGGAGGCCCAACGCGTAAAGCTGGCTTCTTTTCTGGGAAAAGGAAAAGCAGGTCACTCCATCTTATTTATTTTTGATGAGCCCACCACCGGATTGCATTTTCATGATATCGGAAAACTGCTCCGTTCATTTCAGGCCTTATTGGCACAAGGGCATTCCATTGTGGTCATTGAGCATAACACCGATGTGCTTAAGGCCGCCGATTGGATCATCGAATTAGGCCCCGAGGCTGGAGACAAAGGAGGAGAAGTTACCTTTACCGGCACGCCTGCGCAGCTAAAAAAATCCTCGAAAAGTAAAATGGCTCCTTTCTTGTGAGCTTAGCGAAGACTGTCTTGTTCTTTGATGAGTTTTTCGTCGTGGCGAATGCCTCTCCAGGCCATCAGGAATCCTGCCCATTGTGCTACCAGCAGTAACGAAGTCAGCGAAGGAACAGATTCCTTGAGTTCATAAAATAGTATACGCAAGTACAAGGCGCCCAAAAGGGTGCAAAGTAATAGCCCCAATAGGCAGTACCATTGTTGTTTTTTACGGTTTTGGTAAGAAAACAGGGTTACCCCTCCCAGCAGCATGATCAGAAAGGTCAGCACGACCAGGTACAACTGATAGCCTGCATCTACTTGTGCTTTGATAGGAGTGCCTTCGGGTAGCAGCATCCAACCCGTTGCAAAAGGAAAGAAGAAACTAAGACCGGCCGCCATTACCGAAAGCAGTAGCCATAGTGTTTGGACGCGTTGTATCATATAGGGAAGTTAAGAAAGATCTGGGTAAATAGGAAAGCGTTCCATCATCGTTTGTACGGCCGAGCGCACTTTTTCAATGACCACGGGCTGATCGGCATGGGTCAGTACCTCATCTATCATCGAGACAATGATTTCCATTTCGGGTTCTTTTAACCCTCTTGTCGTAATGGCCGGAACTCCCACTCGTATGCCCGATGTAACAAAAGGAGATTTATCATCGAAGGGAACAGCGTTTTTATTGAGTGTAATATGGGCTTGGTCCAGCACCTCTTGTGCCTTTTTTCCTGTAATGCCCTTATTGCGAAGATCGATCAGCATAAGATGGTTATCAGTTCCGCCACTGATCAGATGATATCCGCGACTCACAAATGATTTTGCCATGGCTTGCGCATTGGCTACTACTTGACGGGTGTACTCTTTAAATCCGTCTTCTAAAATTTCGCCGAAGGCAACGGCCTTAGCGGCGATGACATGCTCGAGTGGTCCGCCTTGGGTACCAGGAAAAACCGCCAGGTCAAGGGCTGCACTCATGGATCGGATATTTCCCTTGGGGTCTTTTGTCCCCAATGGGTTGTCAAAATCATGTCGTAGCATAATCAAACCACCGCGAGGGCCCCGCAAGGTTTTATGGGTGGTAGAAGTAACAATATGACAATGCTCGAGCGGATCGTTGAGCAATCCGGTGGCGATCAGTCCGGCGGGATGCGCGATATCGGCCAATACCAGGGCCCCGATCTCATCGGCTACAGCCCGTATGCGTTTGTAATCCCAGTCGCGGCTGTACGCAGAAGCTCCACAGATGATCATCTTTGGTTTTTCTTTTCTTGCCGTCTCTTCGAGTTGCGCATAGTTGATCAATCCGCTATCTTGGTGCACTCCGTAAAAGAAGGCACGATAATGTTTTCCGCTATAATTAGCCGGACTTCCATGGGTGAGATGTCCGCCCATGCTCAGGTCCAAACCAAGTATCGCATCACCGGGTTTAAGACAAGCCAGAAATACGGCCGTATTGGCCTGGGCTCCGCTGTGCGGTTGTACGTTGGCCCATGTAGCATCAAATACTTTTTTGAGTCTTTCGATGGCAAGCGTTTCGATCTCATCAATGATCTCGCATCCTCCATAATATCGTTTGCCGGGATACCCTTCGGCATATTTATTGGTGGCTGCTGAACCCATCGCCTTCATGACGGAAAGGGACGTAAAATTTTCAGATGCAATAAGCTCAATTCCTTTACGTTGTCTCTCGAGTTCTCTGTCGAGCAAAGAGAAGAGTTGCGTATCTTTTGGCATGGTTAAGACGAATAAATTGATTTGCGGTAAAGTTAAGTTACTTTTGTACACTGCATGAAAGCCATTATCCCCGTTGCCGGGCCCGGCACCAAATTGCGACCGCACAGCTATACCCAGCCTAAGGCCTTGATCCCGTTGGCGGGTAAATCTATTTTGGGTATTATGATCGATCAGCTGTTGGAAGCCGGTGTCACCGAGTTCATCTTTGTGGTGGGCTATCTGGGGGAGAAGATCGAAGATTTTGTAGCCCAGCAATACCCCGGTCTAAACGCTCATTTTTTACAGCAAAGCGATCGACAAGGAGTGGGACATGCCGTTTTACTCGCCCGCGAACAAGTGGCCGGCGAAGAGATCTTTATTGTGCTGGGCGATACCATCTGTGAATATGATGTCAAGGCCATTGCTTCTGCACCTCGATCCATGATAGGACTACGCAAAGTGGATGATCCTCGTGATTTTGGAGTGGCCGAGGTCAATGAAAATGGAATGATCACCCGCGTGGTCGAAAAACCCCAGATGCCCAAGTCCAACATGGCCATGGTGGGTATCTATAAGATCAAGGAAAGTGAAATCTTATTTCGATGCCTCGAAAATAATATCAGTCATGGGGTGCGTACACATGGCGAGTATAGTATTACCGATGCGTTGGAGTGTATGATACAACAAGGAATATCCTTGCAGTCCTTTAAGGTCGACAACTGGTTTGATTGCGGCCGTAAAGAGACCTTACTAGAGTCGAATGCACTCTTACTTAAGAAATTTGCTCCGGCTGTCGATGGCGCAGCTTTTGTCAATACGGTTATCGTACCTCCTGTGAGTATCGGCGTGGGTTGTCAGATCAGCAATGCTGTTATTGGTCCTGATGTGACCATTGGAGATCATACGAAGATCGATTGTTCGGTCGTACGGAACTCCATAATCGGATCGTACTCACATTTGCATGATATTGTCGTTAACGATTCACTCATTGGAAGCGATACGGATTGCAAGGGGGAGGCCCGCTCGCTGAATATCGGCGATAATGCTACCATCGACCTGGGTTAATCAAGCAAACTTCTTATGGCTGTCTTTTCGAACCGAATTACAAGTCTTTTTTCGATCGACTACCCGATTATTCAGGCGGGCATGATCTGGGCCAGTGGTTGGCCACTGGCTAGTGCCGTTAGTCACAGCGGGGCGCTGGGAATTATTGGTGCAGGCTCCATGTATCCCGATGTCTTACGAGATCATATTCAAAAATGTAAAAAGGCCACGTCGCGACCGTTTGCCGTCAATCTTCCGCTTCTTTATCCTGATATCGATAAGCATATTGCGATCATCATCGAAGAAAAGGTGCCCATCGTTTTTACGTCGGCGGGTAGTCCGTCCACCTGGACAAAGCATTTAAAGGCCCAGGGTATTGTAGTGGTACATGTGGTCAGTTCTGCAACCTTTGCCCGTAAGGCGGCCGCGGCCGGTTGCGATGCTGTGGTGGCAGAGGGCTTTGAGGCCGGTGGACACAATGGGCGCGAAGAGACCACGACCATGGTGTTGGTGCCGGCTGTCTGTGCGGCCGTTACCATTCCCGTTATTGCTGCCGGAGGTATTGCCAATGGCAGACAGATGCTCGCTGCTATGGTATTAGGAGCCGAGGGCGTGCAGATGGGTTCTCGTTTTGTGGCTAGCGAAGAGGCCTCGGCTCATCTTGCCTTTAAACAACGCGTTATTACGGCGCAAGAGGGCGATACAAAACTGAGTTTGAAAAAACTGACCCCCGTGCGGCTATTGGACAATGCGTTTGCCCGTCAGGTGCAAGAGGCCGAAACACAAGGAGCATCACCAGATATACTGGCTTCTTTGTTAGGAAGGGGGCGTGCCAAAAAAGGAATGTTCGAGGGCGATCTGGAGCAGGGAGAATTAGAAATTGGTCAGGTGAGTGCTTTGTTGAGAGATATTTTGCCCGCTGCTACCATTGTATCGAATACCTGGCAAGAGTTCAGGGATGCATCCGCTGCTATCAATTCTTTCTGACGATCCATTTTAGCATTTCGCCCCAAGTGACTTTTTTCCCATACAGTAAGATACCTGTGCGATAAATTTTACCGGCCAACCATACCATGGCTATAAAGCTCAAGATCAAAATAAGCATCGAAACGATCAGTTGCCACCACGGAACGGTACCCGGTACACCGTAGGGTATGCGTGCCATCATTACAATGGGAGACGAGAATGGCAAAAAACTTCCCCATACGGCAATAGGACCAGAGGGGTTGGCAATGGTGGCGGTCATCATGGCAATGGACAATATGACCAGCATGGTAATCGGAAAACTAAGGGATTGTGCCTCGCGGATATCTTCGTTGACCGCACTGCCTACGGCTCCATAGAGTGAGGCATAGAAGAAAAATCCTGCCAGAAAATAAAATCCAAAACAACCTAGTATCAGCGGTACGTTCACTTGGGTAAAGAGGCGTTGCATATTGCCGACCATTTCAGCGGCCCCCATTTGGGTGCCCGCTTCTTTAGCCACATTGTAGGCGACCAAGATAAAGGCGATCCAGAGTAAGAATTGAGTCAGGGCCACCGCACCGATCCCGATGATCTTTCCTAACATCATCTGAAAAGGCCGCACCGAAGACACGATCACTTCGGCAATACGATTGGTCTTCTCTTCCATCACGCCCATCATTACTTGCGATCCATACACCAGTAAAATAAAATACATCAAGAGACCGGCCACGTACCCAATGCCCTCGGCTGTATCACTATCTGATTTTTCATCTACAATGTTTTTTGCTTTGAGCTGAAGACGACTTTGCGACAAGACGAGGAGCTTGTCGGAATCGATCTGTAAGCTATCGTTTACGACTTGTCCCCAGATGCGATCGATCTTGGCTTGTACGGCCGCTGTTGTGGCGCTGCCATAGGATTTAAAGGTGTTGAGCGAAAGGCTATCTAATCCTTTGCGCCAATCAAGCGCCGGTATAACAAGATACCCGTCGTAGCCCGCCGCCTTTTGGTTTTGCTCTGCGGCTTCTACATTCTCTACCAAGGTCAGTATAGAGCTATTATCGAGCTGATTTTGTTTTTCGAGTACAGGAGCACTGAAATAACCAGAGGAGTCGATCACCGCGATCGAGAGCGTTTCTCGGCTATTTTCGGCAATAAAACCCATTCCGAAGATCAACCCTACGTAGAGTACGGGTAGCAGCAGGGTAGAGATGATAAAGGTCTTTTTCTTTACCCGGGTCAGGTATTCTCTTTTGATGATGATCCAGGTCTTGTTCATAGCGACGCTTTTTTTGTTTCGAAGGAACGACTGACCGGCGTGCCCTCTACCAGTTTAATGAAAATGTCATTGAGAGAAGGTAAGATCTCCTTAAAGGAAAGAATGCTTACTTGGTTATCGAGTAAAAACTGAAGGGCCTGGTTACGGGTTTGTCCCTCTTTCAATTGAATGAACAATTTCGAGTCGGTCCGATCCACGACCGAAAAAGGAAGGGTCTCTTGCGGTAAGCTGGCTGGCGCCTCGGTCTCTACCAAGAATAAGTTTTCTTTGAATTGGTCTTTAACGGCTCTTACGGTACCATCGAGTATTTTTTTACCCCGATTGACCAGAGCAATATGATCACAGATCTCTTCGACCTGTTCCATTCGATGCGTACTAAAAATAATGGTGGCACCTTCGGCCGCTAATCGATAGATCTCGTCTTTGATCAGGTTGCTATTGACCGGATCGAGACCACTGAAGGGTTCGTCTAAAATGATCAAGCGGGGTTGATGCAGTACAGTGGTGACGAATTGTAATTTTTGTCCCATTCCCTTAGAGAGGTCCTCTACTTTTTTATTCCACCAACTCTCCATACCAAATCGTTCGAACCAGCCACCGATCTTTTCTTTGGCCTCCTGTTTCGAAAGCCCTTTTAACTGAGCCAAGTAGAGGGCTTGTTCACCTACCTTCATTTTTTTGTATAGTCCTCTCTCTTCGGGCATATAACCGATGTAGCGCACATCACGGATTGGATCGAAGGACTTTCCCTGAAAAATAATATTGCCCTGATCGGGATAAAAAATACCCGTAATCATTCTGATCAACGTGGTCTTGCCCGCTCCATTGGGTCCCAGTAGCCCAAAGATCTGCCCCTCTTCAATGGAGAGGCTAATATCATCGACGGCTTTTTGCGATTCAAAATATTTTTTAAGATGCTCTAACGATAAGATGGAGGCCATAGACTGAATTCAATGCTACAATATTAATTATTCGTTGTGGTTCGCAAGCGGACTTTACAGGAGTGGCTGATCGGTGTGACGGGCGGCAATCGTTACGGCAATGGCAGAGGCTACGCGCTCACCGTCCATCGCAGCACTGACAATACCGCCTGCGTATCCCGCCCCCTCTCCACAGGGAAAAAGGGCTTTCAATTGCGGGTGGTATAGCCCTTTTGGATCTCGCGGAATCCGAACGGGTGAAGAAGTGCGTGACTCGGTAGCCACGACCACGGCCTCTTGACTATAGTATCCTTTAATCTTTTTTCCTTGCTCGCGAAAGGCGATCTGTAATCGTTTGTAAACCATTTTGGGCAATACATCTTGGAGGGGCGCTGCACGAAGCCCCGGCAGGTAGGAGCAAGCGGGCAGGGTAGATGATAATCTTTGTTCGCAAAAATCGGTCAGCCGAAGGGCCGGAGCCACCAAGGATCCTCCCCCAGCTTTAAAGGCCCTTTGTTCAACGGATTGTTGAAAGCGAAGCAACGATAACGGGTCGTTTGCATTTTTATCGTTCAGGTCTTGTTGATCTACGGCCACCACGATCCCACTGTTGGCATAGGGATTATTTCTTTTAGAGGGGCTCCATCCGTTCACCACTATTTCGCCAGGGCCGGTGGCGGCGGGCGCAATGATACCGCCCGGGCACATGCAAAAAGAAAATACTCCTTTATCATGTACCTGCTGCACCCAGCTATACGCTGCGGGGGGTAACCACTCCGTTCTGACTTCGCAATGATACTGCGCCTGGTCGATCAGTTGTTGCGGATGTTCCACCCGCACACCGAGAGCAAATGGCTTGGCCTCGATCAAGAGCCCGTGGCTGTTCATTAAATAAAATATATCGCGGGCCGAATGTCCGGTGGCCAGTAAAAAAGCGGAGCCTTCGAATACATCACCCTTTTCGGTCTTAACGGCTCGTAGTTGCTTCTCTTTTATAATAAGATCGCTGACTCGCTGTCCAAACAAGATCTCGCCACCGCATTGTTCAATCTGGGTGCGCATGGCCGTTATGATCCCGGGGAGTTTATTGGTGCCAATATGCGGATGCGATTTGTAGAGTATCGATTCGTCGGCCCCAAATTGTACAAAGAGTTGCAAGATGCGGTCTATGTCGCCCCGTTTGTTACTACGGGTATACAATTTGCCGTCGCTATAGGTGCCCGCTCCACCTTCACCAAAACAATAATTGCTGTCTTCGTTGACCAGTCCGGCTTTATTTAATTGCGCCAGATCGCGTCTTCGAGCCCTGACCTCTTTTCCTCTTTCCAAAACAATGGGTTTGATCCCGCATTCGATCAGTCGAAGTGCCGCAAAGAGCCCGGCAGGTCCGGCCCCGATGATCACCACACGAGGAGCCGATGCTGCCAGCGTATTAAACTGAACAGGGCTTAGCGGCCGGCGTAGAAAAGGTTCGTTTATAAAGGCCTCAATGCTCAGGTTGACCCAAGGCTGCCTGCCCCTGGCATCGATAGATTGTTTGGTCAGGTAGAACCCGGTTACCTGCTCGGGACTAACGGCCGCAGCCGAGGCGATCAGGGTGGTAAGGGTATTTTGATCGGCCGCCTCAGAGGGCAAGAGCCGAAGCGATATTTTTTTTTGCATGCTGTCAGGTATTGATCCTGAAAAACTTTTGCAAAGATGCGGTTTTACCCATTAAAAATGGATAACTTACCCATCCTGCTTTATGACACGGTCATTTATTATCCAACTCCGCTTGATTCACCCTGCAATACTGGTATTGTTGGCCGCATTTGCTTCTTGTCGTACGGTCTATTTTCCGTCAAAAGCGGAATATAGCAGCCAGCGTATAACCAAAGATCTTTCTATTGATTCCTCTTTGTATCGTATCGTAAGGCCCTATGGGGATAGTGTGGAAAAGAGTATGAATACGATCATAGGCACCGTTCGACAGACGCTCGAAAAGGAACAGCCGGAGGGAACATTGGGAAACTTTATGGCCGATGCGTACTTGACCATGGGGGCCCAGCAATTTGATAAGCCCATCGATGCCGCGTTTGTGAATTTTGGAGGCATTCGATTGCAGCAGCTACCAGCCGGACCGCTAACAATAGGAAAGATCTTTGAGCTGATGCCTTTTGATAATGTGCTGGTGTTACAACAGCTTAGTGGTACGCAATTGCAATCCTTTTTAGATCTGGTGGCCGCCCGCGGGGGTTGGCCCGTGTCTGGCATTCGGTTTTCGATCCGCAATAAAAAGGCCGTTGACATTTTTATAAGAGATCGGCCCTTGCAACCAGTAGCGCAGTACTGGATCCTCAATTCCGATTTTGTGGCTTCTGGTGGCGACAATGCCGAGATGCTAAAATCATTACCCCAATTGTCGACCGGTTACCTGGCCCGTAAAGCTCTTATTGATTATGTAGCCTTGCAAACCCGCCAGCAGGGTTTTGTGGGGGCCCAATTGGAAAAAAGAGTTATCCATGCTCAGTAGAAAGCATTTTATAAGACAATCGGCACTTGTTGCAGGGGGGCTGCTAACTGCCCCGCTATGGGCAGAGGCCCGCAATGCGGCATCCCGTTACCGGCTGGTTGTGTTGCATACCAACGATACCCACAGCCGGCTCGATCCCTTTCCGATGGATGGTAGTCGCAATCAAGGTTTAGGAGGTGTTGACAAAAGAGCTCAAATCATTAAACAAATTAGGGAGCAGGAGCCCCATGTACTCTTGTTAGATGCAGGGGATATTTTTCAAGGGACCCCCTACTTTAATTTTTATAAAGGGGAACCCGAGATCAGGGCCATGTCTTATATGGGTTATGATGCTACCACCATTGGTAATCATGACTTTGATGCGGGCATGGAGAACCTGGCCACGCAATTACGACTGCATGCCCGCTTTCCGATGCTGGTCTGCAATTACGACGTAAGCGGCACCCCTTTAGAGGGAAATGTAAAGCCCTATCAGGTTTTTAAACGAGGCCCACTGACCATTGGGGTGCTCGGCGTGGGTATTGAGGGCAAGGGCTTGATTCCCGATCAACTGTTCGGTTCTACGGTCTACCTAGACCCTGTTGCCGAGGCTAATAAAGTGGCCTATATACTCCGTAAAAAGGAACATTGTGACCTTGTAATCTGTCTTTCTCACCTCGGAAACCGTTATCCCACAGAGCGTAAGGTGAGCGATGAGGATTTAGCCAAGCAGTCAGAGGAAATTGACCTAATTATTGGGGGGCATACCCATACTTTCTTGGATAAGCCCCTTGTTTATACCAATAAAAAGGGCCGCGATGTGATGGTAAACCAGGTTGGTTTTGGAGGAATTATTTTAGGTAGGATTGATTTTGAATTTTCCAAATTTTCGAGCCAAAAAATTTTAAAAACAGAAAAAATTTTTATTTCCTCAAAATCGGTGGTTTAAATTTTTTTTGTTTGAAGTGGATTAGTGATATTCGCCTTCCCGCGCAAGTTTTTTTATTGACAAATGTGAACAAGTGGATAAAAACGGTGCGGACCTGTTACTAACTACCGTTAAAACACGATAAACTGTATTGCAAGCGATGGATAAGAACGCGGAAAAAGTCTGGAGCAATTGTTTAAAGATCATAAAGGACATAGTAGAATGGCAACATTATAAAACCTGGTTCGAACCCATCACGCCCGTTTCACTTAAGGCTAATGTGTTAGTGATACAGGTTCCCAGTCAGTTCTTCTTCGAATACCTTGAGGAGCATTATGTAAATCTGCTGGCCAAGACGCTTAAAAGAGAGCTGGGCAAAGAAGCCCGACTCGAATACCGGATCATGGTCGATAGTGGCAACAGTCGCAGCAAGCCGGTAACCATGGATGTTAGCGGGCAGGGGTACAAGTCTTTTTCGAACAACGAAATGGATTTTCCATTAGTGATCAATAATCCCGTTAAAAATCCATTTGTAATACCGGGTCTCAAGAAAATGCAGATCGACCCGCAGCTCAATCCTATTTATACATTCGATTCATTTATAGAAGGTGATTGCAACCGGGTAGCACGTCGTGCCGGAAAGACCGTGGCCGAAAAGCCTGGCGCCAACTCGTTTAATCCCTTGGTCATTTACGGGGGGACCGGGTTGGGCAAAACCCATCTAGCGCAGGCCATCGGTAACGAAGTAAAGCGGGTGCATCCCAATAAGGTGGTCTTGTACGTGAGCTCAGAGAAGTTCATCAACCAATTCATGGACCATAGTCGCAATAATGCCATCAACGACTTTATCCATTTTTATCAGTTGATCGATGTATTGATCTTGGATGATGTTCAGTTTTTTGCCAAAGCCGAAAAATCGCAAGACGCTTTCTTTGCCATCTTCAATCATTTGCATCAGTCTCAAAAACAATTGGTGCTTACTTCCGATAAGTCGCCCAAAGATCTCGAAGGGGTGCAAGAGCGTTTGCTCAGTCGTTTCCGCTGGGGACTTAGTGCCGATCTGCAAGTACCCGATTACGAGACGCGTATTGAGATCTTGGAAAAGAAAATGAAGAACGATGGGTTGGACATGCCCAAGGAGGTCGTTAAGTATATTGCCTACAATATCAATAATAATGTGCGGGAGCTCGAAGGAGCGCTGATCTCCTTATTGGCACAGTCGTCGCTGAACCGAAAGGAGATCGATCTGGACCTGGCCAAAAAAGTGCTTCGCAATTTTGTAAAATCATCGAGTAAGGAGATCACCATCGATACGATACAAAAAATGGTCTGTGAATATTTCGATGTGCCTTACGACAAGCTATTGCAAAAGACCCGTAAAAGAGAGATCGTACAGGCTCGTCAGATTACCATGTACCTGGCCAAGGCCTTTACCAAGAACTCCTTAAAGACCATCGGAGATCATTTCGGGGGACGTGATCATACCACGGTGATCCACTCTTGCCAGACCGTCAAGGACCTGATGGACACTGACGGTATCTTCAGAGAGAATGTCTTAGAACTGCAGCAGAAAGTGCAGTTGGCAGCCATGTAATTTCTATTTATTTTTGCCGTCCATCGTCAAATGTCGACGGGTGGGAACGGAGAGGTGCCTGAGTGGCCGAAAGGGCCGGTTTGCTAAACCGTTGTACGGACTTAAATCTGTACCGAGGGTTCGAATCCCTCCCTCTCCGCAAGCTTAAATCGTAATTAACTGAAAATAAGTTAGTTGCGATTTTTTTATTTCAATGTGGAGCAAATTTTGGGGCAATTTGAAGCAAGATGTACTCTCAAATACAGAAATACAAGAGTGTGCATAAACTTAAGACTTTTGTAAATTCAGTCTAACTATTTGATATGCGGCTTTCCGATTTCTTCAAAAAGGGGTTTTGGTCAGATAAAACCGCCGAAGTTGAAAAAACGTAAACACTACTTTTAAAACAACCTTTATTGTTGCGTTAAAAACTTGAATCTACCTTAATCCCTGAGGCAACGAACAGAGAACCCTCCTTGCCCGATGGTGCTCCTGGCCGCATCGCCATGGCAATAAAATATTTCTGTATTATTCACCGCGCTGATAAGCATCTACTGCCGCTATCAGTGAGATAATAGTGAACATCAAAGAAATTAATAAAATAGAAAATTTTAGTCTATTCGAATTAAAAAGAAGATTTCCCGCTTCGTGTAAAGTTTTATTGTTCAATTGCTGTGCGGCTTCGGTTATTTTAATAAAAGCCTCGGCCTCTTTTATCAGTAACTTCCAGACAATAAATAAAATGATTAATACAATAAGCTGGCTTAAAATAATCACCTGCATAATATTGTTTTTAATTCTGTGAAATAATCAAATTGTCAAATGAATCAAATAAATTAATCCCTGAGGCAACGAACAGAGAACCCACTTTTCTTAACGAAGTTGAACCTGAATACAATGCCACTGTAGCAATACAGGTCGCGGAACCAGGCAACGCTTGTACTGCCCTCCGAAGAACTCCACCAGTAACCGTCCTTTCCAATGAATTTGAACGTTCCAATGAAGTTACGGTAACCGCCCGGAAGACCTGAAAATCCGCTGCTATTGGTGCCGTTACCGTTTTCAGCCCAGCCCTGCTTGGATTTCATTTTAGCACCTGCTTTTTCTTCTCCACCCAAATAATCAGTAAGTAGAGTCCATTCGGCATCGGAAGGAACATGATATCCAACAGGCGCGAGACCTCTTGAATCACTTACCGCATACCAATTATACAACTTGCC
>VHAT01000016.1 GCA_016872195.1 Sphingomonadales bacterium | reverse complement strand
TGGTTCCGGACGTAATTGCAGCACTGCCCGGTACACTATTACCTTGCAGGTTGGTGGTGCTGAAGTTAACAGCAGTGGTAGTAGAACCTGTACAGAGTGCCTGACTCAAGACCGTGTTGACCTGACCGACAGGATTCACCGTAATTACAAATGTAGCGGCGGCACCCGAAGTGCTGAGGCCGGCATTTGTATAGGTAGGTGTTACCGTGATCGTGGCAGAGATAGCCCCTGCTTGTGTATTAGTTGCCGTATAGGCAGGTAAACTACCCGTTCCGGAAGCCGCGAGGCCGATAGCAGGATTATCATTGGTCCAAGCATAGGTAGTGGTGCCACCCGTGTTGGCCGTAGCAAAGACCGTGGCAGGCACCGAGGCTCCCGTGCAAATAAACTGGTTAGCAACCGTGTTCACTTGCGCGGTGGGGTTGATCGTAATGGTAAAGTCACGCTTTGCTCCTACCGAAGTAGGTCCACCATTAGCGTTGGTGTAAGAAGGCGTTACCGAAATTGTTACCGTGATGGGTGAGGTACCCGTATTCACCGGTGTGAACACAGGTATCGATCCCGTTCCGGAAGCCGCCAGCCCAATGGCAGCGTTACTGTTGGTCCAGGCGTAGGTAGTCGTACCACCGGTATTGACCGTAGCGAAGTTGATCGCCGTGCTAGACACCGCATTAACGAACGTATAGTTCGTGGGCTGCACCATGGTCGGAGCCGGATTGACCGTAACCGTAAAGTTGCTGGCAGGACCTGTACAAGCTTGCCCTGCCGAGTTGGGATTTGTGGCACTTACCGCGATCGTAGACGTTTGCGGACTGGTGCCGGTATTTGTTACGAAGAATGCTGAAATATTACCCGAGCCGCCCGAGAAGGGATAGACGGCCGTATTGCTGTTAGTCCAAGAATAGGTAGCACTCACCCCTCCTCCACTAAAGACTACCGGTGTGGTGGAGGTAGAGCTCGATACGATCTGGTTCGATACCGCAGACACAGTTGGCAATGCTTCTACCGTGATCGTAGCAGATTTAAATGGTCTGCAGTTGGGGCTCAGCGGCAATGGAGTAACAATCGAATATACATAATAGGTGCCCGGTGCGGGGAAGCTGATCGTTGTAGCTGCTTGTGTTCCGCTGCCCGTTAACGAGCTATTGGGCACCGTTTGTATTACCGTACCCTGTGTGTAAGGGTTAGTAAGCGGTGTGGTAGAATATTTAAAGGCAATACCAAAGGTTACACCCATATCAATGAGTCCGCTTGCTGTGAGGGTGGTATTACTACCCACACAAGGCGGGTTGGGTGATGCCGCTATTGTACTGATAGTGGGACAAATATCACAACCACCCGGTCCTACCAGAGTATAAGATCCCGTGACACTACAGCCATTGGCCGCCGTGACCACCACATCATATTGGCCTACCAGCAGACCCGTTTGATCTTCGGCTGTAGCCACCGGTGTAGAACCATTCGGAGTAGACCAGGCATAGGTGTAAGGCCCTGCGGCAGGTCCACCAGCTGTAATGTTGATAGCCCCATTCTCGGTAACGCAAGTAGTTGGCTGCGTTAGCACACCCGTTACAGAGGGCAGAATATTTACAGTAACTACAGTAGATACAGCCGTTACGCATCCGCTGCTGCTGGTAACCGTGTACGTGATGATGGCAGTACCACCAGCTATGCCCGTAACCACACCAGAGCTGCTAACACTTGCTACCGCACTGTTAGAAGTAGTCCACACTCCGTTCGGTGTAGTATTGGCCAAGGTGACGCTGGAGTTCATACAAACCGAGCTAGCTCCTGTGATAGCAGGAACAACCGGCAACGGATTGACCGTTACCACACGTGTTACAATGGTAACGCAATTGTTGCTATTAGTAACGGTATAAGAAATGGTAACAGAACCGGCAGCGATACCCGACACCACACCGGTAGAGCTTACCGTTGCAATCGCTGTGTTGGCGCTGCTCCATACACCCGTAGTGGGAGTACTGGTTAATGTAGTGGTAAGACCCACGCAAACCGAAGTCGTTCCGCTGATGGCGGATACCACCGGCAGCGCATTGACCGTAACTTGGCGTGTAACACTATTGGTGCAACCCGTTGTGGGATTAGTAACGGTGTATGTAATAGTGGCATTGCCGGCCGTTACTCCAGTAACAGTACCCGCACTGCTAATGGCTGCAACAGCAGCATTAGAAGTAGTCCATACACCACCGCTGGTGGTAGAAGTAAGGGTAGTTGTGCTTCCTGCGCATACAGAAGCCGTACCCGTAATGGCAGTGATAGCAGGCAGCGGGTTCACTGTTACCGCTACTGGCGAAGCCACTAGTGGACAGCCGCCAATGGTAGCTGTAGCCGTATAGCTAAGCGTACCAACAGTAGGTGTTATCGTGAGGGTGTTGGTAGTTCCCACAACACTGGTGCCGTTAGACCAGCTCACAGCAGTCACTGGGACAGCAACTGAAAAAGTATAGTCCTCTACCTCACCACGTCCCAACACAAATGGACCACAAGGATTACTTGGAGCAGTAGAGTTGTAATCCATTAAAACGCGCATACGCCTCGTCCCGTAAGGTGCTGTTGAAGGCACAGTGAATGCTCCTGAAGATGTAGAAACATAACTCGACGTACCATATACCTTTTCAGCTGTTGAGAACACTCCATCTTGATCCCAATCGACCCAAATAGAGACCCCCACAGTGGTTCCCACTAACGATGTATTAAAGTTGATTACCTGTCCTCGATTTGCCTCAACTACCATACTGGTAAAGTCCCCGTATCCATTAGAAGAAAACCCACTCGCAGTATTATTTATATTAGTTGTTCCACCACTAGTAGAGAAGACATTAAAATAAGATGAGGAGCTTGATGCAGCAACCGGGGCGCAATATGTTGCAGTAACAGTAGCACCAAATAAAACAGATAATGTAGTTGTTGTGCCTTGGCAGATTGCAGTAGGGGAAGCAGTAGCAGTAGTAAGTATACCAAGCGTAGGCACATCAGCATAGGAGGCGCCGTTATAAGTAGAAGCGATACCGATGGAGTTAGTAGCCACGATTGTCCAGGTAACTTGAGCGTTGACCGGAGTTGCGGCGGGAATAATAGCAGCCCACGTATTTCCGGCAGAGTTGGTCATTGTAATCGATGAAGCCGTACCGCCATTGAAGCTATAGTTTAAAATAGCAGAGCTTATAGAGCCAGACGAAGTAGTGATATCAACGGAGATGGAACGCTGCGAAGCACTACACTGAACCGTAAGCGATGGAACCGGCACAAGATTAGAGAATTGCGGAGCAATGGCAACGAAATTACCGGCATCGGCACCAATATCTACAGGACTTAAACCACTACGAGTTTGACCATCAAAGTCATCTGTTACCGTTGCAATAGGTGCACCAGTAGCCTCTGCGAGGGTGGGGACAGAGGCAGAGATATGCAAATCTGGTACAGAGGCAGTAGGGTCTATAAACTGCGGATTAGCTTCATAACTGGCAACATCTTGTCCTACTGCAGTTTGCCAAGCTACTAATGTATTAACATCTAAACTGTTATAATACCCTAACACACTACCAGATCCACTGGCGAAATAGATGTTGTTGTTTACGGTTAGTCCTGTGGGATTAGTAGTAGTACCATTGAGCTTAATGGCATAATGCTTTCCAGTGGCTGTGCCGCTGTTCGACCTGGCATTGACAAAGATATTGTTACGGAAAGATCTAACACTGGTAGTATGTGTGCCATTGAATGCATATGAGGCCCCAGATCCAGATGTTGCGGTACCTCCAATATAGACACTGTTATGAAAAAATTCATCCGTTCCAAGGGGACCATTGATACCATTTATTCCCGCAACGGAAGAATTTGAAGCAGCGGCACCAATTGAGTTAGCAACCCCCCCACCCAAAGCAATTACATTATTTCGGTAAAGGGTAGTTCCGCCACCAACTCTAATTCCATTAATCTCGGCAGAGGAACTACTAGTAGAAGAACTTAGATTATAAATAAAATTACGTTCTACCACATTGCTACCACCCCCAGTAAACTGAATACCAGAAACTACAGTCGCGGCGGTAGTATTAGTATTGCTTAAGCTAAAAATTTGATTTTGGGAAATGGTATGACTTGAGGAAGTACTACTAACGCCAATTCCAATCACAGAAGCTGAAGTGGTTGTTCCAGTGGCATTTGCGCTAGTTGACAAATTACGTATAACATTGCCAGAAATAGTACAGGGACCACTGCCAGAAGTATTAATTCCAGCAAGAATGTATTGGGTTGAGTAAGCCGCAGATGGCAGATAGTTATTTTTGAGGTTGGCGATTATGTTATTTGTAATAGCAATTGTAGCCGCGCCGGTATTAAGAATTCCAGTAACAATTTGACCAGTAGTACTAGTAGCTCCTGTATTCACATCGATGCTATGGGTGATTGTACCACTTCCAATAACATTACCTGTGACCGTAAGAGTGCCTCCACCTGTGGTGGCGATTCCCACAAAACCCTGCGAGATAGAACTTGCATTAAATGTAATTGACCCAATACTATTATTAGCTATTGTGGAGCTAGTAGTTGTGGCATCGCAAAAAATTCCAGAAGAGCGACTACCAGAATTTGAAACAACCGCTAAGACAATAGATCCTTGTGAAGAAGCGCTACCAATAGAGTTGCCAGCAAGTGTTCCAATATTTGCATTCCCAGCTCTCAGAATTATACCAGTCCATGGACCTCCATTCGCAGTAGAGCTAGAGTTACTCGTAAAATTAAAATTAGCGATCGTATTTCCTTGAACACTAGTCGCAGTAGCTGTGCCTACATTTAAGGAGATACCACGGAATCTATTTGCAATTGTGCCAGAAATTGTCCATGCAGTACTACCACAATTGGCAGCACTACCGCCGATAAAATTATTGGTAATTGTAAAACCATTTCCAGCGGTAGCATCAATTTTTATACCTGTGTGCGTTGAGCCTGATGTAAATGTCCGTGTAAGAGTTTGGTATATACTATTACCGCCGATTGTCCAAGATGTATTACCACTTAAAACCAAAATACCATTAGTTTCCGATGCGGCTGCAAACTGATCTCTAATTAAGTTGTTAGAAATCGTATTTCCGCTATTATCGGCAGGTGAGGTACTTCCACTCGCATAAATAATATTAGGCGCCACACCTCCTCCATTTAGGTCACAATTATCAATAATATTATTATCATTACCTGAAGTTCCGCTAGTATTTGAAAAAACTATAATACCAGAATTAGTTGATGTGACAGAAGAGCTTACGTTACTGAATCTTACAATGTTATTGGTTGCATCATTAATAAATCGAATTGCGGGCGCATTACTTGAATTAATGAGGGACAGCTGCGCAGTAGTGCCAACACTACCGGGCCTTCCATCAACTACCCAATAATCACCTCCGTTGACATCGATAGTAGCGGTGGCATTACCAGAAGTAATTGAAAGTCCGCTAACCCCCGCCGCAGGACGAATAGTTACCGTGTTACTTGCGTTCATACAAGGATTACTAGCAAGAGTAAGGGGGAATGTTTCTACTGTAGAAGTATAGGCGCTGCCCAACTGAAGGAATACATTTCCAGAAACACCTCGAACATTAAGATCTGAGATAGCTGCTGTAAGTGATGCATAGCTGCCAGGTATCGAATAGGATCCGACTAATGGGTTAGCCGCACAACTAACTGTAGTAAATGTTCCTGAAAGTGGGCCTCCATATAGCGGAGCAGGAGAACAGTTGGTATTGTTGTAAGGATACACATATACATCGTATGAGGTGCCAGCATTAAGATTAGATAGTGTAAATGTAGGCGTACTAGTACCAGTAATAATATGAGTAACGACTCCGGAACCTAATGTGCCATTAACAGCATAAGTGGTACCGGTTACAGGGGAGGTTGGTGTGCTGCCCGCGGGATATCTAACTACTAAGTAAGAACTAGGCGCAGTGCCGGGATGGGTAAAACCAAGAGCAATGCTAGCTAGCCCACTAGATGACTGTGTTAAGCCGGTGGGGCTAGCAGGAACAGTACAAGGAGGGAAGATATTGAAATTATCAAAAGAAAGAAAATAGTCGCCAGATAACCAAGTAGCATTCAAGCGCAATTGAATGTTCTGCCCAGTATATGAAGACAGATCAATAGTTGGTGCATTAACGTACGACGAACCAGTCGTAGCTGTTATTGGACCACCCAAATTAGTGAATGCGCCGCCATTTATCGAAATTTGCCATTGTAAACTTCCCCAACCAGCTGCAACCGTACTTACACCATCGTAGTCGGTTAGATTATATTGATAATTCAATGAAACATTACTAGGAATAGCAGCAAAAGTTGGCAAAGTAAAGCCTCCCCCTGTTGAAGAGGAATAAATATTTTTAAGTATCGCATTCATGGGGTTGCCAGTTTGGTATGGCCAAAAAGACCAATAGTCATTATCATAGTAATCTCCAATTGTCCAGCCAGTTGTAATCCAGCCTGCAGGTGTTGCAGTGCTACCAGTAAAGCCCTCTGACCAAGGAACGGAGGCATAGGTGGTTACAGTAATATTGCCACTATTAGTGGAAACACACGTACCCTCTTGTGATCTTACTCGGTAATAGTAAGTTGTAAGAGGAGTTAACCCTGTAACGGTAAGTGAGAGCGAACTTGATGAGACAGCAAGTGAATTGTATCCTGTTACAAAGGAGCTAAAAGTAGAAGAAGTTGAGATATCAAGCAAATAACCCGTAGAACCCGTTACAGCAGTCCAGTTGGCAACAAAGGAGGTGGCGAGTACAGCAGTTGCAGCAGCACTTGATGGTGCCGCATTACCACAGGTGGTGGTAGTACCAGTAAGCGGTGATGCTGTCAAATAAATCGGACCACCGTCACAGTTACTATTGTTGTAAGAATAGATAGCATAAGTATACTGTGTGGTGGGACTAAGAGGACCTGCATCATTTACCGTGCTAGTTGTACTGTTAGCGACAACAGTTCCTCCCAACGCACTCGTCCCATTAGTATAGGTTGTGCCATTAACAGGAGTAGTAGTGGAGATAGTAGCGCCGGTATATCGTATTATCAAATAATGACTAGGGGTTCCCGCGGCGGGTGTAAAACTAAGTGAAATTGAACTTGTAGCGGGAGTTAACACAAGACCTGTAGGTTGGGCAGTAGGTGTAACACAACCAGGAATAGGAACACCATCAAATTCGTCTGCCCCTATGTCTGGAGCGGTACCTCCACCGTTCGTAGAGCCTGCAGGACCGGGACGAACTTGACCATCGATATCGGTAGTAACTGAAGTCAGTACACCCCTAGACTCAAATCGAGTCGGTGTGGTACCGGTGCTCAGATGTAGGTCTGTGGCCGATACAAAAGGCGGCACGATGCTGAGCGAATTTACATCTTGCGAAGTTGTTGTTTGCCAGTTTGATAATGCAACCTGAGCCGTCCCCGCCCAACCACCAATAGCACCAACACCTGCAGTAGTGCCTCCGCCAGATACAAAGAGGTCGTTATAGTTTGATGTCAGGTTGGTGTATGCTGAATAACTTAAAGCAATAGCCCTGTTTGCTCCAGTGCCTGTGCTTCCTGTACTTGCAAGTATATTATTCTTGATGTCGATAGTCGGATTGTTGCTTACAGCCAAGGCAATGTTAGGGCCTGAGCCTCCCGTTAAAGTGGCTGACATTGCTACAGAGTTATGATAAACCCGAGTTGTAGAACCGCTGCCCCCTGCCACCATAATGCCAATACCACAATCACCCCCGGTTCCATTTGCAGCAACACCGGATATCATGTTATTGACAATCAAATTAATACCTGAAGTAGATGGCGAAACAAGAATGCCTCCTGCGCCATATTGATTTGCTCCTCTTATTGAACCAATGAGATTTGCAGACACCGTTGCATTAGTTACCTCATTTCCTGAGGTAGGGGGGGTAGTGGAAATAGAGATTATAGCCCCTAAATTAATTGCCCATGCATGACTGCTGCTAACACCGGAAATATTCGAAATATTATTGTTGCTTATCGTGACATTATTTTCAAATCCAACTAAAATTCCAGATTTTGACACCTGGTTGGGTGAAGCTGCATTAATTAAATTTTGGGTAATCACATTACCTGAATTCTTGGTACCGGAAGAATTACCCTGTGAGTAAATTGCATACTGTACTTTACTGATATTATTATTCTGGAACGTATTATTATTATTATTCGTGCCCAAAGAGGTTGCACTGATAGACGAGCTGCCGCTACCAACACCCACTAATGTAGTTGTGGGGGCATTACCCACAATATTACAATTCTTGATGATGTTTGAAGTAGCTCCATTTGTTCCGTTTGATTGAAGCCAAACTACAGCTGAGGATGTACCCGTATTGTTATTGATAATAGTAAGATCACGTGAAGATGTTCCATTATTACTTCCATCAATAATCACATTATCAGCCCCTTTCAGCGTAATGAGGGCAGTTGAACTTGAACCCGAGAGTGTGGCCGTAGTCTGAGGCTTGATGGTAAGGGTATTAGTCAAACTAGAACCAGTAAACTCATTGATAACTAGCGGAAAAGTCTCAGTTGTACTAGTGTAAGTAGTTTGAAGCAAGAATGTAACAGGGCCGCTGACGCCCACTAAATGCAAATCAGCTATGGCAGCTGTCAAAGTAGTGTAATGTGGAAAGGAAAGACCTGGCGCAATATTATATACTCCATTCAGCGCTGAACGAATTACTCGTGCACCAGTTGCACTATTATCAGTTGGTGTTGAGGTACCACCTGTGTAGCTAATGCTAGAAAAAGTTCCTCCTACTAGATTATTTTCAGTCGCTCCAGCAGGAACATCATATACAAGCCAAAAATAATTTGTCCCTTCAGATAGAATTTGCGTACCGGAAATTGTAAAATTACCGCTAGGGCTACTAATAGTTGAACCGAACTGTGTAGTAGTAGAAAAGGTTGCACTAGCTCCAGTATAAAAAACTTTAGCAGCAGATATATCAATTGTTGGGCTTGTTGAACCAGTTGTAGTAAAAACTAGACCAGATACAGTTAACGGACTACCGTTGCCAGAAGTAAGAACTTGGACCCTTATGATCTGTTGATTTGTTGCAGGTTTTATAATTGGAGCAGTTGTAGTACCAGTGACTGAACTAGAAACATAAACCATAGGCACTGCCTTTTCACCTAAAACAAAAAACCCGGGCAAAGAGGTTAGAGCAGGAGCAGCTGTGGTGATACTAATTCCAGAAGCGATTAATGGCGATGTACCTCCAACTAAATTATATGCGCCAGTAAGAGTAGAGCTAGATGCAATAGCGGTAGTAGCCGTTACTGAGTTATCATTAAGAGTAATGAGTGTGCCTGATAAAGGACCAGAAGAAGATACGGCCCAATATCTATTTGTATTTAAGGTGCTCATATTCGTTCCAGCCGAGCCACCTGAGTTAGCGTCAAAGACCTCGGCTGTAATAGTAACTGCACCGGTGGGTGTAAGCGTTGAAACAGAAGTTAATGTGATGGGATTAAACGTGGCTTTCCCTAATGGAAAACTATAGTCAGAAGAGGTCAATCCTGCTGGAAGTGGCCTGCTAATTGCTCCTTTGATATACGTGGTCTGAGAACCACCAGATATTGCGCCTAGCCCCGAGTTTGAGAGTGTTAATGCATTAGATCCACCACTGTTATCAACTATTCCACTTGTAAGAGTTAAAATTCCACTTGTACCATTCAATGTTCTTGCGAAAGGAATCGTCACAACATTAGTTGGAGAGGTGCTAGTGTTATTGATGACTAATGATGAGGGGCCATTCGAAGACGGGAATTCAATTGCATTAGCAGTCTGGGATCCAGTTGAGCCATTATAAGTTAAAATAGAGGAGGTACCATTATATGATATCGTTCCTGTACCAGTAATATTTCCAGCTGAAACGGTAAGATCCCTGATTGAAATATTTGAAGTGAGATTAACTCCAGCAGCATTATTAATTCTAAATCTTAAACTACCGCCATGAGTCCCAAGAGTTAAAGACTGCAACGCAACTCCATTTAGTTGCAATTGCCCCATACTGCTAGTTTGTGTAACAGTTCCACCAGTTTGAATAAAATTCCCCTGCAGGTTTAAACTTGAAGCTGCTAATTCGCCTTGTGCTATGTCAAAAGCCCCCCCTGTAACACTAATATTTCCTGCTACATTAAGGACTCCATTACTACTCGCAACGTCAAAAGTTCCACCACTTACATTGATATTGCCCTGTATAGTAAGTGTTCCGGAAGTTAATGCTCGGAATTTTCCAGTATTAGTGGCAATAATATTTAAATTCCCTTTTACCACAGCAGAAGTGGAAGTGGTAAAAAAGCTCATAGTACCAGTCGCAGATGGGCAATTATAAGTTAGGTTACCAAAGCTTTGTAGGTTATTAGTTGGGCGTGTAGTACTACTTGTAATTCCGGTAATTACTAAATTGGAATTAGTTTCCCACGCGCTAAGGGGGACTGGAGGCGCTCCTGTTGTTGCACCCGAAGAGTTACAAGTAGAACCATTCTTAAAAAGTAAGGTGCTTGTGGACCCAACTAGAGCTACAGTTGTTGATGTTAAATTGACAATACCGCTACTTTCAATGCTCACTAAGGTGCCTGTTCCTCCAGTAGTTGTAACTAAATTTGATGTGCTTCCGCCAAAATTAAGGGTACCTGAAATGGTTCCAACTAGTCCTACACCAGTTGAAGAGAAAATAAAACCAACTGGGTTGGAACTATTTAGAGAAAGGGCACTGCCTGACCCAATTACAAAATCATCACCCATACCCCCGGTAATTGTAATTACACGAGCAGTGCTGCTACTACTCTGAAGTGTCAAAGCAGTGCTATTAGTGATTTTGAATTGTCCTATTGAAAAACTTGTGACATCTACGCTAATGGAGAGTGTTCCCCCTGAAGTGGTCCCGGCTCCATCAATTATCAGAACGTCAGTGGTCGCAGCAGATAATCGCGTACTTCCACCTCCAGCGGGGTTAGTGTTCCAGTTTCCAGCAGCGCTCCAAGTACCCCCCGTAGCACCTACCCAGTAGTAAGTAGTCGCTGAAGTTGTTGTTAGAGACCCTGATATCCCAGTACTTACCACCCCTTCTCTTGAGGATTGAACCCTAAAATAATAAGTTGTACCGGGCTCTAGATTGGTTAGAGTAGAGCTATATGAACCACCAGTTGTAGCGGATGTGGTTGAAGCAACTGTTGATACTGAAGTATTCTCTGTAAAAGAGGCGTTCGTGGCTCTGGTAATTATAAATAAGGCCTCATTAGTTGAATTATCAGTCCATCTCAAAGTTGCGGTAGTTGTGCCTCCTGTTATGCTCAGACTAGTGGGATCATTAGGCGGTGCGGAGGGGGGAGTAAGACTGTAAATCCTTCTGCTTCCATTGGATGATGAGTTCAGGTTAGTGATATCTCCTGTTGAGTATGTTCCACCATTAATACTGTTTACCTGTGCCGAGGTGCTTTGAACAGCGTTGGTCGAAGAATTAATACAAAGAATATTTCCTGCCGCTGCAATAGTATTTGTGGCAAATCCAATATACCCAGGAGCAAAGTAAGTATCAGCAATATTCATCGCTCCATATACAAACTCAACCATTCCCGTAGTTTCGTAGAGTCTTACCTGCCAAGTACTATTTGCGTTTGCAGCTGTGGCGCTAAAAAATAAGGCAACGGAATTCCATTCAACAATAAGGCATCTGTTTGGAGCGGAACCAACAACTTTAGAATGGATTTTACCGGAACTTCCCAAATATAAATCTCCTCCAAATGCGCTAATACGAGGAGTGGTTGCACTTGCGCCAGAAGCAGTTAAGGTCGTGCCAGAGTTTGCCGTGGCGCCTAAGTTGAGCATTCCATCAGCAGTTGCAGAAAACTGCGAAAAAGGCCGCCCCATAAAAATAAACGTGAAAGGAATGTTAGTGACAGAGGAAACACCAAAATCAGAACCTCCAGACAACAAAGTGGTAGTCCCAGTAGTCATATCTACCGCATTACTGTTGGCATCTAAAGCCAACGAACCCGTTGCATTCGTGCTGAAAGTATAGTTCGAAGAGCTCTGCCCCTTCACCCCATTCCCTACAAACAACACTGCAAGGGTTAGGGTCAAAAATAAAAGACTGGATTTTTTTCTGGCAGTTACTAAAAATAAGTTGGCTTTTAATTGATTGCTCAAAGTTTGCATATTCCGCTGGTTTTGGTCGTAGGTTTTTAAATGCGTCACTAGATGTTAAAAACTATTTACGCATCAAGCAAGTGAAAATTATGGAAATTTTGCTTCTAAACCAGCCCAAAACAAAAAACTGAGAAAAAATGTGAATATCTAAAACCCAAGTATTTTCAATATCTCCAAAAAAGCTAATGAACTACCCCACCACATTCACCATCTTGCCGGCCACATAGATGACTTTTTTGGGGGGCTTGCCATCGAGCCACTTAACCACCACAGGATCAGCGGTTACAATGGCCTCAACTTCGGCGGGGCTCAGCGATAGGGGTAATTCAATTTGAGTGCGGGTTTTTCCGTTAATGGCAACGGGATAGACCTTGGTATTCTCCTGTACATAGTGTGCCTCAAAAAGGGGATATTGGGCGCCGTTAATACCGAGCCCGGAGGCACTCAGCGACTCGCCGGGAGCGAGTAACGAATACAATTCCTCAGTAATATGAGGGGAATAGGGTTGCAACAAAATGAGAAGGGGCAGCAGCACCTCGTGAGTATCGCACTGCAGATCGATCAGCTCGTTTACGGCGATCATAAAACCGCTTACGGCAGTATTAAAGCTGAACCGCTCGGTGTCTTGCTCTATCTTTTTAATGGTATGATGCAGCACCTTTAGTTCGGCGGGGGTGGCGGGGCGGTCGGTCACGCGTAGCTGGCCGGTTTCAGAAGCATACATCCGCCAAAACTTTTTTAAGAACCGGTGCACCCCTTCAATGCCTTTGGTGTCCCAGGGTTTGCTGAGTTCAACGGGACCCAAAAACATCTCATACATCCTAAAAGTATCGGCGCCATACTTTTCAACGAGCAGGTCGGGGTTAACAGTGTTGAACTTGCTTTTGCTCATCTTCTCTACCTCGGTGCCGCAGATGTATTTACCATTTTCCAGCACAAAATCAGCGGCAGCATATTCCGGACGCCAGGCCTTAAAGGCCGCCAAATCGAGCTCTACCCCATCTACTATGTTTACGTCAACATGTATAGCATCGACATCATAATCATCTTTTAATCCAAAGCTTACGAAAGTATTCGTACCTCTTTTACGATAAATAAAGCGAGAGGATCCCTGTATCATCCCCTGATTTAAGAGCCGCTTAAAGGGCTCGTCGTAGCCGATCAGGCCCAGGTCAAAAAGGACCTTGGTCCACATGCGACTGTACAGCAGATGCCCTACGGCATGCTCGGTTCCGCCGATATAGAGATCGACCTGATTCCAGTAATCGGAAAGGGGTCGGCTGCAAAATTCGGCTCCGTTGTGGGGGTCCATAAACCGCAAAAAATACCAAGAAGAGCCGGCGTATCCGGGCATGGTATTGGTCTCGAGTTGCTGGCCCACCCACGCAGGAATATTGGCCAGGGGACCCTGGGCATCGGGGCCGGGCTGGTAGCTGTCTACCTTGGGTAATTCCAGCGGCAGTTGGGCGGCATCGAGGGGCTCGGCGGTCTCCCCGCTCCACCGAATGGGAAAGGGCTCGCCCCAATAACGCTGCCGGCTAAAGGCCGCGTCGCGCATCTTATAATTGGTCTTACGAAGTCCGATTCCCTTTTCTTCGATGGCCCTAATAGCCACCTCAATGGCTTCACTCATGGGCAGTCCGGTCAAAAACCCGGAATTAACCAGCAAGGCTTCCTTGGTGGTAATGGCCTCCTGGCCGGTGTAACGCTCGCCAATAATATTGGTAATGGGGATCGAAAAATGCTTGGCAAACTTATGATCGCGTTCGTCGCCGCAGGGTACTCCCATAATGGCGCCCGTGCCATAGCCGGCCAGCACATACTCGCTGATCCAGATGGGCACCAATCGGTCTGCGGCAAAAGGATGTTGTACGTACGAACCGGTAAAGACCCCGCTGATCTTTTTTTCGGCCATGCGGTCTCTCTCGCTGCGGCTTTTAACCAAGGCTATATAATCAGTTACGGCGGGTTCTTGTTCCGCACTGGCTAGTTGCTGGGCCCACTCATGCTCTGGGGCCAACACCATAAAATCAACCCCAAAAATGGTATCGGGGCGCGTGGTGTACACCCGAATTTTTTTCCCAGACAGTTCGGAATTTTGCGAAGAGACCGCAAAATCTACCTCGGCTCCGCGCGACTTACCGATCCAGTTGGTCTGCATCTCCTTCATGGAATCGCTGAACTCCACACGCGAAAGCCCTTCGAGCAAGCGATCGGCATAGGACGTGATGCGCAGATACCATTGTCTTAATTTTTTTTTGATCACCGGGTGGCCACCTCGCTCGCTCACGCCGTTCACTACTTCGTCGTTGGCCAGCACCGTGCCCAGGGCAGGACACCAGTTAACCTCCCCATACCCGCAATAGGCCAAGCGATAGTCCATCAATACAGACTGCTTCTTTGCATCAGAAAAAGCCTTCCACTCGGCCGCAGTAAACTGTAGCGCCGGATCTCCAGGACAAGCATGATTTTGATTTCCTTCCTTCTCGAAAGAAGTAACCAGTTGGGCAAGGGGTTCGGCCTTGTCCGTTGTCTTATTATAAAAGGAATTGAACAGCTGTAAAAAGATCCATTGTGTCCATTTGTAATACGATGGATCACTGGTACGCACTTCTCGTTCCCAATCGTAGCAAAATCCAATATTATCGAGCTGCGATTTAAACGTAGCGATATTTTGTTCGGTGGTAACGGCCGGATGTTGACCGGTGTCCAGGGCATATTGCTCAGCGGGCAACCCAAAACTGTCAAAGCCCATGGGATGGAGAACGTTAAATCCCTTTAACTTTTTATAGCGACTGTAAATATCAGAGGCGATATAACCGAGGGGATGGCCCACATGCAAACCGGCTCCGCTGGGATACGGGAACATATCGAGCACGTAACATTTGGGCTTACTGGTATCGTTACTTACCCGATAGACGTGATGCGCTTTCCAAAGCGCTTGCCATTTTTTTTCTATCCTCCGAAAATCGTACTCCATAGGGCACCAAAAATACGGTTTGTAGCGTTAAACTTTTATATTTGCCAGAGCGCAACGACACTCAAATCTATCTTCATGTCACAAGCCGGAAAAGCATCCATTAAACGCGGTAAGCCCTCTTACTTTATGTCCATTTTAGGGGTTACCCTGGTCTTGCTCTTACTCGGTATCATCGGCTGGCTGGTCATTAATGCCAATAAACTGGGAGATTATTTTAAGGAGAGCGTAGAGGTGCGCGCCGAACTGCGCGGCGATCTGAATCCGACCGACAGTGCGGCTTTGTTCAATTACATTGCCGCTCAACCCTTCGTAAAGTCGATTCAGTTCGTCAACAAAGAAAAAGCCAAGGAGATCTTTTTGGCCGATGGCAATAATTCGTGGGATGGCGTGCTCGATGCCAATCCCCTGCCTAACAGCATCAATTTTAAAATGAAGCAGGAGTACATGAACGCCGATTCACTAGCTAAGATCCAGACGCTACTGCTTAAGCAAACCTATATCATCGAAGTGGCTTATCCGAAAGCGCTGGTCGATAATCTCAACCAGAACATCCGCAAGATCAGTGGCATTTTACTGGGCATAGCGCTGTTGCTATCAGCGGTGGTCATTATATTGATCGATAACACCATTCGGTTGGCCATGTTCAGCAATCGCTTTTTGATCAAGACCATGCAAATGGTAGGGGCTACTCGCTGGTTCATTGCCTGGCCGATCAATAAACGGGCCATCATTAATGGAGCCATTAGCGGACTAATTGCCGTGGTGGCCGTATTTTCCTTTATTCTGATGGCCGAAAGCGTACTCCCCGAATTAAAAGCCATTCACGATACGGGCGATCTGATACTGCTCTTTATCGGCCTGATCTTACTGGGCATTGGGATCACTCTTTTTAGTACTCATCGCAGTGTTATCAAATACCTGAAAATGAAATTAGACGACTTATACTAAGTCGCAAGCAGCAACGCTCCTTTCCAAAAGAGCGGTTGCCCAACAAATACTGACTACTATGAAAAATGAATCTGGTTCTTTATTCGAAAAGCAAAATCTAATCTGGATGCTGGCCGGGCTGGTACTGATCGCTCTTGGTATGTACTTAATGGCTGGCGGAAAAAGCAATACCGATCCTTCTGTCTTTAATAAAGAAGCTGTTTACAGCAGTACCCGCATTACGGTGGCTCCCTTGCTCATTTTGGCGGGACTGGTCCTGGAGATCTTCGCTATTTTCAAGAAATAAGCATGGGCCTCTTAGAAGCCATTCTGATCGCTATTGTGGAAGGGCTCACCGAGTTTTTACCGATCTCGTCGACCGGTCATATGATCGTTACCGAAAAACTACTCGGTGTACCTGATACTGATTTTACCAAACTCTTTACCGTAGGCATTCAATTAGGAGCCATCTTGGCTGTGGTGGTTATGTATTGGAAAAAATTTATAGCTCCCTTACGCAACCGTACAGCAGGAATGAAATTTTATGTTAAGCTGTTCGTGGCAGCGACTCCGGCCTTGTGTCTGGGCTATTTACTATCTGATTATATAGACGAATTACTCGAAAGCACCCTTACCGTAGCGATCGCACTGGTGGCCGGTGGCATCGTACTGCTTTTTATTGACAGACTATTTACCAAAGAAACAATTCAAGAAGAGGAACAAATCGATTTTTGGAAGGCGTTTAAGATCGGATGCTGGCAATGTATTGCCATGATACCCGGTGTTAGTCGAAGTGCATCGAGTATTATCGGCGGTATGCAACAGCAACTAAGCCGCACCTTAGCCGCTGAATTTTCTTTTTTTCTGGCCGTCCCGACAATGGCTGCTGCAACGGGTTATAAATTGCTAAAAGGATATAAACAGATCAGCACCGCCGATCTGCAATTATTTGCCATAGGAAATGCAGTAGCCTTTGTCGTATCGCTACTGGCCATTCAATTCTTTATTCGTTTTGTTCAGCGCAACGGCTTCAAGGTCTTTGCCTTTTACAGGATCGTCGCAGGTACGATACTGCTGATCTTACTAGCCACAGGTTACTTAAAGACCTAACAAAAAGGTCTGGCAAACAGGTATAGCTAACAGGTCTAACAAACAGGCCTAACAAACAGATCTCGCAGATTGGCGATGCACCCCAGTCTCGTGCGGACTAGAGACCACGTCTTATTGGCCCCGCACGGACCGCAGCCGATCTAATTGCTTATATTTATCAAAACCTACCGATGCAAACGGCAAACAAAAAAGTAGTGAATGCCTGGGCTATGTACGACTGGGCCAATTCTGCCTACAATCTGGTTATTACCTCTACCATCTTTCCTGCGTATTTCGAGGCCATTGCAGTCGACGCGACAAAGGAGGTCGATGGTAAGGTCGTTTCAAAGACGGTAACTTTCTTAGGAAGGACCTTCGAAAACTCTTCTCTCTACAACTACACCATTGCAGTAGCCTTACTGATCGTAGCCTGCCTTTCTCCCCTGCTCTCGGCCATTGCCGATTATAAAGGAAATAAAAAATCGTTCATGCGATTCTTTTTGACCATGGGTAGTTTGGGTTGCAGCGGTCTTTTCTTTTTTGAAAGAGCTACCCTGGGTTGGGGATTGTTCTGCATGATATTGGCCTGTGTGGGTTTTTGGGCCAGTTGGGTCTATTATAATTCATATTTACCGGAGATCGCTGCCCCCGAAGACAGAGACCGCATTAGCGCTCGTGGATACGCGTACGGTTATGTGGGCTCGGTCTTGTTACAATTGATCTGCTTTGTATTTGTATTTACTCCTTCGTTAGTAGGAGGCGGAGAGGGCACCACCATTCAATTTCGGATCTGCTTTTTACTAGTGGGGCTTTGGTGGTTTGGCTTTGGCTCGTACTCGCTCAATCGCATGCCCGCGAGTATGGGGGCTGATAGGCCGTCGGCTCAACAACAATTACTGCTAAAAGGATATAACGAACTGCGTCAGGTATGGCAACAGTTAAAAAAACAAGTACTCCTTAGCCGTTTTCTGATTGCTTTTTTCTGTTATAACATGGGTGTACAAACGGTAATGCTGGTAGCGGCCATCTATGGAAAGGGAGAACTGAATATTCCTACCGAAAATCTGATCGGTGCCATTTTGATCATTCAGATCATTGCCATTCCCGGTGCTTTTACCATCGCCAAACTATCGAACAAGCTGGGTAACCTGCGCACCTTGCAAATATTGGTAGCCCTCTGGTGTGTGGGCTGTGTGATCGGGTACTCCTTACCGGTAGGAGGCGTCTATGAGTTTTATGGGCTGGCCGTTATCGTGGGATTTATGATGGGAGGTATTCAATCCCTGAGTCGCTCTACCTATGCTAAACTAATGCCTGCTACAAAAGATACGGCCTCTTATTTTAGTTTTTATGATGTAACCGAAAAGATCGCTACGGTAATTGGCATGTTTGGATTCGGATACATTACCGAGCAGACCGGATCGCAACGTAACTCGGTATTAGCGCTGATGATCTTCTTTGTGCTCGGCTTTTTTTTACTGAACTTTACACGTTCGGCCAAAACAGAAAAAAATGCGCTTGTATAGCATTAATACCGGATTCTTTAAGTTAGATGGCGGCGCCATGTTCGGTGTGGTGCCTAAAAGCATTTGGAATAAGATCAACCCGGCCGATGAAAACAATCTTTGTTCTTGGGCACTACGTTGTCTGCTCATCGAAGAGGGCGATCGGCTGATCTTGGTCGATACCGGACTGGGTACAAAACAAGATGCCAAGTTCTTTGGTCACTATGGTTTACATGGTAATGATACCCTCGATAGTTCACTCGCCGCGCATGGCTTTACCCGAAACGATATTACCGATATCATTCAGACACATCTTCATTTTGATCACTGCGGAGGAACGATCGCCCGCCAGGGAGACCGCTTGGTAGCCGCCTTTCCATCGGCACGCGTCTGGACCAATCCCGAACATTGGAACTGGGCGGTTCAACCCAATGACAGAGAAAAAGCATCGTTCTTAACAGAAAATATTTTACCCATCAAAGAGGGCGGACAACTTTCGATGATCGATATGCCCGATGATAAGACAGCGGGAATACGATTTGGTGGCCGGGCTTCTTTTACAGAAGAAGGGCCCTCGCTGAAGACCCTGGGCACTACTCCATTTACGGAGCATATTGATATCCGTTTTGCCAATGGTCATACAAGGGCTATGATGCTCCCGCAAATTCGCTACCGTAACCACACGATCGTGTTTATGGCCGATCTGCTTCCTTCGGCCGGTCATATTCCTTTACCCTACGTAATGGCTTACGATATGTTTCCGCTGGTCAGTTTGCAAGAGAAGAAAGTTTTTTTAGAGGAGGCTCTTGCCCAAAACTATATCCTCTTCTTTGAGCACGACCGCGAACAGGAATGCTGTACATTGACTCGTACCGAAAAAGGAATTCGCCCAGATCGGTTCTTTTCGTTGAAAGAATTAGAATAGAATTAGGGATAGTTAGCGCAACGAAACCAAGGAGTGCAGCGGATAGCGGATATTGGCATAGCTCATCATATCGACCTTTACTTTTCCTACCACAATCGGACTCTCGATCCGAACGGGAATTCGATTTTGATCGTCGGTAACCCAAACGGTCATATTCTCTCCTCCCTCAAAAATGGTTCCCTTCACTAACAAGGGCTTAAACTTAATGGTCCGAAAAGTACCATAGCGGGTCTTGATAGTCTCCCTTCCCAAATAACGGATGTACATGTTGAATACCTCGTAATCCAAGAAAAGAGAAAACGGTATCTTCTCGTCTGGCTTGGCCTTGCTAAAATCGATATTTCGCGCATAATAAATAGCACTCAATACATCTTGTACGCAAGCGGGCACTTTATGATCGCCCTTTGTAGTCGAGGCAATATTGGTGGTTTTATTAAACTCATATTGTTGCTTGATCTTATATCCTCCCTCATTTACATCGCGAATAAAACGAAGGGGCTGTAAGGTAGCGGTATCAATATAGCTTTCGTATCGATCGCGTACCCGATATACCCAATCATAAGAGGGATTAGTGGTACCGGTACCTACCACATGATATACGGGTTTATTATTTAGTTTTTCGAGTCGGGTACTAAAAACAGCAGTGCCGGCATTGATATAAAGTCCTATAACGGTATAGTAAACAGAGTAGGTAATGCGTTCATCGCCCTTAAATGCGGTATTGCGGGTGCCACAAAACAGATTGCTACTTGCTGACTGAGAAAAACTTTCTCCCCCCTGGTAAACAAGCAGCAACAAGGACAAGATCAGACTATTCAGCTTCATCTCTGATGTTAAAAAGGTTACGAACTCCAGTCATCAATAACGCGCCCACCAGGGCCGGTAGTATCAGATTGGTGATCCAAATCAGCATGGCGGTCAGCAAGATACCGGCTGTGGAACCGTCGACCCCGGCTGAGGCCCCAACAAACCAACCAGCGATCCAAATACCCACAGCGCCGCGTAATCCGATCTCGGCAATGGCAAAAGTAGGCACAACCGCCAAGGTCAAAAAACTAAGTGAAACGGTAACAAAAAGGTCCATCCCCGAAAGCGGTACCAGAAAGAGCTGATAGGCCATAAAATATTGTACTAAAAAAATACCATATCGGAGTAAAGACAAGGATAATAAGGTTCGCAAAACGTAGGGCGTACAAGTTTCAAGAGCCTCCAGCCATTTTTTAAACCGGAGCGACCAGGCAGAGGTGGGATACAACAAACGCTGTTGTAACCATGCATAAAGGTTACTGACCTTAAAATACAAGAGCAACAATACCAATAACAGAAAACCGATCACCAACAGCACCCACCACCACAAATTGGCTAGCCAGGGCTGCTGCGTGGTCAAAACAGGAAGAGCCGCTATCCATCCGACAAGACCCATTGCCACGGTAACGATCAACTGACTAAAACTAGAGACCACGGTTACGGAAATAGCAGCTACCCGGTGCGAAGGATCGAGATAAAGCACCCGGCCCACATATTCCCCAATACGATTGGGCAAACTCACCGAGAAAGACAAACCCGATAGCACGGCCTTAAAGGCCCGAAATAGCGAAATGGTCTGCACCGAGGCAATGGCGATCTTCCACTTTATCGATTCGATCAGCCAATTCAATAGCATCAGCAGGAAAATGCCGATCAGTAGGAGCAGCCCACTACCCTGTACTGCTTTTTCCAAAAGCGAGGGCAGTAATTCAAGATTATCTTGCTTACCGAGTTGTAGCCAAATGATCCAGCAGAGCACCACCATCAACAAGGGGCCTGGCAGATAACGCAGAAAGATTTTGCTGAATCGAGAGAGCTTCATTAATCTTGTAAAAATACAAGGCGGGGTGCAAAAGACTGGCAAAATAATTCTGGGGATCGACCCAGGTACGGTAGTAATGGGATACGGCCTTATTAAGATAGTTGACCGAAAACCCATCTTGCTCGATCTGGGAGTATTAAAACCCGGTAAGATAAAAGACAACCATAAGCGACTGCAACTGATCTTTAATACCGTGAGCGGCCTTGTTACTCAATTCTCACCCACTGATTTTGCTATCGAAGCCCCCTTTTTTGGAAAGAATGTCCAAAGTATGCTGAAGCTGGGAAGAGCCCAGGGCGTAGCCATTGCGGCCGCCATGCGGCATGGATTAGAAGTAACCGAGTACTCCCCTAAAAAAGTTAAGCAGGCCGTTACCGGCAATGGTAATGCTAATAAAGAGCAGGTCATGAAAATGCTTCAGACCATCTTACGATTCAAAGACAGTCCTAAACATTTTGATGCTACCGATGCAGTAGCCGTTGCATTATGTCATTACTACGAATACCATAACCAAGTGGCCACTGGGGCTCGCACAATGGTCAGAGCAGGAATTAGCTCCCTGCCCACAAGCAAAAATCCCAATGGGGTTGGTGCGGGTAGCGCTACTCGAAAACGCTCTCCACAAAAAAAGAATAGTAAAAAAGGATGGGCCGACTTTATCGAGGCCAATCCGCAACGAATCCAAAAAAAATAAACTCAGCAAAAAGCCATGATGCGCTGCTGAACCGCACGAAGTTGCTCATCGCTGGCCTTTTGTTTGCCGGGCTGCGCAAAGTTCAGGTCATTAGAGGTATTGATGGGGATCAAATGCATATGCGCATGCGGCACCTCAAGTCCGATCACGGAAATACCACAGCGATTACAAGGAAAGGCTTTTTCGATGGCCTTGGCGATGGGCCGAGCAAAGACCAGCATCGAAGACAAATAAGACTCTGGAAGATCAAATACTTTGTCTACTTCGATTTTAGGCACCACTAATACATGCCCCTCGCGCAATGGGAATACATCTAAAAAAGCAAGAAACAGATCGTTCTCTGCTATCTTGTAACAGGCTAACTCGCCGTTGATGATCTTTGAAAAAATGGTCATGGCATCAAAAATTGATCGTTATGGCTTACCCAGCCGTAATGGCGTCTATGCGAAAATTCAAGACACCGGCAGGTGCTTGTACCTCGGCCGTCTCCCCTACTTTTTTTCCCAGTATTCCTTTACCAATGGGAGAGGTTACGGATATCTTGCCCGCTTTTAGATCGGCTTCCTTTTCACTGACCACTTTATAGACCACTTGCTTATTGGTCTTCAGGTTAGTGAGCGTTACCTGGGTTAAGATAGATACCTTACTGGTATCAATAGAAGAAATATCCAAAATACGAACATTGGCAAGGGCTCCCTCGAGTGCGGCAATACGGGCCTCTAAGATACCCTGGGCTTCTTTGGCAGCATCGTATTCGGCATTCTCCTTCAGGTCTCCCTTTTCACGCGCCTCGGCAATTGCGCGGCTGGCAGCAGGGCGATCTACCGCTTTCATTCGCTGCAACTCGGCCTTCATTTGGTCTAAGGTCTCTTGGGTTACATACTGAATCGTACTCATACTTACGGTTTAACTCACAAAAAAAAGAGCAACGCCTCAGCGAAACCGAAGCGTTGCAGTATTTAAAGGCAAATATACAAAAATCCAAACAGGTGATGGCTCAGGAGCCAGCAGTGCCCCCGCGTAATTTTTCGAGCAAAACGCGACTCATTTTTTCGAAAGACTCGCGGCTATAGCCAGCAATATGTGGAGTCAGTACCACATTAGGACGTTGAATTAATCGCTGTAATAATTGATTTTCATCAGGTTGATAAGAAGCCAGATTCTCATTGGGTAAAACATCCAAGGCAGCTCCGGATAACTGACCCTTTTCTAAGGCCTCCACCAATGCAGGTAGCTCTACCACCTCTCCTCTCGAGGTATTGACGAGAACAGGTGCCTGCTGCAAAGAATTAAAAAAAGTAGTATTGGCCATACCCTTGGTACCTGCATTGAGCGGCACATGAAAACTGATAACACTACAACGTGCTGCGATCTCAGCAAGCGACGCCTCGTGAATACGTCCAGTGCTATACCCCGATTTATGAATATCATTGGCCAATACGGTAACGCCAAAGGAGTTAAGTAAACTGGCTAGTTGTTGCCCGGTATGTCCATATCCAATAATGCCTACGCACTGACCACTCAACTCTACACCACGATTTTCATTTCGATTCCACATTCCTTGCTGTATCTCGCGATACGACCAATCGATCCGGTGTAAGACCGACAATAACATACCCAATGCGTGCTCCGCTACAGCAAGGCGATTTCCCTCGGGACTGCTAAAACACCGGATTCCTTTTTCAGCTGCAAAAACTGTATCGATCAATTCCATACCGCTCCCCAAGCGTCCGATCCAGCGAAGTTGCGCAGCTTGCTGTAAGAGGGCACGGTCGACCTTAATTCGGGTGGTAACCACTAACCCTACCACGTCGCGTATGGTCTCTACTACTTCGCTGTAAAGAATATGCGGAGCATCCACTACCGTGTAACCCATCGCGGAAAGTTCCGCTGCAAGCAGGGGATGAGCCTGACCGGTAATGATCACTTTTCCTGTATGTTGATTGCTAGACAAGGAACGACAAAATTACGCATTGGGGTTGGTCCGCATGCGAAAACTCAGTGCGCCAAAATCCTCGACATGTAGTCGTTCCGCGCGCTGGTCAAAAAAGGGATCCGCCAGTACCTGGGCATCGAACAACGGCTTAAGCGCATTACGAAGCGTTTTTCTTCTTTGCCCAAAGGCCGTTTTGACCAATAGCGTAAAGTCAGCGGCACTACGCATTGCCGGGGGTTGCTCTCGGGGGATCAGGCGGATGACCCCACTCATCACTTTTGGGGGCGGATCGAAACAACCGGGTGCTACATCAAAGAGATATTCTACGGTAAAAAACGCTTGGATCAAAACCGATAAGACACCATAGGTCTTAGAACCGGGCTTGGCGGCCGCGCGCTGGGCAACCTCTTTTTGAAACATACCGACCATGCTTTGCAATTGTACGCACCAATCGACCATGGTAAATAAGATCTGACTCGAAATATTGTATGGAAAATTACCTACAACGGTAAAGGGAGTCGAAAAAGGAATGTCCATTTTCAAAAAATCTTGCTGCAAGAGACGACCTTCCAAGGCCGGGTAGTGCTCCAGGAGATAGGCCACCTTTTCTTTATCGAGCTCTACAGCCTTAAGATCAACTCCGGGAAGGGACAGTAAATGGCGGGTCAGCGCCCCGCCTCCCGGGCCCACCTCGAGCAATTGTGTAAAGGAATGTTCCTGTAAGGCTCCGATGATCTTACGCACGATATTCTCATCTCGCAAAAAATGTTGACCGAGTGATTTTTTTAGCGTGTACATCCCTGCAAATGTAATCGTATTATACCAGGTGATATTTCGTTAATTTTACAGCAATACCACTTCATGAATACTCCCAAACCTATTATCGGCATTACGTGTGGCGACCTCAACGGCATTGGCATAGAACTTATTATTAAGACCTTTTCCGATAGTCGTCTACTCGATCACTGCACGCCGGTGATCTTTGCCTCGAACAAAGCCATCAACTTTTATCGCAAAGGCTTGACCGAATACAACTTTAACTATGCCCAAACTAAAGAACTGAATCGCCTGCAAGCCAAGCAGGTCAACTTGTTCAATTGCTGGGAAGAGGATGTAGAGATCCATCCCGGTCAACTGACCGATACGGGTGGACGGTATGCAGCTATTTCGTTGCAATCGGCCGTAGCCGCTCTAAAGCAAGGGCAGATCGATGGATTATTGACGGCCCCTCTCCATAAAAAAAATATTCAATCGGCCGATTTTTCTTACACCGGTCATACCCCTTATTTACAACAGATGTTCGGTGCCAAAGACGTAGTGATGCTACTTTGTTCCGGCGATTTCAGAGTGGGTCTGGTAACAGAACATGTACCGGTCGGAGAAGTGGCCTCTACACTCTCCAAAGAAAAAATAGTAAGTAAGTTGATGCTCCTACAACAAAGCTTGCAAAAAGATTTTGGTATCGATAAACCGAGAATTGCGGTACTAGGACTCAATCCACATGCCGGAGATGAGGGGCTGATCGGAAAAGAAGAGGAGACGCAGATTCGTCCGGCCATTAAAGAAGCCAAGAATAATAATATCCTGGCCGTAGGACCGTATAGCGCCGATGCATTTTTTGCCCGCAGAAGTTTTGAGCATTTTGATGCGGTGTTGGCCATGTATCACGACCAGGGACTGATCCCTTTTAAAACACTGGCCAGCGGCGAAGGCGTCAACTACACAGCCGGTTTGCCGGCGGTTCGTACCTCGCCCGATCATGGCGTGGCCTTTGATATTGCCGGAAAAAGCAAAGCCGATCCCAGCTCCTTCTTACTGGCCTTGTATGAATGTATCGATATCATCAACAGAAGAAAGGGTTACGCCGAGAATAGAAAAAATCCCTTACGCAAAGCTTCTCGTGCCATGCTTGCCAATGCAAAGGATGAGGCTATTGAAGAATAAATGAGCGTACCTACTGAAGAAATAATGAGGCCGGCAATCCCTTATTGAGCGTATACTCCTGATATCGAATGGTTACTTTTCCTTTCTGCGGAAGTCCCGGACCTTTCTTAGCCCCATTATCATAATCCAACGTAGTACCCTTGGGTAGTTTATAGTCACGGGTGTTGAACTCCATATCGACTACCGAAGGAAGACCACACCAACTATACGATCCGTATTGCATTTTGATAGCATAAGTGCCATTCTCCTTGGTGCTAACGACCGAACGCCTGATCAACAATTGAACCGGATCGATATACAAGGTGGCTCGCGTTATAGACTCTTCTTCTGATAAGGGAAAGATCTTGACCACCTTACAAAGAACCCCATCTACCAATTCAGTACCCGCCAATAAAGCTTCGTAATTGGTAAGACCAAGTACGTTATTCATATTAATATGAACCGTGCCCTTGGGAATAAACGAGATCCCCTTTTGATTCTTGACCAGTAATTGATCGGGCTTTTTATAATAGACCGTTACTTGTGATACAGGCGCTTTGATAAAGATCACATTGGTAACCAATCGGGCGTTGGCGGTATAATCATTGACCAGATCGTATTTCTTTTTTACCTGACTGAGCAATGCAACCGCCTCGGGATCACTGGCGAGAAGCAAGTTGGTATGCAACAGCACACAAGTCAAAAAAAGAAAATAGTGTTTCATGAACAGTAGTGAGTTTAATATCAACTTAAAATATCTTTTCGTCTATATACACCAATGGCTACGAGTAAAAAAAGAGTGGTGTATCCGATCAAGATCAACCCGCTTTTTACCAGCGACAGGGGATTCTCCACGGAACCGGGAATGGTAACTCCCTCTGCCGTTTTCTCAACATAAAAAAATCCTTTCCATCCTAACATATGGGTGGTAAACGACCAGGGGTTGATCGTCTCTTGAAATACAGGCACTTTCAATTGCTGTAAAATGGTAAAGATGATAACAATGCAAACCGTAGCCACGATCGGGCCTAATGAATTATCCGCAAAGACAGATAATAAGATCGAAAGAGCGGCGATCATGATCAAAGCCAATGCGGCAAAAAAGAAAGCCGCTATAAAACGCCATACCAGATCGGCTTGACTGATCACATGCAGGTCTGTTTCTTTGAAGACGACCAGATCGTTAGATCCAAATAGCAATAGACTACCCACCAAGGCGAACAAGGCCATCCATAATAAGAGCAAGATCACATACAGCGCACTCGCTGCAAACTTGGCCAACAGTAGTTGAGAGCGGGTAACTGGTTTGGTGGCCAACATCCGAAGGGTACCGCCATTGGCTTCGCCCGCGATCATATCCCCTGCAATCAAGGCCACTAGTAAGGGAACATGCACCAAAATAATATGGAGTACCGCTACACAAACGAAGTAACCATTCAAGATACCATCAAAGGGGATCTCGAAGGTATCGGTTTGACTATCGGTAAAGAACAGAATAAACTCTTGACCATTGACCTTGAGAGCAAATTGGATCAATAAGATGATCATGGCGATGGCTCCAAAGGCAATAAAGGTGCGGGGACGTCGAAAGACCTTGAATAATTCTATGCGGAGTACGTCAAAAAACATCAGGCGGTGGTTAATGATAAAAAATAGGCCTCCAGAAAAAAGCGACGTTGGGGTTGCTGCTGCAATTCCAGCGAAGCGGCTTGCTGCACCAAGGTCTCCATGCTCGCTTCTACTATCTTTTTACCCTTATCGATGATCAATACCTGATCGGCGATCATTTCCATTTCGCTCAGCAAGTGAGAAGAAACAATGATCGTTTTGCCTTGCTCTTTGCTGAGCTGCAAGATCAATTGCCGCATATCAGCTATGCCCTGTGGATCTAATCCATTGGTTGGTTCATCGAGGATCAGTAGATCCGGATCGTTGACCAGGGCACATGCCAAGGCCAGTCGTTGCCGCATTCCTTGCGAATAGGTCCCTACCCGACTAGTTAATCGCTGCCCTAATCCCACCAGCGATAAAAGATCTTTTAGCTTGGCCTCTTGCGGACAAATACCACTAAGGCGCGAAAAGATGCGAAGATGTTCCAGCCCATTGAGGTACTTATAGAGATCGGGTTTCTCCACAATGGCACCCAGTTTCGACAAAACAGCCTTTCGGTTCGAGGCAAGCGGCTTACCAAAAATTAAGATCTCTCCCGCCGTAGGTTCGATCAGGGTTAACAGCATTCGGATCGTCGTGGACTTACCGGCCCCATTTTGGCCCAAAAAACCATATACAGATCCGGCAGGAACCGAAAAAGAAAGATCATCGACCGCCGTAAAATCGGCGAACCGCTTTGTAAGACCCTTAACTTCAAGTACGCTATCCATAAAAAAAATAACAATCCGAGAGCCGATTAGTTTCAGGGGCTAAACGAAAAAATCCTCCGCACTAGGCAGAGGATTTCGTTATTAAAAAGATAAATCTTATTTCTTGTACTGGGGGATCAGTCCATTGGCCAACTCGACCATTTTCTTGATACCCTCCTCAGGCAGATTCCCTTTCTTGAACTCAGCCAATACCTCGGGAAGTTTATTATCCATTTCCATCAAGAAATGTTCTTCGAACTCTTTTACCCGATTAACGGCTACTTCTTTGAGTAGTCCATTGGTCCCTAGATAAATAATGGCAACCTGCTTCTCTACCGCAAAGGGTGTATACTGCGCTTGCTTAAGTACCTCTACGTTACGCGCTCCTTTATCGATCACATTCTTGGTAGCGGCATCGAGGTCTCCTCCAAATTTAGAGAAGGCTTCTAGCTCGCGATAAAGGGCCTGATCGAGTTTGAGGGTACCCGCTACTTTCTTCATCGACTTGATCTGGGCATTACCTCCCACACGACTTACGGAGATACCTACGTTGATAGCAGGGCGAATACCAGAAAGGAACAGGTTTGTTTCGAGGAAGATCTGTCCGTCCGTGATCGAGATCACATTGGTAGGGATATAGGCCGATACGTCACCGGCTTGCGTTTCAATGATGGGAAGTGCCGTCAGCGATCCGCCTCCTTTGATCAAATGACGAATACTGTCCGGAACATCATTCATATTCTTTGCTACCTTATCATCATTGATCACCTTGGCCGCACGCTCCAATAAACGGCTATGCAGATAGAATACGTCACCGGGATACGCTTCACGACCCGGAGGACGACGCAACAACAACGACACCTCACGATAGGCCACCGCTTGCTTGGAAAGATCATCATAAATGATCAAGGCCGGACGACCGGTATCGCGGAAAAATTCTCCAATGGCCGCACCGGCAAAAGGAGCATAGAACTGCAACGGCGCCGGATCGGATGCAGAGGCGGCTACGATAATAGTGTAGTCCATAGCGCCATTATCCTGCAAGGTCTTCATTACTCCGGCAATGGTAGAGGCCTTTTGTCCAATGGCCACGTAGATGCAATACACAGGCTTGCCGGCCTTATAAAATTCTTTTTGATTGATGATGGTATCGATACAAATAGCGGTCTTACCCGTTTGACGATCACCGATCACCAGCTCACGCTGACCACGACCAATGGGGATCATGGCATCGATGGCTTTGATACCGGTTTGCAAGGGTTCCTTTACAGGCTCGCGATAGATTACGCCCGGTGCTTTTCGCTCGAGCGGCATCTCGTACAGCTCGCCGGTCAAAGGACCTTTACCATCAATGGGGGCTCCCAAGGTATTGACCACACGACCCAGCATACCCTCGCCTACCTTGATAGAAGCGATCTGACCCGTACGCTTTACTTTGGCGCCCTCTTGAATACCACCGGTCTCTCCCATCAATACCACCCCCACGTTGTCCTCTTCGAGGTTTAGCGCAATGGCACGCACGCCGTTCTCGAACTCCACGAGTTCTCCGTAGCGAACATTACCGAGTCCATATACACGCGCAATACCGTCTCCGATCTGTAACACGGTTCCTACTTCTTCGAGGTCGGCAGTGGCATTGAAGTTGCTCAGCTGCTGACGCAGGATGGCACTTATTTCATCGGGCTTAATTTCTGGCATATGCTTTTGTTTTCGATGTTATTTGATCTTGTATATAAAATCGTTGTTATTGAACTGCATAGCAATGGCGCGCAGATCGTAAGCAACACTGGCATCCACCAGTTGATCGTCGATCTGCAACACAAAACCTCCTATCAAGGCCGGATCGACCTTTTCTTCGAGCTCGACCAGCGAAAAGCCGGCCGATTTTTTTACCTGCTCTACAATGGATGCTTTTAATTCTTGGCTAGCGGCTACAGCCGTAGTCAGGCGAATAGTCTTGATCCCTTTTTTCTCTTTGTAAGAAGTAATGAAGGCAGTAATGATCTCGGGCAAATAACTTTCGCGGGCCTTTACAATCAGCAGACGATTAAAGGCGGCGGTAAGCTCGCTAACCTGTCCGGTTGTAACGGCCGTAACGATCTTTTCTTTTGTATCCGCTTTGATAATGGGGCTACGAAGCAACTTCACAAAATCGCGATTGCTTTTGCAAACCCCTTGCAACCACAACATGTCGGCATACACCTTCTCAAGCTGGTCTTTCTCGATAGAAAGGTCGAGCAACGATTTGGCATAACGAGCGGCTAAACGTGGGTTGGGCATAATCGGTTTAATTCAATTTTACGGAATCGACGAGCCCTTTGATATGCGCCTCTTGGGCCTCTTTACCGGCTAATTCTTTGCGGAGCACCTTTTCACTGACTTCAATGACCAGTTTACCAACCTGATTTTTCACCTCGGTCAGCACAGCCATTTTCTGCGCTTCCATGGCCGCTCTCGATTCGGCCATTACTTTGGCTGCTTCGGTCTTTGCCTGTTCCTTGGCCTCGTTGATAATACGGTCCTTGGTCTCACGAGCCTCTTTCAATAACTGAGCGCGCTCTTCGCGGGCCTTGGCCAGTAAGGCTTCGTTCTCGCTTTTCATCTGCGCCATCTCCGCTTGTACACGATGCGCAGTAGCCAAAGCATCAGCAATACTGTTTTCGCGTTCACGAAGTCCGTTGATGATGGCAGGCCATGCATAACGGGCCAGCAAAAAGAAAACGATCAAGAAAGCCAACAGCGTCCAGATCAGTAATCCAAAACCGGGTGTTAACAGATTCATAGTATAAAAATTTCGTTTTGTCTTTTAAAATACTGCATCCTCTGCCCTGTGCATTAGATGCAGTAATAGGGTTGGAGGGTACTAAAGTACCATCGCCAAGAAGCCCACGATGATCGCGAACAGCGCAGCACCTTCTACCAGGGCCGCTGCCAAGATCATGTTACCGCGGATGTCGTCTTTTGCTTCGGGTTGACGGGCAATGGCCTCGAGGGCGCCCTTACCGATCTGTCCAATACCGATACCGGCACCGATGGCAGCTAGACCAGCTCCGACAGCACCGCCTGCATTGGCATTCGCAATCTCAGACAGCAGCATTACATTCATAAGATCCATGTTAGGTTGTATTGAGGGTTAAAAAAAACGTTTTAATGATGTGCGTGCGCCTCATCGTGATGCGCACCCTCCAAGGCCTGACCGATAAATACGGCACTCAACATTGTAAAGATGAAGGCTTGCAAAAAGGCAACCAGTACTTCGATCATGTAAATAAAGACAGTAAAACCAATGGCCAGCGGTGAGGCGCCCCAACCGGCGTAAGGGCTAAGCTCACCAAAAATAAAGATCAAGGAGATCAGACAAATGATGATGATATGTCCGGCCACCATGTTGGCAAACAGACGAATGATGAGAGCAAAAGGCTTAATAAAAACTCCCAGAAATTCGACGGGCACCAATATTAGTTTCACACCAAAAGGTACCCCCGGCGGATTAAAGATATGCCCCCAATAATGCTTGTTCGAACTGATCAGGATCACTACGAACGAGAGCAGACCCAAGATTACCGTAAAGGCAATATTACCGGTCACGTTGGCCGAACCCGGAATAAGTCCAAAAATATTGTTGACCAGAATAAAGAAGAAGACCGTAAGTAAAAAGGGCAGATAACGAGGATAGCTGGCCCCTAAATTCGGCTTGGCCACTTCGTCTCGAACAAATGTGATGATGGGCTCCAACAAACTCTGTGAACCCTTGGGAGCAGAGGTGACGCCGATCCCTTTCTTGTAGCGACCAGCGACCCTGAACATGATAACTGTAAACAGGAGCAATGCCAATAGCATCTGCACGACATTACGCGTCATGGAAAGATCGTAGAACTGCACCTTGGCATCATACTGTCCTTGCGCATTGACAGCGATAATGTCTCCAGCCGAAAACTTTTTACCTTTCAATGTATCGAGACCCATACTATGGATCGAATGCTCATTGAGCAACATGTAACCTTGATAAGCCGCATGCCCGTGATCAAAGCGAGAAGACATAAAGACATCCCAGGTGCCGCGAGTGGGAGAATACAAAATGATCGGTAAGGGAAGGGTAACGGGATGCTCCCCGATATCCATAAAGTGATACTCATGTCCATCGAGTACGTGGCCAAAAATTACCTCGGCAGCATTGAACTTCTTGGGCTGGTCAGCCCCGTCGTGCGTTCCCTCGGTATGTCCGGTGGTCTGGTGAGCATCGGTCTCGTGGGGAGTGTCATCTGTTGTCGCAGCTTCTTGATGTTGTGCTTCTTGATGCTGTGCTTCCTGATGTTGTTGCGCGCCTATAGAAGACCCTAAAAAAAGAAGGGAAAAGGTCAATAAAACAACTGAAAATATAAATTGGAGGCGTCTTGGCTGCATACCCTTCTTGAAAATTTTTGCAAAGATAAGGGTACCCTCCCTAAAAATGACCGGAAAATCGCTCTAATAATCGCGGGTTATCCTTGTACCGTTTCGGCAACGGAAAATTGCATTTCGCAGAGCTTTGCGTAGTACCCTTTTTGCGCCAATAACTCTTGATGGGTGCCCGACTCGATAAGTATTCCATCCTCTAAAACAATGATTTTGTTTGCTTTACGTATGGTAGAAAGACGATGGGCAATCACCACGGCGGTCCGGTTCGCGATCAGTTTGTCGATAGCCTGTTGTATAAGCCGCTCCGACTCGGTATCAACAGAAGAAGTAGCCTCGTCGAGCACCAAGATGGAGGGGTTATAAAGTAAAGCTCGAATAAAGGAGATCAGCTGCCGCTGACCGAGCGATAAAGTAGCCCCCCGCTCACGCACATCAAAATCGTAGCCCCCCGGTAAACTCATGATGAAATCATGCAGATCGATCATTTTGGCCACCTCCTCTACCTGCGCGCGGGTAATCTTTGGATTACGTAAGGTGATATTATCCAACACGGAACCCGAGAAAAGAAATACATCTTGCAAGACCACCCCCACATGAGAGCGAAGGGCCTCCACATCATAATCGGTTACCGGAATATCATCGATACGGATCTGACCTGATTGTACCTCATAGAGCCGGGTCAGTAAACTAATGATGGTGCTTTTGCCACTTCCTGTATGCCCCACAATGGCGAGCGTTTCGCCGGGCGCAGCACTAAATGAAATATCGCGTAATACCGGAGTGCCGGGGGTATATTCGAAAGCCACCCGATCAAATTCGATCTTGCCCTGCACCATTGCGGGCTTATGCGACCCTACCCCGCCCGCGAGAAGTACATCCGGATTGTCCAGCACCTTGAACACGCGTTCGCTGGCAATGACACCCATCTGCAAAACATTGAACTTGTCGGCGATAACCCGAAGGGGTCTGAACAATAAATTCAAGCAAAGAATAAAGGCGATCACCGTACCCTGCTGGCTTTGTTGTAAATGCAGAGCCTCTTTAGAAGTATACCATACGACCAATCCGATCGAGAGCGCCAATACGATCTCCACTACCGGAAAAAAGACAGAGTAGGCGAAAATAGCCTTGACATTGGCGTCGCGATGATGACGGTTGATGTTTTTGAATTTTTCGTACTCGTGTTGCTCGGCGGCAAAGGCCTGTACCACACTCATTCCGGTGATATGCTCTTGCACAAATGCATTTAGATCGGCTACCGCGTTGCGGACCGCCTGAAAGGAACGATTGATGCTCTCTTTAAAAAAATAAGTAGCGATGATAATGACCGGAAAGGGAATCAGGGCGATCAAGGTCAAGCGCCAATCGGACCATAGCATGTATCCCAGGACACAACCGATCGAGAGCAGATCGGCAATGATGGGAACCAACCCCTCTGCAAAAATATCATTGACCGATTCAATGTCATTGATCGTTCGGGTCGTAAGCGTACCGATCGGGGTCTTATCATATTGTCTTACGTTCAACCGCAGGATCTTATTGAACGTATCCATGCGTAGATCCCTGACAACCGATTGCCCGAGCAAAGCGGTCTGGTACGAAAAGCCAAACCGGATCAAGGTTTCAACGAAAATGATCCCGACCTGGATCAAGGTGACCAAGACAAGCATACGAGGCAACTGACCAACTATGTATTCATTGACGGTAAGTTGCACCAGCATGGGCCGAACAGGGGTGATGATAGCCAGTAAGATGGCCAATATCACCGAGATCCAAAATGGATACCGGTAGGGCCGTGCATAACTGAATACACGCCGTAATAATTGCCAATCAAAAAAAGTTTTAGTGCGTTCCAAATCGTCAGTAGGTATCTGTTTGAGTAGCTCTTGTGTAGGCCTTTATAAAAAGAGCACCAAGATTTTTATGCGGAGGCACATAATCTTCGAAGATCTTATCCGTAACTAGCGCATCGAGCTCTTTCCAAAAAGGGATCCATTCAATATCGGTACCCGTTCGCAGTTTTTCCATGAGCAACCGCAAAAAAGGGTTATTAACGGGAGCATCAGCGATCTGCTTGGTACCGATGATATGCGCATCGGGGGCTTTTTCCAATATATCATGGATCATATTGTATCCTCCGCACGATCCCATAAAAACGATCTTAGAGGCCGGTGACATTTGGGCAATGGTATAGGGCGCATTATAACTATGCCCACGATTGATGGTGATCCGTGGGATCAGTTGCTGCTGGTCAAGAAATTTTATCAATTCCTCTTGCGCCTTGGCATCCTCGTTGGTCTCTTCAGGCAAGGGACGATTCATGTATAAGCTTACTTTCTTTCCGCGGACGGAATGAACAGCCACCCAATATTTACTGGTTTGATCGACTTTCCAATTCTGGTTACTGAACATATTGACCAACCCCGGAAAAACACCAATCCCATCTTTATCACCATAGATAAATAACTGCACCACTACTCTGCCACTGTCGTTGGTCAGATCTTGAAAGGGAACTTGATATACCGGCGGAATGCCCAGCTCCTTGGTCAAATCTACCTTGCGGGTAGAATCGGCAGACCAAAACAGATTTTGCAGGATACGGTATATGACCGTACCCTTTGATTGTTGCTTCGCCACCGCCTCGCGATAGTTATTCTCTATATTGTGCAGCATTCTTTTTGCCACCGGTTGTAACGTTTCGGCAATACTCGCATAAGAATCGGCCACATCGGCCCCGTCTTCGAGTCCCTCGGTTTTTTCCAGATTCTTAACAAAAGCCTTCATCAATATATTGGCATTATCTTCTTTGCCATTACTTGCTTTAGCAAAGGAAGCCAAGAACTGATCGAGCGTATTAAAGGAGGCCGCCATCTTGATGAACTTCCGATACTTATCAAATCCGACCTGCATCAGCAGCGAGTCACCTCGGCCGGCGATCTTGCTCATCATAAGAGGATATACCCCGCGAACAAAACTAGACGTGTAGATACTGCCATCGGACGAAATGGCCAGGTAATAGAGCTCGGCAGCGGTAAGTGGCTGAATGACCCGAAAGCGAACGGTCGGATCTTTTTCGTTATGAAGTCCATTGATGATGGTCACAAAATTGGAACGGGCCTTGTCTTCGAGTCTTCTGGTCAGGGCACGATGCTCCAGGGCGGTATCGCCTTGCAGTGCGCGACGCACATAATCCATTTGCGTTGAAACCAATAACCGATAATACGCTAATGTATCTTCTTTTACCTGATCGATCTGTTCAACCGAAACGCGTCCCTTTAAGATATTATCTACAAAGGGAAAATACTGTTGCCCGCTGCGACTTCTTGCCATTTGTGATACCAACTGTACAAAGGGATCGTCAGTAATGGAACGAATACGTTGGCCGAGACGGTCCGAGGCGGCGGCATAGTCGTACAACTGGCGCGGGTAAAGACGAGCTACTATTTTTATGAGACTATCGGCAAAAAGTACCTCAGGATTTTTTTGCAACGCTTCAAACGCCTTATCAGGATAAAGAGTGCAATACTTAAGCAAGAGATTCTCTTTGGCCGGGCGAAATCCACTATTGTTTTCAAAAATGCGGGCGGCCAGTAAATTGGTACCGGCATCGTAGGGGAGAGCCGCTAACAAAGAGGCAATACTCTCTCCTTTTAGATCGGATATAAAACAAGATTCGTAGCCGGCGATGATCTGGGGCAGATAAGCAGGATTGACACCGGTTTTTCGGGGCGCTCGAAAATGCTCCCGGAAATAACCGAGCACCGATTGTAACCCATATAGATAATTCACCTTTAACCGGTGATCGAGTGTGGCATCGGTCTCGATCGTAAAGCGGATCCGATCTACCTCGCTGAATAATGTATAGTGAAGTGCTCTGTTTAACGAACTGTCCGTAGTCGGTTCAAAAAGCGAATCGATCTTGCCATCGGCTTTACAAATAGCACGTTGTTCGGCTGCGATCTGCTCATGATTGAGCTCTCTTCTAAATTCAGGCCTATACCCTTGTGGAAATACAAAGGGCTCCCCCACGGACAGACCTTGCGCCTGCAGTGGGTCTATCGCACCACAAACAATAAAAAAAAGAAAGGAAAGAAGTAAAGAATAACGGACCTGCATAACCCTACAAAGTTAGCAAACCTGCTGCCAACAGGCGACAGGGCCTTTTTGAAATATTAAGTTATTATTAACTCTAGGCCGTCAAGAAGTCCAACAAGTGGGTACGAAAAAATAAGAATTAGATTTGCTAAAACTTCCTCGCATGGATAAAACGGCGCGTAAAGTACTCATTGCAGACGACGAGCCCGATATCAGAGAGATCCTTCAGTACAATCTTAGCGCGGAAGGATACGAAGTGTTCACGGCCAAGGACGGAGACGAGGCACTCGAAAAGGCAAAGCGCATCCAGCCCGATCTGATCGTACTCGATGTAATGATGCCCAAGAAAAGCGGGGTCGAGGTATGTCAGTGGCTCCGCGCACAAGCTACATTCAAAGACACGATCATCTTACTATTGACGGCCCTCAACGATGATGGCTCCATCATAAAAGGGCTCGAAACGGGTGCGGATGACTATATCGGCAAACCCGTGAGTCCTAAAGTATTGGTCACCCGTATTCAGGCCCTGTTCAGAAGACTTCGCAAACCCAAAGCCGGGGTTCTCACTCTCGATACAATAAGCATCGATCCCGAGCAGTTTCTTGTACAGGTGGCCGGCAAACCGATTTCCCTGGCCAAGAAAGAATTTGAATTACTGTATTTGCTCGCGCACCGTCCCGGACGCGTATTTCTGCGCAATGAGATCCTCAACCAGGTCTGGGGCAATGAGGTAATCGTCGGAGATCGCACCATTGATGTTCATATTCGAAAGATCCGGCAAAAAATGGGTGTAGACTGCATTACCACAGTAAAAGGAGTAGGCTACAAATTTGAGCAGTAGAAAAGCAGCAAGCGACCATCCTGACTATCTTTGTTAGTGGCTCGTTAGCCATATTACCGTATGCCGCTTTCAAAACCCAATATCACTCCTCGTCAGATCGCCTTTATTACGGCCCTGCTATTGGCTTTGCCGGAAAGTATTTTTTTGCTTTGGTTACAACATAATTGGCAATGGGCCCTTTTAGCCTTTACCCTTGTCTTTGGAATTAGCTATTGGATCATCGCCACCTTACTCGAGGAGTTCATTAACCGAAAGATCAAGCTGATCTATAAATTTATCCATAAGACCAAGGCCACCAAAAAAGAAGAGACCTATTACAAGTATGTTTTACCCGCTAAAACGATCGAACAAGTTAGTCAGGATGTTGAAGAGTGGGCCAATGAGAACGAAAAAGAGATGCAACTACTTCGACAAAACGAGCAGTTTCGCCGTGAGTTCTTGCAGAATCTCTCCCACGAATTTCGTACTCCCATTTTTGCGATACAGGGCTATGTCGAGACCCTGCTCGATGGCGCCATTAACGATGCCCAGGTAAATCGACGCTATTTAGAGAACGCCTCGCGCAATATTGATCGACTTACCAACTTGCTGAACGACCTAGACCAGATCTCTAAACTGGAACGTGGTGAGTTGGTATTGGCTCGCCAGCCCTTTGTGATACAAGAGTTGGTCAAAGAAGTCTTTGAGAGTGTGGGCGAAAAAGCCCAGCAACAGCACATGCAGTGCCAGATCAAAAAAGATGCGGAATCGCCCCTGACCGTGGTGGCCGATAAAGAAAAGATCCGACAGGTACTACTGAATCTGGTAGAAAATGCCATCAAATATGGAAAGACGCATGGCACCATCACCGCCAGCATGTATCGCACCGACGGGCAGCATGTACTGGTAGAGATCACCGACGATGGCATGGGTATTCCTGAAAAAGAACTCAGCCGTGTCTTTGAACGTTTTTATAGGACCGAAGAAGGGCGTTCCCGCGATGGAAAAGGCGCTGGTCTGGGACTGGCCATTTGCAAGCACATTATCGAGGCGCACGGGGAGACCATTCATATACGCAGTACCGAACAGGTAGGAACGACGATAGGATTTACCCTATCCACTAAGTAGCAAATGCCGATTTACTTACTCACTGCCAGTCCATATAAATACTGGTAGATCTTGATCTGTGAACGAACGGGTCGTTTACCCATTCCCTTTACATACTCATTGGGCAGTGTACCCTCCAGTAAGCGGGCTTTCACATTATCGGCCAGTTGAATGGCCAGGATATCCTTTAACTCTTTTCGGATATCGGGTTGATGGATCTCCACGGCTGCCTCAATACGATGATCGATATTCCGGATCATCCAGTCGGCAGAGGATATATAGACCTTTTCTTTACCTCCATGAAAAAACATCATCACACGCGCATGTTCAAGGTACTCATCTACAATGCTGATGGCGTAGGGACGAAGTCCTTTTTTTGATAGTAAAAAGTTTGGACAATAAATACCTCTTACAATTAAGTTGATCACGACACCGGCGGTTGCCGCCTTATTGAGCAAACGGATCAATTCGACATCGCTAAGCGAATTGACCTTGAGGGTTAGCGCAGCTTTCTTGCCAGCCTTGGCCTGTTTGATCTCGAACTCGAGTAGCTGTACCAATTTTTTTCGCATCGAAACTGGCGTCAGTAGCAAGGTGCGACACTTTTTTAAAGGCCCCATTCCCCTTCTCCATTTAGAGAGGTACTCAAATACCCGAGCCGCGTCGTTCAGAATAGTAGCCGACGCAGTTAACAGACAATGATCGGCATACATCTTGGCAGACGACTCATTTAAATTACCGGTGCTCACAAATCCATATCGGATACGCTTTCTTTTTTGAAGGCTGGTAATAACACATAGCTTGGCGTGTACCTTCATATTGGGCATTCCTAACAAAACGGTAATCCCCTCTTCTTCTAAGATCGTTTTCCACTCTAAGTTGGCCTCTTCATCAAAGCGAGCCTTTAACTCCAGCATTACGGTAACCCGTTTGCCGTTGCGCGCGGCATTGATAAGGGCATGAATAATCCTCGATTCCGATGCCAAACGATAAGCGGTAATCTGAATACTTTCGACCGTGGCATCCATAGCCGCTTCGCGCAGCAGGTCTATGACAGAATTAAAGGAATGATAGGGGAAATGTAACATGATATCGCGTTGCAATACCTGGTCGGTAACGCGGAGCTTATTGCGAAGAGCCGGATGGGTAAAAGAGGCTTTTCGCTGCAACACCGGTGGAAGCACCGACGGAAAATCCATAAAGTGCCTGAAATTATGAATACGCCCACCAGGAATGATTGCACTTTTTTTGGTCAATCCCAATCGGCTAATCAGGTACTGCAGCAGCCCGTTATCCATTTCTTTATCATAGACAAAACGAACGGGCTTTCCCTTACGACGATTCTTGATACCCTTCGCCATTTTCTCTACGAAACTCATCGAAATATCGTGATCGATCTCGAGTTCGGCATCTTTGGTCACTTTAAAAAGCCAGGCCTCGAAGATGTCAAAATCGAAATACGGAAAGATCTTAGGAAGATTATACCGAATAATGTCTTCCAGCAAAATAATATGACGTTGCCCAGGGCGAGAGGGCAACTCCACAAATCGTCCAACTGACTTTACTGGTACTTCGATCAAGGCATATTGATCTTGATAAGCCGTATTTTGTTTACGCATCAGCACGCCCAGATAGATGCTTTTGTCTCGGATATAGGGAAGTTGGGGCAACGACTCGATCATGAGTGGAATAATGTTGTTACGCACCTGCGATTCAAAGTAATCACGTACGAACTGCTGCTGCTCCCTATTTAGCTGCCTTTCGCTGCGTAAAAAAACCGACTGCTCCTTTAGTTCTACTTGAATGTTTTTCCAAATGCGCTCAAACTCATTTTGCTGCCTAAGTACGATGGTCTGGATCTCGTCTAAAATGGACTGTGGATTCTCCTCGAAATAAATATTTAGCTTTTTCTTTTTTTGGGAATAGTCAGACATCCGCTTGAGCGTAGCCACCCGTACACGAAAAAACTCATCGAGATTATTGGAGAATATGCCCAGAAAACGGATCCGCTGTTGTAAGGGAACGGTAGGATCATTGGCTTCTTGCAGCACCCGCCCATTAAAACTTAGCCAACTGATGTCGCGGGGAATAAATTGTTTGGTATTAGCCATCCGTTCAAAGCTATCACAAACGAGTCTGCCAATAGAGGCCCCTAACTATAATTAATAATAGTTTCACATTGAGCATAGAAAAAACCGAGTCTTTTTCAACTGGTTATCAGCTAATTAGATTTTTTCTTTCGCCCACCTCATCATAAAGAGTATGGATAAGTCCATCGGCCAACCCTATCTTGGGTACAAAAATATCTTCGGCATCGGCCCAGCGCATGGCATTTATATAGATCTGCAAGGCCGGTACGATTACATCGGCTCTGTCTTCTCGTAGCCGGTACCGTTGCATCCGTTCGGCTACTGATAGATCACCGAATTCCTTGTGGTATTCTTTGAGCAGATCGAGAGACAAGGGCTTGCCCTCTTTGCGTTTCGAGATATTGAAGACCTTATTGATGTTTCCTCCAGAGCCAATAGCTGTTACGTGATGGTACCCTCGGGTTCGTTGCCGAAGAAATTCCTTCATCTCTTCCCAGCTCTCATCTTTGACCTGGTCCTTCAATAGTCGTATGGTGCCGATATTGAATGACTTTTTAAAGACCAGTTCTCCATCGCTAAAAAAAGTAAGCTCGGTGCTACCCCCACCCACATCAATATAGAGGTAAGACTCCCCGCTATCCATATAGTCAGCCACATGATTCTCGTAAATAAGGGTGGCTTCCTCTTCGCCACTGATCACCTTTATAGAAACCCCAGTCTCTGCTTTGACCCGTTGTAATACTAATTGAGCATTGGAAGCATCGCGCATGGCCGACGTAGCACAGGCCTTGACATGCTTGATGCCATACACATCGAGCAATAACCGATAGGCCTTGATGGTCTTACAAAGTTGCTCGATTTTTTTAGCGGAGATCTCTCCCTTCTCGAATACATCGAAACCTAATCGTAGCGGCACGCGAACCAAGACGGTCTTAATGAACTCGGGCTTACTGTTAGGATACTCGATCACATCCGTAATTAAAAGTCGGGCAGCGTTGCTCCCTATGTCAATGGCGGCGAGTTTCAAGAAAAAGGGGATTACTATATGCAATATATAGAATCCCCTTCAGGAGCAAAAAGCAATTATATCCTAACCAAGAATCTTTACTTAAAGACCGTCCACCCTTTCCACCAGGTAGAAAGTGCCCCGGCAGGAGCGACTCCCCCACGGAAGGTGACCGTTTTGTCAAAGAAGGTATCTCCCGCAAACTTAGCATCGGTAAATCCGCCGCCTGTAAGAATGCGCTGGTTTCCATTTGACCCTGCAAAAGGCGTCGGATCAAATGCCAGGTAGTTAAAGGGTTGGATCAAGCGCGCATCACTGTTGTTGGTTAAAATATCATTTCCATAAAAAGGCTGGGTAAACCACGTTGAAAAGGCGGCTGATGTAGTAATGGTTGCTCCGGGAGTACCCGCGAAAAGAGTACTCACATTATTGCCCGCCAGTGTAATATTTCTAAGTCGGATAGTACTATCCTCGATGTTCAACATTGTAGAACGACCAACAGTAGCATCAATCTCAATACCCAGAGGCCAGCCCATGATAATGGAGTTATAAATCGAAATACCTGTATTCCGACGAATATGGGCAGCACCACGGTACAAGGCATTTCCAGTATTAGTGAGCGTCGCACGAGGACCAATGGCTGTGATGTTACTGAAGATGGCCGTGGTTTGTGGAGAAACAGTCGTGCCACTGGCATTATTATCACTCTCAAAAGCCTCTGACCTGGAAATATCGGCAATTAGGGAATCTCTAAATACAATTCCAAATTGCACTTTACCACTATATCCGTTATCCGTATCGAAATCATCGTCTTGTGTTTTATAGGCGATCAGGTATTTGCAGTTGACCGTACCTCCAAACCACTCAAAGGCATCATCCTTAGCGTACGTAACCTGCACATTCTCGATGGTGGTACCACTACCAACAGCGGCCAATGTTAAGCTGTTAACCTCTTTATCAGGTTGAAAAGCGTAGCCGGCGTATTCAATCCGAACATATTTTAAAGAACCGGAATTATCAGTAGGAACGGCCGTTGGCGCCACCGCATCGCCAGCACCCGCTAAACCATCACCATTTCCATTATCTATACCTCCTTCTACCTGATAGAGTCCATTAGTGCCATTAAAGCTAGTATTGATCGGAGCCTTACCGCAGATCACGATTCCACCCCAATCACCTGACTGAGGGTTAGGAGAGGCCGATGTAAAAACAATGGGCTCTGTTGGAGTTCCTTCGGCAACGATCTTGGAGCCACGCGTAATGATCAAGGCTGCTACATCCGAACCACTGAAAGAGCCTTTAATGACCGTTCCAGGCTCAATGGTCATGGTCTTATTGTTGACCATGTATACCAGCCCCTTTAAAATATAGGTATTCTGCTTTCTGAGCACGGTATCAGCGTTGATACGTCCTTGCAACGTGATCGTCTGGCCGGAGGTACTGCCGCCGCCGCCATTGACAACAATTACTTGGATCTCTCCATCGGCCTCGATCTTTCTGCAACTAGAAACCGCCAGTAAGAACAGCCCGGCCATCAAAATAAGTGAATACTTCATAAAAGTTGATTAACGTTTTTATAGATTATATTGAAATGAAAAACTAAAGGTGGTACCCTGGCGACGAGTAAAACGATAGGCATCCTTGTTGCGCTGGAACGACTCTTTCGAATCGGCATTCTGATAAAAATATTGCGTAGCGTTAAAGATGTCAGAAATATTCAACCGCAACTCGCCTTTTTTGTCCATCACTTTCTTTGCGATCTGATAATCCAACAAGGGGCGAGGAGCTTCCCAGATATTGGGTGAGCCGGCGCCCGCGGTTAGGTCTCCTACTAAATAGATTCGCTCCCCGATCTGGTTATACAGTAAGGTGCTGCTGATCCCTGACTTATCACTGTCATACAAGAGACCAATATTAAGCAGATAGGGAGATTGGCCCTGTAAGGGGCGATCGATCTGAAAGCCTACATCCTTGACGCGACTCTTGATATACGAAGCATTGAATTGAAAGGTAAAATTCTTGAGCGCGTCAGCAAAGTCTAGCTTTTTTCTAAGCTCTAGCTCCACACCATACGCATTGGCATTATCCGGATTTTGAAAACTGAAGGTACTGGCTCCTCCTACCCCTTCATTAAAGAGTTGTTCAATCGGATCATTGAAGTATTTGTAAAAGATACCCGCTGTAAACACTTCGCCCGCCTTGGGATAGACCTCGTAACGCAGATCAAGATTCGAAACTTTAGTTCTTCTGAGTGAAGGATTTCCTTGAACGGAGGCATTGAGTTCAAAATCGTAGATATTCAGGAAAGAGAGCTCACGAAGCTCAGGGCGAATAACGGTCTGAGAACCCGAAAGGCGAAGATTCGTTTTACTATTGAGTTTAACGGCAGCATTAAGACCCGGTAGAAAATCCAATACAGTAGTATGAGAATGGCGGGGATCCCATGTATACACACTTCCTACCAATTGATCGAAATGTTCCGCACGTACACCCCAGACGATCCTGAGCGTGCTACTCAGTTGATTATCCAACTGAATAAACCCGGCATTCAATATGGTATTGGCCATGTATCGAAAATTCTTCCCTTTGATGGCATCGAAAGCAAACTTGTTATCTACCCCGTTTCCGAAATTGGCAGCATCAAACACGGTAGACGCAGGTAATAAACGTAAGGCGGGATTGTCCTTGGGAAGGTAATTGGCAAATAGCTGTGCATCGTAAAGTCGGTCCTTGACCTGGATCATATAGCCTGCCTTTAGCGTTTGCTTTTGCTTGAAGGCGTTGAATCCGTAGCTTAGATCGCCACCCGCCGTATAGATGTAATCACTCAATGACTGATAAATGCGGCTACCACTTTGCTGAGAAAGTGTATTGGAAATAAGCAGGCTATAGGGTAAAGAGGATCCTAAGGAACGAGTATAGGCCAGTCGACGCTGATCGGGAATGTAGCCATCCAAAATGGTAAAGGCTCCATACCATTTAAGCTTTAACGAGGACACTAAAGAGTGATCTCCGGTTAGCTGGGTGGTAAAAAAAGTATTTTGCTTGAATTGTAATTCGTTCGCGATCAGGTCTTCATTTCGATTGAACTCAACGCCCTGTCTTCTGGTTACAGAGGAGGGCGCATTGACACTGAGTATCGATTTTAAAGACAGGCGATTCATTGAATTTAACTGAACCGAGAGACTACCAATGGCGCCGGCGTTAAGATCCTGCACATACCTTGTATCGGCAAAATCATAATTAACACTAAATAGGTCTCCCGCCAGGGTATTCGAACGATTTATCAAGTTCAAATGACGATAGCTTCGGTTGTAGCTAACCCCCAGCGAAGCTCCAACTGTCTTACCAAATAGTTTTCCGCTGAGACCTCCATTGGCTTGGATGGAAAGATTGGGAAGTGGCTGTGCCAATAGTGGATCCCAGGCATTGCGAAGCTGCTTTCCAATAGCGGTCTTGTCGGCAAAGGAGAGTGTGTCAAAGGCGGCCTTTCTGGTATAAGTATTAGGAAGTGCGCGCGTTCCATTGTCAAACCCTAACCAATCAGTGGAACTATGATAATCCCCATAAAAATCATTTCCAATTACCTGCGAGTTGAACCCCGTGCCAACCTGCACCTGAAAAAAGTTCTTAGAAGGAATATCTTTGGTATTCACCTGGATGAGTCCACCCGCCCACTCTCCGGGATATTCCGGTACGAATGCCTTATTGATGACCAGGTTGTCAATCACATTAGAAGGGATCAGATCGAAGGAAAATGTCTTGCGATCAGGCTCTGTACTCGTCAGCAAAATACCATTGATCATGGCCTGGTTATACCGATCGGCCAATCCACGAATAATAATGAATTTTCCTTCTTGCAAACTGGCGCCGGGGGTACGCTTTAATACTTCTCCGGTGTTGCGGTCAGGGGAGCGACGAATGGATTCTGCCGCTACCACAGAGGCAACCGTATTAGTATTACGTTGAAAAGAGATCATCGAATTGACCGACTCTCTTCTGGCGGTGGCCGTTCTGGCCGTGACCACTACATTCTCTTGGGTCTTGGATTTGATTTCGAGCGTAACATTCAGTTCATTGATGATCCCCTCGGACACTTCCACGTCGGTAATGGATTTGGGCTCATACCCTATCGCTGTAAAATCAAGTACATATTTTTTTCCGGGTTGCAGCACTAATGAAAAACGGCCATCCATGTCAGACATAGCACCGGCATTACTACCTTGTATTTTGATACTTACCCCAGAAAGACCTTCATTCTTAGTATTGGTGATCTTACCTGTCAATCTGCTATTCTGTGCACTAACTGCCATTGACCCAAACAGCACCGACAAGACCAGTAATTGAATAACTCTCAAAAGCATGTTCTGTTCCTTTGGTGCAAAATTGAAAGCGTAATGTTACCCCAGCTTTACTGTGCTATTAAGTGATGGTTAAGAGAATATGAAGCGAATGTTAACACCTCTTGAAAAGTCTTGTCGCTTACCCCCTCGAATAGATAATTTGCTGTGAACCAGTCAATCAATTAAAATAATGTCTTTCAGATTGTTATGCCATACATTAAGTAATTATTAATTCTACCCTATCTCGCTAGCCATCGCTACGAAGCCGGTATTTTCGTGGGGCACTCTAATTGCTTTCTTACTAAAATAGTAGACCATGTCCGGACTCAACTCTTTCCTCAAGATCTTTATGCCGAAGAACGCTGTGTTCTTCGAACTCTTTGAACAGGTAGCCGAAAACCTGTCGATCATGGGCACTCAACTCAAAATAGTAGTAGCCGAACATGATATTGATAAACGGGTCGCGTTGATCGCGGTTATCGAAGACCTCGAGCACCAAAACGACGACCTGACCCATAATCTCTTTACCGAGCTGGGACGCAACTTTATTACTCCCTTTGACCGCGAAGACATTCATGCCCTGGCTACCTCACTCGATGATATTGCCGATTATATCTATGCCTCTGCCAAAAAAATGAACTTCTACCGTGTCAACACTAACGATATGGGGATGCAAAAATTCGCGGAGCTTATTGAGCAGGGCTGTCAGCAGATCAAGATCGCCGTTACCCAGCTGCGCGATATGAAGAATGTCAAGGCCATCACCGAAGCCATGATCAAGATCAATAGTATCGAGAACCAGGCCGATGATGTGTTTGATATGAGTATCGAAAGATTATTTGCCATCGAAGAGAATGCCAAAGAGGTCATCAAGATGCGCGAGATCTACCAGGTAATGGAGTTGGCTACCGACAAATGCGAAGATGCCAGCAATGTGATCGAATCCATCATCATCAAATACGCATAAACCGGCCCATGACCCCTTTTCTCATCTCCATTATCGTGCTTGCGTTGGTGTTCGATTACATCAACGGCTTTCACGATGCGGCTAACTCGATCGCCACGGTCGTATCTACTAAAGTATTGACCCCCTTTCAAGCGGTATTGTGGGCCGCCATTTTTAACTCGATCGCATATTTTATTTTTAAAGATCATGGCGTCGCTAATACCGTTGCCAAAACAGTCGATGCCACAAAAGTGGAATCTGCCGTAATGATGAAGGTGATCTTTGCCGGACTGATCGCGGCTATTTCCTGGAACTTACTTACCTGGTGGTTTGGTATACCCTCTTCGTCCTCGCATACGCTGATCGGTGGCTTTGCAGGAGCCGGCATTGCTGCCGCAGGACTTGATGCGGTCAATTCTGCGGTTATTCTCAAAACCGTAAGCTTTATTTTCTTGGCTCCGCTTGTCGGTATGCTGATGGCCTTTATTATGTCGCTCTGGTTCTTAAGTTCCTTTCGTAAAGATTGGACCTCCAAGATCATTTCTGTTCTGGTTATCGGTTATGTTATTTATTTTTTACAAGCCAATCTGATCATCGACCCGGCAAAACTGGCCGGCGAGACCGATTACAAGGACTATTGGGTGCAGGTCATTTTCTATTCCAAGAACTTCAAGTGGATCTTGCTGGCCCTGATCTTACTGACCATGGCCATCTTTGCTTTGTATCTGAGCAAACTCAATGCGCACCGCTCTAATCTCTGGTTCAAGAAATTACAATTGGTCTCTTCGGCGGCCTTTAGCATTGGTCATGGCGGTAACGATGCGCAAAAAGTAATGGGCATTATTACAGCAGCCCTTATTGCCGGGGGCAATATCTCGAGCTTCGAAGAAATGCCCCAATGGGTGCCTATTGCTTGCTATGCGGCCATTGGTTTGGGTACCATGAGCGGAGGCTGGAAGATCGTCAAGACCATGGGGACCCGTATTACCAAGGTAACTCCCTTCGAAGGAGTCGCTGCAGAAACCGCTGGTGCCATCACTCTGTTCATGACGGAAGCCCTCAAGATACCGGTCAGCACCACGCACACCATCACCGGCGCCATCATGGGAGTCGGCGCTACCAAACGCTTATCGGCCGTCCGCTGGGGCGTTACCATCAATTTGATATGGGCCTGGATCTTGACCATCCCCGTTAGTGCCATGCTAGCCGGACTGATCTATTGGATCATGCGTTTCTTCTGATCTTTCGTAGCGAACTTTGCAGAGAATTACGGAGTTTTGCCGAGCAACTTATCCTATGTCAAAAATTGTCGTTACCGGTGGCTGTGGCTACATAGGCTCTCACACAATCGTAGATCTGATCGAGCACGGATACGAGGTGATCTGTATCGATAATAATTCCCGTTCGCACGATGCGGCTTTGCAGGCCGTCAAGAGTATCACGGGCAAAACAATAAAGCATTATAAGATAGATCTTTGCAACTACGACGATACACACGCCGTATTCGAAGAGCATCCCGATATAGCCGGGGCCATTCACTTTGCAGCGTATAAAGCCGTGGGTGAATCGGTAGAAAATCCGCTGTTGTATTTCGATAATAATCTTCAGTCGCTGATCAATTTGCTCAAATGCATCGATGAGTTTGGCGTTTCACATTTTGTTTTTTCTTCTTCTTGCACCGTCTATGGAAACCCCGATCAACTTCCGGTAACGGAGACTACACCGATCAAAAGAGCTGAATCGCCCTACGGATCGACCAAACAGATCAGTGAGCAGATCATACAAGATTATGCCCGAAAGGCAGCGGCTACCCATATCTTACTTCGTTATTTTAATCCGGCCGGCGCCCATCCTTCTGCGCTCTTAGGTGAACTTCCATTGGGCAAGCCTCAAAATCTGGTGCCTGCCATTACCCAAACCGCCATTGGTAAGATCGATAAATTGATGGTGCATGGCACGGACTATCCCACCCGCGATGGCTCCTGCATTAGAGATTACATTCATGTCTGCGACCTGGCCCATGCTCATACCTTGGCCCTTCGCTATTTGGAGCAAGAGAGGAACAAAGAGGCCTGCGAAGTCTTTAATTTAGGAACAGGCACGGGCAATACGGTTCTCGAAGCAATCAACACCTTTGAGAAAGCCAGCGAAAAGCCACTTCGTTATGAGATCGGACCCCGCCGCCCAGGTGATGTCGTGGCCATTTATGCCAATAACGACTTGGCGAAATCGGTATTAGGCTGGCAGCCCCGCTATACACTCGAAGATATTATGCGCACCGCCTGGGTCTGGGAACAAAAACTTCACGATAGAAAGACCGTATTTAGTGTATAAATCGGGCACTATATTTTTTTTGTCTTAACCCCCTGCACTTACATTTGCTCTTATGCTAAAAGACATTCAATCGACCGGAAATAAAGATACCCGAAGTGGTTTTGGAGATGGCATTGTAGAGGCCGCCCGCAAAAATGCCAAGATCGTTGCGCTGACCGCCGACCTGGCTGGTTCGCTAAAGCTCAATCAGTTCATGAAAGAGTTTCCCGATCGTTTTATACAATGTGGTATTGCCGAAGCGAATATGATTGGGGTTGCCGCCGGTCTTACCATTGGTGGCAAGATCCCTTTTACTACCACCTTTGCTAATTTTTCTACCGGCCGTGTTTACGACCAGATCCGCCAGAGTGTGGCATACAGCGAAAAAAATGTAAAGATCTGTGCCTCGCATGCCGGTCTTACCCTGGGCGAAGACGGAGCCACGCACCAGATCTTAGAAGATATTGGGTTGATGAAGATGCTACCCGGTATGACCGTAGTAGTGCCCTGTGATTATGCACAAACGAAAGCAGCTACTGAAGCAATTGCTGACTATAAAGGCCCTGTTTATTTGCGCTTTGGTCGCCCGGCCTGGCCCATTTTTACCAGCACCCTCCCTTTTGAGATCGGTAAGGCCCAGTCTTTTTCTACCGGTAGTGATATCAGCATTTTTGCCTGTGGTCATATGGTATGGAATGCCATTCAGGCAGGTGCCATCTTAGAAGAAAAAGGGATTAGCGTAGAGGTTATCAATATTCATACCATCAAACCCCTCGACGAAGCAGCGGTTATGGCCTCTCTTAAAAAAACAGGCTGTGCGGTTACCGCCGAAGAACATAGTATTTATGGTGGATTGGGCGATTCCATTGCGCAAGTTGCTGCTAAACATTGCCCCGTTCCTATTGAATACGTGGGTACGCGCGATACGTTTGGAGAAAGTGGTACCCCCGCCCAGCTACTCAAAAAATATGGTTTGGACGTGCCCGATATAGTGGCCGCTGCCGAAAAAGCCCTTGGCCGTAAAGGTTAAACCTTGGGCTATCTTTAAGGTCTAAGATCTTTAGACCTGCATGGACGACCACGCTGATATTGACCTTTTACATCGTTTTCGGGTACCCGCTACCCGCGAGGCTGCCTTTACCGATCTGATAAAAAAGTACCAGGAACGGCTTTACTGGCATATTCGACGCCTGGTCGTATCGCACGAGGATGCCAACGATCTCTTACAAA
>VHAT01000015.1 GCA_016872195.1 Sphingomonadales bacterium | reverse complement strand
AGGGCTCGGCCCAAAAACCTGCCCAAAAACCTGCGCAAAAGCCAACCAAAGGTTCTGTGGTTTCTTCAGCCAAGTCTGTTGCTAAGCCCTCTGCCAATACGGCTTCAAAACCCGTTTCGAAGGCGGCTGCTCCCACTCAAAAAGCGGCTACAACTGCTGTAGCAAAGCCCGCTCCTAAAGCTACCTTACCGGCCGTAAAGCCCGCTGCTGCCCTTCCGGGTAAAAAAGGGGGAGTTGATCCAAGTTCGCTGGTTTCCATCAAACCACAGGTTAAACCCGTTACAAAAAAAGAGCCGGCACGTCCTACCAAGTTGGTTATTCCCAAGACAACTACCAAGAGCTCTGTTAAATACGAACCCGAGTTTACAAAATCTGTATTGGATACTCGTCTGCAGCAAATCGCAAACGGGCCTACCCAACGCTATTCCGATGCTGATCTGGTTGAGTTCAGAGAGATCATCATGCGCAAATTGGACGCTGCCAAAAAAGAGTTGACCTATTTGCAAGGATTGATCACCCGCAAAGACGAAGGAGGCGATATGGACGATGCTCGCTATATGACCATGGAAGATGGAAGCGTCAGCATGGAAAGAGAACAACTTTCTCAGATGGCCAGCCGTCAAATCACCTTTATCGATCATTTGGAGAAAGCCATGATGCGCATAGAGAACAAGACCTATGGTATCTGCCGTGTTACCGGTAAGCTGATCGACAAAGCTCGCTTACGGGCTGTTCCCCATGCTACCCTTAGTATCGAGGCCAAGCAGATGATGAGTAAATAATCGAGTAAAAAAACTTTTAGCTCGCTGATTTTTCACGAATAACTTTGTGAAAAATAGTTCAGATGCGTAGAGTCACCTTACTCCTAGTCTCATTCTCTCTTTCTTTTTTATTATCTGCCCAATCTTTGATCGTCTCTGGCCCTATGCTGGGTCCGGTCGAATTGCGTGATGCAAAAATTTGGGTCGAATTATCGCCTTCGGTAAGATCCGCCTCTATACGTGTTACCAAAAAAGGAGAGAAGAACTATACAGAGGTTACCTATCAGGGGGAGTTACAAAGGCCTTTTAATCCTATTCAATTTGCAGTAGGGGGGCTCGAGCCTAATACCACGTATCAATATCAGCTTTGGGTCAATGGAAAGCCCAGCGATCAGGAGGGAACATTTACTACCAAGCCCCTTTGGCAATGGCGCTCGCCTGCTCCCGACTTTAGTTTTTTGGCCGGCTCTTGCTCCTACATCAACGACCCTGCCTATGATCGTCCGGGCACGCCTTATGGTAGTAACGACTCGATCTTTTTAGCAATGGCCCGCGAACAGGCTTCTTTTATGTTTTGGCTGGGTGATGCCTGGTATACCCGAGAAGTAGACTACTACAGTGAGTGGGGTCTTTGGAATCGGGCCAGCCACGATCGGTCCACCCCCACGCTGCAACCGTTGCTAAAAGCCATGTCTCATATTGCCATTTGGGACGACCATGATTATGGACCCAACAATATGGGTTCTTCTTATCATTTGAAAGAGACCAGTCGCAAGGTGTTCAATAGCTATTTCTGTAACCCTTCTTCGGGAATGAATGGTCAGGGCATCTATACACAATACAGTTATGGGGATGCCGATCTTTTCTTGTTGGATGATCGTTGGTGGCGCAGCGCCGACAACGAGCGTGATTCGATCAATGGTAAGCCCAATCCCAATAAAACGATGATCGGAAGGGAGCAACTCGACTGGCTAAAGACGGCTCTGCTAAGCAGCAATGCCCCCTTTAAGATCATTGGGGTCGGTAGTCAGGTGCTCAATCCCGTTTCGCCTTTTGATCGCTGGCTCGATTTTCCGGCCGAGTACTACGAACTGATGAATTTCTTACAAGCCTATTCCGTAAATGGTGTGGTGTTCCTGACCGGAGATCGCCATCACAGCGAGATCATCAAAGTGGATCGCCCCGGCACCTATCCTCTCTATGACATTACCGTATCTCCACTCACCTCGGCTACCCATGTATTTGGGGGCCCGGAAAAAAACAATCCCTACCGGGTACTGGGGGTAGATCAAAAGCACAACTACGGTAAGATATCCATTAGCGGGCCGCGCGGGGCTCGGGTGCTAAAGGTGGAGTACCTGGGTACGAAAGGAGAATTATTGGGAACGTGGAGCGTAGGAGAGAAAGAGTTAAGGACCCCCAAAAAATGATCAGAGTTTTTTTTGCATGATCAGGTGCGGAAGGGTGATCTCTTTGAACTCGTCACCGGAGGTACTGTATCCCATTTTTTCATAGAATCCCTGGGCATCTTTTCGGGCATGCATGGTCAGTAATTTATAGCCGCGGTCACGGGCCAGTGTCTCGGCAAAATTCATTAGCGCCCGGCCAATGCCCTTACCCTGTTTTTCGTTATAGACCGCCATTTGGCGCAGCCGAACGGTTTGTGGATTTTCTTCTACTAGCATACAACAGCCCAGCATATCATCCTCTTCGAAGGCTCCGATCAGAATATGACGGGCCTCTTGGTCCAACTCGGCCTGGTCGAACCGAAGCCCGAGGGGTTTTCTGAGGATGGAATCGCGCAGGGCTACCATTTGTTGGTATTCGCTGCTGCCATGTTCAATTATCTTAAGCGCCATTGTCTTGGAAAATAGTCAAAATTTCGATGCCGACCAATGATCTTTACAAGCGGTTTTTTCGATTTCTCCGAGAGGGGTCAGTAGCCCCCTTAGTATCAGCCTATTAGGGGTAGTTTTGAAAATAGTTTCTTTCTTGTGTCGAATTAACTAAATACTATATTTTTGCTCCCTGAAACCAAAATCAAAAATCATGTCAGACATTGCATCAAGAGTTAAGAAGATCATCGTTGACAAGCTGGGCGTAGAAGAAGCCGAGGTAAACAACGAAGCATCCTTTACCAACGATTTGGGTGCCGACTCTCTCGACACTGTTGAGTTAATCATGGAATTCGAAAAGGAGTTCAACATTTCCATCCCCGACGAACAAGCTGAGACCATCACCACGGTGGGTCAGGCCATCACTTATTTGGAAGAGCACGCCAAGTAAGCCTGCCCCGTCCGCAGTATATCTTTCCCTGATCGGAAAAACATTCATACCGCCTTCCTGCATCTTTAACCAGATCTTTGGAAGGCGGTTTTTTTAAAAAACAAATTCTATCTTCCCTGTATGCAATTAAAGCGCGTTGTGGTTACCGGCATGGGGGCCATTACCCCAATTGGTAACACCTTGAATGAATACTGGGATAATTTATTGGCCGGAGTATCCGGCGCTGACCTGATTACCCAGTTCGATGCTTCTCGGTTTCGTACCAAATTTGCCTGCGAGATCAAGGGATTCGATCCAACACAATTTATGGATCGCAAAGAAGCGCGCAAGCTAGACCGCTTTACCCAGCTGGCCTTGGCAGTGAGTGATCTGGCTATGCAACAGGCGGGATTGAACAAAGAGAATATTAACCCCGATCGTGTGGGGGTGGTGTTTGCCAGTGGAATTGGTGGACTTACAACTTTTCAGCACGAGGTGACCGATTTTGCAAAAGGAGACGGCACGCCCCGATTCAATCCTTTCTTTATTCCCAAGATGATCTTGGATATCGCTGCCGGGCAGATTAGCATGCGGCATAACCTGCGGGGTCCCAATTTTGCCGTGGTGAGTGCTTGCGCCAGCAGTACCAATGCCATTATGGATGCCTTTAACTTGATTCGCTTGGGTAAGGCCGATATTATTTTGACCGGCGGCAGCGAAGCCGTAATCAGTGAGGCCGGGGTAGGGGGCTTCAATGCCATGAAGGCCATGAGTGAGCGCAATGATGACCCAAAGACCGCCAGTCGTCCGTACGATAAGGACCGTGACGGGTTCGTTATGGGAGAAGCTACCGGAATGTTGGTGTTGGAAGACCTCGATCATGCCATAGCCCGTGGGGCTACTATCTATTGCGAAGTAGCCGGTTGTGGGGCTACCGCCGATGCCTATCACATTACAGCGCCGCATCCCGAAGGACTTGGTGCGCGTAACGTAATGCTGGCCGCTCTGGACGATGCCGGAATGCGTCCCGATGAAATCGATTATATCAATACGCATGGAACCTCTACTCCTATAGGAGACGGAGCCGAGGTAAAGGCGATCACTGCTGTTTTTGGAGAACATGCCTATCAACTGAACATCAGTGCTACCAAATCAATGACCGGACATTGCCTGGGAGCCGCCGGGGTTATTGAGGCCATAGCCAGCATTAAAGCGGTAATGCACGATGTGGTACCGCCTACCATCAATCATTTTACTGACGATCCCGAGATCGATCCGCGCCTCAACTTTACTTTTAACAAGGCGCAGCCTCGCCTAGTAAGGGCTGCCCTGAGCAATACCTTTGGTTTTGGGGGGCATAATGCCTGTGTGATCGTACGCAAATACAACGCCTAACGTGCTCTTGCCATTTTTGAAACGGCTGTTGGGTTTTTCGCCATCCGATTTCGCTGCCGAACTCTATTCCGTATTGGGCTATCGTCCTGGTTCTTTAGCCCTGTACCGTACTGCGCTTACCCATCGTTCCGTTAGTGAATCGGCAGATGCCAATAACGAGCGACTCGAGTATTTGGGTGATGCCATCCTCAGCGCCCTGGTGGCTGACTATCTGTTTAAACGATACCCCTATCGGGGCGAGGGGTATTTGACCGAGATGCGCAGTAAAATGGTCAACCGTCAACAGCTCAACGAGATCGCCCTTCGCATGGGACTCAAGAAGATTACGCAGTACAATCGAACCGATTCATCGCTTCGGATCAGCCATATTTTTGGCAATACACTGGAGGCCCTCATTGGGGCGGTCTATCTGGATACGGGCTATCGGTATACCGAGAAATGGGTCATGAAAAAGATCATCGTACCCCACATGTTCGTAGATGACCTGGAAACGCTCGAGATCAATCATAAAAATAAATTGTACGGCTGGGCCAATCGAAATGGGTCTGTGTTAGAGTTTGAGGCCATAGAAGAGAAAATAGAAAATGGAAGACGATTATTTACTGTGGCCGCCTTGCTTAATGGGGAGCAGCTGGCGACAGGAAAAGCCTTTAATAAAAAAGATGCTTCGCAATTGGCCGCCCAAGCAGCGGTAGAAAAATTAGGGGACAAGCTTAATGAGCCGCTCTAAGGAGCGTCGGTTTAGCGGATCTCTTGACAGATCTCAATCAATACCCCCTGCGTAGAGCGAGGATGTAAAAAACAGATCAGCTTATTGTCCGCGCCTTTTTTAGGTTCTTGCTGCAATAAGGTAAAGCCCTCTTGCTCTAGTCTTCGCATTTCTGCATAGATATCATCTACTTCAAAGGCAATATGATGAAGCCCTTGGCCTTTGTTGGCAATAAATTTGGCGATCACTCCCTCGGGGTCGGTACTTTCCAGTAATTCGACCTTGCTTTGGCCTGTTAAAAAAAAGGCGGTGTTTACCTTCTCGTTCTCAACGCTTTCGGTCTTATAACAAGGCGTGTTCAGCAGTTTTTCGTAAAGGGGGATGGCCTCGCTCAGCGACGAAACAGCAATGCCAATATGTTCAATCTTTTTCATTATTTGTTAATAATAGTGAAACAATCGTATTACCATGAAATTAGCGCATTCAGATAGAACCTTTTGCGATAATTTCGCGTTTTATACAGATAAAATAAGAAGCTCATTATGTTGCAATTTCCCATTTATTTAGACCATAACGCTACTACCCCCTGTGACCCTCGTGTAGTGGAGGCCATGATACCCTATTTTACCAATAGTTTTGGCAATGCCGCCAGCCGTAATCACTCCTTTGGCTGGCAAGCCGAGGAAGCCGTCGATTATGCCCGCGAGCAGGTGGCCAAATTGATCGGTGCCGACCCAAAGGAGATCATTTTTACCTCTGGTGCCACCGAAGGAGATAACCTGGGTATCAAGGGAGTCTTTGAAATGTACGCCAGCAAGGGTAATCATATCATTACCTGCAACATCGAACATAAAGCCGTATTGGATACCTGCCGTCATCTTGAAAAAGAAGGTGCCGAGGTCACTTATCTCAATGTAAAACCCAATGGGCTTATTGACCTGGCCGAATTGGAAGCGGCTATTAAACCCACTACGATCCTGATCGCCATAATGTATGCCAATAACGAAATTGGTACCATTATGCCCATGCGCGAGATCAGTGCCATTGCCCGCAAGCATGGGGTGCTGGTTTTTTCCGACGGGGTACAGGCCGTCGGTAAGATCCCGGTCGATGTAAACAAAGATGGTATTGACCTGATGGCCTTTACAGCGCATAAAATGTATGGTCCAAAAGGTGTGGGTGCGCTTTATGTGCGCCGCAAGAATCCCCGCGTAAAAGTAACGGCACAAATCGATGGGGGCGGTCACGAAAGAGGTATGCGCAGCGGCACTCTTAACGTGCCGGGTATCGTTGGGTTTGGAAAGGCCTGCGAGATCTGTATGAACGAGATGGAAGCCGATACGGCCCGTATTATCAAGATGCGCGATAAGTTAGAGCAGTCGCTCTTGAAAGTCGAAGAATCATATCTGAATGGAGACAAAGAGCATCGCTTACCGCATGTTTCGAATATCTCTTTCAAATATGTAGAGGGAGAGGGGTTGATGATGGGCTTCAATAAAAATATTGCCTTATCCTCTGGCTCGGCTTGTACCTCGGCCTCGTTGGAACCTTCTTATGTATTAAAGGCCCTGGGTCTGGGTGATGATCTGGCCCACAGCTCACTTCGATTTGGGTTGGGTCGCTACACGACCGATGAGCAGATCGATTATACCATTGAACAAGTAACCAATACGGTCAATAAGCTTCGAGACATGAGCCCCCTGTGGGAGATGTTCAAGGAAGGCATTGACCTGAACACCATCGAGTGGGCACATCATTGATTTTTTTTAACTTTATACTATTATAATAATTCAGTTATGGCATATTCAGAAAAAGTAATCGACCATTATCAGCATCCCAAAAATGTAGGCACCCTCGATAAGAGCAAGAATAATGTCGGTACCGGATTGGTCGGTGCGCCCGAGTGCGGCGACGTAATGCGTTTACAAATTGAAGTAGATGATACGACCGGTGTTATTAAAGATGCCAAGTTCAAGACCTTTGGATGCGGCTCTGCCATTGCCTCTTCTTCGTTGGCCACAGAGTGGCTCAAAGGAAAAACAGTCGATGAGGCGGTCAAGATCGATAATATGACCATCGTGGAGGAACTCAACCTGCCTCCGGTAAAGATCCACTGTTCGGTCTTAGCCGAAGATGCCGTTAAAGCGGCCATTAATGATTATCGCAAGAAGAACGGACTCGAAGAGTTGCAATTCGAAGAAAAAGGAGTGCATTAATTTCTATGTCTGCTGAGACTACTACTTTGTCGGCTCCTGCTCAAATGGCCAATGTCATTTATGTAAGTGACAAGGCCCGTGAGAAAGTATTACAATTACTCGGTGATGCCGGTGTAGCTGGAGACGATTCCTATTTTTTGCGCGTGAGTGTGGTGGGTGGGGGTTGCTCAGGACTTAGCTATAAACTTGATTTCGATAACGAGCAAAAGGCGATGGATCAGGTTTTCGAGGATAATGGGATCAAGGTGGTAACAGACCTCAAGAGTTTTTTATACCTGGTCAATACCACCCTCGATTTTTCCGACGGTCTCAATGGTAAAGGGTTCTTCTTTAGTAATCCCAATGCCAGTCGTACCTGTGGATGTGGTGAAAGTTTTGCCGTTTAAAACATAATCTCTTCTTAAAAGGCTGCTTCTGTTCGGGAGCAGCCTTTTTTGTTGCGCTTAACTTAGTACTTTAGCAACATGTGGCCACTTTGTAAAAAAGAGTTGAGGCAATTCTTCGGTAGTCTGACCGGCTACCTGGTGGTGGCTGTTTTCTTAGCGGCTTCCGGACTGGTGCTCTTCGTATTCGAAGACAATATCCTTGATTTCGGATACGCCACGCTAGATCGTTTTTTTGTATTGGCACCTTGGTTACTCTTATTGTTGATACCCGCCATTACCATGCGCAGTTTCGCCGAAGAGTTTCGGACCGGCACCTACGAACTCTTGGCCACACAACCTCTTTCAAAAGCAAGCCTTGTTTTAGGAAAATACCTTGGCGCTTTGCTGGTGGTCTTGATCGCCTTGCTGCCTACCTTTATCTATGGCGTCGCTATTGAATCGCTGGCCACGGGCGAAGGTCTTGACAAAGGAGCCGTAGTGGGTTCTTATTTGGGTTTGTTCTTACTGGCCGCTGTTTTTACCATGATCGGTGTATTCTGTAGCAGTCTTACGGCCAATACAGTAGTGGCCTTTCTGCTAGCCCTGGTTGTTTCCGTGTTGCTCTATTATGGTTTTACTGCCATTAGCCGTTTGCCTGTTTTTTCGGCCGGGGCCGATTATTGGATCGAGTGGCTTGGGATCGATCAACATTACCAAAGTATCAGTCGGGGGTTGGTCGATAGTCGCGATCTGATCTATTTTATCAGTATGGGTCTATTATTCTTTTTCTTGACCATTCGTAATCTTTTACAGCGTTAAGATGAAAAGATCTCTATACTTATTTTATTCGAAGTGGTACGGTGTACCGATTGCTATACTAGTTTTCGTACTCACGAATGCGCTTGCCAGTTTTATTCCTTTTCGTTTCGATCTGACCAAAGAAAAACGATATACGGTTAGCAAAGCTACCTCGCAGTTACTGGATCAACTCGAAGCCCCCCTGGAGGTTACTGTTTTTTTGAAAGGAAGCTTTCCCTCTGGTTTCAGAAAGCTTCAGGCCTCTACCGACCAATTGTTAAGCTTGTTCAAGCAACTCGATCCGGCCCATGTTCAATATCAGTTCCTGTCGCCCGCTGCACTCGCTCCCGATGGAAAGCCCTGGTCAGATTCATTGATGCGTCTGGGGGCACTCAATATCAATTTGACCGTACAAAAAGAAGAAGGCCAATCGAGCAATATCATTTTTCCGGTGGCGCTGGTTACATACCAGGGACGTTCGCAACTGGTTACGTTGTTTCCCGGCGCGAGTCGGTCCATTACCCAAACGGAGTTGAATACAGCTGAGGCCTTGCTCGAATACCAGTTTGTAAGTGCTATCGAAAAGTTGATCCATACCGATAAACCGGGGATTGCCTATGAAACCGGACACGGCGAACCAGTCGATGAGCGCACGTATCAGTTGCGGGTGGCCTTGGAGGATAATTATGAGTTAAGGTCCTTAGACCTGACGCGTCAGCCCTTGGTCCCCAACGAGGTGGATCTGCTCTTATTGGTCAAGCCTGCGCTTGCCTTTTCGGAACAAGATAAGTTCAAGATCGATCAATTTGTGATGCGTGGGGGTAAGCTGCTTTGCTTTATTGATAATCTCTACGCCGAAATGGACAGTTTTGCCCGCAGGCCTGATATGGTTGCTTTTGAAAGGGGGCTTCAACTCGAAGATCTATTCTTTCGCTATGGAGCCCGGATCAATACCGATCTGTTGATGGACTTGCGTTGTGAATTCACCTACATGCAGGTGGGGGGCACACCTGATCGGCCGCAAAACGAATTCTTACCCTGGAATTACTTCCCCTTGCTGTCGGCCGCTGAAAGTAAGTTGCATACCCCTGGCTACATTGGTACTCGTTTTGTACACTCCATTGATACGATCGCGGTTCCCGGTATCAAAAAATACCCTGTACTGATCAGCAGCGAGAGAGCGCGCACTATTAGTACGCCTGCGCTTGTTTCGCTAAACGAGAACAGTATTGTTCCCGATAATGAAAAGTTCAATCGCGCCGGTATTCCGGCCGCTGTATTGCTCGAGGGATCGTTCCCTTCTCTTTTTAAGAATCGCGCTTCTCTTGCGCAGCTGGATGCCTGGAAGTCTGTGGGGCAAAGTTTTCGCAGCCAATCAGAGAATACCGCTATGATCTTGGTGGCAGACGGCGACTTGGTCTTGAACGAGTATATTCCATTGTTCGACCAGTCGGGTCAGCCCGATCCCAGGGGAGGTGTTGAACCGATCCAAATGGGTTGGAACAAATACACGCTTTTAGAGGCCATGAATCAGGGACCGGCGGCCAACTATTTTTTACCTGTGGCCAATCGCGATTTTTTACTCAATGCGGTAGAGTATCTGGTAAGTGATCCGGCCTTGGCCCAGGTTCGTAGCAAAGAATTGGTTTTACGCTTGCTGGATGGTCCTCAGGTGAAAGAGCAGAAGTTTCGATGGCAACTCATCTGTATTGGTCTGCCCCTGCTTTTACTTTCGCTGGGCGGACTGCTTTACCAGACGTGGAGAAAACGCGCTTATACTCGCTAAGATCTATTATGTCTCCGATCAGTTATACGGTATCTGATATTGTTTCGATCTTGTCTCCCGATTCGGTTGTTGTAAACGACCATCCCGTAGAACAGTTGCTGCTCGATAGTCGTAACGCATTTTTACCGACTACGTCTATTTTTTTTGCATTGATCTCTTCGCGTCGTAACGGGCACGATTTTATTGGCGATCTCTATCAAAAAGGAGTCAGAACCTTTGTGGTCAGTCAATCCGTAGAAGCAGAACCCTTCTCCGATGCTAATTTTATTATCGTAGCCGATACCCTGCAGGCCTTACAGCAGTTGGCGGCATATCATCGTAGTCGTTTTTCGATCCCGGTCATCGGTATTACGGGAAGCAATGGCAAGACCATGGTAAAGGAATGGCTCTTTCAGTTATTGCAACCCGATCATACCATTGTCAGAAGCCCAAAGAGTTTTAATTCACAGATCGGAGTGCCCTTGAGTATCTGGCAACTTCGATCGCATCATACACTAGCCATTTTTGAAGCGGGTATTTCGCAGCCAGGCGAAATGGAAAGACTCGCAAACATGATACGACCTACTATCGGGGTCTTTACCAATATTGGCGATGCCCACAGTGAGGGATTTACTTCTCTCTCTCAAAAAGAGCAGGAGAAACGTAAGCTTTTTATCGGCGCAACCTTAGCGCCTAAGCTCCAGTTGAGCAAGGTGGAGCTTAGGTCTACGGGTGCCTTGCTTACTGCACAACGCGTACCGGGCGATCTTACCAGTACAGCTCAATTGGAAATTCCCTTTTCGGATCAGGCTTCCATTCAAAATGCCGTTACTTGTTGGGAACTTATGTTGTATTTGGGTTATGAGCCCACTGTTATTGCCGATCGAATGAAGCAATTGGCACCGGTCGATATGCGACTAACCCTTAAAAAAGGCATCAACCAGTGCGTGTTGATCAATGATAGTTATAGCGCCGATATCAGTTCGCTGGATATTGCCCTTGATTTTCTATTGCGTCAAGCCGGTTCGCTTCGAAAGACGGTCATATTATCTGATCTTTTGCAGCAGTCTAACGATGACGAGATGCTTTATGCTCAGGTGATCAGCAGCTTGCAAAAAAGAGGCGTTGATCGGGTAATCGCGATCGGCTCTCGCCTAACAAAGGCTTTGTTGGCCCATCGGGTATCCGGCCCATGGCGGCTGGAGACCTACCCGTCGACGGAATCTTTTTTAGTAGCCGGCTCGCTTTCTCGTTTCAATAGGGAAGCTATTTTGATTAAGGGTGCGCGCGCTTTCGCCTTTGAGCGTATTGTTCAAGTACTCGAACATCAACTGCATGAGACCAGACTGGAAATAGATCTGGCGGCCTTACTCCATAATTTACATCAGTATCAACATATTCTTAAGCCGGCAACGCGTATCATGGCCATGGTCAAGGCCTTTGCGTACGGAAGCGGGGCCACGGAGGTAGCTTCTTTGTTGCAATTTCATAAGGTGGACTATTTGGGAGTAGCGTATGCCGACGAGGGCGTGGCCCTGCGAAAGGCAGGCATTACCATTCCAATTATGGTCATGAATCCCGAGGCCAATTCTTTTGAGATCATGATCGCGCATCGTCTGGAGCCGGTCATCTATTCTATAGAAATGTGGAGTGCATTTGATAGTTGGTTGCAAAAAGAAGCGATCATCGGATACCCGGTTCATCTGGAGATCGATACGGGGCTGCACCGTTTAGGGCTGGCCGTAGAGCAAATACAGTGGGTGGTCCAGCAAATACTACAAAGTGCATCCGTTACGGTTCAAAGTATTTTTTCGCATTTGGCCGCCAGTGAGGATCCGCAAGAAGATGCGTTTACTCGCTTGCAGTTCGAACGCTTTACAGCCGCCGCTACGCTACTTGAAAAAAAGCTCGGGTATCATATCATTAAGCATATTGCCAATTCTGCCGCTGCCATACGACATCCCGAACTGCAACTCGATATGATAAGACTGGGTATTGGTTTGTATGGAGTAGAAGTTGCACCGGGGCTTTCGCTGCTTCCGGTAGCGACCTTGCGCTCGGCCATTGCCCAGCTGCGATCATTACCTGCCGGAGAAAGTATTAGTTATAACCGTCGCACGATATTGACAAGGCCCTCTGTTATTGCTACCGTTCGATTAGGATATGCCGATGGTTATCCTCGGGCACTGGGTAATGGCGCCGGGCAGGTTCTTGTCAATGGAAGGCGGGTTCCGATCGTGGGAACCATTTGCATGGATATGTTCATGATCGATGTGACCGAGCTGACCGATGTGTCGGTAGGAGATGAAGTGATCTTATTCGGAGGCTCGCTACGTGTACAAGAAGTGGCAGACTGGGCCCATACCATACCCTACGCGATCTTAACAGGGATCTCTGAACGCGTTAAGCGTATCTACTTTGAGCAATAGATTACATGGTTTCGGTAGTATCCGAAATGGTACTGTTGGTGACCCCCGTTGGCGTTTTTGTACCGACAGGTTTCTCCATTAGTCTTTTTTGAAAGAGCAGCAGTACGATCACACCGATCGAAATGGAGGCATCCGCAATATTGAAGATGGGACTAAAAAATTCAAAGGGTTGTCCACCGACCAAGGGTAACCAATCGGGGAAGGTTCCGCTGATCATGGGAAAGTACAGCATATCTACCACGCTGCCATGTAAAAAAGAACTATATCCATTTCCCGTGGCCTCCGCTATGCCCATATACCCCACATAGTCATTTATGACCGGGCTATAGTGAAGACCTTTATCGAAGATCATTCCATAGAACATACTATCGATCAGATTACCCGCCGCACCGGCATAGATTAGGGCCGCACAGATCAAAAATCCATTACTATGTTTTTCTTTGATCAATTTGCGTAGGTACCAGGTACCTCCGATCACGGCCGCTAAACGAAACAAGGTCAAGATCATCTTGCCGGTATCGTTTCCAAATCTCCAACCCCATGCCATGCCGGAGTTCTCTATAAAGTGCAAGCGAAACCAATCCCATCCAAAAACGCGCATGACCTCTCCGGTCGGGTAGCTGGTTTTGATCCAAAGCTTAAGACCTTGGTCTGCCACCAAGATCAATACGATCAATAAAAAGATTTGTTGTGATTTTTTCATAGTCTATCAGATCTTTCCAACCATATTTTCGGGACGTACCCAGGCATCGAATTGTTCGGGGGTTACATAGCCCAGTTGTACGGCCATTTCTTTTAGTGTGGTCCCTTGCTTATGTGCTTTTTGGGCAATTTCGGCTGCTTTATAGTAGCCGATCTTAGTATTGAGTGCCGTTACCAGCATAAGGGAGTTGTCAACATGTTTTTTAATATTGGAGTGGATGGGTTCGATTCCAACGGCACATTTGTCATTGAACGAAATGCAACCCTCTCCGATCAAACGAGCACTGTGTAAGAAATTATAGATCATGACCGGTTTAAAGACATTCAGCTCAAAATGACCGGATGCGCCGCCGACGTTGATGGCAACGTCATTGCCGAGTACCTGGGCAACGATCATGGTCAGGGCTTCGCATTGAGTAGGATTGACCTTGCCGGGCATAATTGAAGAGCCCGGTTCGTTATCGGGAATAAAGATCTCACCGATCCCACTGCGTGGACCCGAAGAAAGCATACGAATATCATTGGCGATCTTCATCAGACTTACGGCCACTGTTTTGAGTGCACCGTGCGCTTCTACAATGGCATCGTGTGCCGCCAGTGCCTCGAACTTGTTGGGAGCGGTAACAAAGGGCAGTCCGGTCAGTCGGGCAATATGTCTTGCCACCTTCTTGTCGTATCCTTTCGGTGTATTGATGCCGGTTCCTACTGCTGTTCCTCCCAGCGCGAGTTCCTTAAGATGGGCCAATGAATTTTTGATCGCCTTAATGCCGTGATCGAGTTGCGCTACATAGCCGCTGAATTCTTGACCGAGTGTAAGAGGAGTGGCATCCATAAAATGCGTTCTCCCGATCTTGACCACTTTATTGAAGCGTTTACTTTTCTTAGCCAGCGTGTCGCGTAGTTTTTTGATACCGGGCAGGGTAGTCTCTACCAAAATGGTATAGGCTGCAATATGCATGGCGGTTGGAAAGGTATCGTTCGATGATTGTGATTTATTGACATCATCGTTGGGATGCAGAAACTTTTCTTTATCTGTCAGCTTTCCTCCTTTTAGCACATGTCCGCGATAGGCGATCACCTCATTTACATTCATGTTGCTTTGCGTACCGCTTCCGGTCTGCCATACAACAAGTGGAAAATAGTCATCTAGTTTTCCGGCCAAGATCTCGTCGCATACCCGACCGATCAGGTTGGCTTTGGCAGCAGGCAATACACCGGCTTCTTGGTTAGTAAGCGCTGCGGCTTTTTTTAAATAAGCAAAGGCCCGGATAATTTCTTTTGGCATCCGGTTGATGTCTTGCGCGATCTTGAAATTATCGATGCTTCGTTGTGTCTGGGCTCCGTAATACGCCTTTAAGGGAACTTTTACCTCGCCCATTGTGTCTTTCTCGATTCTGTACTCCATAGGGAACGTTATTTATCGAACTAAGGGTATTGATTAATTGAAATTGGGTTTTCTCTTTTCCAAAAAGGCATTCACTCCTTCTTTCATTTCGTCGGTACCGAAGCATTCCCCAAAAAGGCGTACTTCTTCGAGATAGCCCTCGGATCCTTTTTCGTAAAGGGCATTAACCGCTGCTATGACCCTAGAGACCGCAGCAGGTCCTTTTGCAATTATAGTAGCCAGTAATTGACGGGCTTTATCGAGTAACTCATCGCTAGCGCACACTTGATTGATCAATCCCCATTGGAGAGCCTCGGTCGCGCTGAGCATATTGCCGCTCATCATCAGCTCAAGCGCTTTTCCTTTGCCAACCAGTTGTGTCAGCCGTTGCGTGCCGCCATAGCCAGGTATCAACCCAAGATTGACTTCGGGTTGTCCAAACTTGGCCTGCTCAGCCGCCATCCGCATATGACAAGCCATGGCCAGTTCGCAGCCTCCGCCCAATGCAAAGCCATTGACGGCGGCTAAAAAGGGCTTCTTATTCTTTTCGATCCGATCAAAAACCAGTTGTCCATGACGGGCCAGTTGTTTGGCCGCTGCCTGGTCGAGGCTTGTAAATTCACTGATATCGGCACCGGCTACAAAGGCTTTTTGACCCGCCCCGGTAAGGATCACGGCTTTGATCTGCGTAGTATTTTCAATCAGGTCCAGCACGGTTTCGAGTTCTTCAAATACGGTGCGGTTGAGGGCATTCATTTTGTCGGGACGATTGATCGTGATCGTCAAAATGCCATCTTGCCAAGAAACAAGCAGAGTAGACAGGGTGGGAAGCGTATTCAGTTCCATGTAATAAAATTCTTAGCGTCGGTGCAAAGCGACCCATTCGTTGATATAAGAGGCAATTCCTGTGGTGGGGGTTCCCGGGTGAAAGATCTTGCCAACTCCCAAGCTTTGCAAATGGGCAATATCCTCTTCTGGTATAATGCCCCCTCCGGTCAACAACACATCATCGATCCCTTTATCTTTCATCAACTGAATGATCTTGGGGAAAACAGTGTTATGGGCGCCGGATAAAATGGAGATTCCGATGGCATCCACGTCTTCTTGTAAGGCGGTGGCAACGACCATATCCGGTGTTTGTCGCAGACCTGTGTAGATGACTTCCATACCAGCATCGCGAAGGGCAGTCGCAATAACCTTAGCCCCCCGGTCATGACCATCGAGCCCTACTTTGGCAACCAGTATACGAACAGGTCTTGGGGTGGCTTGCATCTTGGGTGCAAAATTAAGCCATTTCAGGGCAATAGGGTCAGCGCATGGGCAATGCGACGGGCCGTAGTGGCAGGCCCCAATACCGTAGTAATATCAAAAACACCCGGTCCAAACTTGCCGCCTACCAGCATGATCCGCAGGGGCAGTAGTAATTCGCCAGGCTTTAGTTGAAAGGCAGCCGCTTTTTCTTTGAAGGCCTGCTCTTGTTGGGCCGCCTCTTCGGGTGTTTCGCCCTGGTAGTATGCGATCAGTCCTTCAAAAAAGGATCGTTTCTCTGTGCTCCACTTAGCAGCAATAGCAGCCGTATCGATGGATAACGGGTCGACAAAGAAGAAACCGGCTTGTTCTTTTAGATCGGTCAGCAACTGACACCGCTCCTTAACTAATTCGATGATGCGCGTTAGTTTCTCCTCTGAATATCCGACATCGGACAGGGTAGCGAATTGTTCTTGGAAATAGGGTAGCAAGCGATTTGCCGGACTTCTTTTGATCCATTCGTGATTGAACCATTTGGCCTTTTCATAGTCAAAATGGGCTCCCGCGCTATGTATTCTCTCTATCGAAAATGAATCGATAAGTTCTGTAAGCGTAAAGATCTCTTTTTCGCTTCCATCATTCCAACCCAGCAGGGCCAGTAAATTGAGAAAAGCCTCGGGTAAGAACCCCTTTTCTTTAAAGCCCTCAGTGGTTTCTCCGCTTGCAGGGTCGGTCCAGTTCATGGCAAAGACCGGAAAGCCATATTTAGCGCCGTCTCTTTTACTGAGTTTTCCCTCGGGCCCTAATATCAATGGTAAATGAGCCCACCGGGGCATGTTCTCTATGCCAAAGAGAGATTGCCAAAGTAAAATATGCACTGGTGCCGAGGGTAGCCATTCCTCTCCCCGAAACGCGTGGGTGATCTGCATGTGATGATCGTCTACCACCACTGCCAAATGATAGGTGGGCATGCCATCGGCCTTGAGCAATACTTTATCATCGAGCGTAGCGGTATCGAAACGAACTTCTCCTCTGATCAGGTCGGTAAAGCCAAGGGTTTCCTGCTCGGGCATCTTGATCCGGATCACATAGGGCGTTCCAGCCTTGAGCAGTCGATCGGTTTCGTCCGCACTAAGGGAAAGCGAATTGCGTAGTTGCATACGTACCTGTCGGTCATATTGCGGGGAAGGATTCGAGGGAGTGGCCAGTAGCGTCCGCATTTTTTCGAGCTCCTCGGGCGTATCAAAGGCGTAATAGGCCAACCCCTTTTCGATCAGCTGGTCGGCATATTGTCTGTACAATGTCTTTCGTTCACTTTGTCGATAGGGACCAAAAGATCCTCCATGCTGCACACTTTCATCGGGTTCCAATCCACACCAACGAAGACAATCAAACAAATACGCTTCGGCGCCTGGCACAAACCGACGCTGGTCGGTATCTTCTATTCTTACAATGAATGTTCCCTTATTTTTTTTCGCAAAAAGATAGTTGAACAGCACCGTTCTGACCCCGCCCAGGTGAAGTCCTCCGGTGGGGCTGGGTGCAAATCGTACCCTGACCTTTTTTCCCATAGCGGCAAAGATAAACCAACCGGCTGCAACCACTTGGGACTTTTGTGCGGTTATCTTTGTGCCGGATGCCCTTTTATTTTTATCAGACACCTCATTGGCTCAGGCGATGCTATCCCCGGCGTACCTGGCGCATCGATACCCACGAGTCCATCTTGTATCTGACCTTTGATGATGGCCCCCACCCAACGGCTACCCCCTTTGTGCTCGATACCCTGGCGCGCTTTAATGTCAAGGCAAGTTTTTTTTGTATCGGAGCCAATGTCGTGCGCTATCCCGATCTCTACCGTCGTATCTGTGAAGAGGGACATCAGGTGGGTAATCACACACATCATCATGTAAATGGGTGGAAGACCTCTACTGAGCGATATCTGGCCGATATCGATAAGGCAAGCCAGCACATAAAGAGCGCTTTGTTTCGCCCACCGTATGGACGTATTACATCGAATCAAGCGGCAGCTCTTTTGCAAAATGGTCCTGTACAGCAAAAGATCATCATGTGGGATCTGCTAAGTGGTGATTTTGATACCCGTCTTAGCGGTGAGGATTGTCTCTCTATTTGTACCAAACGACTAAGACCAGGCTCCATTATCGTAATGCACGATAGTGAAAAAGCCTGGCCTCGGTTATCGGTAGCCTTGCCGCTGTTGATGGAGTATGCCTTACAGCAGGGATACTCCTTTGCGGCGATCGAATGACATTGATTTACGGCAGTGTAATGTTGTACGTTACCCCATTGATAACCACTACCGCTCTGTTATCACACCCGCCATTTCCATAATTGATAACTCCTTGCCAACGTTCTCCGCTTGTCGTATTCTCTCTAACCGTTCGCACGGTTCCTTTCACGATCCATCTGCAATTCATTCTTTTGATCAGCGGTTCTACGATGGTAGAATTCCAAAATATAGTGGTGGTATCTCTGCGTACTTGCCCGCGAGCAGCACCGGTCGTAGAAAAGACATCGTCCATGGGGGCCATAGGAGTAAGTGCGCCCTCTATTTGGGTACGCACCTTTTCGCCATTCCATAGGGTAAAGTTGCCATTGGGACGAATAAGTTTCCCATTGACCACATTGGTCTGGTAGCGGGGTCGCAGTGGCGATTCGGTGGTATTCTTGATGCGATAAGCACCTTCTATCTTGGTGCTATCTTGATAGTAATTCTCGAATGAGGTCTCTACGACCGCACCGGTATCCAGCAGTCGATTCGTATAGACATGTATGATCTTTCCTTTTCTAAATTTTCCATCACGACCCACGCAGCCTGCACCAAAGTCGAGCAGCACGCGCACCGGAAAGGGGGCGGGAGGATTGATGCGGGTAACGGTTACCGTGGGGCAAGCGGTTAGTCTTCCAAAAATACCAGTACCACCCATAGCCACCTCTTCGTTGACACCCATGGCATCATCAAAGATGCCATCATAGATGATCTCGGCCTCGGCATCGGATTCACCGACCGTTCGAGAGGCTAGGGCCTCTTTTTCCTCTGCCGGATCGGGAGTTTGCTGGTCTTTTTGACAACCAAAAAGACTCACGGTAATGGCAAGTGCCACCAGCGCTGTGAGCTGAAAGAGATTTCTTTTCACATTGATACTGTTTTGGTGTTTAAAGGTAGGATGTTTTGACAGTTTCGGACGACTAAAGTTTAAGGACTGGGTTTTTTTACGGAGTTTTGCTCCTTGTCATTATGTTTTTGATTGATACTCATGCACATCTGTATTTACCCGATTTTGATCAAGATCGGGCTTCCATGCTGGCTGCTGCCTCAAAAGCCGGGGTCGAGCAGTTTTTGTTACCCGCCATCGATGCTCAGACCCATGGGGCCTTGGTGAGCATGGAAGAGCAATTTGCCCAATGCCGGGCCATGATGGGAGTACATCCCTGTTCTATCAAAGAAGACTATCAAAATGAATTAGCGATTGCTCAAGATTGGTGGCGTCAACGAGATTTTATTGCGGCGGGGGAGATCGGTTTGGATTTTTATTGGGATAAGACCTATGTCGATCAGCAATATGAGGCCTTTCGGGTACAAATTGAGTGGGCGCTCGAAAAAAAAGTACCGATTGTGATTCATTCGCGCAATGCTTGTTTGGAATGTGTGCAAGTGATCAAAGAGTATAAGGGTAGGGGACTCAACGGCGTGTTTCACTGTTTTTCGGGCAGTAGCGAAGAAGCGCGCGAGATCATAAAACTTGGCTTCTATTTGGGTATAGGGGGAGTACTGACCTATAAAAATGCAGGATTAGGAGCTGTACTTTCCGATATTCCGCTGGAGCATATCATGCTGGAAACCGATGCGCCCTATCTGACACCCGTACCCCATAGGGGAAAGCGTAATGAATCTTCTTATTTACCCTTGATAGCCACAAAGCTTGCCGAGGTTAAGGGAATTAGTCTGGAGCAGATCGCAAAGGAGACGACACAGAATGCCCGTGCTCTTTTTAAAGTCTGATCGTAGGTTTTTTCTTTCTTTTTTGGCGAGCTGACACCCTGGAACTTGCTCTGGCGTAGGTGTTAGATTTAGTAGATGAATGTTTTTTTTGATCAGGTGGATACGCTGGAGGCAGGAGAGGTGTGGATCAGAAAAGAAACTTGGTCTCCTCCTTGTTTACTCAGGCTCGAATCATCTATAATACAGCAAGAAGAGGACGCCTTGTATCGCGCGCTGGTTGAGATGGACGAAAATGATTTTCGTTTCCTCTCTGGTTCGGGCAGATAAAAAAACCCCATACGAGCGTATGGGGTTTTGAAAGTCAGGGTTGTTCTTTAATTGAGTAGCGATTTGATCGCATCTCTGAATAGCAGCGATAATAAAACGATCAATCCCACAATAATTTCTGTACGATATTTTTTAATCACAGTAATTTATTCTATGGGTTTATATTCTTTAAATAGCGGCGGCCTGTTGGCTTCTACATAGTTTCGATACGAAGTCCATTTTTCAGTAAAGAAAACATTGATCTCTTTTACAATATCGCTTACAGCGTTTTCCGCATTGGCGATCAACGTAGCTTCAGCGGCTCCGGGTAAGGCCGATTTAGCCGTAATAGCTTGTTGGGCACCGCGCAGTTGTGTCAGCACAGTTACTAAAAAGGGATTACGAGAGAGTCCTTGTTTTTCTTCGGTAGGTCCTGCAATCTTGTCTCTGATCTTTTTCAACTGCTCTTGCATATTCTTGGTCAGTTTGCTCAAGGAGTCAGTAGCTTTTTTATCAGCTCCTTTCAATTGCGCATTGATCTTATTGCACACTTCTTCGGCTTCGCTTAGTCTTTCCATGGCTTTGGAAAGTTTATCGGCCGATCGCTGAATTTGTTCCAGGGCCTTTTTTTGTGCAAGCTTTATTGGGTCTCTGTTTTCTAAGCGAGGATCGTCGCTAACGGTCACCCAGGTTGAATCGCTATGATCACCATACTTGATAATTACTTTATAGGTGCCGGGTATGGCTGGCAGACCACCTGGTTCGGACCCTCCACGACCCATACCAAAGCGTCCACCTCCTTCGCCTTCTCCACCGCCGCCCGCACCGGGTTGGCGATATCCTTTTTCTTCCATGCCCCAATAGCGACGATTAAATCCACTATCTACTGCCCAACGCAGCGAACGGATCTGCTCGCCCGCTTGATTCAGTATTCTCACCGATGCCGAGTCAGCGGCCTTATTGCGAATAAAGAACGAAATGGAGGCCCCTCTATTTCTGTTCGCTCCTTCATAAAGTCCCCAGGTGCTCCACTCATAGCCGGTGGCCGGACGGTACTGTGCTTGTACACCCCCTGGGCTTTCAAAAACCATCAATGAAGTGCTGCTTGTGGCCGGTGCACTTGTATTGGCCGCCAGTTTACGAAGCGGGCGAATATCGTCTAGTATCCATAGTGAGCGACCAAAGGTGGCAATGACCAGATCGGCTTCTCTCTCTTGTATGGCCAAGTCGTAGGTCGAAACAGAAGGGTATCCATTTTTCCATTGTGCCCAATTGGTCCCATTGTCGATGCTCACCCAGAGGCCGTGCTCGGTTCCGGCAAATAGCAGCGAAGGCTGGGTTGGATCTTGGGTCACACAAAGTGCATATCCTTTAACCTTGTTCTCATCGAGCATTCTCTTCCATGTTTTTCCATAGTCAGTGGTGCGAAAAACATACGGTTTACCATCGCCTCTACGGTAATCGTTGGCCACCACAAATGCTTCGGCTGCATTGTGGGGAGAAGCAACTACTTGAGGAATCCAACAGCCCGCTGGCAATCCTGAAATCTTTCCTTGAAAAGTGGTCCAGGTAATTCCACCGTCGCGAGTCAGTTGCACATTTCCATCATCGGTACCGATCCAAATGGTTCCTTTTTCTTTTCTGCTGGGAGAAATACTCAAAATAGTGCAATACGTCTCTGCTCCGGTAATATCGAGTGTCAATCCGCCGGTATTTTGAAAGGCCGCGATCTTGACACTATCATTGGTGGTCAGATCGGGAGAGATGGTTTGCCAGCTGATCCCTTTGTCTGTACTCCTATGCAAGAACTGACTTCCGTAATAGATGGTCTTTGGATCAAAGGGATCTTGCGCCATTGGAGAATTCCAATTGAAGCGCTGCAATAGTTTTGGATCCAGGGTGGGGGGCTTGATGAACCAAGACTCTCCGGTCTTCCAATTTCTTTTCCCAAGCGAACCGCCCTGGCTTTCGCTATAGACCCAACTGGCATCCTCTGCATCGGGCATTACATCGAAACCATCACCACCGCCTACATTGTTCCAATAGTAATTGCGAATTCCTCCATTGGTCCACGTGTAGCCCGGGCCATGCCAGCTTCCATTGTCTTGCATACCCCCCATCACATTATAGGGCATCTCATTATCAACATTTACATGATAGAATTGTCCTACGGGGATCTTTTCATCAAATATCCAGGTCTTTCCTCTGTCGCGAGAAATACCAATACCCCCATCATTACCTTCAATGATCAAGTTGGGATCTTCAGGATGGATCCACCAGGCATGGTGATCGGGGTGAATACCAGAGTAAGGGATCAGGGTACTAAATGATTTACCACCGTCTTCACTTAAGGTAATGGTGGAGTGTACATCATAGATACGATTCTCGTTCTTAGGATCGACATAGATCTCTTGGTAATAAAAGGGACGATCCGTTATTTGCGCCGGATCGCTATTGACCAGTTTCCAGCTAAAACCACCATCATCACTTTTATAGAGACCGTTCTTGGTGGCTTCTACTTTAGCGTATACTCTGGAGGGCATGCTCCTGGCAAAGGCAATACCGATGCGACCCAGCGGATCGGCGGGAAGACCTTCTTCTTTTCCGAGTTTTTTCCAGTTTTTACCGCCATCACTGGTAATATAAAGTCCGCTACCGGCTCCACCGCTTTTTAGTTCCCAGGGTTTTCTGCGAAACTGCCACATGGCGGCAATTATTTTATTGGGATTGGAGGGATCCATAACCATGTCGGCACAGCCCGTGGTATCGTTCACATAGAGGATCTTGTTCCAGGTCTCTCCTCCGTCGGTAGTCTTAAATACACCTCGATCGGAGTGCTCTGCATACGGATTACCAATGGCACCCACGTATACGGTACTGGGATCGGTTGGGTCAATGATTATCCGGTGTATACAAACTGTTTTATCGAGTCCCATTTTTTTCCAGCTCCGTCCCCCATCGAGAGTCCGGTACAGACCAGCGCCAAGGTTAAGTGAGTTGCGCGGGTTTCCTTCTCCGGTTCCCACCCATACCACCTGGGGATTGCTTTGCTGAATAGCAATGGCTCCGATATTTTGCAAGGGTTGATCATCGAATAGGGGAGACCAAGAATGTCCTCCATTTTCGGTTTTCCAAACGCCTCCCGATGCGGCTCCGATATAAACGATATTGGGATTGGCCACTACGGCATCAACAGCTGTAATACGTCCACTCATTCCGGCCGGACCGATATTGCGGGGCTTCCAGTTTTTAAATTCACTAAGGTTGAGGGGCTGGGCCCAGGTGCTGTGCATGCAAGTAAGCAGCAACGTAAAAAGCAATGTTAGTTGTTTCAACGTAAATCGATTTAGACGATAAACTTACAAAACAACTGGCAAATAGACGCACAGCAGGGTATGGAATGCAAGCCCCCCAAGCTGCGTAAGGTTTTGATCAGGGCGAGCAGGCGTGATAGCGATGGACAGCAGTAGGGTAGATCAATCGGTGACCCTTCCGCCCGCATTGATCCAGTTAGTGATCTTTTGTCTTTCCGTTAAGGGCAACAGACCACTCGTGGGCATGGGTCCACCGGTTCCATCTACAGCTCTGATCTTTATACGATCGCGAGCCGATACAATACTGCAATCGGTACTCAGGTTAACACCGCCATTGGCTACGGTGGCGTTATGGCAACTCACACAGTTAGTTTGAATAAGCGATTTTACGGCGGTAAACAAAGGGCCTGCGGCTCGCTCGGTAACGACGATGGAATTTTGTAAGCCGGTGCAACCATTGGCATCTCTAACCGCAACACTGTAGGTGCCTTGATTCAGGTTCGAAAAACTACTGGCGCTTTGAAATTGACCACTGTTATTAAGACTATAAGAGTAGGGTGGCGTTCCTCCAGTGGCAGTAACAGCGATCGATCCGCTTCCCGAAACACAAGGAGTAACGCCGGTTGGCGTCGCAGCAATCGTTATCGTTACACCAGTGCATCCCCCCGAGGCGGTGAGTGTAAAGCTGGCAGTACCGGTACAGCCCGCACTACTTTTAGCCGTTACCGTGTACGATCCAGGACCAAGATTGGCAAACTGTCCTGTAGCCTGAAAAGAGCCTCCATTCAAACTATAGGTAAAGCCCGAACCACCGCTGGCACTGGCAATGATCGTTCCGTTACTACTAGTGCCGGTAGGAGCGGTCGTGGTTCCTGTAACACTGATCGTTACGCCCGCGCAAGGGTCGTTGGGGGCCGGATCACCTTTCGAACAACTACCCATGACAAGAGAAACAAAAAGGAAGGTTCCCAGCAGAACAGACCAGACTCTTTTTGTCTGTTTGATTTTGACAGCACTTTTCATAACAAGTAATTTAACGAATTTCAGACAGAGGTGTAACAATTGTTCGGGCAATTAGTTGGCAATAGGGCGACTAGCCTTGCCCATCAGTTGTACCGGATGATCCGCAATTGTTGCTGTCTGCCCCCTATATAGCGAAAGACCTTTCCATCATAAAAGCCATCCTCCTCTAACATAATGCGTACCTCTTTACCCCATTCCGGAATAAAACTGGCCGTATTCAATTCGATCGAATAGGCGGTGTTGGGCCATACCTTATAATCTCCACTACCGGGTACTCCTTGTTGCTGATCCCATAGACCAATGGTGGGACCGGCCGCATGACCATGTAAGCCCAAGGGGTGGGTATAGATACTGGGCTTGATCCCCTCGGCTTTTGCTTGAGTTAGGGCGGCTGACAATAGTTGATTTCCTGTTTTGCCATTGGCAAACTGTGCCGTAAGAATATCTTGTAGACGGTTGCTGATAGTAAATGCTTTTTTTAGTGAAGCAGGCGCATCGCTCTCTTCGGGTCTTAGTACGTACGCATGCTGTTGAATATCGGTATTGAGTCGCAAATAAGTGATCCCGATATCGACATGGAGCAGATCGCCCGGAACGATCACCTCATCTTTAGGTCGGTTCGAAAAACTGCGCAGGTGCTCGAAGTTCACCGAGTCGCTGCGTTGCACCGATACCGAGGGATGAAACCAGGTACTAAGCCCCATCGAGCTGATCCGTTGACGAAACCACCAGACCAGATCGTCCGTTGTGGTGATACCCGGGTTGATCACGTTCGAGGAAAATCCCTCCTCAATAAGTTCATGGGTTATACTGACCAATTTTTGATAGTAGTTCATCTCTCGGGGAGTACGGGTCTCGAGCCAGCCAACCGCCAGGGGCTCGGCCGATATCAATTTCTCTTTATAGCTGGAGGGTAGTTTTTGCCGGAGCATTTCGTAATGAGTATGATTGAGGCCGTCCGCATGCCCAAAATGGGCCGAGGTATTGATCCCGATTCGCATCGGCTTTTTTTGTTCGATCAGATCGATCAGGGCATCCCATTGATCAGGAAATTTTTTCATATCCCAGGCGGCTTTTATAGCGCTACCCACATCGTAGCGTGCAATCGCTAAGCGGTCTAGTTTTTTTTGCTTCGCATCATAGGAAAAGACCAGCATGGTAGTACGACGGGCACTGAGCCAGGTCGAGGGTAGCATCGTTTTGAGAACGGGATCTTCGTTGTACTCGCGAGACAGTACGATCCACATATCGATACCGGTTCGCTCCATTAGGGTGGGCAAAACAGTATTGAACCGTTCCTCGAGTATTTCATCGGTGATTCTACTTTGTTCGCGCTCCGATAAGACGGGCTGGGCCAACAGGGACGTGCAGTAGCCGATACCGAAGAAGAAAATGGCAACCAGGATAAATGACTTTCTCATTGCTTATAAATTACTTTAAAGATAAAATCTTTTCAAGCATGCTATCGCTATAAAAATTAATATTGTAGTTCTAAACAGCTGCCATGCGTATCTTCTTATTATCCGTAGGACTATTTTTTAGCTTAGTAGCCTCGACTCAATTACAGTATCCTCCCACCAAGAAAGTGGCGGTACAGGATGCCTATTTTGGAACCACTATTGCCGATCCCTATCGTTGGCTCGAGGATGATAACAGTGAAGAGACCAAGACCTGGGTGCAGGCACAGAATACCGTAACGGCGGAGTACCTTTCTCGTATTCCTTTTCGCGCGGCGGTTAAGAATCGATTATCGCAGCTGTGGAATTATCCAAAATATGGATCTCCCCGCCAGGAAGGGGCCTATTATTATTTTTCGAAAAATGACGGACTCCAAAATCAGAGTGTTCTTTATCGACAAAAAGGATTAGATGGAACCCCCGAGGTCTTTTTAGATCCCAATCGGTTTTCTGCCGACGGCACGGTGGCCCTGGCCGGACTTTCTTTTTCAAAAAATGCCCGCTACGCAGCGTACCAGATTGCTAGTAGCGGTAGCGATTGGCAAGAGGCGATCATCATGGACCTTCGCAGCGGACAGCGTGTCGATGATACCATTCGCTACATTAAATTCAGTGGGATAGCCTGGCAAGGTGATAAGGGATTTTATTATAGCCGCTATCCTGTACCCGATGCAAACAGTAAACTCTCCAAGCAAAATCAGTTTCATAAAGTATATTTTCATACGATCGGCACCCAGCAAGAAAGCGATCTGTTGATCTACGAGGATAATGAACATCCCTTGCGCAATGTCGGGGCAGAGGTGACCGAAGATGAGCGGTTCTTGATACTATCTACTACCGAGGGCACCAGTGGTAACGAACTCTGGGTAAAAGATCTAAAGCAGACTGCCGCTTCCTTTACCTGCTTGATCGAAGGTTTTAAGACAGAACCTGATGTGATCGATCATAATGGAAAAGGGATATTGCTGGTAAGGACCAATCAGGACGCTCCCAACTACAAAGTGGTATTGATCGATCCGAAACGTCCTGCGGTTTCGAATTGGGTTACGGTTATTGCAGAGAAGCAAGAGGTGCTACAAAGTGTGGGAACGGCAGGAGGATATCTTTTCTGCTCGTATCTGAAAGATGCTTCTACCAAGGTGTATCAATATACCTACTCCGGAAAGCTGGTGCGAGAGATCCAACTGCCGGGCCTTGGTACCGCATCGGGTTTTAGTGGAAAGATGGATCAACAATCTTTTTTCTATACGTTCACTTCTTATACCTATCCGCCCACGATTTTCAATTATGATATCAAGAGCGGTGTTTCTAGTGTGTTCAGAAAAACCGAGACCGCTTTTGACAGCGAGGCCTACGAGACAAAGCAAGTTTTTTTTACCAGTAAGGACGGTACCAAGGTCCCCATGTTCATTACCGGAAAAAGGGGGTTTCAGTTAGACGGCACTAATCCTGTTTTATTATATGGCTATGGCGGTTTCAATATTGCCCAAACCCCGGGCTTTAGTATTTCCAACGCTTTTTGGTTGGAGCAAGGGGGTTTATACGTGGTAGTGAATCTGCGGGGTGGCAATGAATACGGAGAGGCCTGGCACAAAGGGGGCATGCTGGCCAGTAAGCAAAATGTATTCGATGATTTTATAGGGGCGGCCGAATACTTGATCGCAAATCGCTATACCAATAAAAATTTGTTAGCCATACGGGGTGGTTCAAACGGAGGCTTGCTGGTCGGGGCCTGCATGACCCAGCGTCCTGATCTTTTTCGCGTAGCGCTTCCCGCCGTGGGTGTTCTGGATATGCTGCGATATCATTTGTTTACCATCGGATGGGCTTGGGCCGTGGAGTACGGACGAAGTGATGTGGCCGATCAGTTCCAATACTTGATCAAGTATTCTCCATTGCATCGTTTACAAGATGGCATATCCTATCCCGCTACGTTGATAACCACAGCAGATCATGACGACCGGGTGGTGCCGGCTCACTCTTTTAAATTTGCCGCTCGCTTGCAAGAGGCACATCGGGGTGATGCACCTGTCTTGATCCGAATTGAGACCAAGGCTGGGCATGGGGCGGGTAAGCCCACGAGCAAACAGATCGAGGAGGCCGCCGATATCTGGAGTTTTGTGATGCAAAACCTTGGGATGGTGATAAAGTAAATTCTACCACAACTGTTTCTGGTCTTGGAATTTGTTTAGTTTTTAAGGTAATCTTTTGACCTTTTTAAAGGCACCCACTCAGCAATGAGGTTGGGTGCCTTTACTTTTTAAATAGAGAAGTAAGTATATATTCTTACGTATTTTTTGAATAATTTTTTTCTTAGAGATAAATACCGGCTCAACTGTAATTATTAGGGTTTTTACGCGTTTTGATGTACGGTAATAAGTATTTTTACCGGCTCAACTCTGTGAATTCTACGAACCTATTGAAAATGTACCTGCCAAAGACCTTTTTGGTATGCCTTTTAGCCGTGATGCTTCTGGGAGGTTCTCCTTATTTGTTGAGCGCATCTGATCGAAAAGGCCTTGTATCGCTAAAAGAAACGGTTGAGTATTCGCTGGTAGTCGATACATCCGTAGTAGCCTTGGACCCCACGCTTTCTTGCGGTTCCAATACGATAGTTCGCTTGCAGGCGGGTATAGCCCAAACATATCAATGGCTACGAAATGGCGCGGCTATTCCCGGTGCTACCGCCAGACTGTACAATGCCAATATTTCGGGGTCGTATCGGGTTCGAGTAACAGATGGCTTAGGTAATCTAGACAGTAGCCGGCTGATCGAGGTTTTGATCGTACCCATTCCAGCGGTTGGATTTACCACCAATCAGCCGGTACAATGTCTGTCAGCCAATGCATTCACTTTTACTAATACGACCACGATCAGTCAGGGTACGGCTACGTATACTTGGTATTATGGAGATGGAAGTTTTTCAATCTCTACCAATGGATCTCGCACGTATGCCAACGCCGGCACCTATTCGGTGAAGTTAGTGGCCACCTCTAATTATGGCTGTGTTGATTCGCTTCGTCAGACGGTGAGCGTGAATTTGCCACCGGCGGTATCTTTCTCCGTTAACAATACCGCTCAATGTCTCAATGGCAATCAATTCTCTTTTACCAATAATTCCACTTCTCCTCAATCTCCATTGTCCTATCGCTGGGAATTTGGTGATGGTAGCACCTCTACTGCTGTCAATCCTGCGTATCAATATAATCAGCAAGGGGTCTTTCCGGTCAAACTGATCGTTACATCGCAAGCAGGATGTAAGGACAGTGTGATCCAAAATGTAACCGTTCATCCCAAACCGATCGTTCGCTATACGATCAATAGTAATCAACAGTGCCAGACCGGAAATTATTTTCAGTTTACCAATACGACCTCGATCGAGCAAGGGACCATGAGTTACTTCTGGCAATTTGGTGATGGGGTTTCTTCTGGTGTTGTAAGTCCAGCCTATAGTTATCTTTCGGCGGGAACCTATTCTGTAAAATTATTGGCCACCAGTGATAAAGGTTGCCGTGATAGTCTTTCGCAAAACGTAAGAGTCGATCCTAGTCCTACGGCACTTTTTACGGTCAATAAAACAGTGGATTGTTTTGCCGAGCACGATTTTGTATTTACAAATGCCAGTACCCTCAGTACAGGCACCTATACTAGTTTTTGGGATTTTGGCGATGGAGTAGGGACCTCTACCGCTACCCATGCTCGCTACCGTTACACACAGCCGGGCACCTACCGCGTTACGCTTACCGTTCGCACCATCAATAATTGTAGTTCGACCTACACGATGAACCTCTTTTTGAATCAGACACCGAGCGGCTCTATCTTGCCCGTTGCTACTTCTGTTATCTGCGAAGGCAGTTTTGTCGAGTTAAAGGCCACGACTTCTTCTTTTTATCAATGGTATAAAGATGGTGTTGCCATTGCCGGCGCCACTGCCGGTACGTACAATGCAACGGAGCCGGGTACCTATCGCGTTGAGTTCAGAAATAGTACAAACTGCAAGGCGTTTTCCTCGAATCAAATTACCTTAACAAAGGTCTTTCAGCCAACGCCCGGCTTTGATTTTGATCGTAGCTGTGCCGGACTATCGACCACCTTTACTAATACTTCTTTGGTAGCAAATAGTCTTCCGGTTTCGTATCGCTGGCTATTTGGTGATGGAGATAGCAGTTTCGCTGTTTCTCCTGTGCATACCTATCAGACTACGGGTCCATATGTGATCCGACTTACCGTAACGCCCACGCAATGCCCACAACTGGCGCGTTCCATTCAAAAGCCGATCACAGTAGAAGCCTCTCCTGCCGGACTTCGGTATCCACCGGTCAATGCCGTTGCAAGAAGGGATCTAACCCTTCGTGCTCGAGAATTCTCCGGTGCCCGCTATCGGTGGATACCGGCCACGGGGTTGAGTACCGATACGATCGCCACTCCAATTTTCAATTACACCGATTCGATGGTCTATCAGATCTCGATCGTTACCCCGGCGGGCTGTCGTATTACCGATACCTTGCTTGTGCGCATGTTCGCTGAAAAAAAGATTTATGTTCCTGATTACTTTACGCCCAATAACGATGGAAAGAACGATAAGCTCTATCCCTTTTTAGTCGGTGTTACCAAGTTGACTCGTTTTCGAATTTGGAACCGATGGGGGCAACTGGTATTTCAAACACAAAAGGCCGAAGAGGGCTGGGACGGTTATTACCAAGGAGTAAGGCAGCCTATGGAAACGTATTTATGGATGGCCGAGGGATTAGATATTGATGGAAAAATAATATATGCCAACGGATCGGTGGTGCTGGTCCGTTAGCCAACATGAGACATCTTAGAAAACATATCGGTTTGTTCTGTGGCGTATTCCTATTCGCTGCCACAAGCGGTCTTGCCCAGGATCCTCATTATACGCAGTTCTTTGCCACTCCGTATTTGATCAATCCGGCCTATACCGGTGTATTTGACGGAGACCTTCGCCTGAGCACGAACTATCGTCAACAGTGGATGGGGCTCGCTAGTCCCATTACCTCGATGGTGGCTTCGGTAGATGGAAAACTTTTCAATGATGGTGTCTATCATCAAAATCCTTTTAATGTCGGTCTTGCGTTTCAGTCCGATAAGACGCTCAATGGAGCGCTTAGCAGCAATGGACTTACGGCCAACGCTTCTTATCATATACCCCTTGATCGCGAGGGTTACCAAAGTTTGGGGATAGGACTAAGTGGCACGTATGGCAAACGAAATTTCAATTTCAGCAACATGGCCTCGGCCAGTCAATTTACCAGTGGCGGTTTTAACTTGGCTTTGCCCAGTGGAGAAATAGCCATGGAAAATATGAAGCCCCATTTCTCTGTCGGTGCCGGTGTATTGTATTGCAATAGCAAGCCCGAAGAGGGATCTTTTTTTGAGATCGGAGTGGGCGCTTATCATTTGAATCGGCCCCTGCAGACTATTTTATACGAAGGGACTTCGGTCATTCCCATGCGAGTGTCTGCGCATACGTTTTTACAGCGGTATGTGGGCTCCGATCTCTTGCTCGACGGAAGACTGTTATATCAATTACAAGCTGGTTCGGATTATTTACTGGGTGGCATTGCGCTTAGTAAATTACTGGAAGAAGATCCGCAAGGATCTCTCATTGGTCTGGGCTGTTGGTACAGGACCGGCGATGCTATTGCACCCTATTTGTTCGGAGAGTTCAATTCGCTGCGTATTGGCTTTACGTACGATATACAGCTCAATGATATTCGCAAGCCAACGGCTCCGGTAACTACTATCGAATTTTCCTTACAATATCGATTGCGATCAAAATGATGCGTCTTGTAACCATAGTACGGTATTTGCGCAATTGCGGTCTTAGTGCGGTGGCCTTTCTATTGGCCGGTACCTTACTGGCACAGGATCCTCATTTTTCTCAGTTCTATTCTTCTCCTATGACCTTGAATCCGGCCATGACCGGCGTATTTGCCGGGGAGACTCGTATGGCCATGACCTATCGCAATCAGTGGCGAGCCGTTAGCACACCTTTTACGACGGCTACTGTTGCCTGCGATTTTCAATTGCTCAATGATCGTATCGGGGATGATATTTTAGGGATCGGATTTATGGGGATGATCGATCAGTCGAATAATCAGGGATTGAAGGCTAATTTTGTTTCTTTTTCTGCGGCCTATAATAAAAGTATCGATCAGGAAGGGTTGCATAAAATAGGAGTAGGATTTCAAGCCTCTTGGACCACCAAGAAAGTTGATTATGGAAGATTTGTATTCTCCAGACAGTTCACTCCTTTTGGATTCGATCCCAGTGCTCCCAATGGAGAACCGCTGGCAGGCTTTACACTCAACTATCTCGATGTGGCCGCTGGTTTTCTGTACTCGGGTATGAATAATGCACAGGCACAATGGTACCTGGGTGGGTCATACTATCATTTGAATAGGCCCAATGAAGCCATTAGTACCGAACAAAACAGACTCTCGCCTCGCTTATCGGTTCATAGTGGATTTAATTTTCCCTTTGCAGAGCGCAACCGACTTTATCTGAGCGCTTTGTATATGAACTCTATGCTTACAGAAGAAGTGCTCTTTGGTACGGTATTTGAATCGTTGATCCCCAATATTGAGTACGAGACCAGTTTATATGCTGGGGTTTATTATAGAGTAAACGATGCCATCATTCCTTATTTCGGGTTTGGTACTCCCAAAATGCAGCTGGGTATTTCGTACGATCTCAATATCTCCTCACTGAAAACAGCGACACAGAGCAGGGGTGGTTTTGAAATATCATTACAGACTAACCTAAGCCGAGATCCGGAGCGAAACAAAATTCCGCGGTGTTATAATAAATTTTAAGTCTAGATGACCAATTTATTACGATTTAAGACCTTTCAACTGGCTGTATGGCTGGGTATCGGCTCTATGTTGGGTGTAGCGCAAGCCCAATCACTGCCGAATCCTACGATTTCTATTACACATTTTGATAACTCCGCCAGCTATGCCCCCGGATCTAGCATTTCGATTCATGTATTTACGGACGGGAATTATCCACTCACCAATTCTTTTGAGTTAGTGCTTTCAGACGGTAGCGGCAATTTTACCGGCGCCTCTCCTGTAATTGGTACACGATCTGATTTTTTTACTCCGATCATGGTCGGCACCATTCCAGCGAATACTACTGCGGGTACTGGTTACCGATTGAAGGTTCGGGCTGTCTTGGGTGCTAGCGGTACGGCACCGGAAGCTACCTCTGCAGCGTTTACCATAAGTTCTGGTACTGCCCCGCCCGCTTTAACACTCAATCTCACTTGGCTTCAAAGTTCATATGATGGGTTCATTAACTGTCCGACCACCGATCAGTTTTCATTTGGGTTTTTACAGCAAGGTGATAATTCACAGACCGGCTCTGACTATTTTATTGATATAGCCAACTATAGCAGTAATGTTAGCTTGTATCTTTTTACAGCAACCCTTTATGATGTAAGTGGAGCTCAGCCTGTTGCTACTGATTGTCCAATCAATAATGCAGGTAGATTTCAAATTCCAAGCGGGCTTTCTACCGGGTACTATATAGTTAAGTTGACGATAAAGCATCGGGCTACACAATTATACGCTACCAAGTCTTTTGTTTTTCTTTTTAATACGGGTAATACAGGACTTTCTAATCTTTCGGGTGAGAATATTTGTATTGGTTCTGAGGTTAGGTTTACGGTTGACAATGCAGCCATAGCCAAAAATTATCCGGGTTCTAAGTATCGTATCAATTATGGAAATGGAGATCCGGTAGAGGAGTTTACACATTATAGAATGTATAACACTCCACTGATCACTAAAATATTTAATACCCCTACTTGTGAGAGTGTTAATTCGGTAACAAATCCTAATAATATTGGCACGTCAAGTGCTACGTATAGATACTTTGCTGTCAACCTTACCTTACTTAATAAAGGGATTAATAATGTTTGTAATGCATTTAATCAAAACGGTAATGGAGCGACCAAGTATGTAAATGCCAGCAGAGCGCCTGTCGCCAATTTTACTACTAATCAACGGATCTGCAAGGGCACTACCGCTATTTCGGCCACCAATACCTCACAGGTTGGGGCCTACGGGTTCGGCACCTCTTGTTTGACCGCATATAACTCAAGGTGGGAGGTACGAAAGCCTGGTTCTTCAACCCCAGATGTATATCTCACGGCGAATCTTACTATTCCTGCTAATGCCGTTGATGTGGCGGGCTGTTGGGAAATAAAGCTGATCGTGCGAAATCCCAGTGGTTGCGTCACGGAGTCATCTATTACAAAAATTGTAAATGTAGAGGAACCGCTGACAGCTGATTTTTCGATGTCGCCTGCTTCTCCTATTTGCTTTAACCAGACCGTTACGCTGACCGATCTCTCTGGTGGGGTTACCTCCTGCACATCGGCCACTTTCTCTTGGTCCGTAACCCCTGCAACGGGTTGGAATTTTACCGGAGGCACTTCAGCCACTTCACAAAACCCACAAATTCTATTTATCACTCCGGGTACCTATACCATCACACAATCCGTTACCAATGTCTGCGGTACCTACACTAAGCAGCGCGTGATGCAGGTTGCAGGGAACCCTACGGTGACTATTCCCAATGGGCCTTTTACGATTTGTGAGTTTCCACCTGCACCCCTTAATGTTATTGTCGATTTCTCTGTTGCCCCTTATAAACCGACGTACAGCGCAGCGCCTTATACTCCTTCGGGGTATAGCTGGACAGTGGATGCTCCCAGTGCCGATTATGAATTTTTGACCGCCGCCACTGTGGCTGAGCCCCAAATCAAATTCAAGGAATTTAGAACCTATAATGTTACCGTTACTGTCAGTGGTAGCTGCGGTGGCACGAGCAGTCAGACCTATGTTATCAATGTAAAACCGAAACCTACTATTACCAGTAGTCTTCCTGCACAAGTCATCTGTTCGGGGGGAACGACCAGCCCTACCAGTTTAGCGGCAGATCTAAGTGGAACAACCTTCTCATGGACGGCTACCGCTTCTCCCAGTGGTAGTATTACTGGTTTTACCAGCCCTGCTTCGGGCGGCACTATATCGGCAACCACCTTGACCAATGCTACCACGGCGCCTGGCCTATTAACCTATAGTATTACTCCCAGTAAAGAGGGTTGCTCCGGGGCGGCTCAGACAATGACCGTAACGGTGAATCCGGTGGCCAGTGTCTCTGCTATAAATGATCAAGTGGTTTGTAATGGGGCCACTACTACGGCCGTTAATTTTACCTCACCCACAACGGGGGGGACCATCGTCTATAACTGGACGAATAGTAATACGGCCATCGGCTTGGGTGCCTCCGGTACAGGTAATATTGCCAGCTTTACGGCGACCAATTCTACTACGGCTGTGATTTCAGGTACGATAACGGTTACTCCCGTATATACTAATGGCGGAGTAAGTTGTACAGGCACCCCAAGATCATTTACTATTAGCGTAAATCCTATCCCCACTGTAAATGCTGTCTCTGATCAAGTTGTTTGCGCGGGCGGCAATACGACTGCCGTTACTTTCAGTGGCTCAATGAGTGGTACGGGCGTGGCCTATCAATGGCAAAATAATACCACTTCCATTGGCTTGGCTGCCTCTGGTACAGGTACGATTACTGCTTTTACAGCGGTCAACACTTCAACGGCTCCGGTAGTTGCCACCATTACCGTAACGCCTCAATATACTTTTGGTGGAAGAACCTGTAGTGGTACACCCACTACTTTTACCATCACGGTAAATCCAACGGCTACGGTTACGTCTGTTCCCCCCCAAGTAATATGTAATGGATCGAATACAACGGCGGTGAGTTTTGCTTCACCTACTTCAGGTGGTACCATCGTCTATAACTGGACCAATAGTAATACAGCCATCGGCTTGGGTGCTTCGGGTACAGGAGATATCGCCAGCTTTATAGCCACCAATAGTACAGCCGCTGTTATCGCTGGTACCATCACCGTCACGCCTTCTTATACTAGTAGTTCTGTGACCTGTGCTGGCACCCCGCGCTCGTTTACTATTACTGTTAATCCTGGTCCAGTGATCAGTGATAAAGTAGTTAGTGCTTGTAGCAATCAGTTATTTACCACTCCCCTCACCAATGGTGTTGGGGGAGATGTAATTCCAGCGGGTACGACCTATAGTTGGTCTGTGCCGCAGGTTACCGGTAGCATGACGGGTGGACAATCGGGTAGTGGAACGAGTGTAACCGGTACATTGGTCAACGGTACGACACAGCCACAGACAGCTACCTATGTAGTGACGCCAAGTTATTCGAACGGTGGTACTACCTGTACCGGAGGAACGTTTACTATAACAGTAACAGTCAATCCAGTGGCTGTTGTCAATTCAATTCAAGATCAGGTGGTCTGTACTGGGTCGACTACCAATGCAGTGAGTTTTAGTTCACCTACTACAGGAGGCACCATTGTCTATAACTGGACCAATAGTAACGCGGCGATCGGGTTGGGAACATCAGGTTCTGGTGATATTGCCAGTTTTACGGCAACTAATAATACATCCGGTGTTATTGCAGGCACTATCACTGTTACACCAGTGTATACGCATAACGGTATTACATGCAGTGGCACTCCATCTTCCTTTACTATTACGGTAAATCCTAGACCGGTCATTGGTAATAAGACGCTAAGTGCTTGTAGTAGCCAGTCTTTTACGGTTCCGTTGACCAATGGTACAGGAGGTGATGTGATCCCAACGGGCACAACCTATAGTTGGTCTGCCCCACAGGTTACCGGTAGTATGACGGGCGGCCAGTCGGGTAGTGGAGGTACTGTCTCGGGAACCTTAGTGAATTCTACGAATCAACCGCAAACAGCCACTTACCTGGTAACACCAACGTATTCAAGCGGTGGAGTGGCTTGCTCCGGAGGTACATTTACAGTAACGGTTACCGTTAACCCTACAGCCAGTGTCAATGCGATTAACGATCAGGTAATTTGTAATGGAGCTCCTACTACATCTGTTACCCCTGGTTCGCCGACTACAGGCGGCTCGATCGTATATAATTGGACCAATAGTAATACTGCTATTGGGTTGGGTGCCTCTGGCTCCGGTACTATTTCTAGTTTTACGGCTACCAACTCTACGGCGGGTGTTATTTCTGCTACTATTACCGTTACTCCTGTTTATTCAAATGGTGGCAGTACTTGTACGGGTACTCCCACTAGTTTTACCATAACGGTAAATCCGACCGTTTCGGTTACGGCGGTTCCTAATCAGGTAATTTGTAATGGATCGGGCACTACGGCGGTAAATTTTGCTTCTCCCACAACGGTGGGTACTATTGTTTATAATTGGACCAATAGTAATACAGCGATCGGGTTGAGTGCTTCTGGCACGGGCGATATTGCCAGTTTTACGGCGACCAATAATACGGCTAGTGTGATTGCCGGTACCATCACCGTTACGCCCTCTTATACGAATAGTGCAGTCACCTGCGGTGGTACGCCAAGGTCTTTTACCATATCGGTAAATCCAAGACCTGTTCTAACAGATAAGTCGTTAACAGCGTGTAGTAACGAAACCTTTCAGGTGCCTGGCTTGGTAGGGGGAACTGGTGGCGAAATTATCCCCACCGGAACTGTCTTTACTTGGTCTGCTCCGCAAGTTACCGGTGGTATAACAGGTGGTCAGTCTGGTAGTGGTACCAGTATGTCTGGAACGCTTGTCAATGGTACTACACAGCCGCAGACGGCAACCTATACTGTAACCCCAAGTTTTGCGAGCGGTACTGTTACCTGTACGGGCGGCACTTTTACAGTGACGGTAACGGTCAACCCAAATGCTACCATCAATGCTATAGGAAATCAAGTTCTTTGTAATGGATCTCCTTCTTCGGCAATCAACTTTACATCGCCTGCGACAGGGGGCACCATCCTCAACTACTGGGGCAATAGTAATACAGCGATCGGGTTAGGCGCCTTTGGTAATGGAGATATTGCTAGTTTCACCGCCACGAATAGTTCGGCCGGTGTAATTTCAGGAACCATTACGGTTACTCCTTATTTTTCGAACGGGGGTGCCAGTTGCGAGGGTACTCCATCTAGTTTTACCATAACGGTCAATCCAAGACCACTCATTAATGCAAAAACGCTCAGTACTTGTAGCAGCCAACCCTTTACTGTTTCTTTGACCAATGGGGTAGGCGGTGATGTGATCCCTGCGGGTACCACCTACAGTTGGTCTGCTCCACAGGTTACCGGTAATATGACGGGAGGTCAATCGGGTAGTGGAGGCACCCTATCGGGAACCTTAGTGAATCCGACGAATCAACCACAGACAGCTACTTACATAGTAACGCCAAGTTATACCAGTGGTGGGGTAACCTGTACTGGCGGAACGTTTACCGTAACCGTAACGGTAAACTCGGGCTCTTCGATACAAGATGAAACGCGAACCATTTGTAGTGGCGAGCAATTTAGTGTAGATCCCACCGCCAATTCTTTTAATGTGATTCCTGCGGGTACGCTCTATTCTTGGCAGGCGCCTAGTATAACCGGAATTTCTAATACGGCATCGGGAAGCGGACTCTCTGTTATTAGCGGTAGCCCTGTTAATACCACTAATGCTCCTGTACTGGTTGCATATACCATTACTCCCACAATAGGAGGAGCCTGCAGTGGAGCCCCCTTTATTATAACCGTTACCGTCAATCCTAAACCAGCGATCGGAAACTATAGCCAGGTAATCTGTACAGGCGGGTCGTATTCATTCACTCCTACTAACGGGCAGCCTACCGCTTCTACTATTGTACCTGCTAATACTACCTATACCTGGTCGGCCCCTACAGTCTCCGGAATTGCCGGTACGATCTCAGGCTCCAACGCCACATCATTTAGCAGTGGTATCTTATCGAATACTACCGATGCACCGATCAATGTTATCTATATCGTTTCTCCTGTATCACCAATTGGTCCTTGTAGTGGGGGCACCTTTACAGTAACGGTAACTGTAAATCCAAAGCCGGTCATTGGCAATAAAGTATTGAGTACTTGTAATAGCCAACCCTTTACGGTCTCTCTTACTAATGGTAGCGGTGGTGATGTAATTCCTACGGGCACAACATACAACTGGTCTGCTCCGCAGGTAACAGGAAATATGACAGGTGGCCAATCTGGTAGCGGGGGTAGTATAACGGGTACATTGATCAATGCTACCAACCAACCGCAGACAGCTACCTATATAGTAACACCCACGTATTCAAATGGAGGCACGGCTTGCGCGGGGGGTACTTTTACGGTAACGGTAACTGTAAATCCTGGTCCGGCCATCGGAAATTATTCTACATCTATTTGTTCTGGCGAATCGTATTCGCTTACTCCTACTAACGGACTACCCACGGCTTCTACTATTGTTCCTGATAATACTACCTATACTTGGTCGGCACCCAGCGTAACGGGTATATCAGGTACTATTGCCGGAACCAGTAGTACTTCATTCAGCAGCGGGACACTACTGAATGCAACGAATGCTCCCATCAATGTAGTTTATTCTCTTACTCCCACTTCTCCATTAGGTCCTTGTACGGGAGGAATATTTACGGTAACGGTAACAGTCAATCCAAGGCCGGTAATCGGTACGCAAACACAGACCATATGCAGCGGAGGAAACTTTAGTGTGACGCCAGTGAATAATGCTCCGACGACAATCGTCCCAACTGGTATTGCATATACTTGGTCATTTATTGATAATCCGAATGTGAGTGGCGAAGCTAATCAATTGACAGGAGTGGCTTCGATTACGGGAACGCTAACGAATAATACGAATGTAACGCAGACCGTAGATTATACCGTAACGCCGACATCGGGTTCTTGTGTGGGAGGAACCTTTACGGTAACCATAACCGTAAGCCCAAAGCCAGTAATCGGTACAATGTCGCAAACGATCTGCAGTGGAGAACGTTTTAATCTTACCCCAGTCGATAATGCGCCGACAACGATCGTACCAGCGGGTACCACCTATACATGGGTGGCTATTGATAATGCAAATGTGAGTGGTGATGTAAACCAGATTGTGGGTGTAGGTTCCATCAGTGGCACGTTGACCAATAATACGAATGTGGTACAGACGGTCAGTTACACGGTAACACCTTCGGTGAGTGGGGGATGCGTAGGAGGAACCTTTACAGTAACAGTGACGGTGAATCCAAAACCGGTCATTAGTGCGCTGACACAGACCATCTGTAGTGAGGGCACGTTCAGTTTGACTCCTGCCAACAATGCGCCCACCACGATCGTGCCGAATGGTACGACGTATACCTGGGTATACATTGATAATCCGGATGTGAGCGGAGAAGCCAATCAAGTAACGGGTGTAGGATCGATCACGGGCACACTGATCAATAATACCAATGTAACGCAGGCAGTGCAGTATACGGTAACGCCGACTTCGGGTGAATCCGGTGCCTGTGTGGGTACTCCCTTTACCGTTACGATCACGATCAGTCCAAGACCATCAGTTCAGGCACAAGCTACTCCTATTTGTAGTGGTGCTTCTTTTAGTGTGACTCCCACAAATGGAAGCGGTAATATCGTGCCAACGGGAACGACCTACACATGGGTTTATGTAAATAATGCGAGTGTGACTGGCGAGGCCAATAATACTGTACAGACCTCTTCTATCAACGGCACACTCACTAATATTACCAATGTGGTACAGACGGTGCAGTATACAGTAACGCCGTCTGTGAATGGTAGCTGTGTGGGTGGTACGTTCACCCTTACGGTAACTGTAAATCCCAAGCCCGTTATCCCGGCGCAAGCCTTTACGGTATGTAATGGCGGAACCTTTACGCTCACCCTGGCCAATAATGAACCGACTACCATTATCCCTTTCAATACCACCTATACCTGGACGGTTGCACCAAATGCAAATGTAACGGGGCAAGCTAATCAACTGACAGGCCAATCTTCGGTGGTACAAACTTTATTTAATGCCACTACGAATGTTCAAACATTAGCTTATACGATTACAGCTACCTCAGGTGCGCAGGGCGCTTGTGTGGGATCGCCATTTACACTAACGGCAACCGTTAATCCCGATGCCAAGGCGCAGTTAATGGTTACGCAAACGATCAGTTGTGCTCCCTTCCGCATTCGTAATGCAGTCGCGTTAGTTCCACATATAAATGCTAATAATCAATCTGCATTTAGATGGTATGCCAACAATGTACTCATCGGACAAGGGGATATAGTACCTGACCATATTATTACGCAACCCGGTGATACTGTCGTACTGAAGCTGGTAGCCATCAGCCTGCATGGTTGTAAGAACGACTCGACCAGTGTTACCCTGTATACTATTCAGCAACCTCAACCTTCTTTTACACTAAGTAGAGATACGGCTTGTGGTCCGGCCTCTATTTTGGTCACCAATACTACCACTCCTATCAATGTGATCAATGGTAGTACCTATAACTGGAATTTTGGAAATGGGCAGACCTCAACGCAGGTACAGCCCGGCTCCATTACATTCTTGGCCAATCCGGCAGGTAGAGATACGACCTATTACATAAATCTTTCCGTTACCACGGTTTGTGAGACACGTACTTTCCGCGATTCGGTATTAATTCGTCCTGGTCCCAGGGCTTTGTTTCAGCCTGATACTACGGTGTATTGCTCTCCGGCCAATATGCGGTTTAGAAATAATTCGCTTGGCGTCAATAGTTCCTTGTACGGGGCAAGCAATCGATTTATTTGGGATTGGGGTGATGGTCGTAGAGATACGGTCAGCGATACTCGTACCATGACCAAACTGTATACGACCGGAGTCATTGATACGATCACCGTTAAGCTCTATGCCTATAATGAGTGTGGGGTAGATAGCTTTGCCGTGGATATTGTACTTTATCCGGCTACGATTACTCCTAGCTTGATCGTCTTTGGTCAGAATACCTACGGATGTGCTCCTAAACCGGTCACCTTTGTAAACAATTCGGTAGGGGGAACCAGTTATACTATCAATTTTGGTGATGGTTCAACTCCTTATGTAACGCCACGATCGAACGATACGGTCTCGCATATTTATCAAACGGCCGGTACCTACACCGTTACCTTGCGAGCGCAAAATAGTTGTACCGATACCACCGTTACGCAGATCATCAATATATATGCTAATCCGGTCGCCAACTTTACGACCAATAGTAACGTTTATTGCTTCCGCGATTCGGTTCGTATTACCAATACTACAACCCCTATCGGTAGTCAATACTTGTGGAACATGGGAGATGGAACTCTCTATTCGGGGCTTATCAATCCTACACACTATTATGCCTCTGCAGGTACCTATACTATAACACTAGTTGCTACCAGTACTTTTGCAACCGGTGCAGCTTGTCGTGATACCATTCGAAGACAAATAGTGGTCAATCCGGTTCCCGTGGCCGCTTTCTCTTCTAATATCAGCACATATAATTGTTCGCCCTTTACCTTATCTGCCTATGCTACCCCGGCCAACTACAGTAGTGTGGTTTGGTATGTTTTAAATAATACGGGTGGAGTAGTGACCTCTTCAAATGGATTCACTTTTACCACGGTGGTTCCAACGCCTGGTAATTATCAGGTAAAAATGGTGGGTTACAATAGTTTGGGATGCCGAGATTCCATTAGTACACCTTTTACGGTGGTGGCATCTCCCACGGTCTCTTTCTCAGTTGCCGATACTGTATATTGTGCTCCCTCATCTACAGTCACCTTTACCAATACCAGCACGACCACCACGGGTAGTACGCTTTCTTATCAATGGTTCGTTAACGGAGTAGCCCAGTCGACCAATCCCACCAGCTTCTCTTACCTCTTTACCATTCCTGCCAATGCTACTCAGCCACTGGTCTACACGGTGCGATTAATCGCAACCGCCTCTGTTACGGGTTGCGCCCCTGTGTATGAGAGAACGATCACGATGCTACCCTCGGGGCAAGTCAATCAGCCCGCCAATCAGATCAGTTGTACCGGCAATACGGTGCCCAGTACTGTCTTTTCTACCCTAAATAGTGGCGGCATAACTTCTTATGCCTGGACCAATTCTCTTAGTTCCATTGGGCTGCCTGCTACGGGCACAGGCGATGTACCTGGCTTTACCGCGGCTAATAGCGGTTTGAGTCCGCTTACGGCTACTGTAGCGGTTACTCCAACGTTCTCCTTTGGAGGTCGCTCTTGTGCCGGATCGCGCAAACAATATCAAATCGTAGTTAACCCACAGGCACAAGTCAATCAGCCTGCCAATCTAGTTGTTTGCAATGGTCAGTTAACGGCCGTTAACTTTACTTCTTCGAATACCGGTGGAACGACCACCTATAGCTGGACCAATAATAATCCATCGATCGGGATCTTAGCTTCCAATACAGGCAGTATCGCTACGTTCTATGCCATTAATAGTGGTACCACCCCTGTAATCGCTACCATTGTGGTAACCCCTTCTTATACTAGTGGCGGATTAACTTGTACTGGGCCTACCAAAACCTTTACGATAACAGTCAATCCAACCGCACAAGTAGACCAACCAGCCAACCAGGTAGTTTGCAATGGATCTACAGTCAATTTTGGATTTACATCTCCCACCAGCGGTGGAACTATTACATATCGATGGGTAAACAGTAATCCTACGATTGGATTGGCCCAAAGTGGAAGCGGCAGCTCGGCCAGTTTTGTCTGTACGAACACGGGCACTTCTCCCGCTGTGGCCACAATTACGGTGGTTCCTAATTTCTCATTCAATGGTTCAAGTTGTGATGGTCCTTCTAAGACCTTTACCATAACCGTCAATCCAAGCGGGCAGGTTAACCAGCCACAGAGTCAGGTAAAATGTAATGGGGATCTAGCGCAGGGCACCTTCTTCTCTACGCTACAAACCGGCGGTATTGTTTCGTATAACTGGGTAAATAATACCCCCTCTATAGGATTAGCCCCCTTTGGCTCTGGTGATATTGATAGTTTCCGTGTTGTCAATAGTGGAGCCTCGCCGGTGGTAGCCACCCTCACAGTCAATCCAACTTTTACCAATGGAGGTGTTTCTTGTATTGGGCCTTCTAAACAATTTACGATCACTGTTAATCCGACCGCTACGGTCAATACCATTGCCAATGTGCAGGTATGTGATGGTGTTCGTACGACACCTATTAATTTTACAAGTTCTGCCAGTGGTGGTGTTATAGGTTATACATGGACCAACTCTAATACTGCTATCGGGTTGCCGTCATCGGGTACGGGTAACTTACCTGCCTTTACCGCCACGAATGGATCATCGGCACCCATAACCGCACAGATAACGGTAACGCCCACCTTTACTAATGGTGGTATTTCTTGTACAGGAACACCACAGACCTTTATGATCACGGTATTGCCCCTGCCTCAAACACGCTTTAGGGTAACACCCGACTCGGCTTGTGCTCCCATGGTAGTTACGTTTACTAATCTGACACAATATGCCGATTCGTATCGCTGGCTATTGGATGGGGTCGAGTTCAGTACATTACAAACACCCCCTCCTATGGTGTTGTCGCAAGCCGGGCGTACGTACACCTTTACGCTACTGGCCGGCAATACACAGGGCGGATGTGGTCCGACCAGCTTTACCTATACGGTACGCACCTTGCCAACGCCTCGCGCCCTTTTTGGACTTAATGGCTCTGCGGCCGACACCGTATTTGCCTGCAAACAGTTGCTGGTGCAAACGGCCAATAGCTCGTTCATGAATCAAGCGGGCAATACGATGGGTATTACTTATAAGTGGTATGTAAATAATCAATTGCAGTCAACCGCATTGAACCCACGCTTTACATTGATCAATACATCGTATACGCGTGATTCTCTTTTTGAGGTAAAACTGATCGTTGCTTCCGGATCGGGATGTATCGATTCACTCAAGCGTTGGGTACGCTTGTATCCCGAACCGCTGGCTTCCTTTAATATCAATGGTGGAACCAGTGATTGTGCCCGTCCTCGCAATGGACTGGTCAAGACCGTACAAAATAATTCTTTGGTCAAATTGCCGGCGCAATACAGTTGGTCGGTGTATAATCGAACGGCTGCAGCGCCATCAACTGCCGTATTGATCAGTAACCCAACGGGTGCTTCGCCCAGCTTTACCTTTCCTGATAACCTGAGTGCGGCAGACAGTACGTATGATATTCGTTTGCGGGTAACGTCCGTAGATGGCTGTATTAAGGATACGGTTATATCGCAGGTAGTCTTTGCAAGACCGATCGTCAACTTCCGTATTACCGATTCTGTTTCTTGTACCGGTACACTTAATGTATCGTTTTTAGATCTTTCTCTTTCTCCGACCAGTTCCATCACCTCTCGTTTATGGAATTTCGATGATGGGGGACAATTCAGTACCCTTCCGGCTGTTGCGCATACGTATAGTCAATATGGAACTTATTTTCCTTCGCTCTATGTGACCAATGCCAGGGGATGTATTTCGGATATTCTGCGGAAGCGTATCGTTGTATTCGGTGCTCCTGTAGCTGATTTTATGGCGAATAGTCCGGTTTGTCTGGGAACGCCCACTCTCTTTACCAACACCAGTCAGCTAGGATGGGGTAGCACACAGTTCACTCAATTTAGCTGGGATTTTGGAGATGGTAATACCAGTACCCAGCAAAATCCTATTCATACTTATGCGAATTCCGGCACTTATACTGTTATATTGACCGTTCGTAGCGATAGCAGTTGTGTGCCCCGCACCAAGTCGTTGACGGTAACCGTTTCTGGAAAGCCTCGTGCAGATTTCTCTTATTCCGGATCTTGTACCAATGTTCCGATCCAGTTTACTAATCTTTCTACCGTTGGATTTGCCGAGGGTGGATATGCCGTAGTCAATTGGAATTTTGGAAATGGACAGCAATCTACTCAAACCAATCCGGTGGTTACGTACAATACGCCAGGTTCCTACTCGGTGCAATTGATCGTTAGTGGTATTACCTGTCCGCAGTTGCGCGATATGGTCACTAAAGTCATCGTGGTGCAGCGCGGTCGTGCGGATAGCACCTATCCTCGTATTTTTGCCAGTCGCTTGAATCGATTTACCATGTCGGCCTTGCCTGGTGGTATCAGCTATCTTTGGACACCACCGATCGGGCTCTCGCATCCTACGCGTGCCATTACCGATGCCTACTATTTGGCGGCTGATCCAGCGAAGCTTATCTATACCATCTTGATAAAAGATAGCAGTGGCTGTCTTAATAACGATAGGCAAGAGGTATGGATCTTTGAGAAGCCCGATGTATATGCGCCTACGGCCTTTACTCCCAATAAGGATAGTGCTAACGATGAATTTATTCCATTCTATATCAATATCAAGAGTCTGGAGAGTTTCCGCATCTTTAATCGTTGGGGAGTTAAGATCTTTGAGACAAACGATATGTCTAAGCATTGGGATGGAAAGATCAATGGCGTCAATGCACCGCTAGAAACCTATACATGGGTAGTAGAATGCTATGATGTTAATGGCGTAAAGCTTGTCCGAAAGGGAATGGTAACCTTGATCCGGTACTAAGCTGTATTAATTAGAAGACTGGTAAACCTTGAAAAACTATTTTATTTCGGTATTGATCTGCGGCCTTATAATCATGGCCAATCCGATAATGGCCTGGAGTTCTCCTCTGGCCCGACCTGCTTTGTTGGCCAGCGCTTCTGTAAGCAATTCAATTTTACGTAGCTCTTCTTTAGCTGCCCCCTCTTTTCTTTACCCCGCATCTTATTCCGATTCTACGCATCCGCTCGTTCGCTTTTCTTCGGCGTGGGCCGATCCGAAGTATGCAAGCTGTAATACCGCAGCGTCTGTTTCATATTTGACCGAAAAAGAAAAGCAGGTTATACATATACTGAATTTAGCGCGCGTTAATCCCTCTTTATTTCTTCGCACGGTGGTAAAGCAGTATCCATCCTATACCTCCGACCCCGATCTGCTTAGCTCCTCTTATTATCAAAGTTTTTTAGTGTTCTTAGAGAAACAAATGCCTGTGCCGATCCTAGTTCCCGAAAAGGTCTTATATGAGAGTGCCTATTGCCATGCCGTACAGAGTGGTAAAACAGGGTATGTTGGTCACGATAGAAGCTCCGCTGCCTGCAAACGAGTTGAGAAATTTAACGGAGAATGCTGTTTTTATGGGGTCGATGACCCAGTAGAGATCGTGTTAGATCTTATGATCGATGAAGGAGTACCTTCGCTGGGGCATAGAAAGGCCCTCTTTACCCGCTATACCAAAGTGGGGGTTGCTATAGCGCCCCACAGTGGTTATGGGTGGAATGCGGTATTGGATTTTTTATTTCAATAAGGTGATAGTTAAATTTACAACGTGAGGATCAAACTGTTCTTGCTGGTGCTGGGAATTTGTAGTCTGCCTTTATTCGCTGTTGCACAGACTGATACTACGTTTTGGTTTGCGGCCCCCGATCTGCAGCAAGCACACGGTGACCGCCCCGTTCTACTACGCCTTACCGCAGGGGCTACCGCCGCAACGGTAACGATCAGCATTCCTGCCAATGCCGCCTTTACACCCCTTGTGGTTACGGTGCCGGCCAATAGTGCCCAATCGGTCGATCTTACTTCGTATATCGATCTGATCGAAAACTCGGTTGTCAATACGGTTAGTGATCGTGGTATCAAGGTAACATCCACCGCCATGATCTCTTGTTATTATGATATTGCCAATGGGCTTAACGGGGATATCTATGCCCTAAAGGGCGCCAACGCATTAGGCTTTAAGTTTACGCTTCCATTTCAGATGGTCTTTGATGGTTCGGGATTGCCCAATTATACTTGTTCGTTCTCCATTGTGGCCACCGAGGATAATACGACCGTCACCATCACGCCTAAAAGTGCACTGCTTTCTTATCCGGCCGGAGTACCCTTTACCATTACACTTAACCGTGGACAAACCTATACTTGTCAGGCAGCTACTAATACCCCGGCTGCTCGTCCCGGGGGAACGATCGTTGTTGCCAATAAGCGCATCGCGATCTCTACCAAGGATGATTCCATTCGTTATCCGGGAGCAGGCTGTAGTGATACGGCAGGAGATCAGCTGATCCCTGATTGTAATGCCGGGACTTCGTTTATTATTCCCCGGGGCTATTTGAATGGACCGGATTACTATTATGTTTTTGCCATAAATAATAATACCAGTGTTTCGGTCAATGGCATCGCCGTAGCCACCCTTGCGGCTGGTAGCTTTTATACCGGCACCTTATCGGATCCTTCTTGTTCCATTCAAACCTCCAGTCCTGTTCATGTTTTTCATGTATCTGGTTTTGGTTGTGAAGTCGGCGGGGCTGTGATCCCCTCCATTGAAAATGAGGGATCCTCTTTTATTGGCGTTACAAGAGCTTCTTCCAATCCCTTTGGGTTGAACATTCTTTGCAGACCTGCCCATATTGGTGGTTTTTCTGTCAATGGACTTACTACTGTTTTGCAAGCCACCGATTTTTCTGCGGTTCCGGGCACCAATGGAAATTGGATGGTCGCCCGAATCCAGATCAACAACACGCTGGCTGGAGCCGGACAGAGTGTACGTGTTCAAAATGCCACCGGTAGATTTCATTTGGGGATGATCCATGGCGATGTATCCAGTACAACCCGCTATGGCTATTTTTCTGATTTTGAAAAGATCAATATCGATTTGGCGCAATATGATACCCTTTACTGTAAGGGCAGTACTGTTATGCTGGCGGCCTCTTCGCCAGGCGCCTCGGATTTTCAGTGGACAGGGCCCAATGGATTTACGGCCACGGGTCCCAATCTGCAGCTTACAAATTTTCAAGAAAGCAATCAGGGATTTTATACCGTTAACGCCGTTAGTGCTCGTTGTGGCTATATAGAGCGAAAGATCTGGGTAGGGATTCAACTGCCCGTTGCTGATTTTACAGCCCCTTCTCAGTGTATAAATGCAGGGCCGGTTTCCTTGAGCAGCAGCTCTACCATCAATGCAGGTTCAATTACTTCTTTCAATTGGAAGTTTGGTACCGGAGCTGTGGGTAGTGGTCAACAAGTCAATTATCAGTATACCACTGCCGGAACCTACTCTGTTACGTTGGTCGTATCCTCCAATAAACTTTGCCGCGATAGCATTCAAAAGGTCGTTACCATTTTACCATCTCCCTCTGGTGGTGTATTGACCCCTACCACTACCAATATTTGTGAGACCGGAACGATTTTACTAACAGCTACCGGAGGCGCCACGTATCAGTGGTTTTTGAACGCGGCTCCTCTTGCGGGAATAACGGCCGCTACGCTTACTGCCACACAGCCAGGCCTGTACACAGTGGAATTGATCTCTGCGCAAGGATGCAGGGCCCCTGGTATGGGCTCTGCAACTCTTACCGGGGTAGTCGGTCCGGGTTCAAATATTCGATACCGAACCATCAATGCTGTTCGCGATCAACCCCAGACCCTACAGGCCCGCTCCATTGGGGCCAGTTACTCTTGGTCACCCGCCATTGGTTTATCGGCTGCTAACATTGCGAATCCGGTATTTCGCGCTACCCAAGGGCAAGAATATTTGATCACCATTCGGACCCCCGGAAATTGTGTACTGGTCGATACACAAGCGGTGCGGATCTTTGCCAACGGTAATATTTATGTACCCACTGCTTTTACACCCAACGCTGATGGATTGAACGATAAACTGGAATTCTTTTCGATCGGCATTAAGCAATTCAATTTTCTGCGCATTTTTAATCGCTGGGGACAACTCGTCTTCGAGACTCGGTCCGATCAAGTGTTCTGGGACGGACGCTTCAATGGCATCTTACAAGCCACCGGTGTCTATGTGTGGTATGCCGAAGGAATTACCAATGATGATGTCAAGATCTTTCAAAAGGGATTGGTGACACTGGTCAGGAAGTAGGTGACCATATGATATATTTACTCCAAGATCTTTTCTAGGTAAAGGGGCTGTCCCTCTGTAGTCCAACCTTCTACCACAATCCGGTAGCGCTTGGTTCTGTCGTTATTAAAAAAACGGATCGGCATTTTATTTGAGGCGTTATTCATAAAGAAGTTCGATTGCCAAAACAAGGTTATGCGTTGATCGGTCTTTTCCCTTAGAGGGGTGTCTAATTCGTAGTCAGGGATAGGAAACGATTTGATTGGGTCATACCCATAAAAGGAGACAGCATTGCTCTTATTTTCTCGAAGTAACTCGGGTTTCTTAGTGTAGATGGCCAGGGCGCCCCCGGGACCCCCGCCTTGTGCCGCGGCAAAGCTGCTAAATAATTTAACCAGGGCAATCTCAGCGGCAGGGATCGTCAGTAATATGTCTGCATCTACTTCGATCTCATTCAAGTAGATCGCCATGGGAGGATTACCCATACTACTGGCACTGGGTAGTTGACGATAGAAGATCCTGTATTTTGTAGGATCGTTTCTCATATCTTGCCCAACGCCTGGTGGCGATTGGGAATAATCGGGATCGACCACTTGCAAGCCAGGAACCCTGAACCGCAGGTATTCAAAAATATTGGCATAGGTATTTGCTTCATCGGTATTAACTAAGTCGATAGCGCGCTCTACAAAGGCATCGGTCTCAAAGGCCCCCGATGTGTATTGTTCTTGTAGTTTTTCCAATGGGGTCTTTACTCTTGTTTTGATCGTTACCTCTTCTAAGGTTAGTCCTTCCGCCTCTTGGACTATTTTGTCATAGCGGCGGATTATTTCGTTCACCTTTTCTGTCTCTAGCTGATCGGTGATTGGAGCAGGCTCCCATGGAGAGGGGGCTAGGACGGCAAGGGGCTGTATTTTATTATCTTCTAGTTTAATATCGATCGGTCTTGATTTTTTTTGCATTCTGTAATCGGCAAAGATCAATCGTGCCGGACCAAAGAATAGCAGCGAATCTATGCTGAATCGTCCAGAAGCATCCGTCTCTGTAAACAAGATGTTATTACGAAGGCGAGCAGCGGATAGTATCACGATCAATTTTGCTTGCGTAAGCGGTTGGCGGGTGCCTTGCAGGAATGCCTGTCCCTTTAGGGTGATGTATCCCTTTTTTTCTATCGCTACGGAGTTGCCTATTGGAGTGGAAAGTCGATCATCTTTATTTTCTTGGTCCGTATTATTTCCCCTGGTCATCATCAACAAGTCAAGCTCCACTGCAGCACTATCCTCGTTAGTGTTGAAATACCAGTCGGCCTCTTCCATTTCGTTGAGTGCTTCGTAAGGCAGCAATGTTTTAGACAGAATCGAAGCACTCCGAAGGTCAATTCCATCCATATCGGCGTCCGTGACCGCAACGGATATGGTCCCACGCAGAGAGTCTGGCCATTCTAAGATCCATTTATTTTTTGCTTTTGCGCCCAGCGAGAACGTATCGGTACGAAGTGAAAGGGTATTGTTGTATTCTTTATTATTTACAAATACGATTCGGCTGATCAATGGGTTTTCGAGGGAGTCCAATACAGAAACGGTAAGGGTGCCCGATGAGAGTGTTTTTGTTCGAAGAATACCTTGAACCGCATTGGGCGAAAGTGAAAGGGCTTGACGAAAGACCAGGGCCCCATCTTTGGTGCCCACCAGCCAATGTCCTCTCTTTGACTTTTCTTCTTGTTTTCTGTTAAGTTCAAATAAAAAGCCTTCGGGATGGCTGATAATAGATAAAGCGATCCCACTCGTGCTTACAGCCGGTAGGAGTAACCTTTTTGTTTTTTCTTGCTCCTTCCATACGGCATAATAGTTTTCTTCCTTTACAGGATCCAGGTAAAATTCTCCTCTGCCATAACGTCTCGTAGAGAAGGGTATTATCGGTTGACCACCTTCGTTCTGAATGGTGCCTGTCAATGATCGGAGGCGTCCTTGTCCATCTATTACTTTAAATGCTACAGTAGACCCTATGCCTGCAATGAGTTGTCCACTCTCCGGATAAAAATTTATACGTAGACTATCTTTTGCAGCTACAACTCTTGGTTCAGTGCTTTGCTGCTGCCTTGGATCCGACAGCTTTCCTACTACATAAATCGATGCTTGAAAAGGCGCCACACTTGTTTGATCAGTATGGGCGCGAATCGTATACCAGCCAGTCTTACAATCAGCGGGCAATAAAAACTGTCCGCT
>VHAT01000014.1 GCA_016872195.1 Sphingomonadales bacterium | reverse complement strand
GATCTCTGCCTTGGGAAGATTTTCTTTCAGCACTTTCGCTACTTCGTTGCCACCACCAAAGTCGTCTCCCTCCGCAACCACGATCAGGTTGACCAGTTTTTTTCTTCTTTCCTTTTCTTTGAGGGAGGCGATTATATCGTTTATGTCGGTTTTCTGTTCCGGGATCAAGATGCTTTCGGCTCCGGTAGCCATTCCACTATGCAGGGCAATATACCCGGCGTCTCGTCCCATCACTTCGATAACGAAGACCCTGTCGTGCGCTTCCATGGTATCTCGGATCTTATCGATCGCTTCTACGGCCGTATTGGCGGCGGTGTCGAATCCAATGGTAAAATCGGTGCCGGCAATATCTTTATCAATGGTGCCGGCAATACCTACACATGGGATATTGAACTCTTGACTAAAGGTTACGGCACCTCGAAAGGAGCCATCTCCACCAATGATGACCAAACCGTCTATGCCTCTTTTTTGTAGATTTTCGAAAGCCTTTTGTCGGCCTTCTTTTTGCATAAAGTCTTTACTGCGTGCGGTCTTGAGCATGGTGCCACCTCGTTGTATGATATTGGCTACTGATCGACTGTTCATTTTGATGATATCATCTTCGATCAGCCCTTGGTAGCCACGCATGATGCCATACACTTCGAAGCCATAATATAAGCCGGTTCTGACCACAGCGCGAATAGCGGCATTCATCCCGGGGGCATCCCCTCCAGAAGTCATCAATGCTATGCGGGAAACCTTATGACTCATAATCGACAAATTGAAGTAGCGAATTTACGATTTTACTACTTTTAATCAATGAAAATCTTACTGACGGGTGCCAATGGTTTTTTAGGATACTATTTGAGCGATCTGCTAACTAACGCCGGTTTGGATCTGTTAGCTACATCTCGTGGTGATTGTCGTCTTCCCTTTTTATCCAAAGGAAATTTTAATTATCTGCCGCTGGATTTTACGGAAGAAAAATCAGTCGATACTGTAGTGGAGTCCTATGCTCCGGACTTTATCATTCATGCGGGTGCCATGGGCAAACCAGACGATTGTGAACTACATCCAGAACTGGCCGATCTTATCAATGTGGAGGGGACCCGTTTTTTGTTGAGCGCCGCCCGGCGAGTCAACGCACATTTCTGCTACATCTCTACCGATTTTGTTTTTGATGGAAAAGAAGGGAATTATAAGGAATCGGCTGTGCGGTCTTCGGTCAATCATTACGGTCTTACCAAGTTACGAGCCGAAGAGTTGGTGGAAGCGGCTGCTTTGTCTTGGTCCATCGTGCGAACGGTCTTGGTCTATGGCAGACCCATGACGGGGCGAAGTAATTTGCTCTCCATAGTGCAAGAGAAACTGAGTACGGGGGAGTCCTACCAGGTGGTAGACGACCAGATCAGAACGCCCACCTATGTAGGAGATCTGGCCCTGGGTATTTTTCAACTTATCACTCAAGCCAGAACGGGTATATATCATCTTTGCGGACAAGAGGTCTTGACACCCTATCAGATGGCCCTGCAAGCCGCGGCTTATCTTTCGCTGGATCCTTCTTTAGTGGTGCGCACCGATACGGCATCTTTCAAGCAAGCGGCACAGCGGCCTTTACGAACAGGGCTTAACATCGAAAAAGCGCGTCGTGAACTTGGGTTTTTGCCGTTGACTTTTCAGCAGGGGCTTCTGCGCACTTTCGGACCTCGTTGAACTCAGTTCATCATAACGATATTAACGCTTCGCTGCAGAATGTTAAAGGCGATCTCTGCCATCAGATTTTCCTTGTCGAGGGTAGGATTTACCTCGGTGATCTCGAAACAGCAGATCTTTCGATTTTGCATGAATTTACTGACGAGGTCCTCTGCCTCTCGCTCGCGAAGACCATTTCCCACCGGGGTGCCCGTCCCTTTGGAAATACCCGCGTCCAGACAATCTACATCAAATGAGATATAGATATCCGTACATTCGGCCAAGTAGCGTAGCACGGATCGAACTATATTTTCGGCTCCTTTATTACGAATCTCTTTGGTGGAGATCTTCTTAATGCCCAGTTGATCGAGAAGGTATTTTTCTTCTTTCTCAAAATCGCGCAGCGAAATGTAAACGACATGTTCTGGTAACACTTTAGGACAGATCTTACCTACATTTTTAAGTTTGTTCCAATAGTCGATGGTGCGCTGATCGGGTTGATGAATGGCACAATCGGGATTGTCTTGGCCTAGGGCAATGGCCATGGGCATTCCGTGCAAGTTGCCGGAGGGAGTGGTGTAGGGCGTATGCAGATCAGCATGGGCATCGATCCAAATAACGCCCAATTTGCTCTTGGGTTTAGCCATTTTGATGCCGCTGATCGTAGCCCCGGCAACGGAATGATCTCCGCTGAGTATCACCGGGAAAAAATTATTCTTGATAGAATCTGCCACCGATTTGCCTACGCGTTCGTAAAGAGCCAGGAGCCCTTTTATACGCTTGGCATAGGGCGACTCGATCGGCTCATATAGAAGATGATTCTCTGCTGGGATCTTCTCGGAGGGAAAGTGTATAAAAAAGTTACTCATAAAGTCGAGGGCAGCCACTTTGATGGCCTCCACGCCTAAGCTGGCCCCACGGGTGCCGGCCCCGATCTCGGAAGGAACTTCTATGAGCTTTATATTCTTCATAAGATAGTAAAATTAGCTTAATTTTGCCAAGCATAAAACCTAATGAAAATGGCCAGATCAATTGCCTTTCGGGAAGCCCTTCGCGAAGCCATGTCGGAAGAGATGAGAAGGGACGATCGAATCTTTTTGATGGGAGAGGAAGTTGCAGAATACAATGGCGCCTACAAGGTTAGCCAGGGCATGCTCGCCGAGTTTGGCGCCAAAAGAGTAATTGATACCCCCATATCTGAATTGGGCTTTGCGGCCGTAGGAGTAGGGGCTGCTCAAAACGGGTTACGTCCCATTGTTGAATTCATGACCTGGAACTTTGCGGTGTTGGCCCTTGATCAAATTCTAAACACCGCTTCGAAAATGCTTGCGATGAGCGGTGGGCAGATCACCTGCCCCATCGTATTTAGAGGCCCCAACGGTTCGGCCGGACAATTGGGAGCGCAGCACTCTACCGCATTTGAATCTCTTTATGCCAATATTCCTGGTATCAAGGTCGTATCACCCAGTAATGGCTACGATGCCAAGGGCTTGATGAAACAAGCCTTGCGTTACGAGCATGATCCTATTGTATTTATGGAAAGTGAAGTAATGTACGGCGACAAGTCGGATGTGCCCGACGAAGAATATTATATCGAAATTGGAAAGGCCGATGTCAAAAGATCCGGTCGTGACGTGACCATTGTTTCTTTCAACAAGATGATGAAAGTGGCCCTTGGTACCGCAGAAGAGTTGGAGAAAGAGGGGATCAGCGCAGAGGTGATCGATCTCAGAACCATTCGTCCGCTCGATTGGCACACCATCCTCGAGTCTGTAAAAAAGACAAATCGTCTGGTGATCGTAGAGGAGCAGTGGCCCTATGCCTCTGTTTCTTCCGAGATCTCTTACCGAATTCAAAAAGAAGGATTCGATTATTTGGATGCTCCTATCCGTCGCATTACCGCGGCCGATGCGCCCCTGCACTATGCCCCTAATCTGGTAGCAGCGGCTCTTCCGGATGTTGCCAGAACCGTTCGGCTCGTCAAAGAGGTAATGTATCAAATTAAATAGCATGCCGCTTCAACATTTTCTCACGGTTTACTTTATATCCATTCTTTTGGTGCTGTTGCCAGCACCTGGTCTTGCCAAACTTTTTGTCAAAGCAGGATTGCCTGCCTGGAAAGCCTATGTTCCTTTTTATAATACCTGGCTGATGCAATCATTGGCGGGACGTCCCCGGCATTGGGTTTTTTGGCAATTTATCCCTGTGATCGGATGGTTCATCACCCCGGGCATTTTTATTGAATTTGCAAAAGCGTTCAATCGTTTTTCCTTACTCGATCATACACTGGCAGCTTTCTTGGCGCCCCTTTATTTCCCTTGGGTAGCGACTCGTTCAGAAACTATTTACGTAGGAAAGCAAGGAGTAAGCAAGCACCAAAAGCCGGCTTGGCGCGAATGGTTCGATGCGGCCATCTTTGCCATTGTGGCGGCTACCCTGATCAGAACTTTTGTATTCGAGGCGTATACGATTCCGTCAGGTTCTATGGAAAAAAGTTTGCTGGTCAATGATTATTTGTTCGTGAGTAAACTAAGTTATGGCCCCCGCATTCCGAATACACCTTTTTCGATTCCCTTTATGCATAACTATCTTCCCTTCGGGTCAAGTAAAACCTCTTACACCCGATGGGGTTCGCTGCCCTATATTCGTTGGTTTAGCAACCCTGTAAAAAGGGGAGATGCCGTTGTCTTTAATTTTCCTGCAGGCGATACCGTAATCAACCTGCCGGATTACCAGTCCAAGAATCCTTACTATGATGTTTGCAGACAATTGGGTAATGGCGATATCGATGCCGGCAGAAAGATCGTACTAGCTGATCCCGAGAATTACCCCCTGGCCATTCATCCTGCCGATAAGACCGATCATTACATTAAACGTTGTGTAGCTGTTGCGGGAGACAAGCTCGAGATCAGAAAAGGTCAGGTTTTCATTGGGGGTGAACTCTCTGATGCACCGCCCGACGCACAGTATACCTATAGCTTTACCTCTTCCGTTGTGCTCGAATCCGAGTTCATCAAAGAAGAGTTCAACAGCACCGAGTTTGGAGTGGATGCAAGTGGCCGCTATATTATAAATCTTCCTTACAATAAGGTAGCTTCTTTTAGTAAACAACCGTTTTTAACAAGCCCCCTTGTTCCTGACGATGAGGTCTACGATCCCTTAGCGGTAAACGATATGGACCTTGGGACGACTTCGGGTGATGTGTATCCGCAAGACACTACTTATTTTAAATGGACCAAGGATAATTTTGGTCCCTTGTGGATACCCGAAAGTGGTAAGACCATTCCGCTCAATGATTCTACTTATCGCCTCTATGAGCGCGTCATCCGCGTTTATGAAAAAAATGAATTGTATCGAAAAGACGGGCAGATCTACTTAAATGGTAAACCTGCTCGTGAGTACACTTTCATCATGAACTATTACTGGATGATGGGAGATAACCGACATGGATCGCAGGATTCTCGTTTTTGGGGTTTTGTTCCCGAAGATAGAGTGGTTGGAAAAGCCTGGATGATCTGGTTCAGCTGGGAGAACGGACCTCGCTGGGACCGGTTATTCAAATTTGTCAATTAGATCTGCATGGGTCAATTTCAATTTTCATACGAGTTGTTCGATAGCATCGAATTGCTAGAAGATCAGGATGCCGCCTTGCTCCGTGCAGCGATCGCTACCACCTCGGTAGCGTATGCTCCGTACTCCGGGTTTCATGTGGGTGCTGTCGCCGTTTTGGAAAATGGGGCTCTCGTGTCTGGGACCAACCAAGAAAATGCCTCCTACCCGGTGGGTATTTGTGCAGAGCGCGTCCTCTTGGGTAATGTGGCTATGCAATACCCCGGGCAAAAGATCAAAAGCATGGCCATCAGTTATCGAACTAAAAAAAGGCCCAGCGATCAGCCCATTAGTCCCTGTGGCATGTGCCGACAGGCCCTGGTGGAATTCGAATTTCGTACGGCTGCCCCGATTCGTTTGATCTTGGGCGGTGAGACCGGTCAGGTGATGATCATTGATAGTGCCAAATTACTCTTACCCTTTACTTTTAGTCCACACGAACTGGGCACAGATTAGCTTTATTTCTTTGACATAATGCAGTACATTTAACCAGCTTAAATCAGATTGCTTTATGTCTTCATCTTCCCTGCCTCGCAGAAAATTCTTGCAACAATCGGCCCTTACGGCCGCCGGATTTTTTATTGTTCCCCGACATGTTTTGGGTAGAGGATTTGTAGCGCCCAGCGATAAGCTAAACATTGCAGCTATTGGGGTAGGCGGAAAGGGAGAAAGTGATATTGCCTCTTTTGCAAAAAGTCCATTCGTCAATATCGTCGCCCTTTGTGATGTAGATGATCGTCAGGCTGCGGTGGGGAGAAAGAAATATTCGCAGGCCAATTACTATCGCGATTTCAGGGTCATGTTGGACAAAGAAAAGAATCTGATCGATGCCTGCAGCATTTCAACCCCTGATCATACACATGCTGTTGCCACCATGGCGGCCATGCAATTGGGAAAGCATGTGTATACCCAAAAGCCACTTACACATAGTATTTACGAGGCCCGTTTGTTGGCTGAGGCTGCCAAAAAATATCGTGTTGTTACCCAAATGGGTAACCAGGGAGGCTCGGGTGAAGGCGTTAGAAAGGCCAGGGAAATGTACGAGGCGGGTCTGATAGGCGAGGTAACCGAAGCCCATGCCTGGACCAATCGCCCGGTTTGGCCCCAAGGACAAGCTAGTCCTTCGGGAGATTTTTCTATTCCTTCAGAACTAGATTGGGATCTCTGGTTGGGTCCCGCAAAGCAAATTCCATATCATCCCGCTTATCTACCTTTCAATTGGAGAGGATGGTGGTCCTTTGGAACCGGTGCACTTGGTGATATGGCCTGTCATATTTTGGACCCCGTTTATCGAATACTGCCCATCTCGTATCCGGATTCTGCAGAGTGTAGCGTGGCTACTGTATGGAAAGAAATGTGGAACGATTCACAGAATAGCGAAGCCTGCCCGCCCGCCTCTATTATACATTTGAATCACCCTCGTACCGATGGTAAGGGTAGTATCAAGGTCTCTTGGTATGATGGTGGACTATTACCCCCCAGGCCAGAGGAGTTAGGTCCTGAGGAGGCTTTCGGTAATTGGGATGGCGGGGTTTTGCTCGTCGGTACCAAAGGAAAAATGCTCATCGATTGTTATGGGGCCAATCCTCGGTTGCTTCCCACCCGCTTAATGAAAGAGAAAACCTTGCCTGCCCCGTATCTTCCTAGGGTTACCGAGGGACATTATCTGCAATGGGTCAATGCTTGTATAGCAGGATACGATAAGGGTGTTACCAGTTCGCCATTTTCGTACGCAGGACCTTTTACCGAGAGCATTTTAATGGGTAATCTGGCCATACGAAGTTGGCTGCTAAAGAATCCTACTCTAAAAGGATGGGATGATAAATACCTGGGCCGTAAAAAATTGCTATGGAATGCAAAGGAGATGAAGGTTACCAATTTCGACGAGGCCAATGCATTCGTAAAAGGAAACTATCGTCCGGGTTGGGAATTGCCGGCTCTATGATCTGGTTTCGGAGTTCGGTGTTGACACCGTTCATTATGTTTTGAGAGGTCGCTAGTTTTCAGTCAGCGATCTTGCCAGTTCGAGCAACTCCTCTTTTTTATATCGATCTGATTCGCTGTCAAAGCAATTGGCCAGCTCGGTCATTAGCAAGGCGATCGTCTCCATATTATTAAGAGGGGTAAAGTAGATCGGCTCGGGCGCCAAATCCATTTTTTTAAAATACCCGTCTACTTCTTTTTTAGTGAATACTTGTCCACTGCTGGGCTCAATAAAATATTCGATCTTTTCCGTTATTTTTTCTTGTGATCCTATCGCCTGTACTACCGGTTTAAAATAAGCCAAAATAAATTGACCGGGTATCCTTATGGGTTTGATAGGAATATCCAGTCCTTCACAAAGCAGCAGGTAAATGATCCCATTGCCAAAGCCATTACCCTTTTTGGCAGAGAGTACCGTTTGTAGGAGGAACTCCTCCGGGCGAGTATAGTCCTTTGCTTTGCCCTTTAAACCGTAATAGCTAAAAAGAATACTGGTCAGTACATTGATCTGTTCCAATGGGGTCAGGTAATTATTCAACTCGAGCCAAACATTACGTTTGAGTTTTTCGAGCTCCGCCAAGACAGGTGCTATGGTCAAGTCGGGGTACTGAAACCTTGTACAAAGCAATGCCCCGGCCAACAGATCCGGTTGTGCCGCCGTTTTCCAAGACAGTAGGTCTTGCTGAAGGTCCTGAATTTGTAAGCGGTGTATCAGCGATTCGATTCGTTGTTGCACCTGTTCGTTGGGCGTGGTCTCCCAAAGATGCTCCAGGCTAGGAATGATCGTACGTCCATAGTCGGCAATGCGTTTTGAAACAACGCCATAGACTTCTTCATCCGGATCATCCATTAAGCTGAAAAGGGCCGATATCTCTTTTTCTGTTTGCATCTACACACAATATCATGACTGCTGCTTGTATCAACAACACAAACTTTTCCACAGGTCTTAAAAAGGGTTATTTTCTTTCGGCGATCATCATCCAGTCCCAGGGATAGGGGGCGCGCAGCCATCGGGGCGGTTGGTTGAATTCAGTTTTCCAGCCATACTCTATCTTTTCGAGCCGTAGGGGCGTAAAGCCAGCACGGTCAAAAAGCAGATCCAATTCTTCGGCTAAAAAATGTTTATGTGCCACGTCATCGATATCGCAAACACCTTGTAAAAGATTATTCCACAGCCGCAATCCTTTTTGCGGGTTCGATAAGGTTGGAAATGCCGGCCGATCGATCTTAAATTCGTTTTGGATCCTTCTGGATAAAAGATAGGACTCCATGGAGGGGACCGTAACGATCAATTTTCCCTTAGGCGCTATACAACGAGACAGATTTGTAAAGAATGTCTTTCGATCTTTTGGGTCAGGCGTAAGGATCGCGTTAATACAAATGCCCAAATCACCAACGGGTAATTTGATAGCCTTTTTGCTCATATCGCGTTGCCAATACGAAATATTGGTAAAACGAGCATAGGTCTTCTTTGCTATCGCCAAATTGGCTGCCGAAATATCCAGCGCGATCACTTCTTTGCAAAGAGGGGAGAGTACCGGAAACCATTTGCCGATCGCGCACCCAATATCGATGATCCGAGAAGAAGGACGAGCATATTTTTTTATAGCCTTAGCAATGAGTGCTTTTTTATCTTGGCGGCGAACATCAAAGATCTCCTCGTTGTAACGCTGGGCCATATGTTCCCAATAAGCACGCTTCATGACTATTTCTTTCCCGTCTTTCCTTTATTGGATTTTGATGGGGTCTTTGTAGGGCTGGCTTTTTTGGGACCGCTTTTTTTTGCAGCGGATTTCTTTTCCGTCTCTTTTGTGGAACCACCTGGTTTCTTCGTACCGGACTTTGTTTTGGGGGCCACTGCTTTTTTTATGCCACTCGATTTTTTGGCAGGCGCTTTTTTGCCTTTTTTAGAGAAGGCTCCTGGTATTTGCTGTTCTACAAAATCCTTGACCTGATCGAGCGTAAAGCCAGCTCCCTCTTCGGCGCTATAGCGTGATCCGTCGGCTTTCTTAGGGAGATAGAGTTGTTTTTTCCCAAAACGGATCAGGGGACCCCAGCGGCCGTTTTCGAGAGCAAGGTTAAGTTCGGGCCAGCGTTGAATATAGCGATTCTCCTCTTTTTTGATCTTGGCTTCAATTAGTTCTTTCATTTCTGCCGGCGTTAGCGCAGCAAAATTGTATCGCTTGGGTACATTAATAAATAATCCATCCCATTTGATATAGGGACCGAACCGACCGGCTCCTTTTGTGATCGGTTTGTCTTGAAATGTACCTACGGGTGCGTCCGCCTTTTGTTTCTCTTTGATCTGCGCAATGGCTCGTTGCAGATCGACCGTCCCCAAATCGGTTCCTTTGGGCAACGAAATAAATTCCTCGCCCCATTTTACATAGGGACCAAAGCGCCCTACGTTTACGGACACATCTTTTTCTTCGTATTGCCCCATGGGTCCTTGCGCACCAAAGAGGGCCATCGCCTCTTCGTAGGTGATGGTCTCGATGCTTTGCCCTGTGGGGATTTTTGCAAAGCGAGGTTTTTCTTCGTCATCGGCTTGGCCGATCTGTATCATGGCCCCATAGCGCCCCATGCGGGCTACCACGGCTTTGCCAGAGGCAGGGTCAGTGCCCAAATCACGTTCTCCCTTAATCCGATCCGCCTTTTCGATGGTATTGTCTACATCCTTTTTAAAGGGCTTGTAAAAATCCTTGATCATCTGGTTCCACTTCATCTTGCCGCTGGCTACCTCATCAAATTCATTTTCGATCTTGGCAGTAAAGCCATAATCCATTACATCATCAAAATATTGTAATAAAAAGTCGGTGACCACCAAACCCAGATCGCTTGGAAATAATTTTGATTTTTCAGCACCAGTATTCTCTTCTTCGGTTACGGCGATGATCTTATCCTTCTTTAATTCAAATACGCTGTATGTTCTTCGGATTCCCTCTTTATCTCGCTTCTCTACATACCCTCTTTTAAGCACCGTTGAGATCGTGGGGGCATAGGTCGAAGGGCGGCCGATACCCAGCTCTTCTAATTTTTTTACCAGTGAAGCCTCGGTGTAGCGGGGTTGGGGACGACTGAACCGCTCGATGGCCTTCATGGTATTGAGCGTTACGCGCTGTTTTAATTGCAATGGCGGCAACATCCCTTCGTTTTCCTCTTCGCCGTCCTCTTCGTCTCGGCCTTCCAGATATACTTTTAGAAATCCTTCAAATTTCAATACTTCGCCGGCGGCCGTAAGTTCCTCTCCGTTGGTAGAGATCAAGATCTTAACGGTCGTCTTTTCTAGTTCGGCATCGGCCATTTGCGAGGCCATGGTCCTTTTCCAGATCAGTTCATAGAGTCTGGCCCATTCGGCCTCTTTGATAGTAGCCGTGCTCATGTAGGTAGGGCGGATCGCTTCGTGGGCTTCTTGCGCTGACTCATTCTTATTGCGGTACTTTCTGAACTGGTGATATTTTTTGCCATACATCTTTTCTACTGTATCGGTAATGTCCGCCAAGGCCGTGTTACTTAAATTGACACTATCGGTACGCATATACGTGATATATCCGTTCTCGTATAGCTTTTGTGCGATCTGCATGGTGCGCGATACCCCATATCCCAGCTTGCGGGAGGCCTCTTGCTGTAGGGTAGAGGTGGTAAAGGGAGGAGCGGGAGATCGTTTGCCGGGTTTTACTTGTATGTCGTTTACCGTATAGGTGGCACCGACACAGGTTTTCAAAAAGGCTTCTGCACTTTGTGCCGTTGCTTGTTTTTTTCCTTCCGCTGAAAAATGAATTACTCTTCCCTCCGTGTCTTTATCGGCAAATAAAGCCTCTATCTTAAATTGACTAACGGGTGTAAAAGCGTAGATCTCTCTTTCTCTTTCCGCGATCAGGCGAACAGCCACACTTTGTACGCGACCGGCACTGAGATTACCTCTCATGCTCATTTTACGCCATAACACAGGGCTTAATTCGAATCCGACAATGCGGTCCAGAATGCGGCGGGCTTGTTGAGCCATCACCAAGTCCATATTGACCTTTCTGGGTTTTTTTACCGCTGCTTGAATGGCTGGCTTGGTGATCTCATGAAAAACGATTCGTTTGGTCTTGGCCGGATCCAACCCCAGTACTTCGCAAAGATGCCAACTGATGGCTTCGCCTTCGCGGTCCTCATCGGTAGCCAACCAGACCTCTTCCGATTTCTTGGCCAGGCTTTTTAAATCACTAACCACTTTCTCCTTGTCGGGAGAAACGATATAGCGTGGCTCAAAATTTTTCTCCAGGTCAATCCCCATCGAGGCTTTCTCGAGGTCCCGAATATGGCCAAAACAGCTTTTTACCTGAAATTCCTTTCCCAGGATCTTTTCAATGGTCTTGGCTTTGGCCGGGCTCTCAACGATCAGTAAATTTTTTGCCATGCGGTAAGATAGTGATATTAAAAATCGAACGCAAGTTAGGCAAGAATACCAAAAAATATTTTAACCCGAACAACTTAGTCACTTCTTTGTTTTTAGCGTTACATTTGCAAGCCCTATGTATACCATACAGTTTACCTTTGAACAAGCTGGTCTGAAGCCCATCACGTTGAATGGGGTAGAAGCAGGACACAGTCTGCTCGAAATTGCGCTCGAAAACAACATCGAACTTCACCATAACTGTGGTGGCGTTTGTGCTTGCAGTACCTGCCACCTATATGTCAACAAAGGCGAAGAGCATCTGGAGTCGATCAGCGATAAGGAAGAAGATTTTATCGATCGAGCCGTTAACCCCCGGTTGAATTCCCGATTGGGTTGTCAGTGTATCTTGTTGGCAGGAGGTGGTCAAATTGAAGTGACGGTACCTGACCAAAGTCAGTTCTTAGGAGAATAATTTTCTATTTTTAAATAAACGCCCATGTCGCATTTTGAACCACCCATCGGATGGAACGATCACGAGGATATTGCCTTAAAGTTATATGAGCGATTTGGCGATGAATTTACCGAAAGCAAGATCTATCGTATTCGCTTTACTGACCTGTTGGAGTGGGTGCTGGCGATACCGGGTTTTACCGGAACCAAGGAGGAGAGCACCGAAGGACACCTCGAAATGATCCAAAGTGCCTGGGTCTATGAGTGGCGCGATAACCAGAAATAAATGCTATGAGCCATCCGCTATCTTTCGATCGGATCACCACTTTTGTGTTTGATGTGGATGGTGTACTTACAGATGGGTCGGTCTACCTGATGCCCGATTTTACCCAGGCTCGCCGAATGAATATCAAGGATGGGTATGCTTTACAGTTAGCGGTCAAAAAGGGATATCGCGTGAGCGTCATATCCGGAGGTAACTCCGATGAGGTAAAAGAAAGGCTTCGAAAGTTGGGAATCACCGAAGTGTACATGGCGGTCTATAATAAGCTCGAATTGCTTAGCACTCTTTTTATTGAATGGGATACCCCTGCCACGGAGGTTTTATATATGGGAGATGACCTGCCGGATCTTTTTGCCATGCAAGCTTGCGGGTTGGCCTGCTGTCCTTCCGATGCGGCTCCTGAAATAAAAGCCATCTCGCACTATGTTGCCAATTCGAAAGGAGGCAGCGGATGTGCGCGCGAGATCATCGAAGCGGTATTGACCGCCCGTGGTCATTGGGGCCCGGAAGAAAATATAGCCTCTCGTTAAAATTTACCGATCATGCAATTGCTCATCGGTTTTTTTCGCTTGGTCCGCTTGCCCAACTTGGTCTTTATTGCCTTGGCACAGGGATTATTTCAATTCGCTATATACGAACCCGGTTTTGCAGGATCGTTACCGGTAGATGACCGAATGCATTTTTGGTGGCTTCTGATGGCTTCGGTTCTAATTGCGGCAGGGGGGTATGTAATCAACGATTATTTTGATGTCAATATCGATGAGGTTAATAAGCCTGAGAAATTGGTAGTGGGCAAGGTCATCAGCCGTCGCTGGGCCATGGTCTGGCACTTTGTGCTGAGTGCGGCCGGCATCGTTTGCACCGGCTTGGCCCTTACCTCTGTTCGGCAACTATACCTGGTCTTGATCAACTTGTTTTGTGTGGTCTTGCTTTGGTTGTATTCGACTCGATTCAAGAAAAGTTTTTTAGTAGGTAATTTTTTGATTGCTCTGCTGGTTGCCTGGACCATCCTGGTCGTATTCGTGTCAAAGATAGACCCCCTGGGTGGGGGGCGCGGTATCGACCCATTGCAACTTCGACTCTATCGCTTTGCTCTATTGTATGCCGCATTTGCCTTTTTGGCCACCCTGGCCAGGGAGATCATAAAGGATGTTGAGGACATGGAGGGTGACAGGCGCTATGGTTGTCGCACGCTGCCAATTGTATGGGGGATAGGGGTGGCCCGCTTTTTTGCCTTGGTTTGGGTGGGGCTTCTCTTATTGCTCTTAGTGGGCGTATTATTTTACCTGATTCAGCTTAACTATTGGGTAGCCGTTGCGTACGGGTCGGTACTTATCTTATTGCCTTTGCTCGACTGGATCAGACGACTTCGCCATGCGGTTACTCCGGCCGATTTTGGAGCCTTGAGTCGCTATGTAAAATGGATCTTGTTAGTCGGTATATTTTCGATGTTCTTCTTTTATTTTTAATGATGCAAAAGATCGTTTTAGCTTCTCAATCTCCTCGCCGAAAACAATTGTTGGAGTTGGCAGCCGTCCCCTTTGAGGTTATCGTCAGTGATACCAAAGAAGATTTTCCTCCTCATTTGGAGCTATGTGATATTCCCGTGCATATTGCCAGAAATAAAGCCCTTGCTGTGCAGTCCTCTTTATCTGCAGAGCAGATCATACTGGCGGCCGATACTGTGGTGGTACTGGGGGAGCATGTTATAGGAAAACCGGTTCATCGCGAAGAGGCCATTAGTATGCTGCTTGCTCTATCGGGACAAGTGCACCGTGTTATTACCGGCGTGGTCTTGCGCAAGGGCGAAATGGAAAAAAGTTTTTATGATATCACCGAGGTGGGATTCCACCCCCTTACGCTTGAGCAGATCGAATATTATGTAGACCACTATAAGCCTTATGATAAGGCTGGTGCTTATGCCATTCAAGAGTGGATAGGCGTTGTGGGTATCCGCTATATAAACGGAGATTTCTATAATGTAATGGGGCTTCCGGTAAGCAGGGTACTACAAACCCTTACTAATTGGTAACGATCCATTATACAAGGTTTCGTTCAACTCCACTGGGCCCAGTCTATGTTTACTTTAATGTCGGGGTGAATACTTTTGATCACAGGGCAAGTTTCCCCGGTTTTTTTAAGTATTTGTTTTGTTTTTTCGTCAAGGGGCCAAAGCAGATCCGGAATATGGGCATGCAATTCGATAGAGCCTACCCGTCGGGGATCGGTCAGCATATTTTTTTGGACGGAGAAACGAAGGCCGCTTACGTCTAGTTGCAGATCTCGGGCCTTGATGCCCATGACGGTCAACATGCAGGCTGCCAACGAGGTGGCGAGCAGGTCGGTAGGAGAGAATTGTTCGCCCCGTCCTTGGTTATCGACCGGTGCGTCGGTTTCGAGTATGGTTCCACTTTGTACATGTGTGCAACTGGTTCGAAGCGCTCCTTGATAGATAACATGAGAAGTCATATTCAATAATTTGTCTAAATTTACGTTTCAATTATCAAATACCTTTTTTGAAAGCGGTTTGTTTTATAGTATTGATGCTTATGGGCGGGCTGATTGGTTATGCACAAGAGTTCCGCTCCGGTCAGCCATTGTCTAAAAAAGAACAAAAGAGACAAAAGATAAATGCACTTATCCGGCAAGCCGAAGAGGGGGTTTTGGTGTATAACAAGCAAACGACCATGGGTATTCAGGCTCGCAGCAACGGCTATGGTCTGTTTTACGAGATGGGGCGTATGAAATCGCCCTTGCGTACCACCCTGTATCGAGTTGATTTTTCCGAGATCAAGCATCCAAAGGAGAATAAATTTCAAAATCTTTCAAACCCATTCTTATTTCTCAGCAATCCCTACATATACGGCAAGGTCAATAACTTTTTTCAGTTGAACATGGGAGTAGGGCAACAGCGAATTGTGGGACAAAAGGGCAACAAGAACGGGGTGGCCGTATCGGCCGTTTATTACGGAGGATTGGCCTTGGGCATGCTCAAGCCTTATTATGTGCAAGTCGAAGATCCCGCCTCTGACGATCTTCTCTATATTAAATATTCCCCAGCTGATAGCGTATTATTCTTAGGCCCTTCGATACTTGGTTCCGGCGGATTTTGGAGAGGATGGAACGAATTGAAGTTGCAGCCTGGTTTGTTTGTCAAAGGGGCTCTTCGTTTTGATTACGGAAGGTTTAACGAAGTGGTCAGTGGTATCGAGGTGGGAGCCAGTGCCGAGTATTATTCCGGTAAAGTCCCCATTATGGCCTTGCAAAAAAATAAGCCTTTTTTCATTCAGGCGCATATCGCTTTGTTGTTTGGCAAAAGAAAATAGGAATCAGTAATTTTGTGGCATGACCGAGTTGCCTGTTGTTTCTCCTGTTCCATCTTCTCACCTCAAAAAACCAGATTGGCTTCGTGTTAAATTGCCCATTGGCGAAAATTACAAGCACGTTCGTCACCTGGTCGATCAGCATAAATTGCATACCATTTGCGAAAGTGGCAATTGTCCCAATATGGGGGAATGCTGGGGGGCGGGCACGGCTACCTTTATGATCTTGGGTAATGTTTGCACCCGTAGTTGTGGTTTTTGCTCGGTGGCGACCGGTCGACCTGGGGCTGTGGATTGGGATGAACCCCAACGAGTAGCCGAAGCGATACAGCTTATGAAGGTCAAACATGCTGTCATTACCTCTGTGGACAGAGACGAATTACCCGATGGCGGTTCTACCATTTGGTTCAACACGATCCGTGCTGTCAAAGCGTTGAATCCCGAGACGACCTTAGAAACCCTCATTCCCGATTTTAAGGGCAAGAAAGAAGATATTCAACGCATCAGCGAAGCGCATCCCGAAGTGGTGAGTCATAATATTGAAACCGTCGAACGTCTCACCAAACAAGTTCGTATTCAGGCCAAGTACTGGCGCAGCATGGAAGTTATTCGCACCTTAAAAGAGGGGGGTATGCGAACCAAGAGCGGTATCATGCTGGGGTTAGGCGAAAAAGAAGAAGAAGTTATCCAAACCCTTCGTGATCTTCGAGACAATGGATGCGATGTGGTTACCTTAGGTCAATATCTGCAGCCAACCAAGAAACATTTACCGGTGCAGCGATTTGTTCATCCCGATGAGTTTGCCTCTTACCGGGAGATCGGTTACCAATTAGGATTAGATTATGTAGAGAGTGGTCCCTTGGTTCGCTCCTCTTATCACAGTGAAAAGCATGTGATTCCCGGTTACGGGGTCGATCAATGGCATAAGGAAAAGTCATAACAGCTATTCCTTTTCCTATTCTTTTGGTATATTGTGCTATGCGCATTCTTACCTTTTTTGTTAGCTGTATTCTGCTTTTGTTCAATGCTGCTGCCCAAGTGCGTTGGGTCTTGGTCGATTCCTTGTATCAGCCGCTTCCCAATGGAGTTCATGTGTACCGAACCGATGATCCGGTAGAGGGTAAGCCCAATATTGCCTATTATGTAAGGGTCAACCTAAAAAATCGCTCTCTTCAATTTTTAGCCGATACGACCACAGGCCGAAGACTTACGCCCCTGGGGTTTTATCAGAAAAATGCACAACCGCTGCTGGTCGTCAATACCTCTTTCTTCTCCTTTACAACACATCAAAATCTCAATCTTGTCATGAACGAAGGCAAGGTATTGGCTTATCATGTTCACGATTTGGCTGGTAAGGGACAAGATACGCTTACCTGGCGCCATCCGTTGGGAAGTGCCATTGGCATTTTCAAAGACCGAAAAGCCGATATAAGCTGGCAGTATACGGATAGCTCCATGCGTTATCCGCTGGCGCTGCAAAAACCAATAAGTCCCTTTCGAGATAAAGTAAATCACTACAAGGCCAAGCGCTTTTTTGAGACAGCGACGGGGCATCAACCAACAGCTCGCTTACCGCTGAGGCCAGTTAGTTGGAGACCTCAAACGGCGGTGGGCGGAGGACCGGTGTTGGTGCAAGAAGGAAAGGTCAGCATTACCAATAACGAAGAGTTGAAGTTTGCCGGCAAGGCCATTTCAGATAAACACCCTCGTACAGCAATGGGCTACACTTCTTCTGGTGAGTTGATCATATTGGCCGTTGAGGGCCGATTTCCCGGTATAGCAGAAGGGTTAAGTCTTACACAAACTGCCCTGCTTTTACAAGAGATCGGCTGTGTTGAGGCGTTGAATTTAGATGGGGGAGGCAGTAGCTGTTTGCTCATTAACGGTAAAGAAACGATAAAACCCTCCGATAAAGAGGGGCAAAGGGCGGTCCCCGGTGTTTTTATGATCAAGTCTCTTCCCAAATAAGGGCACTGGCGCCCAGAATGGCAGCATCAGCTTCTTTGAGGTTGCTAAATACTAGTTTCACTTTATTCTTAAAGACCTGTACTAAATTGGCCTCCATAGCATTGCGAGTAGGATTTAAAATTAAATCTCCGGCTTTGGTCAGCCCTCCGAAAAGTACGATAGCTTCGGGGCTTGAGAACATTACAAAGTTAGCCAAGGCTTCTCCAAGCAATTGACCGGTAAAGGAAAAGATCTCTTTGGCAATGGCATCTCCTTGAATGGCGCACTCGTACACCTTCTCACTGGTCAATTTCTCGGCAGTAAATTGCCGCAATAAGCTTTGTTGGTCAGGATTTGCAGCCAGCATCTCCAGGGCAGTCTCTCGCACACCTGTTGCGGAGGCATACGCCTCTAGTGGTCCACGAATGCCAGTACCCGGGTGCAGTCTGCCACCAGGTCTGATAATAGTATGGCCCAACTCGCCGGCAAACCCATCATGACCCAGCACAATCTTACCGTTCACAAAAATTCCACTGCCTACTCCGGTACCCAGGGTGATCGTAATAAAATCGCGCATTCCTTTGGCGCATCCATATTGTTGTTCTCCGGCAGCAGCCGCGTTGGCATCATTGGTCAACTTTACATTCATGCCAAATCGTTCTTTGATCATGGCGGCCAGTGGAACGATCCCTTTCCATTTAAGATTGGCGGCATGTTCGATATTGCCTGTGTAGTAATTCCCATTGGGAGCGCCAATGCCGATACCGGCAAATTCGTTGGGGCCTCCGACATTCTCGATCATGGGATAAAGGTGTTGATAGAGCTCTTCTATAAAGCCTTGCACCGTTTCGCTGGCGTTGGTGAGCATGCGTCCCTGTGTGAGGATAGTGCCTTCTTTGTCTACGATTCCAAACTTGGTGTTGGTGCCACCGATATCGATACCTACTGCAAATTTTTTCATAGTAAAATAATCGATTGAATTAATTAGTGTCCCGATCCCGATACGGTCGTATCGTAATCGATACCCTGTCTTCGTAAGATCCCTCTTACTAAAAAGGCAAACAGGGCCAGATAGGCAAAGCATAAGGCACAAACCAGAAATGATTGATGAATACCAATGATGTCAGCGAGTTTTCCCTGAATAGGAGGCACGATCGCGCCACCCAGTATCATCATGATCAAAAAGGCTGACCCTTGCGTGGTGTATTTGCCCAGACCTGCAACGGAGAGCGTAAAGATAGATGGCCACATAATGGAGCAAGCCAGACCACCCGATAAAAAGGCATAAATGGCAATAGTGCCCGTGGTCAGCAGACCGATCACCATCGAGAGGACGCCTAGTATACTGAATATCAGCAAGGTCCTGGTCGGATTACTTCTACTAATAAAAAAGGCCAAGATCTGTATCAAGACGCAAATGATATAGGGGTATAAGATATCTACTTCGTGTCCTGCCAGTTTGGTCAGTAATAGTACCACTCCAAAAGCCACCAGGGGAGCCAAAAAAGTAAATAGTCTTTTCCGCTCACTGCTTAAGTTGAAGGCACCAACAGCCCCTGCCCATCTGCCGATCATCAAGCTACCCCAGTACATGGCAATAAAGGGTGCTATTTGAGAAGATACATAGCCGCCAAATTCTTTTTGCTTGAGTAGTTCACCCAAGTTACTTCCAATGGCTACCTCTACACCTACGTATAAGAAAATGGCGAGCATACCAAGCACCAGCTGTGGAAATTGCATCGCACCCCAATCTTTCTTTTGGCGGCTAGCCATATTGCTCACCAAGGGAAGACCGATTACCACAACAATAAGGGCGACCAGCAGCCACAGCAGTCTTTTTTGCTCCAGCGGTTTTTTTTGCTCTTTGATCTCCTGGGCAACCATTTTATACCCCTTCGAATTATTGATAGAGTCGATCTGGTTATAAAGATGGATTCGGTTTGCACCGGTTTGTGCCAAGGCCTGACATTCCAGATCGGTGAGTATATTTTTTCCTTCATTCAAAAGGGTAAGGGTGTCTACACGCTCGCCCCGTAGTACATGGATAGGATAGTTGAACTTTACTTTTGCCGTATCAATAAGGGTTCTAAGTCCAATTGTATTTTCGACAGGAATGTTGTTAAAGGAAACGATCAGGTCATTGACCTGTATGCCGGCTTTTGCTGCCTCGCTACCCCCGGATATATCTACCACAAGGGCTCCTTTACGACTCGCTGAGTCAGTAACAAAGAGACCTAGCTCTGTGGTCTTGGTGGTCATTTGCTCTGCTCTGTATAAGTCGCCAGCAGCCTTCGAACGGTAGGAGGAGAAAACAGGGACAAAGCAAATAATGAGTAATCCGGTAATGATCAACATGGCCGCCAGTGCATGGCTGGCTTTTTCGGGTTTTTCAGGGTTGATCCCGGCCGGTACTTTTTTGCTGGTTCCAAAAAGAAGTGCTGCTGCAATAAATAAAAAACCGACAAAGGCATAGAGCCAAACTACTTTTTGAAGGGGCAGGTGTTGTATTTCATAATCACAGACGGCACTGGCACTTCCAAATAAAGCCAAGGCCACGACCAAGGGCCCCACGGTCGTTCCCAGCGAATTGATACCGCCCCCCAGGTTTACTCGCGTATCTCCCGTAGAGGGGTCGCCCAGCGATATGGCAAAGGGTTGCGCTCCGGTCTGTTGCAGCGAGAAGCCGAGAGCCACGATAAATAATCCCACTAACATGCCGGGGAATGTCTTTCCATATACGGCCAAGATCATGGCTGCGGCACCGAGAGCAGAGAAAAGCAAACCGTAGATGATACTTTTCTTATATCCCCATTTTCCCACCAGGTCTTGCCCTCCAAAGGCTCCATAAGCGAACAGGATCAAGGCTCCAATATAATAAGCCAGATAAAAAGAAAAATCAATCAATTGGCTTTGGAACTGATCGAGATGAAAATAATTTTTACAAAACGGGATAAATACGCTGTTGCCGGCAGCAATGAATCCCCAAAAGAAAAAAACAGTGATCAAGGTGCCTAATGCGCCGTAATTGGTTGGTTGTTTGTCAGCAGCTGGCATGATGGTGGTTTGTGGGTAAGTAATATTTGTTCAAATTGGATTACAAGCAATGAAAATATGATATTTTGAATTAAATTTATTCAAAGGTTCAGTGGTAGTATGGAGATTGTACATGTAGCGGCGGAATGTTTTCCAATGGCCAAGGCCGGTGGGCTGGCCGATGTGGTGGGCGCCTTGCCTAAATACCAGGTTTTGCAGGGGCATATTGCCAAAGTGGTCGTACCGATGCATCGGACCGAATTTCTATACCAGCAACAATGGGAATTGGTCCACGAGGGGAGTCAATACCTTGGTCCGCAATTTTTTCATTACAGTGTTATCAAAGAAAAGTCTAACGGCCTGGGCTTTGATCTCTACCTGGTCGATATCAACGGGCTACTGGATAGAGAGAAGATCTATGGATATCCCGACGATACCGAACGCTTTATCGCCTTTCAAAATGCTGTTTGCGATTGGATCAATTCATGGAAGCATCTTCCGGATATAATCCACTGTCATGATCATCACACCGGGTTGGTCCCGTTTTTACTATTACACGGAATTGATTTTAAGGAACGACTGGCCAAGATCCCTTCCGTATTTACCGTGCATAATGCACAGTACAATGGTGCCTTTAGTTGGGAGCAGAAATACCTGCTGCCGGCTTGTTCCCTGCAATACTGGTCATTGTTAGATTGGCATCATCAGATCAATCCACTGGCTGCAGCCCTCAAGACGGCTTGGAAGATTACGACCGTAAGCCCAGGATACCTGCAAGAACTACGTAGCAGTGCAGCCGGTTTGGAACAACTCTTCGAGAACGAAAAAGAGAAATCGATAGGCATATTGAACGGTATCGATACCTCCATCTGGGATCCGGGCCATGATCCTTATTTGCTTTTTCATTATACAGTTTCAACGGCAAAGACAGGTAAGCGGCAAAATAAAGAGGAACTCTGTCGTCGCTTTGGTTTAGAGGTGGATCGTCCTCTGTTTTGTTTTATCGGAAGAATGGTTCACGAAAAAGCGGCCGATCTGCTTCCCGTGGCCATTGCCCAGGCGGTGGCGACCCATCCCCAAAAAATAAGTTTTATAGTGTTGGGTACCGGCGAAAAGTCGATCGAGGAGCAATTAGATCTTCTATCCGGGCCCTTGCAAGGTTCGGTGGGCATTCATATCGGGTATCAAGAGGCTTTAAGTCATCTATTGTACGCTGGTGCCGATTTTTTATTGATGCCCAGCCGCGTCGAGCCCTGCGGTCTCAATCAACTGTATGCCCTGCGATTTGGAACCATTCCCCTTGTTAGGGCGGTCGGAGGTTTAAAAGATACCGTCAGGGATATGGGTGATCCGGGGGGATTTGGTATTCGGTTTGAACAACCCCATGTTACCGATATTGTTCATGCAATAGACCGTGCCGTTTCGCTTTATTACCAGCAGCCAGCGCATGTTGATTCGTTTCGCCAGCTGGTAATGCAGATCGATCACTCCTGGCATAGCGCAGCGAATGAGTACCTACAGGTGTATAAAAGCTTGAAATAAATATTTTATGGCCATACGAACCATTACACATTCTACCGAAATGCTCTCCGTGATCTTGGGCGGGGGAGCCGGTTCTCGTTTGTATCCCTTAACGGCCAGTCGTTCCAAACCCGCTGTACCGATTGCCGGTAAGTATCGGTTGGTAGACATACCCATTTCCAATTGTCTCAACAATGGCGTAGGTCGTATGTTCGTGCTAACGCAATTCAACTCGGCCTCATTAAATCGGCATATAAAGAACACCTATCACTTTAGTGCTTTCAGTCGAGCCTTTGTTGATATTTTAGCCGCCGAGCAAACACCCGATAATCCCACTTGGTTTCAGGGAACCGCCGATGCCGTGCGCCAGGGACTTCGCCATATCGAGCCCTTCGAGAGTGAATATGTGCTTATTCTATCCGGGGATCAGTTGTACCAGATGAATTTTGCCGAAATGCTCGATCATCATAAGCAACTAGGGGCCGATATTTCTATTGCCACCATTCCCGTTACGGGCAAAGAGGCGCCCGAATTCGGCATTCTTAAAAGTGGGGCGGGGTTGATCACTTCCTTTATAGAAAAGCCTAAAAAGGAAGTGCTCGGCGATTGGGTCAGTGATACCGGAGAAAAGATGCAAGGCGAGGGCAGGGTCTACTTGGCTTCGATGGGGATCTATATTTTTAAACGTAGTCTGCTTTTTGAGTTATTGCGGAATGAATTAAAGGAGGCTACCGATTTTGGAAAGGAGATCATCCCGGCCTGTATCGATCGCTATCGGGTGGCGAGTTATCAGTACAGTGGCTATTGGACCGATATTGGAAATATCAGTTCCTTTTTTGAGGCCAATATTGAATTGACCAAGGAGTTGCCGGCCTTTGATATGTTCGATAGTGAACGAACCATCTATACGCGTTCCCGAATGCTCCCTCCGGCCAAAATCAGTGGTACTACGCTCGATCAGGTATTGGTGGCCGAGGGATCGATCATTAGTGCTACCTCGGTGGAGCGCTCCGTAATCGGTATTCGAAGCCGCATTGGGTTGGGTACGGTACTATCGGATGTGTATTGCATGGGAACCGATTTTTATGAAACGCTCGATCATATTGAAGAGGGTATCAAAAATGGCATCCCCGCTGCAGGGATCGGACAGCGCTGTCACATTCACAAGGCGATCATCGATAAGAATGTTCGTATTGGTAACGATGTTACCATCCGGGGGGGTGACCATCTCGACAATAAGGACCATCCTTTGTATGCGGTTAAAGACGGTATCGTGGTGGTAAAGAAAGGGGCCATAATTCCGGATGGCTTCGTTATATGAGGAGCTTTGCGTTTTTGTAATTATCTTACCAGCTAAATCAACCCTTTTACATGGCTAGTGCTTTTCAAGGCGAAAAACCCATGCTGCGTCTCCAGCAGATCATCAACATGAGTGTTGGATTTTTTGGGATCCAATTCGGTTGGGATTTGCAACGGGCCAATATGGGAAGGATCTATGAAGGTATGGGTGCTAACGCAGACGAAGTGCCCCTTCTTTTTTTAGCGGCCCCGCTTACTGGTTTATTAGTGCAGCCTGTGGTAGGATATTTGAGTGATCGTACCTGGCACCCCCGGTGGGGTAGAAGGCGTCCTTATTTTATGATCGGCGCCCTCATTAGTTCCATCGCGCTGATCTTTATGCCCCATAGCAGTGCGCTATGGATGGCTGCCGGTTTACTGTGGGTGCTCGATGTGTTTGGCAACGTTGCCATGGAGCCGTTCCGGGCTTTTGTTACGGATCAATTACCCGATTCACAGATCAATCGGGGATTTGTAATGCAAAGTCTCATGATCGGACTGGGCGGCAGTATTGCCTCGGCCTTGCCCTGGCTCATGAAGAATGTTTTTGATCTTTCTAATACGGCCCCTAAAGGGATCATTCCCGAAAATGTACGCTGGTCTTTTTACCTTGGCGCTTTCTTTTTTTTAGCTGGTGTGCTCTATACTGTTTTCTCTACCCGAGAATACCCACCCAGTGATCCTGATCTTTTCAAAAAGCAAAAGGCCGAGAAAGGAGGTTTTTTGCATGGGGTAACCGAGATCGCTTCAGCACTGGTCAATATGCCCTCGCGAATGGGCTGGGTTTCTCTGGTACAATTTTTCACGTGGCCCGGTCTTTTTCTGATGTGGTTCTATTACACCACCGCCGTTGCAGTCAATGTTTTTCATGGAAAAGATGCCAATGATCCTGTCTATGCGGCCGGAGCTGATTTTGGTAGTCTTACGCTTTCTTTTTACAGTGTCGTTACTTTTCTTTTTGCGCTTGTATTGCCTTCCATTGCCGATCGCTGGGGACGTGCCTTGACCCATACAGTATGTCTTTTAGCAGGGGCAGCTGGTTTGGTCAGTGTTAATTTTATTGGCGGGATCCCTACTATTGACCTTGGTTTTACGATCGGTAATGTGAGCGTACCTCTCTTGATCGAATCAAAGCATTGGCTTTTTGCATCGATGGTGGGAGTGGGTATTGCCTGGGCGAGTATCCTGTCGATGCCCTATGCGATGCTGAGCGGCGTGCTCCCTAAGGATAAAGTGGGGATCTATATGGGTATTTTCAATTTCTTTATTGTTCTTCCAGAGATCGTAGCCTCACTGGGTTTTGGTTGGCTAATGCGCGAAGTGTTAGGCAATGATCGTCTTGCCGCGCTCACCGTAGGAGGATCCTTAATGGTCGTGGCTGCTCTTATCTGCTTCTTGTTTATTAAAGAGAAAAAATAAAATCGATCGAATCGTATGAAACGTATCCTTGTCTTTTCCATTCTGTTGTTTTCCTTTTTTTGCAGTTGGGCACAATCGGGTCCCGCCATCTATCCAACCCATTGGTGGGCGGGTATGAAGAGTAACTCCTTGCAATTAATGGTACACCAAAAGGACATTGGTTTTTTTACCAAGGTGTCCACTACCTATCCGGGTGTCATCATCAAAAAAGTGAGTTGCCCAGAAAATCGTAACTATTTATTCGTCGATATCAATATAGGGTCACAAGCCCGTCCCGGAACCATCGAATTTTTGTTAAGTGGCAATACGAATGCGAAGGTGCCTTCACAAAAGTTGCGCTATGTACTAAAGGCCAGAGCCGGAGGAAATGGAAAAACCCGTATTCAGGGCGTTCAGTCCGCTGACTTTGTTTATCTGTTGATGCCCGATCGCTTTTCGAATGGAGATGTCACCAACGATATTATTCCTACCTATCGCGATACTGGCTGTCAACGCAGCAACAAGTTTTCTAGACATGGCGGAGATTTCGTTGGTATTACCAATCACTTGGATTATTTCAAGGAAATGGGAGTGACCACTCTTTGGTTAACCCCTGTCATTGAAAATGATATGCCTCGTTTGCAGGAGTGGGGTAATAGTGTTGCCGGGTATCATGGCTACTGGTTTACCGATCATTTCGCCATTGATAAGCGGTACGGGGGCAATAATGGGTATAAACAATTTTGTGAGACCCTTCATCAAAATGGGATGAAGGTGATTCAGGATGCCGTTTATAATCATGTGGGTAGTCATCATTTCTTTCATCTGGATCCACCCACTGCTGATTGGTTCAATAGCTCACAGGGACGGTCAGCCCCTAATCACCGCGAAGAGGTTTTCTTTGATCCCTACGCCTCCACTGCCGACAGACGTAGTATGCTCGATGGATGGTTTACGCAAGATCTACCCGATCTCAATCAGCGCAATCCATACTTGGCTACCTTTCTGATCCAACATGCTGTGTGGAGCACCGAAGAGTTTGGTATTGATGGTTGGCGAGTCGATACCTATAAATATTGCGAGGAACCTTTTTTAAATGCGGTCAATACGGCCTTAAAAAAGGAGTTTCCCTCCGTTACTGTGTTTGGTGAATCATGGGTCAATACCCCCACTGCCAATGCCTATTTTACCGCCGGCAACATCAATGCTCCTTTTCGTCATAATGCCGAGGGGGTCTTAGATTTTCAAACTTGTTTTGGTCTGTTGGCGGCGACAACCGAACAGCCCGGTTGGACTAGCGGGGTAGGCAAGCTATATATGACCATGGCACAAGATGTTTTGTATGGCAACCCGATGAACAATTGTATCTTCTTAGATAATCACGATATGGACAGAGCCTTTTCTGTTTTTGAAGAGGATCCGCGCAAATTAAAAATGGCGCTCAATTGGCTACTGACCCTTCGCGGTATTCCACAACTCTATTACGGAACCGAGGTGCTGATGAAAAACAAGAAAACCACTTCCGATGCCCTGGTTCGCGAAGATTTTCCGGGTGGCTTTCCCGGTGATGATCCGACATCCGATCGGTTTAGTACGACGGGACGCACGTCAGCGCAACAAGATATGTTCAATCATCTAAGCCGGTTGGGTCAATTTAGAAAAAATGCCTCGGCCTTAGGTACCGGCAAAATGATGCAGTTTATTCCGCGCGATGGGGTCTATACTTATTTTCGCTATGACAATTCGCAAACTGTCATGGTCATTGCCAACACAAGTAATAAGTCGGTGCAACCTGAATGGGGTCGCTTTCAAGAGCGCACCAAGGGCTTTTCTCGTCTTCGCAACGCGATCACGCAAGAGATCGTACCGATCAGTACTTGCACCGTTGCACCAGGAGAAAGTTTTGTGTTCGAGTTGTTGCAATAGAGATGTATATGCAACTTGATCCCATTCGCCCCGTCTGGAATTATTCACTGTTAACCGAAGAGGATCTTTCTCTTTATCATCAGGGTACTCATTGTCGTCTCTACCAAAAAATGGGGAGTCGTTCCCTGCAAGTCGATGGGGTTTGGGGATTCTATTTTTGTGTTTGGGCTCCTAATGCCACTGCGGTTAGCGTAGTGGGTAATTTCAACGACTGGAATGCACAAGCTCATCTATTATTTCCGCGTTGGGAGCGATCGGGTATCTGGGAAGGATTTATTCCGGGTGTTCGGTTAGGAGAGGTCTATAAATATCATATCATTGGTTACGAAGGCAGTGTTCTTGACAAAGGCGACCCCTTTGCCTTTTTTTGGGAGAAAAGACCACAAACCGCTTCTATTACCTGGGACCTCCATTATGAGTGGAATGATGATACGTGGATGCAAGAGCGAGGACAATACAACTCACTTCGTTCTCCGTGGAGTGTCTACGAAGTACACCTGGCAAGTTGGCGTCGTCCAGATCAACATAACGAAGATTCTTACTATTCGTACGACGATTTGATCGGTAGTTTAGTTCCTTATGTAACAGAAATGGGCTTTTCGCATGTTGAGTTGATGCCAGTAATGGAATATCCCTTTGACGGTAGTTGGGGATATCAATGTACCGGTTATTTTGCGCCTACCTCGCGTTTCGGAGATCCTCAGGGGCTTATGCGGCTGATCGATGCCTTTCACAATGCAAAGATCGGTGTGATCCTCGATTGGGTTCCTTCGCATTTTCCATACGATGCCCATGGTTTGTATTTATTCGATGGAGCCCATACCTATGAATATGCCGACAGAAGAAAGGGATTTCATCCCGATTGGAATAGTTATGTCTTTAACTATAAGAGGGGTGAGGTTCGTTCATTCCTGATCAGTAGTGCGCATTTCTGGTTCGATATTTTTCATGTCGATGCCATTCGAGTCGATGCGGTTTCGTCTATGCTCAAGTTGAATTATTCCCGAAAAACCGGTGAATGGGAACCCAATGAATTTGGGGGCGAGGGTAATATGGAGGCTATTGAATTTGTAAAAGAATTGAATCGCAGTGTTTACCAGCGCTTTCCCGATGTACAGACCATTGCCGAAGAGGCTACCGATTGGCCTCAAGTATCTCGGCCTGTATACCAGGGTGGGTTGGGATTTGGCATGAAATGGATGATGGGTTGGATGCACGATACGTTACGTTATTTCAAGCTTGACCCATTTTTTCGGAAGCATCATCAAGACCGGTTCACATTCAGCATGATGTATTTCTATGACGAGAACTTTATGCTTCCTTTTAGTCACGACGAAGTGGTACACGGAAAAAGTCCGATGATCTACAAGATGCCGGGCGATGAGTGGCAAAAGTTTGCCAACCTGCGCTTGCTCTATACGTACATGTTCACTCATCCCGGTGCCAAATTACTTTTTATGGGATGCGAATTTGGTCAGACCAGCGAATGGGATTATCGAACCCAGTTGCAATGGTCTTTGCTTGACTATCCCATTCATAATGGTCTTTTACAACTGGTAAAGGGGCTGAATCAGTTGCTGAAAACTGAGCCAGCGCTTTATGAACGACAATTCGATCCTTCCGGCTTTGAATGGATCGATCTGGATCACCGTTCCGCTTCTGTCATGGTCTATCGAAGAAAGGGAACGGAGGCGTCAAAAGAGTTGTTGGTCATTTTAAATATGACACCCGTTGTATATCGCGACTGGACGCTTTCGGTGTCGGGTAAAGATTTTACCAGAGAACTCTTTAATAGCGATGCTGCCCAATTTGCGGGTACCGGAACCGTATATAACCCGGTGATCAGAAGTCAATGTTTATCCGAAGAGGAGCAGCGGTACCTGCTGACCATCGATATACCTGCGCTGGCGGCCATCGTGATCGGGTAATGATTTTTCAGCCCTTTACATTCGCTGAGGAACAGCAATGCCCAGGTTAGCCATGGAGGCCGAGATCAATTTGGCTGTGATGGTAGCCAGCTTTAGTCGCAACTGTTTCTTTTCAGAAGACTCTGCCTGCATTACGGAGAGTTGATTATAAAAGCTATTGAAGGTCTTGGCCAGTGTAAAAGCAAAAATAGCCAGTACAGAGGGGTTCTGTTCGGTGACGGCTTGCTCTAAGACCATGGGGTATTGAGCTACTTGTAAGACCAGCTCTCGCTCTGCGGGCAAAAACGTAGTGGTGGCAGGTAACGGTTGCTCGACAGGGGTCTCTTTCCGTAATAAAGAGCAGATGCGGGCATGGGTATATTGAACAAAGGGTCCTGTAAAGCCCTGAAAGTCGATCGATTCCTCTGGGTTAAAGACCATTTTCTTCTTGGGATCTACGCGTAGCAAAAAGAATTTAAGGGCACCAAGGGCAAGGGTCTTGTAAAGTTGGTCTAGTTCGACGGGTGAAAAATCTTTTACTTTTCCTAATTCCTCTGTTTTTCGGCGTGCTACATCGATCATCTCGTTAATGATGTCATCGGCGTCCACTACCGTTCCTTCGCGGCTCTTCATTCGTCCGCTGGGTAATTCTACCATACCATAGCTGAGATGATAGATGCCCCCGGCATATGGCTTACCCAATTTTTCCAAGATCAGCTGAAGTACTTTCATGTGGTAGTTCTGCTCATCAGCGATCACATAAATGCTCTGGTCGTAAGCGAACTCATTGTACTTTTCCTGCGCCAGCCCCAGGTCCTGTGTAATATAGACCGAGGTGCCATCGCCCCGTAACACTAATTTCTGATCGAGTCCTTCGGCCGTGAGATCGATCCAAGTGCTGCCATCTTCCTTTGTAAAAAAAACGCCTTGCTTTAGCCCTTCGGATACGAACTGCTTACCTAACAAGTAGGTGTTACTTTCATAATAGGTCTTTTGAAAATCGGCTCCGATCTTATTGTAGGTTTGTTCAAAGCCTTCGTATACCCAGCCGTTCATTTGTTTCCATAGCGACAAGACAGCGGGGTCGCCGGCTTCCCAATCGAGTAGCATTTGTTGGGTGGCCTTCATAATGGGGGCTTCTTTCTCCGCCTCTGTTTTGTTGAGTCCGGCGGCCACTAATTCTTCTACCTGCCGCTTGTATTCATCGTTGAATTTTACATAGTAATCTCCCACAAAATGATCGCCTTTTGTGTCGGTGGTGGCAGGGGTGGCGCCATTTCCAAAAAGTTGCCAGGCGATCATGCTCTTACAGATGTGGATACCCCTGTCGTTGACAACGCAAGTCTTTACCACTTCGGCTCCGCAATTTTTGAGGATCTCGGCTACACTCCATCCCAGAAATATGTTGCGCAAATGGCCCAGATGAAGAGGTTTGTTCGTGTTGGGAGAGGAGTACTCTACCATTACTTTTTTGCTCTGCAGCCGATCATCCACAATAGAGGGATCTTGAAATTGTCGATCTACAAATTGCAACCAAAAATGATCGGAGAGCGTAAGGTTCAAAAAACCCTTGATAACCGTATAGCGTGCGATCGTTTCCGGAAATCGATGCAGCAGCGAATCACCCAGCTCTTGACCTAGTTTTTCCGGAGCCGCTTTGAGCGGTTTGGCCAACGAAAAAAGTACCAGGGTGTAATCACCCTCAAATTCTGGCTTGGTAGTATTGATCACCAAGGCATCGGGTTTGCCCTGATACTGGAGTGATTCTTCGAGTACCACGGTAACCCATTGCTTAAGTTGATCAACGACACGCATAATCATAGATAATTGCGGCAAAGGTAAGCAGTTTGGCAAATGATGCTCTTTGATTTACTTTGCGCTACGATGAATCAACTAGCAGCAAGAGTTGCCCGGTTTTTTTTGGGCATCATCGATTTTTTTTATCCCCCCTTCAAAGGAATTTTGCCGTTGCAGACGTTTCGATACGCGGCGGCTGGCGGAGCCAATGTTCTACTGGGCTTTTTGGTATACTCGCTTAGTTATACCTATCTATTTCACCAGCAACCTCTTCTTTTGCCTTTTTATGCGTTCAAGCCTCATAGTGCCTCTTTGCTGTTGTCTTTTTGTGTCACTTTTCCAGTAGGATTCTTTATGTCTAAATACGTGGTCTTTTCCGATTCGGAGATAAAGGGGCGTATTCAACTTTTCCGCTACCTGATGGTATGTTTGTTCAATCTGCTTTTGAACTACCTTCTTTTAAAGCTGCTGGTGGAGCGCTTTTTGCTATTTCCGGTGCTGGCTCAAATCATTACGGTGGCAATGGTGGTCAGTTTTAGTTATCTGGCTCAGCGAAATTTCTCTTTTAAGGAATCTGCAAAATTGCCCTGAAAACCAATGTTTTTATGACAATTCTGCCAGGCATAAACTGTCTGATATCCAGTTTTTTGCCTAAACTGACAAAATTTCACATTTAAGCCCTGCGGCATGGCGATTGAATATAAAGGCATGTAACATTAAAAATCTATCAAATGGGAAAAATTATTGGAATCGACCTGGGTACCACCAACAGTTGCGTCTCTGTTATGGAGGGCAACGAACCCGTCGTAATTGCTAACGATGAAGGACGCCGTACGACTCCCTCCATTGTGGCTTTTCTCAAAAACGGAGAACGTAAAGTAGGTGATCCTGCCAAGCGCCAGGCCATCACCAACCCACAAAATACCATTGCCTCTGTAAAGCGTTTTATGGGCCGCCGTTTCGACGAAGTAGGAGAGGAGATCACGCACTGGAGCTATAAAGTGGCTAAGGGCGATAATAATACCGTTCGTATCGATATCGATGGTCGGTTGTATACACCTCAAGAGATCAGTGCGATGGTTTTACAGAAAATGAAGAAGACCGCCGAAGATTACCTCGGCCATGAGGTTACCGAAGCCGTTATTACCGTTCCAGCTTACTTTAACGATGCCCAACGCCAAGCCACTAAGGAAGCGGGTGAGATCGCAGGACTTAATGTAAGACGTATTGTGAATGAACCAACGGCCGCTGCCCTGGCCTATGGGCTGGACAAGGCGCAATCCGATCGGCGTATTGCCGTGTTCGATCTGGGCGGTGGTACGTTTGATATCTCCGTTTTAGAATTGGGCGATGGTGTATTTGAAGTTAAATCAACCAATGGTGATACGCACCTGGGAGGAGATGATTTTGATAAGGTGATCATGGATTGGCTGGCCGATGAGTTCAAAAAAGAGGAGTCCATCGACTTGCGTAAAGACCCAATGGCCTTACAGCGTCTAAAAGAAGCGTCCGAAAAAGCCAAGGTAGAGCTTAGTTCCTCTTCTGAGACTGAGGTTAATCTTCCTTATATCACAGCCGTGGATGGTGTGCCCAAGCACTTGGTCAAAAAACTCAGCCGCGCCAAATTCGAACAGCTTGCCGATTCTCTATTTGCCCGTTGTCTGAAACCTTGCGAGGCAGCCCTCAAAGATGCCGGACTATCTACATCACAGATCGATGAAGTGATCTTGGTGGGTGGATCGACTCGCATTCCCAAGGTTCAAGAGATCGTTGAGAAGTTCTTTGGAAAAAAACCGAATAAGGGTGTTAACCCCGATGAGGTGGTAGCCGTAGGAGCGGCCATTCAGGGAGCCGTTTTGACCGGTGAGGTAAAAGATGTCTTGCTCTTGGACGTAACTCCTCTTTCGTTGGGAATCGAGACCATGGGAAGCGTCATGACCACCTTGATCCCATCCAATACAACAATTCCTACCAAAAAATCAGAGGTCTTTTCTACCGCCAGCGATAATCAACCTGGTGTACAAATTCACGTATTGCAGGGTGAGCGAAGCATGGCCAAGGATAATAAGAGTCTTGGTATTTTCAATCTAGACGGTATCCCACCCGCTCCTCGGGGCGTACCTCAGATCGAAGTCACTTTCGATATTGATGCCAATGGTATCTTGCATGTTACCGCCAAGGACAAGGGCACGGGTAAGGAGCAAAAGATCCATATCGAGGCCGGATCCGGTCTTAGCAAAGAAGAAGTAGAAAAGATGAAGGCCGAGGCCAAGGCCAACGAAGCTGCCGATAAAACTGAAAGAGATCGTGTGGAGAAGCTCAACCAGGCCGACTCGCTTGTCTTTCAAACAGAGAAGCAGCTTAAAGAGTATGGCGACAAGATTCCCTCAGAAAAGAAGGTTACTATCGAGCAAGCCGCCGAGAAGCTTAAAGAAGCACATAAGGCACAAGATCTCGCTGGCATCGACACCCACATGGCTGCGTTGAACGCTGCCTGGACGGCCGCTAGTGAAGATATGTATAAGGCCACGCAGGGCGGTGCACAGCCCGGTGCCGAGAGCGGAGCGGGTGGTGGAAATGCCTCCACTGCCGCCGCAGAGGATGTAACAGACGTGCCCTTCGAAGAGGTCAAGTAATCGATAGCGTTTGCATTCAGAAGACCCGCCCTTGTGGCGGGTTTATTTTTGGCAGAAAAACTTGCTCAGTTGTTTTCCGAAAATGATAGTTTTGTCCACTCTTTATCACACAACCCATTTAGCGCATGTCTAATTCTTATCATGAACTTGTCAAGCAGACCTTTAATTTTCCGCAAGAGGGGATAGAGGTCGAAGATGGCATTCTTACCTTTAACGGGCTAGATCTGAAAGCCCTTATTGCCAAACACGGTACACCGCTCAAGCTAACCTACCTGCCCAAGATCGGTATGCAGATCAAAAAGGCCAAGAGCATGTTCGCTGCGGCCTTTAAAAAGCACAAGTACGAGGGCAAGTATTTCTATTGCTACTGTACCAAAAGCTCTCATTTTAGTTTTGTGGTCGAAGAGGCGCTTAAAAGCGATATCCATTTGGAAACCTCCTATGCCTACGATATTGAGATCATCAAAAAGTTGTACGCAAAAAAGAAGATCAGTAAGGATATTCATATTATTTGCAACGGGTTTAAGCAAAAGGGGTATACCCGTCGCATTGCCCAGCTCCTTAACAATGGTTTTTCGAATGTTATCCCCGTCTTGGACAATAAAGACGAATTAAAGGAATACGCGCATTCGGTAAAAGTTCCCTTTAAGTTGGGGATTCGGGTGGCTGCAGAAGAGGAACCTAATTTTCCCTTCTATACATCTCGCTTGGGTATTCGCGCCAAAGATATCCTTGAGTTCTATGTAGATCGCATCGAGGGGTACGAAAGTAAGTTTCAATTAAAGATGCTGCACATCTTTCTCAATAAAGGCATTAAGGATGATATTTATTATTGGAGTGAGCTCAATAAAGTGGTCAATCTGTATTGCCAGTTAAAGAAGATCTGCCCCGAACTGGATTCGATCAATATCGGTGGCGGTTTTCCGATCAAGCATTCACTGGGATTCGAGTATGATTACCAGTTTATGATCAATGAGATCGTGCGTAATATCAAAGTAGCTTGTAAAAAGGCAAAAGTGCCCATGCCCAATATTTTTACGGAGTTTGGAAGCTACACCGTAGGGGAGAGCATGGCGCACATTTATCGGGTGATCGCTGAGAAGGTTCAAAATGATCGGGAGACCTGGTATATGATCGACTCATCGTTTATTACCACCTTGCCCGATACGTGGGGGATCGGCGAAAAGTTCCTGATGTTACCCATCAATAAATGGGATGAAGATTATCAGCGGGTCGTTTTAGGGGGTATTACCTGCGACAGCCACGACTACTATGATTCTGAGGAGCATATCAACGAGGTCTTTTTGCCAAAGACCAACGGTACGGACGAGCCCTTGTATGTAGGTTTCTTTCATACCGGTGCCTACCAAGACCAGATTAGCGGTTATGGGGGCATCAAACATTGTTTGATACCCTCTCCCAAACACGTTATTGTAGGATACGATAAGAATGGAAAGCTGGTCGATTGGGTATATGCCAAGCAACAGACGGCACAGAGTATGCTGAAAATTTTAGGATATTGATGGGGTAGGGGAAAAACAAAACCCCTCGTTGAAACGAGGGGTTGTAAACCAAAACCAACTGCTTATGAGAAAGAATCTTTGTACTTATTAAACGTACAATGGGCCCCAAACTGTTGTTTTCGTTTTGTTAAAAGAAATTCGGTACGTATAACCCTTGTTTCTGATTATTTTTGCATTCTAAAGTTTAAATCAATGTATCCTGCCGAAATCGTATTACCCATGAAAGAAGAGCTGACCGACAATGGCTTTTCTGAGTTGTTATCTGCCCAGGCCGTAGACCAGCAGTTGTCCAAAGAAGGAACCACCCTGGTCATGATCAATTCCGTGTGCGGTTGCTCTGCCGGAACGGCTCGTCCCGGAGTGTTGATGGCCGTTTCTCAGGCTCCAAAAAGGCCTGATTTTTTAACGACAAGCTTTGCAGGCTTCGACAGCGAAGCGGTAAGCGCCATTCGCCAGCATCTTTTACCGTACCCTCCCTCTTCTCCGGCCATTGCCCTTTTTAAAAATGGCCAATTGGTGCATTATATCGAGAGACATATGATTGAAGGAAGATCGGCCCAAATGATTTCGCAAAATCTGATCGGTGCTTTCGAGCAATATTGCAACTAAGCACATCCAAACAATATGTACCCTAACCTCTACTACGCCTTTAAGGATCTGTTCGGTCTTGATTGGCCGGTACTTCGTTTCGTCAATAGCTTTGGTTTTTTTGTAGCTATTGCCTTTTTAACAGCGGCCTATGTGCTACGGCAAGAGTTGAAAAGAAAGAGTGGTCAGGGTCTATTTACCCCTTCAGAAACAGCTATCCTTATCGGCGAGCCGGCCTCCGTCTCGGACCTCCTCACCAATTTTGTACTCGGTTTCTTACTGGGTTTTAAGGTCGTCGCCTTATTTTTTTTAGACAAAGCGACCATGCAAGACCCCCAAGCCTTTATTTTTTCGGGGCAGGGCAATCTGTTGGCAGGCCTCTTACTTGGTTTCTTTTTTGCCGGTGTCAAGTGGTGGGAGAAGAACAAAGAGAAGCTACCCAAGCCCGAAAAGCGCGTTATTCGAATTTGGCCACAAGACCGGGTGGGTGATATTACCATGTTGGCCCTTGTCTTTGGGTTAGCAGGCGCCAAACTCTTTGATATTTTTGAAAATTGGAGCTCCTTTGTAGAGCACCCCGCCGATTATCTTTTTTCTCCCTCGGGGCTTACGATGTACGGGGGGCTTATTTGCGCCGCCGTTGCCATTGGAGTCTATGCCCGGAAGCATAAGATCGGATTTTTTGCGCTGGCCGATGCGGTGGCTCCGGCCTTAATGCTGGCTTATGGAATAGGCCGTATCGGCTGCCATGTTGCCGGAGACGGCGACTGGGGGATTGTTAGCGATCTGGCAGCCAAACCCTCTTTTTTTCCTGACTGGGCTTGGTCCTATCAATATCCCCACAATGTTATAGAAGAGGGCATACCCATTGCCGGTTGTACCGGACCCTTTTGCAATCAGCTTCCTGCCGGTGTTTTTCCTGCTCCTTTTTATGAGGCCTTCTCTTGCATCTTGCTCTTTTTCGTCTTATGGGGCCTGAGGAAATTTATAAAAAATGCTGGACAATTATTCTCTTTATACTTGATTTTGAATGGTTTAGAGCGCTTTGCTATAGAAAAAATTCGGATAAATGTCAAAATGAATTTTTTGGGAATGAACCCCACTCAAGCCGAGGTGATTGCCGTTCTTTTGATACTCTCGGGTCTTATCCTTTGGTTCCGTCAAGGACGACGTTCAGCACCCGTTTTGCAACAGTAGTTTGCCCCGAATTTTAACTGGTTTTACCCTTATTTTTTGTTACCTTTACAGTTCGTATAAGGATAAAAACGCCCATTTCATTCATCACTTTCAAAACGTTCTAGATGCGGCAGCTCAAGATCGCTACCCAGATTACCAACAGAGATTCACAAGCAGTAGAAAAATACCTTCAGGAGATCTCAAAAATTTCAATGATCACCCCCGAAGAGGAGACTACGCTTGCCCAGCGAATCAAAATGTTCAATCGCAATCCGATCGATTCGCAACGGGCGCTCGATAAACTTGTCCAAGCCAACTTGCGCTTTGTGGTATCGGTTGCCAAGCAATATCAGCACCAGGGACTTTCCCTAAGTGATCTCATCAACGAAGGTAATCTTGGTCTTATCAAGGCAGCTCAGCGCTTTGATGAAACGAAGGGTTTTAAATTTATCTCGTACGCCGTATGGTGGATTCGTCAGTCGATCTTACAGGCCTTGGCCGAACAAGGTCGTTTAGTGCGCCTTCCCCAAAACAAGATCGGCACGTACAATAAAGCGAACAAGGCCTACATGGCTTTTGAGCAAGAGCATGAGCGCGAGCCCTCCACCGAAGAACTGGCCGAATTGCTAGAGATGAGTGAGACCGAGATCAACAATATCTTTCAGAGTAATACGCGTCACACCTCGCTCGATGCCCCTGTGCACGAGGCCGAAGATGTTGCCATGGGCGATCTGCTTGAAGGAAGCGATGATACCGATGATGATGTGATGAAAGATTCCCTTCGTAACGAAATTCGCAGGGTGCTTAAATCACTTTCTCCTCGTGAGGCCGAGATCGTTAATGCCTACTTCGGATTGGATGGCGAAAATGGTGTCACTATTGAGCAGATCGGACAAAAATATGATCTGACCAAAGAGCGTATTCGTCAGATCAAAGAAAGAGCGATCAAGCGCTTACAAAAAGCCCGCTACAGTAGCGCCTTAAAAGCCTATTTGGGTTGATTCTTTGTTTTCGTGTAAGTGTAATTCTTAGTTACGTATCTTGATTTTCACTTTTTAGTAAGATGAGTTGATCGTTCCTACCGAAACAAATTCTTCTTTGGGGTGTTATAGTGCTATGCGTTTCTTTTTCTCTGGTTTACTCCTATCTGTTTTTTCCTGTCTAGTACTAAGTAGTTGCGAAAGGGATATTGTCTTTACGCTTGATGAGACCGATCCTAAATTGGTCGTAGAGGCCTTTATAGAAAATGGCGAGCCTCCGGTAGTGATCTTGTCTAAGAGTCTTCCTTTTTTTGATACGCTTCGACCTGCTCAATTGATCAACTCTTTTGTTCGCGATGCACAAGTTTCCATAACGCATAATGGCATTGTCTACCCTCTAAAGGGATATACCAGCTTTGTAGCAGGCGTACCGACTGGGTACCATTACACGGTAGATAGTTTGCAGCCCGCCCTATTTTTAAGAGGGGTTTTACAGCAACGCTACCAATTGATCATCCGCTGGCAAGGACAGTTATATCAGGCAGAAACTACCATTCCTTCGTTGACCAGAAGAATTGATTCTCTTTTTTGGCGTTCGGCCCCTCCCGATAATCCCTCTAATAAAGCCGCTCTCTATGTTCGCGCTACCGATGCGCCGGGTTTTGGGGATTATATCAGGTACTACACTCGGCAAAACAAAGGCCCTTTCTTGCCGGGGCTTAATTCTGTTTATGACGACCAGGTAATAGATGGAACCAGTTATGAAGTGCAGGTAGAGCGGGGTATCATCCGAAACGGACCACCCGAAGAGGGATATAATTTCTTCGATCGGGGAGATACGGTTACCCTTAAACTTTGCAATATCGATAAGCAGACCTACGATTTTTGGCGCACCGTGGAGTTTAATTATGCCAGTATTGGAAATCCCTTTTCTTCACCTACGAAGGTGCTGGGTAATATATCGGGTAATGCGCTCGGATATTTTGGAGGCTATGCGGCCCAATACAGAACCATTGTTATTCCCCGCTAATTTTTAGTATACACTTTTAGTCCACTATTTGCATTACTGTTTTGTAGTTTGCCATTACCCCCTTGAAGGGTGCTTTATCCTTACCGATTATTTTTCACGTCTCTGCTGCTCATTGGCCACAATGTATATCCCGGATTGGCGCAGGAGTGGGTAGATAATCGCTTAATGCCCTAAATTTGCTGGCATTCTAACATCTGATTATGGAAATTAGCGAAAAGGTCTCCTGTCTTATTATCGGTTCAGGCCCGGCCGGATATACTGCTGCCATCTATGCCAGCCGTGCAGGCCTAAAACCGGTGCTTTATCAGGGTATTCAGCCAGGTGGTCAACTGACCATCACCACCGAAGTAGAAAATTATCCCGGCTATCCCGAAGGGATCCAGGGGCCTGAGATGATGGTACATTTCGAGAAGCAAGCCGCCCGTATGGGGGCCGATATTCGGTATGGTTTGGCAACCCAAGTTGATTTTACAGGGCCCTTGCATAAAGTACAGATCGATGAGGAGAAATGGATCGAGGCGGCTAGTGTGATCATCTCTACCGGTGCTTCTGCCAAATGGCTGGGATTAGAAAGTGAGCAACGTCTCAATGGATATGGAGTAAGTGCCTGTGCCGTTTGCGATGGATTTTTCTTTAAGGGAAAAGAGGTCGCGATCGTGGGGGCAGGAGATACGGCTGCCGAAGAGGCCCTCTATCTCTCAAAGATCTGCTCTCGGGTACATATGATCGTTAGAAGAGGAGAGATGCGGGCCAGTAAGATCATGCAAGAGAGGGTAAAAAATACGGCTAATATCACGCTGTATTGGAATAGTGAAACCGAGGAGATACTGGGAGATAAAAAAGTAGAGGGTGTTCGTATTGTCAATAACCAAACCGCAGAAAAGACCACGGTTCCCATTAGTGCATTTTTTGTGGCCATCGGCCATCAGCCCAATTCGGCCATCTTTTCTCCCTGGATCGATATGGATGAGGCAGGTTATATCAAGACAGTAGCCGGCAGTAGCCGAACCAACCGCGAAGGTGTTTTTGCCGCCGGTGATGTTCAAGATAAGATCTATCGTCAAGCGGTTACCGCCGCCGGTAGTGGTTGCATGGCGGCGCTCGATGCGGAGCGTTACCTCAGCGCAGCGGGGTTTCATTAATAATTTGCTATGGCAAGTGAACGGCTCACGATCAAGCTGGAAAAAATGTCTTTTTATTGCTCCCATGGGCTTTATCCCGAGGAGCGTAAAAACGGGGGTAATTACCAGGTAGACCTAGAGGTTGATTATAGGGTTAAGGATCTCGCAGTGTATGATGTAGGCACTGGTCGATCCGTGGTAACCGCTGCCGACATAATGCCGATCAATGATCTATCGGAAACCATTGACTATGCTCCGCTTTTCAATATCGTGAAAGAAGAAATGGAGCAACCTCGCGATCTTCTCGAAACGCTGGCGATGTCCATTGCGAAAAGGATTGCAGCTGCGTTTCCTTGCCAACGTATTTTGATCGAGGTAAAAAAATCTACCGTTCCGCTGCCAGACTTTACAGGCCACACGGCCGTTCGCTACGAATGGCAGGGCTGATCATCAGATCTTCTTATTTTTCCAACGACCGCTTCGAACGTATAAAAAAGAGGGTATAAAAAGGCATATCCAGTATAGCCACTCACTCATCCAGCTAATGGTGATGGGTAAAAATAAGATTTCACTTACCACATAGATGTACAAGCAGTACAGCGCCACTGCTGCCACCTCTATGTAAAATGTAATACGGGTATTACCAGAGGCGGTGACCATGTTGAGCATTATAGTAGAGATCGACATCATCAGCAAGGCAATAGTTACGATGCGCAATACCGGTATGGCGGAATTGGTAAATACTGTGTTTTGACCAAAGAGCGATAAAAAGGCTTCAGGGAAAATATTTAGGAGTATGGCGGCCAGAAAAATACTGCCACTACTAAGCTGCATGATCTTCTTCAGTAAAGAAGGTACCTCCTCTTGTTTTCCTTGACCGATCAGGTTGCTGACCATGGCATTGGTCGTAGAGGCAAAGGCCCACGATAAACAGCCAAATACCCCAAAAGTATTTCGCATTATGTTTGATACTTTCAGGGCCATGGCACCATGGTGTTCCATCAATAAGAAAAAATATTGAAAGCTAATGATGCTGATGGCATGTTGAAACATCAGCGGTGCCGACACCGATAAGATGCTCTTGATATGAGCCGGACTATAGGACCAAGAGGCAAAGAGCTGAAACCGGCTAGCAATTCCTTTTTGTCGTATCACCAGGTAGATCACGAACATGCCAATAAATTCAGCGATTACCGAGGCATAGGCAGCACCTTTAAACCCCAACTCGGGAAAACCAGCCACACCATAGATTAGTACATAGTCAAGAAGCACATTGGCTCCGGTCTCGGCAAGGGTACCCGCTACCAGGTAGCGGCTTTGATTGGTGCCTACCAATAGTGCATTACGCAGTTGATAGATATAGAGAAAAACTAATCCCCAGATACGAATCTGCAAGAACGCAATCGCTTTTTGTAAGACCGCCTGGTCTTGTATGATCAGCCGAAAAAGGTAGGGTGTTAGCCCGAAGGTGATCACGATGCCAGCTAATGCCAGCCCGAGTCCGATCCAAACACCCTGATTGAATAGCTTGCCGATCTCCTCCGGACGATCTTCACCAGCACGGCGGGCGATCAGGGTCTGTAATCCATTATTGAGTCCATAGCCAATAGCCGCAAAGATCAGATAGTACACCCCGGTAATCCCGGCCACGGCAAAGGCCAGGCTGTCATTGAGGTAGTGTCCTAAAAAAATATTATTGATGACAAAATTGAGCTGGGGGATCAAAATAGCCAGGCTGATCGGAAGTGCCATGCGCAAGATCTGGCGGCGCGAATTCGATAATTGAAGTGATGGATATGTTGTGTCAGACATGAGTAAGTTACAAACCTACAATAAATAAATTTTCTCTATTATTGCAAGGATGGAATCGACCTATAACGTTCTTTTTACCTATACATCTCCTCGCTCGGATTTTCAGGATTCAGTGTTAGCGCTTCAGTTTGACAGATTCCATGTTTCGTATGCTGTCAAAAATCGCACGGACGCTCAGTTGTTGGCCTTGGGATATGGACAGGTCAAGCAATGGAACCGATCTACAGTTGAAGCTTGGATGGAATCGATCAAGCCCATTGTGGTACCGAACCAGCAAGTCGAGATCGCCCATGGCTTTTCGGATCTTTCGCTGCTACCGGTGGCCGGATTTGAAGAAACAAAATTACAGGCCCTTCATCAATCGCTTTATCCTTTTGCCGGTCCTTCGGTCTTTAAGACCGAGACCCTTTCTTCGTGGCAACTCTATCTGGGCTATCCAATACCGATAGCGCTATACCAGCGTTTGGAGTCTGCTTTTCCGGCGGCCCGTAGTCGACATCTTTTAAAGTTGCAATTGGAAGCCGCTGGGCAAAGCGGGACACAGGGAAAGCTACTGGTGGATATTGGTATCGAACAGTTCAGTATTCTGTTGCTAAAGAATAACCGACTCCAGTTATTCAATAGCTATCCCTATAGCAGCCCCGCCGATGTCTTATATTATTTGCTTTCTGTCTGCGAGTCTCAATTGGTCAGTCCGGCCGAGGTAGAGCTCGTATTGACGGGTTTATTGGAAAAAGAATCTGCGCTTTATCGTGAGCTCTGGCAGTATTTTATGCATGTCGAATTTAGAGATGCTCATTTTGGGGTTAGCGATTTTCCGTATCCGGCTCATTATTTTACAACGCTCAACGATGTTTTGTCATGCGCATCATAGGAGGTGAGTATGGCGGTCGCCGATTTAATCCGCCCGCGCATATGCCGCATACCCGGCCAACCACCGATATTGCCAAAGAAGGGCTTTTTAATATGCTGCAACATCGTATTGATTTTACCTCGGTTAAAACGCTCGATCTTTTTGGGGGTACCGGCAGCATCAGCTATGAACTGGCCTCACGCGGGGCTACGGATCTGACCATTGTCGAAAAAGATCCTGTTATGAATCGATTTATTAGTCAAACCCTGGCCACCCTGGGTATTGAGGGGGCTTCGGTAATTCGTTCCGATGTGTTTCGTTTTATAGAGCAATGTCATAGCGCATTCGACTTTATTTTTGCTGGTCCGCCCTATGCCTTGACCACTATCGATGATCTACCCCGGCTGATCTTTCAACAAAAGTTAGTGGCACCAGGGGGCTTATTTGTACTGGAGCATACCCCTCGTAATGATTACAGTCAGTTTCCTTATTACCAGCAGCAGCGAAATTATGGGACCACGGTCTTTAGCTTCTTCGTAAATTAGCTGCTAACCGATGGTCTACCACTTTTTTCTACGCTCCTTCAGGATCTTTCTGTTGCCGATATCGCTATTATACTGGCTTGTGATCGGTTGTCGAAACTGGCTTTTTGACAAGCAATTCTTACGGTCGGCCAGCTTTGGGATGCCCTTGATCACCGTAGGAAACTTGGCGGTCGGTGGTACCGGTAAGTCCCCGCTGATCGAATACCTGGCTGGCTTATTGCACAATAAATTCAAGGTGGCCGCACTCAGTCGCGGATATAGAAGAAGAACCCGTGGATATGCCTTGGTGTCTTCTCATGCTACGGCTCTCGAAGTGGGGGATGAGCCCCTGGCCTTGTATCGAAAGTTTCCGGATGTGCCCGTAGCGGTGGGAGAGGAGCGGCTGCTTGCTATTCCTGAATTATTGCATGATCATCCCGAAACACAAGTTATCTTATTGGATGATGCTTTTCAACACCGTTCCATACAGGCGGGTTGCTCGCTTCTACTTACAGAGTATTCAAATCTCTTTACCAGAGATTTCTATTTGCCCACCGGTGATCTGCGCGACCTGAAGAGTCGGTATCGTGCTGCTAGCGCATTGATCGTTACCAAATGTCCTGTCGATATGAGCGAGGAAAAGCAACGCAGTATCATAGCTGAGTTGGCCCCGGTCAATGGTCAACCTGTATTTTTTACTACGCTTGCCTATGGCTCTCCGTATCATTTGACCCAAAAGCAACGCTATTCCTTTACCGGTAAAGAAGAGATCTTGCTGGTAACGGGCATTTCGAACCCTCGTCCGTTAAAACAATATATCGAAGAGCGATCGGCTACCTATCATCAGCTTACCTATCGCGATCATCATATTTTTAGTATCGAAGATTTTAACGAGATCCGACGAGAGTTCGAAAAATTACCAACAGAAAATCGAATCCTGATGACCACAGAAAAGGACGCCGTTCGCTTAGAGAAATTCAGTGCAGAGATAGATGTACTTCCCTGGTATGTATTGCCCGTGGAGCATCGTTTTTTGTTTGGAGATAAGGAGCGTTTCGATAGGCTCGTTATCGATTTTATTGCTGATTTTAAAAGACCACAGGGTTGATATGGGAAGAAAGAATAGCAAAAGGAAACAGCAACAACGCAAGTCACATCAAGGGGCGGTGTCTCAACTCGTAAAGGGGACGCTTGAATTGACTCGCTCCGGTATGGGGTATGTGCTGGTCGATCAACTCGATACCGATATTATGGTTCGTCCGGGCGATTTGCATACCGCTCTTCATGGCGATCTGGTAAAAGTAGCGGTAAAAGAGAGAAAGGCCAATGGTCGTATGCAAGGGGTGATCAAAGAGATCATCAAGCGAAAGCGCAGTGAATTTATCGGTCAGTTACAGATGGGCAATGGATTTGCCTTTTTTGTCGCAGAGACGGACAAGCCGATGCCCGACATATTTATCCCGAAGCAATCCTTGCAGCAAGCCAGACAGGGCGATCGGGTGGTCGTAAAAGTAATCAAGTGGGCAGAGGGAGCCGATAAACGACCCATGGGAGAGGTGGTTACCATCTTGAAAGAAGAAGATGGTAACGATGCTGCTGCCAAGGAGATCTTGCTCGAGGCCGGGTTTCCACTTTCGTTTAGTGACGAGGCCCTCGAGGAGTCGGCTCGTATGCCCGAAATCATCAGTCAAGAAGAAATTACCAAGCGACGCGACTGCCGTTCGATACTGACCTTTACGATCGATCCAGTCGATGCCAAGGATTTTGACGACGCTATTTCTTTTCAGAAGTTACCGAATGGTTGGTTTGAGATCGGTGTACATATTGCCGATGTAAGTCATTATGTAGCGCCTGGAACGGTGCTCGATGCCGAGGCGTATGCAAGGGCTACTTCGGTATACTTGCCCGATCGAGTCAACCCCATGTTGCCCGAACACATCTCCAATGTTCTTTGTTCGCTTCGTCCTCAAGAAGAGAAACTCACCTTTTCGGCTATTTTTACCATTACCCCAACTGGACAGATCAAAGAGCAATGGTTGGGTCGCACTGTTATTTTCTCTGACCACCGCTTTACCTACGAAGAGGTTCAAGCCATTATCGAGGAGCAGGCCGGTTTGTATGCCGAGCAGGTCTTACAGCTCAATCAATTGGCACGTCAATTTCGCGCCGCTCGCTTTGAGCAAGGGGCCATCAATTTCTCATCACAAGAAGTTCGCTTTAAGCTGAACGAAAAAGGCGATCCCATAGGGATCATGGTCAAAGAGAGCAAAGAGTCTCATCAGTTGATAGAAGAATTTATGCTCTTGGCTAACCGAGCCGTGGCCAGCTTTATAGCAGAAAAGCGAATTGATAATAAGCCCATACCCTTCCCGTATCGTATTCATGACGATCCCGATGAGGAAAAACTGATACCCTTCGTAGACTTTGCCAGAAAGTTTGGACATTCCTTTGACCGATCCAGCCCCCAGGCCATTGCCAGCTCTTTTAATCAATTATTGAAGGATGTAAAGGGTAGACCCGAGCAACATGTATTAGAGCAACTCGGTATTCGTACCATGGCCAAGGCCCGCTACACCGCCGAGAATGTGGGCCATTATGGATTGGGTTTTGATAATTACTGTCATTTTACTTCTCCGATCCGTCGTTACCCCGATATACAGGCACATCGCATTTTATGGGAGGTATTGCAACAACGGATTGTACCAGACAAAAAGTTAGAGGAAAAATGTAAACACACCAGCGAACGGGAGAGGGCGGCCATGGAAGCCGAGCGGGCTGCCAATAAATATAAGCAGGTGCAGTACATGAAAAATTATGTAGGTGAGGAGTTTGAAGGGATCATCAGTGGCGTTGCTCATTTTGGTTTTTGGGTCGAAACCATTGAGCATAAATGTGAAGGGCTGGTCAGTGTCGCCTCTTTGTCTGATTATGATGATTTTCGACAGGTAGAGAGTGATTATTGTTTGCTGGGTATGCGCTCCGGTAGAAAGTTTCGGATGGGCGATAAAGTATGGATCAAGGTGATCGCCGCTAACCTGACCAAACGACAACTCGATTATGAGTGGGTCGTGGCCGGAGAGCTTTCGGCTCAAAAATCAGGGGCCAAATTGCCCAAAACCAAGAAATGAGTCTTATTTTGTCGTATGCATTCTTTCAGTGAATTTTCCACTCTTTTTAATGAAAGGTTTTCGGCAAAGCAATTTCCGGAGCAACCGGCCAATTTGTATCGGGCCACTGATTATTTCTTACAGATCGGAGGCAAACGCATACGGCCCGTACTTTGTTTATTGGGCAATGAACTTTTCGAAGAAGTAAGGCCAGATGCATGGTCGGCGGCCACGGCCATAGAACTATTTCACAATTTTACGCTGATTCACGATGATATTATGGATAAGGCACCGCTGCGCAGAGGAGTGCCTACGGTTCATAGCCATTTTGGCGAAAATACAGCCTTGTTGGCCGGAGATGTGATGATGATACAGGCCTACCACTGGCTTAGCCACGTAAGCAGCGCTTATCAATCGTCTTTATTGCCTCTTTTTAACCGTACGGCCACTGAGGTTTGTGAAGGACAGCAGCTCGATATGGATTTCGAGACGCGAGACAACGTTAGTTTGGATGAATACTTGCACATGATCAAGCTAAAGACTTCGGTGCTCTTGGCTTGTGCCTTACAAATGGGAGCCATTATAGGGGGAGCAGGGCAGCGTAATCAAGAACTGGTCTATTCTTTTGGGTTACAGTTAGGACTGGCTTTTCAGGTGCAAGATGATTATCTCGACGCTTTTGGGGACCCAGAGAAATTCGGAAAGCAAACCGGTGGAGATATCTTGGCCAATAAAAAGACATTTTTGCTGATCCATGCCTTGCAAACGGCAACCGCAGCCGATAAAAAACGGTTACTTGACCTGTTGAATTCAAATCCGGCCGATAAAGTAGCACAGGTTCTCGCTATTTATAAAAATTGTGGAGTAGATCAATGGGCTCTTGCCTTAAAGCAGCAATTTCTCGATAAGGCCCTTGATAACTTAGAGCAGGTTGCAGTTCTGTCGGCCCGAAAGGCTCCGCTAAAAGCATTAGCCGCTTATTTAATTCAACGAGAAGTTTAATTTTTAATTTTCGCTTATGTGGTCTTCACTATTTCGGAAAAAATCGATCGATGCCATCCGCTCTTCATACGAGCGTGAATCCAATCAAAAGGGGGCCTTAAAAAAGGTGTTGGGTGTAAAAGACCTTACCTTTTTGGGAGTTGCTGCGGTCATTGGGGCGGGCGTATTTTCTACTATCGGCGGAGCCGCCTATTTGGGAGGACCCGGCATTTCATTACTTTTCGTGATCACGGCGGTTACCTGCGGGTTCTCTGCACTGTGCTATGCAGAGTTTTCCAGCCGTGTACCGGTGGCAGGTAGTGCCTATACGTATTCATATGTTACGTTCGGTGAGGTTGTTGCCTGGATCATTGGATGGGCCCTGATCTTGGAATATGCCATTGGAAATATTGTAGTAGCCATTTCCTGGAGCGGCTATTTTAATAATTTATTGGTCAATATATTTTCGATCCATCTTCCTAATTGGATGTTGGTCGATCCGGTAACGGCCGAGGGAGCTTACCGAGAAGCGACCCAAGCCATACATGGGGGGGCTGTAATAGATCCGGAGCAATTGAAATCGTATCGGTTTGTAATAGAGTCGTATCAACAGGCGCCCAGCTTGGGGTCGATAAAAATCTTTTTTAATCTACCTGCCTTTGTGATCGTGGCGTTAATTACCTGGTTGGCCTATGTGGGGATCAACCAGAGTAAAAAATCGGCCAATGCGATGGTCATTTTCAAGGTCTTGGTCATCTTGTTTGTGATCGGCGCTGGCGCATTTTATGTCGACACCAATAACTGGATGCCCTTTATGCCCAATGGATTTTCGGGTGTCTTAAAGGGTGTCTCTGCCGTATTTTATGCCTATATCGGTTTCGATGCGATCTCCACGACGGCCGAAGAGTGTAAAGATCCCCAGCGAGATATGCCCAAAGGGATGATCTATTCACTTTTGGTTTGTACGGTGCTTTATATTTTAATTGCTCTGGTACTTACGGGTATGGAAAATTATGCCGCCTTCAAAGGTGTGAGTGATCCGCTGGCTTTTGTCTTTGAAAGCAGAGCCCCTTGGATCGAGCATATTGTATCGGTTAGTGCGGTGGTAGCCACGACCTCTGTATTATTGGTCTTTCAAATTGGTCAGCCCCGCATTTGGATGAGTATGAGTCGCGATGGACTCTTACCCGCCCGTTTTGGTAAGGTCAATGCCCGGTATCAAACGCCTGGATTCGCCACCATCTTAACCGGCGTGATCGTTGGAGTGGGAGCACTTTTCTTACAAAGTGGCTTGGTGACCGATTTGACCAGTATCGGCACTTTATTTGCCTTTGTACTGGTGTCGGGAGGGGTCTTACTTTTGCCCAAAATTGAAAAGAAAGAGGGGCAATTCAATTTGCCTTATATCAATGGACAGTTTATAGTGCCGGCCCTGGTCTTAGTATTCTTTTACTTGACCAGTGAGCGGATGATCGACTATTTTTCTATGCGTTTAGAACAAGGCGGATATCCCTTGCTCTATTTGTTATTTTTTTTAGGGGCCCTTGCGCTCACGACCCTTACGATATTGGTCTCCATTTACTCCATTGCAAAAAAGCCCTCCCTGATCCCCGTATTAGGTATGATCTCTTGTCTGTATTTGATGATCGAGATCCCCACGATCAGTTGGAGTTGGTTCTTTGCGTGGATGGGAGTAGGGTTGATCCTTTATTTCAGTTACGGCTTTCGAAATAGCAAGTTGAAGGAATAGTTATTTTAGTAAGTATATATTCATACCCTATGTAGTCAAAATACTACATAAGAATCCATTATTTTCTATAGTCCTTTTTGATAAGTCTTGGGAACTTTAGCGCGCTAAAAACATTTGGTTACTAAAACACAATGTTTCAGCACTCTAAAACCATTTCCTATGCTTCGTTGGTTCAGAAAAATTGACAAGTTCAATCTCTTTTACAGTGTTGGAGCAATCGTGATTTTAACAGGTGTAATTGCGAAGTTCTTAGAATGGCAAAATGATGAGGAGTTGCTCATCGCCGGATTGGTTGTTGAAATCTTAGTTTTTTCTCTTTCCTCCATTCAATACAAAACAAAGCCATTCTTCTACAAGTGGGAGCGTATATTTCCCGACCTCCTGGATACAGCCGCAGAGAATCCACAGGATACTATTGCTGTGCATGACCGCATCGAGCAGGTAACGACCGGTTATATTAGTACCCTTCAAACGCATATCGTTCGATTGGACAAGCTTAATTATGATTACTATAAGCTTAGCGATATGATCCGCGACAGCATGAATGAGATCGCTTCCAATGCTCAACAAGTAACAGAAAGTCTACGTAGTGTAAACACGGGTACTAATTTGATGATGTCGGGCGTACAGGGATTTGAGACTTTAGGAAAAAGCTCTGCAGAACTCGATCAACAGATGCTTAAGATGAAGCAAGCTACTGAACTAAACAGTGAACGACTGCTAAAGCTTGAACAAGAAATTCTATCCACTGCCAAGTCCATCCAAGAACTTGGAGCCTTATCAAACAATATCCTGCAGTCGATCAAATCCAAGTAGAGCCTATGGCTGCCTCCATCAATACGAATCGATATCGTTTACTTTTATTGCTCTATCTGACCTTTCTGTGTCTATCTCTTCTTAGTGTTCCAGCCAGTTTATTGGAAAGCAACTTGTACGTTACCAGTTCCTTAAATTATCAAGAGGAGCTAATTAAGAAACAAGATGCACGATCGACTGTATTATTGAAAGAGGTAAATCAACAATTGCTTGATAGCTTGCCAAAGCTTAAAAATTATCTTTAGCTGTATTCAAATGACCTATCTTTGCGCTGCTACAGACCGGGCCGTCGATCCCTCGCTTTGGCAGGGGTAGGAAAGTCCGGACAGCACAGTGCCATGCACCGGTTAAGAGCCGGGCTTCGGGCAACCGAAGACAGAAAGTGCCACAGAAAATAACTGCCCATAACATTAACTTGTTAGAGGTGAGGATGAAAACGTGGGGTAAGAGCCCACGGTCCTGGATGGTAACATCCCGGGCGGGTAAACCTTGCATGCTGAAATGCCACGTATAGTAGCCCTTAAGAGTGGCACACTCAAGCCTTGCGCAAGCAGGCGGGTTACAGGGTAGGCAGCTTGAGCCCCTTGGGTAACTTTGGGGACAGATAAATGACGCCCTCGACAGAATCCGGCTTATAGGTCTGTAGCTTTTTAAATTACCTGACATGTTCTACAAGGCAGAGCACGCACGCGATAAGATGGAGCCCCCGCTACACGTGGTCGATCTGCACATCGAAAAGATCTGTTCCGATTTTAGGGGACTTTCAAATGCCGAGATCATTTTATTGCAGCTCGATACCTTCGAAAAGTATTTTCATTTGGCCTGGGTTCATCATTTGGGCAGTCTTACCGTTATTCATGGTGTCGGAACCGGCAAACTTAAAAGCGAAATACACCGCTGGCTCAAGAACCGGCCCGAGGTTCGTTCTTTCGATGCTCCCTTTCATCCTTTGTATGGTAATGGTGCCACGGTCATTCAATTTGCCCTGTAAACACCTACCTTTACCACATGACAATCGAAAAATTACAGGATATGCGGTCCCGCATTGTCGGGATAAGGAGGTTTCTTTGACGTCGAGAACCGACTGCAAAAAATAGCCCAGGATAAACAACTTTCGCTGAGTCCCGGTTTTTGGGACGATAATAAACGAGCTACCGAGATCATGAAGAGCATCAAGCTCAATGAATACTGGGTGGGTCTCTACGATACGGCCCATACCGCGGTAGAGGATTTTGCCGTTCTCTTTGAGTTTTGGAAAGGGGGTGATGCTACCGAGCAAGAAACCCAAGAAGCCTATGAAAAGGGCTTGCAATTGCTCGATGATGCCGAATTTAAGGCCACGCTCAACGAACCCGAAGACGAATTGCCTGCTGTACTCCAGATCAATTCGGGGGCCGGGGGTACCGAAAGCCAAGATTGGGCCGAAATGCTGGCTCGTATGTATCGCATGTATGGCGAAAAACAGGGCTGGAAGGTTACTGAACTCGATTGGGTTTGGGGCGATGGGGCAGGTATCAAGACCTGTACGCTACAATTTGAGGGTCCCTTTGCCTATGGTTTTCTAAAGGCCGAAAGCGGGGTGCATCGGTTGGTGCGCATTTCCCCTTTCGATAGTAATGCCCGCCGTCATACTTCCTTTGTCTCTGTATTTGTTTATCCGTTGGTCGATGATACCATCCATATTGAAATTAGAGATGCCGATGTAAAAATGGAGACGGCCCGTAGTGGTGGGGCCGGGGGGCAAAATGTAAACAAAGTCGAGACCAAGGTTATGCTCACGCACTTACCTACGGGTATCGTGGTCGTTTGTCAGACCGAGCGTTCGCAATTGGGTAATCGCGAAAAGGCCATGACCATGCTCAAGAGTCGTTTGTACGAGGAGGAACTTCGCAAACGCAACGAGATCCGCGATGCGGTAAATAGCACCAAGAAAAAGATCGAGTGGGGCAGCCAGATCAGAAGCTATGTCTTTCATCCGTATAAAATGATCAAAGATCACCGCACCGATTACGAGGTGGGTAATATTCAACCTGTAATGGATGGTGAGCTCGATGGATTTATCAAAGCCTATTTAATGAGTCAGAAAGAAACGCAGTCATAAATTCAGATGTCATCGAACTACAAAGCCATAATTGATCGCAATAGCACCTGTACGAGGGTGATGCCCCTCTATTTTGTTACCTTTAAAGAACCGATGCACCCTATTACGAACTAACTCGATTCAGCTAAATTATACTTTATGTCTATTGGAACCTTTTCGTATCCGCTGCCTGCTAATGAGCCTGTACTGAGTTATGCCCCGGGTTCGCCCGAGCGCAAACGCTTAAAAGAAACATTAGCCGCGTTAAAGAAACAGCAGATCGATGTGCCCATGTATATTGGGGCCAAAGAAGTTAGGACGGGTAAGAAAATTGCCATGAACCCCCCGCATCAGCGCAAGCATGTTTTGGGACATTTTCATCTGGGCGAAGAAAAACAAGTACATCAGGCAATCGAAGCGGCCCTCGAGGCTCGAGCTGCTTGGGCAGCCATGAGTTGGGAGAACCGAGCGGCCATTTTTTTAAAAGCGGCCGATCTGATCGCTACCAAGTACCGTTCTTACATGACTGGTACTACCATGCTGGGGCAAAGCAAGAATGCTTTTCAGGCCGAGATCGATGCAGCTTGCGAGTTGATCGATTTTTTGCGTTTTAATGTTCATTATCTCTCCGAGATCTATAAGCAGCAGCCTGCCAGTGCCCCCGGTATTCATAACCGAATGGAGTATCGCCCGCTCGAAGGATTTGTACTAGCCGTTTCTCCTTTTAATTTTACGGCCATCGGAGGAAATTTGCCAACCGCTCCGGCCCTTTGCGGCAATGTAGTGGTTTGGAAATGTGCTAATACCCAGGTCTACTCTGCTCAAATGACCATGCGCATTTTAAAGGAAGCAGGGTTGCCCGATGGCGTTATCAATCTAATTTATGTAGAGGGGGCTACCCTTGGTCGCGTCTGTTTTAATCACCGCGATTTTGCCGGTGTACATTTTACCGGTTCTACCGGAGTATTCAACAACATGTGGGAGACCATTGGCAAGAACATGGCTCACTACCGCAGCTATCCTCGTATTGTGGGAGAAACCGGCGGTAAAGATTTTGTACTCGCACATCGCTCTGCCGACCCCGATGTATTGGTAACGGCCCTGCTGCGTGGCGCCTTTGAATACCAGGGACAAAAATGTTCGGCTGCCTCGCGTGCCTACATCCCTTCTAATATTGCCGACGAGGTCAAAAAGAAGCTGGTAGCCGGTCTCAAGAGTTTTAGGATGGGATCGGTAGAGAACTTCTCTAATTTTATCAATGCGGTGATCGATCAAAAAAGCTTTGATTCCATAAAGCGTTATATAGACCAGGCTAAAAAAGATCCAAAGTGTAGTATACTGGCAGGCGGCAAATGTGACGATAAGGAAGGATTCTTTGTGCAACCCACGTTGATCGAGACCAAAAATCCTAAGTCACTTACTATGTGCGAAGAGATCTTTGGTCCCGTACTCACGATATATGTTTATCCCGCGGGCAATTTTGAAAAGGCCATGGAATTGGTCGATACCACCTCTCCGTATGCCTTAACAGGCGCTATTATAGCAACAGACCGTGCCGCGGTAGAGCTGGCCACCGAACGCCTTCGTCATGCCGCGGGCAATTTTTATATCAATGATAAGCCTACCGGTGCCGTGGTTGGTCAACAGCCTTTTGGGGGCGGAAGGGCTTCGGGTACTAACGATAAGGCCGGTGCCATGCTAAATTTGTATCGCTGGCTTAGTGCCCGCACCATCAAAGAAACATTTGTTCCGCCAACCGATTATCGTTATCCCTTTATGGCAGAGGAGTAAATAGTCGGATACAGTCAATACAACAATGAATTTTGTCGCGCTAAACGCATCATAATTATCAGTAGTGAAAACCCAGATCAATAATCAAGCTCTCTTAATCATCATCGATCAACTGGCCGATCAGTTAGTAGCGGCCTATCCCGATTCTTCAAATACCGTTTTGGTGGGCATACAACAGGGTGGGGTAATTGTCTCCAATCTTATCGATAAAGCCATTCGTAATAAGATCGGTAATAACAAGACTTCTTATTTGCCCTTTGAGCATGGTCAACTCGATATCACTTTTTACCGAGATGATGTGCGTAATAAGATTCTGGCCCCCGATACCATGCATCTTCCCTTCTCGATAGAAGGAAAGACCGTTATTTTGGTCGATGATGTCTTGTTTACCGGACGCACCATAAAGGCGGCCCTGGATGCCTTATTTGATTATGGTCGTCCCGACCGGGTCAAACTTTGTGTGCTAGCAGACCGTCCGGAACATCGCCAATTTCCTATTCAAGCCGACCATGTAGGAAAGGCCATTCACACTCAAAGCAGTGATAAACTGAAACTTAGCGTCAACGACCAGGGGCAGGCCGAGCTGCTGTTGATAACTGAGTAAAATGCCTTAATTTTGCTTTTTAATGCAACTATCCACCAAACACCTGCTGGGCATTAAAAATCTCAACTCGCAAGACATTTCCCTTATTCTCTCTACGGCCGAACAATTCAAAGAAGTACTGCAGCGTCCCGTAAAAAAGGTACCCTCCCTTAGAGAGGTAACTATCGTGAACCTTTTTTATGAGAATTCCACGCGTACCCGCATTTCGTTCGAGTTGGCCGAAAAAAGACTGAGTGCCGATACGATCAATTTTGCCGCCTCTTCTTCTTCGGCCGCAAAGGGAGAAACCTTGCTCGATACGGTCAACAATATCCTATCGATGAAGGTAGACATGGTGGTGATGCGTCATAGTGCCAGTGGTGCACCGCATTTCTTGGCAGAACATATACCCGCGGCAATTATCAATGCCGGTGATGGCATCAACGAGCATCCCACGCAGGCCTTACTCGATGCGTTTTCGATTCAAGAAAAGACGGGTTCGCTGCAAGGCCGAAAAGTGGCTATTATTGGAGATATCATGCATTCCCGAGTGGCGCAAAGCAATATTTATCTGCTCAAAAAAATGGGAGCCGAAGTTGTAGTGTGTGGTCCACCCACACTGATCCCCAAGCATATCGCCACGGCGCTGGGCGTTTCGGTCAGTTATAACATCAAAGAAACCCTGGCCTGGTGTGATGTGGCCAATGTGTTGCGTATACAACTTGAGCGACAGAACCAGGTCTTATTTTCATCGCTTCGCGAATACAATATTGCCTATGGCATTAGTCGCCAATTGCTCGATAGTTTGCATAAAGAGATCGTGATCATGCACCCGGGGCCTATCAACAGGGGCGTTGAACTGAACAGCGATGTGGCAGACAGCAAGCAATCCATCATTTTACAACAGGTAGAAAATGGGGTGGCCGTACGTATGGCCGTCTTATACCTGCTATCCGGCCGCACCGCACAAGCCTGATCTATTTAAAAAAATTATATCGCATGCAACGCATTTGCCTTTTTCCCGGAACCTTCGATCCGCTGACCTTAGGGCATGTGGATATTATTAACCGGGCTTTGCCGCTCTTTGATAAGATCGTGGTGGGTATCGGTCTTAATGCAGCTAAAGCGCCCATGTTCTCTGCCGAGCAGCGTCTGCACTGGGTCAGTGAGATCTATGCTAACGACAGCAGGGTAGTGGGAGCGGTTTACGATGGTCTAACGGTTGACTATTGTAAAAAGATCGGGGCTCATTTTATATTACGGGGTATTCGCTACGTAAGCGATTTTGAGTACGAAAAAACGATCGCCGATGCCAATCGCACCCTGGATAAGACCATCGAGACCATTTTTTTGACCGGTGAGCCGAAGTATACTTCCGTAGCCTCGACCATTGTGCGAGATATCCTGAGAAACAATGGGGATGCCTCTCCCTTTTTACCCGATACTGTCTGGGCTTCGTTGCGCAAGTAGTAAGATGTCCTTAATGGTATTATAGGTGTTTTGAATATAGGGCTCCAGGTCTTTTTGAGAAACCCATCGTAGCTCAGATATATCCTCTTCTAGCTGTGGGGTCAAGGCATGCTTATCAGCGGTTCTCATTTTGAACCATTGAACTTGCTTTAAATACAGCTGATCTTTCTCTTTATAGCAATAGGATGAAGAACCGATCTTGCCGATCAAGGTCAAGTTTTTGAGACCGGTCTCCTCGATCACTTCGCGCAGGGCACAATCGATCACCGACTCCCCGGGATCCATTTTGCCTTTTGGCAGATCCCATTTTCCTCTTCTGAAGATGAGTAAGATCTCGTTATCGTCGTTATAGACCACTCCGCCACCGGCTTCGATGGTCGTCGCGGGTGCCAGGAGGGTTTGGAGTAATTCTTCCAGATCGTGATAGAGGAAAAAACAAGGGTAATCTCCGGGCTTATCAAGTAATTGCCAACAAGTGGAAAGGGACCGATGGGAGAGATCTTTTAAAAAGATCGCATCATTTTGTTCGGATTTTTCCTCGAGGATCTCATCGAGATTGGTGCATAAAAAAACGGGGTGTGAGGCAAAATATATCTGTATGATCATATCGATAGATTATTAATGTATTCAGGATAAGGTTTGCTATTTTTGAACCATGACGGATGCTAAGATCATTGCCGAAAAACTTTTACAAGTTAAAGCCGTAGCGCTTAAACCTCAAGGGTTTTTTACCTGGGCCAGTGGGTGGAAAAGCCCTATCTATTGTGATAATCGAAAGGTGCTCTCCCATCCTTACGTGCGAGAATTTATTAAATCGGAGCTTTGCAACGTAATATTTGAGCAATTCGAAGCGGCGCAAGGGCTGGCAGGGGTAGCCACCGCTGGTATTCCTTGGGGAGCCATGGCGGCCGATCAACTTAAATTGCCCTTTGTCTATGTTCGTCCTAAGCCCAAGGAGCATGGTTTAGGTAACCAGATAGAGGGAGATTGTCAGCCTGGTCAAAAATGGGTGGTTATAGAAGATTTGGTGTCTACCGGAAAGAGCAGCTTGCAAGCTGTTGATGCATTAGTGGAGAAAGGTATCGAGGTTATTGGTATGGTTTCTATATTTAATTATGGCTTTCCAATAGCTCAACAAGAATTCGAAAAAAAATCTATAAAGTATTATTCTTTAACTGATTACACTTCACTTCTTGCTCTTTATCTTGAAAAGGGTATCATAACGAAAGCAGAGCGATCTATCTTAGAGGAGTGGCGAAAAGACCCTGTCGGCTGGGGAAAATAACACTATCGTCCTCTTAAACTTTCTCCAAATTTTCTGCTCTAAGTTGGGCAACAAAACAGCGCATAAACCGTTATTTATCAAATAATTTATCAAGGTTTTGCTAATTTCGAAG
>VHAT01000013.1 GCA_016872195.1 Sphingomonadales bacterium | reverse complement strand
ATGAAGAGAAAAAGAAGCTAAAGGTAACGGTCAAGATCTTTGGACGTGCCACTCCCGTGGAGCTTAGCTATATGCAAGTGGAGAAGCTCAGTTAGGCCTCTTTGCTGTTTTGCTGCGTTTTCCTCAACTAATTTAAAACCTCTGTTTCCGACAGAGGTTTTTGCTTTCTCTCAGTAGGCGCTGACAATCAGATTAATAGGGGCCTTTAAAAAAGCCTCTAAAATGCTTTGCCGATCGAATTTTATCCGTTAACTTTGCAGCCCCAATTAGTTCTTTTTTATGAGGAATTTGGGAGTAATGCCATAGGCATTACGCTTGAACCAATAAATCTAAAGACATGGCAAAAGAAGTATCCGGCTTCGTGAAGCTGCAGTGCAAGGGTGGCCAGGCCAACCCAGCACCTCCCATCGGACCTGCCTTAGGTTCCAAAGGGATCAACATTATGGAGTTCTGCAAGCAATTCAATGCTAGAACGCAGGACAAACAAGGGAAAGTTCTTCCCGTACTGATTACCGTTTACACAGACAAGAGTTTTGACTTCATTATCAAAACACCTCCTGCAGCCGTACAGCTATTGGAGGCTGCCAAGATTCAGAAAGGTTCCAAAGAGAGTAACCGTTCTAAAGTAGGAAAGGTCAACTGGACACAGATCAAGGCCATTGCCGAAGATAAGATGCCAGACCTGAACTGCTTTACCGTAGAAAGTGCCATGAAAATGGTAGCGGGTACGGCCCGCAGTATGGGGCTGAACGTAGAGGGTAAAGCTCCTTGGGAAAATTAATGTTCACTACAAAAAATTGAATCATGGCATTTATCAGTAAAAAAAGAAAAGTGGCCGACACCAAGGTTGACGCCAACAAATCATATTCGCTGAAAGAAGCATCTAGTTTGGTCAAGCAAATTACGACCTGCAAATTCGATGCTTCCGTAGATCTGCATATCCGCTTGGGTGTCGACCCTAAGAAGGCCGATCAAGCGATTCGTGGAACTGTTACCCTTCCTCACGGAACCGGTAAGACCAAAAAAGTATTAGTACTCTGTACGCCCGACAAAGAGGCCGATGCAAAGAATGCGGGTGCCGATTATGTAGGATTAGAAGAGTTCGTTACCAAGATCGAAGGCGGTTGGGTCGATGTCGATGTGATCATCGCTACTCCCAGCGTAATGCCTAAGATCGGTAAGCTCGGTAAAGTGCTTGGTCCTCGTAACCTGATGCCTAATCCGAAGACCGGAACGGTAACTAACGATGTTGCCGCAGCCATCAACGATGTTAAGGGTGGAAAGATCGCCTTTAAGGTAGATAAGGTGGGTATTGTTCATGCCTCTATTGGTCGTGTCAGTTTTGCTCCGGAGAAGATCGCTGAAAATAGCCAGGAGTTGCTGAACGCCATTATCAAGGCCAAGCCCTCTTCCTCTAAAGGAACTTACCTGAAAGGGATCAGTATGGCTTCGACAATGAGTCCGGGCATCGCAATCGATACTAAGGCCTTTGTTAACTAAGCCCGGTATCGGAAAATCAATTAAAAAAGTCAAAACGCTAATACAATGACTAAAGAGCAAAAAAACGAAGTGATAGAATTGCTGAAAGGCAAGTTCGCTCAGTATAACAACTTCTATGTAACTGACACGGAGTCGCTCACAGTGGAGCAGGTAGGCAAACTTCGTCGCGCTTGTTTCAATAAGCAGGTAGAGATGAAGGTGGCTAAGAATACCCTTATCAAAAAGGCGCTCGAATCACTGGACAGTGCAAAATATGCCGGTATGTACGACTCGTTGCATAAGGTAACGGCGCTACTATTCTCAGAGAATCCCAAAGAGCCCGCACTGATCATCAGTTCTTTTCGTAAAGAAAGCAACGGTGATAAACCCGTATTAAAGGCGGCCTTTATCAATGGAGATGTTTACAGTGGCGATAATCAATTGAAGGCGCTCACCCAGATCAAGACCAAGAACGAGTTGATCGGCGAAGTGATCGGATTGTTGCAATCTCCTGCCAAGCGTGTGCTGGCGGCCTTATTGCATCATCACGAAAAGCAGGCCACGCCCGCTGCTGAGTAATGATCAATTTGACACTGTTTTTCGAAAGACAGTTGTTAACGAACGATTTTAGTTGATCACCATTGGTTGGTCAATCAAAATAAAAACCCAGGCCTGAGGGTGTTCCGAAAGGACCGAACAAAGGCAAATTTTTTTAAACCGCCGTTGGAGCTTCAATGCAGTGAAAACGGTAAAAATTGAAATCAAATGGCTGATGTAAAAGCACTTGCTGAGAGCCTGGTAGGCTTAACAGTAAAAGAAGTTCAAGAGCTCGCTGATGTGCTCAAGAACGAGTACGGAATTGAACCCGCAGCTGCTGCCGTAGTGGTAGCCGGTGGAGACGGTGGTGGCGCTGCTGCTGCCGAAGAAAAGACTGCCTTCAATGTCATTTTGAAGAGCGGTGGAGCTTCTAAGCTCAATGTAGTTAAAGTGGTTAAAGACCTGACAGGTCTGGGGCTGAAAGAAGCCAAAGACATGGTGGATGGTGCTCCCAAGACCGTTAAAGAAAACGTTTCTAAAGCAGAAGCTGAAGACATTGCAGCTAAGCTGAAAGAAGCTGGTGCAGAAGTAGAGATCGCGTAAGCGTTTTCAATTCTCACTATAAAAAAAGACCTTCCGTTTGGAGGGTCTTTTTTTGTTTCGTTATCGCGGTCGCGTAAAGGGTCATTTCTTTTAGCGTCCATTTTCTATTGGCGTTAAGGTCCCATTTTCGCTGCACTGTCGAAAAGGATGTAAGGAAGTATTTTGGCAAGGGTAAGAGAGTCCAGGGTCCAGATATTTCTTAAGTCCTTTTCCGACCGGAATGGACCATTTGCCTCGCGGTATCGTATGATCGCTCTGGCTTTCTCCCAGCGCAAATATGGATGCTGTCGCAGCGAATCGAAGCAAATATGATTTATATCGATCGTTCTGATCAGGGCATTGGAGCTGGTTAGCAGCAATAGGGGTTGGAGCAATGAAAACAGTGAATCACTAATGCCGTACACCTCTCTCAGTTGTGCCTTCTCGTAAAACCCGCCCAGCTTATTTCTGTACCGGATGATCCGCGAGGCGAGTACCGGACCAATGCCAGGAAGTTTTTCTAGATCGGCCGAATCGGCACTGTTTAAAAAGGTGGGGTCGTATGACCGGGCTTGGCGCTTGAAGGGTACTAAATCGGGCTTTTGGCCCCGAAAATCAAATTTTTTTGATACAGGACCTTGCGATCTGCTTAAGACTTTATAGTAGTTTTTTTTGTAGCTTGATATTGCTCCTGTATTATTATAAGCAGTTGATTTTGAATTTCTTTTGAATGAGTCTATTCTAGGCGAGTCGGCGCTGATCAAGGGGGGAGAGCTGCTTTTTGGGGGTAAGCTTACCAGTAAGTATAGAAGTAAGAGCAGCCCTAAGAGGAGGGTCCCTAAACGGTCCTTTTGGCTGCTTAGCAGGGGGCCGGGTCGATTTTTACCGTGGGTGGGGTGGGGTCTCATCCAAGCAAGTATAACACCCCCTTTAGGATCCTTCAAGGCTTCGGCCCAAAAATTGGTAGGATTTTTGTGGGTGCAAATTTTGTGGGTGATTTTGAATTGTTTACCTTTGCCCTCCTTTATTTTGGCCAAATATATTTTCGACATTCCTGACCATGTGTAAGTAATTTATTTACAGTGACTTCTGTTTTTTTTAACTCGGAAGCCACCACGTGAAAGGTATGTCCTGAACGTTGAAAAAACCGGTTTACGCTATGTCTGCAGCAAAAACGAACGCAAGGATTGATTTTGGAAAGATCAAGCACCTTGCAGAAACACCAGATTTACTCGAAGTCCAGATTCAGTCGTTCAAAGAATTCTTCCAGCTCGAGACCACTCCCGATAAACGTAACATCGAGGGGCTGTTTCGCGTGTTCAAGGACAACTTTCCTATTACCGATACGCGAAATATTTTCGTATTGGAATTCTTGGATTATTTCATTGATCCGCCCCGCTACACCATTGAGGAATGTATGGAGCGCGGTCTTACCTATGCTGTTCCGCTAAAAGCAAAATTGCGTCTTAGTTGTAACGATGAGGAGCACGTAGACTTCCAAACAATCGTGCAAGACGTTTTCTTGGGTAATATTCCTTACATGACCCCACGCGGCACCTTCGTGATCAATGGAGCTGAGCGTGTAGTCGTTTCACAGTTGCATCGTTCTCCCGGGGTTTTCTTTGGCCAATCGGTGCATCCCAACGGTACCAAGATCTACTCTGCCCGTGTAATCCCCTTCAAGGGAGCCTGGATGGAATTTGCTACCGATATCAACAACGTCATGTATGCGTACATCGACAGAAAGAAAAAATTCCCTGTTACCACTTTGCTTCGATCCATTGGATACGAGACCGATAAGGATATCTTGGAGCTCTTCGGTATGGCCGATGAAGTAAAGACCGATAAGAAAACACTTTCAAAGTACGTTGGCAAGCGCTTGGCGGCCCGTGTACTTCGTACCTGGGTAGAGGATTTTGTGGATGAGGATACCGGAGAGGTGGTCTCTATTGAGCGCAACGAGATCGTCATGGAGCGCGATACCCTGCTTGACGAAGCCGCCATCGAAACGATCTCCTCACTAGAGGTGGCCAGTGTATTCATACAGCGCGAAGATGTAGGAGGTGATTATGCTATCATCTACAACACGCTTAACAAGGATACTTCTAATAGCGAACTCGAGGCCGTGCAGTTCATCTATCGTCAATTGCGCGGTGCAGATGCGCCCGACAATGAGACGGCTCGCGGTATTATCGATAAATTATTTTTCAGTGATAAGCGCTATGACTTGGGTGAGGTAGGTCGCTATAAGATCAACCGTAAGCTCAATGTTAACCTACCGCTCGAGAAAAAGACATTGACCAAGGATGATATTATTCTCATCATCAAATATCTGGTTCGTCTTACCAACGGTAAGGCAGAGATCGACGATATCGATCACCTGAGCAACCGTCGTGTGCGTACCGTGGGCGAACAGTTATATGCTCAATTCGGCGTGGGATTGGCTCGTATGGCTCGTACCATCAGAGAGCGTATGAACGTTCGCGACAACGAGGTCTTTACACCCGTTGACCTGATCAATGCCCGTACGTTATCTTCTGTTATCAATTCATTTTTCGGAACCTCGCAGCTCTCTCAATTCCTTGACCAGACCAATCCGCTCTCTGAGATTACGCACAAGCGTCGTATCTCGGCCCTGGGTCCCGGCGGTCTGAGTCGCGAAAGAGCTGGTTTCGAAGTCCGCGACGTTCACTACTCTCACTATGGTCGTCTCTGTACTATCGAGACTCCTGAGGGACCCAATATCGGTCTGATCTCTACACTCTGCGTGCATGCCAAGATCAATGATATGGGCTTTATTGAAACGCCTTATCGTCGTGTAGCCGAAGGCAAAGTAAATATGAAGGAGTTGGTATTCCTGAGTGCGGAAGAAGAAGATAATGCTAAGATCGCACAGGCTAACACTAAGCTCGATGAGAAAGGCAATGTAAAAGAAGGTAAGGTCGTTAGCCGCGAAACCGGTGATTTCCCGATCCTGGATAAAGGGGATGTGGAATTCATGGACGTAGCGCCCAATCAAATTGTGGGACTCAGTGCATCACTGATCCCATTCTTGGAACATGACGATGCTAACCGCGCCTTGATGGGATCGAACATGCAACGTCAGGCCGTTCCGCTGCTGCGCCCCGATGTTCCCATTGTGGGAACGGGCTTCGAAGCAAAGGCGGCCCGTGATGCCCGTATCCAAATACACGCCGAAGGAAATGGAGTCGTTGAATTTGTGGATGCCAATGAGATTCATGTTCGTTACGACCGCGATGCCAATGAGAAGCTCGTGAGTTTCGAAGATGACCTTCGTGTATACCGACTCACTAAATTCATTAAGACCAACCAAGAGACTTGTATCAATCTACGCCCTGCCGTTAAGAAAGGACAAAAGGTAAAGACAGGCGATTTCTTAACAGAGGGATACGCGACACAACATGGAGAGCTAGCCCTAGGAAAAAATCTTAAGGTGGCCTTTATGCCTTGGAAAGGTTACAACTTCGAGGATGCCATTGTTATCAGTGAGCGTGTCGTAAAAGAAGATCTCTTTACCTCGGTCCATATCTCTGAGTACGAATTGGAAGTGCGCGATACCAAACTGGGAGAAGAGGAACTGACTCCAGATATTCCCAACGTTTCTGAAGAAGCCACTAAGGACCTCGATGAAAATGGAATCATTCGCATCGGTGCGCAAGTAAAAGAAGGGGATATCTTGATCGGTAAGATCACGCCGAAGGGAGAAAGCGATCCTACTCCAGAAGAAAAGCTGTTGCGTGCCATCTTCGGCGAAAAAGCCGGTGATGCCAAGGATGCTTCCTTGAAAGCGCCTAATGGAGTAGAGGGTGTGGTTATTGGAAAGAAACTTTTCCAGCGCGCCAAAAAAGATAAGAATGCCAAAGTGCGTGAGAAGGCTTCTCTTGAAAAACTAGAGAAGCTTCACGAAAAGTACGAGATCGATCTTAAGAATGTGTTGATCGAGAAGCTTACAGCTCTTTTGAAAGATCATGTTTCGGCTGGTGTAAGCAACAACTTCGGTGAAGTGCAAATCGGTAAGGGCGCCAAGTTCGCCGACAAGAGTCTGCGTGGATTGGATTATGCCAATGTGAACCCGCTGGGCTGGACCGGTGATAAGAAAACCGATGACAAGATCAATACCTTGCTGCACAATTACAGCATTAAATTCAACGAAGAGCTGGGTCGCTACAAGAGAGAGAAGTTCAATATCAGTATTGGTGATGAGCTGCCTGCCGGCGTACAAAAACTGGCCAAAGTTTACCTTGCGGTTAAGCGTAAGCTGAAAGTGGGTGATAAGATGGCTGGTCGTCACGGAAATAAGGGGATCGTAGCCAAGATCGTGAGACAAGAAGATATGCCCTTCCTCGAAGACGGTACCCCCGTCGATGTGGTGTTGAACCCATTGGGGGTTCCCAGTCGTATGAATCTGGGACAGATCTATGAGACCATCTTAGGATGGACAGGAGAAAAGCTGGGCTTGAAATTCTCTACCCCCATCTTCGACGGTGCCTCTGTTGACGAGATCGCTACCTATTGCGATCAGGCCGGTATTCCCATGTACGGACATACTTATCTCTACGATGGAGAGACCGGAGAGCGTTTCCATCAAAAAGCTACGGTGGGTATCATCTACATGATCAAGTTGCATCACATGGTAGACGATAAGATGCATGCCCGCTCGATCGGACCTTACAGTCTCATTACCCAACAACCCTTGGGTGGTAAGGCGCAGTTCGGTGGTCAGCGTTTTGGAGAAATGGAAGTGTGGGCGCTCGAGGCCTATGGTGCTTCGAATATTTTGCAAGAATTGCTTACCATCAAGAGTGACGATATCGTTGGACGGGCCAAGACTTATGAGTCGTTGGTTAAAGGGGAGAATGTGCCTAGAGCCGGTATTCCCGAATCGTTCAATGTATTGTTGCACGAATTAAGAGGTCTCGGATTAGATCTCAAATTCGAATAATAAGCAATTCGATAGTAAACAAAAACATTCACTCAAATAGTTGTTACGACCATGGCAATAAAAAAAGAGAATCGACCCAAGTCGCCTTTTTCGAAGATCACCATCGGATTGGCCTCTCCTGATAATATCAAAGGGAGAAGTGAGGGTGAAGTCCTTAAACCCGAGACCATCAATTATCGTACGTACAAGCCCGAACGTGACGGTTTGTTCTGCGAGCGGATCTTTGGTCCTGTTAAGGATTATGAGTGTGCCTGCGGAAAATACAAGCGTATTCGTTACAAGGGTATCGTCTGTGACCGCTGCGGAGTAGAGGTGACCGAAAAGAAAGTGCGTCGTGAGCGCATGGGCCATATCAAGTTGGTGGTGCCCGTTGTACATATCTGGTACTTCAAATCATTGCCCAATAAGATCGGTTATCTGCTCGGTACTAGTTCCAAGAAACTCGAATCGATCGTTTATTATGAGCGTTTCGTGGTTATCCAAGCGGGAATACGCGAAGAGAAAGGGCAGAAGCCTGGCGATCTGCTGACGGAAGAGGAATATCTCGATATCCTGGATACCATTCCTAAGGAAAATCAATATTTGCCCGACGACGATCCGCAGAAGTTCATTGCCAAGATGGGTGCCGAGGCTGTACATGATATGTTGGCTCGGATCGATCTTGATCAACTTTCTTTCGATCTGCGCAATGCAGCCGCTACCGAAACCTCTCAGCAGCGTAAGGCCGATGCCTTAAAGCGTCTTAGTGTGGTCGAGGCTTTCCGCGATGCCAATCAGCGTATCACTAACCGTCCTGAGTGGATGGTGATGCAATACATTCCTGTTATTCCACCGGAGCTTCGCCCATTGGTGCCTTTGGATGGAGGTCGTTTTGCTTCTTCTGATCTAAATGATCTGTACCGCAGGGTAATTATCCGCAACAACCGTCTTAAGCGATTGCTTGAGATCAAAGCCCCTGAGGTGATCTTGCGTAACGAGAAACGTATGCTGCAAGAGGCTGTTGATTCGCTCTTCGATAATAGCCGTAAATCAAATGCGGTAAAAGCAGAAGGGGGTCGTGCGCTGAAGTCACTCAGCGACGTATTGAAAGGAAAGCAAGGACGTTTCCGTCAAAATCTCTTGGGTAAGCGTGTCGACTATTCTGGTCGTTCCGTTATTGTAGTAGGACCCGAGCTCAAATTGCACGAGTGCGGTTTGCCCAAGGATATGGCAGCCGAGTTGTTCAAGCCCTTTATTATCCGCAAACTAATCGAAAGAGGTATCGTTAAAACGGTCAAGTCTGCCCGTAAACTGGTAGACAAGAAAGAAGCCGTGGTATGGGATATTCTGGAAAATATTTTAAAAGGTCATCCGGTTCTGCTGAACCGTGCCCCCACGCTGCACCGCTTATCTATTCAGGCCTTTCAGCCTAAATTGATCGAGGGCAAGGCCATTCAGCTACATCCGCTCGTTACCACGGCCTTTAACGCCGACTTCGACGGAGACCAAATGGCGGTTCACGTTCCTCTTAGTCATGCTGCTATTCTGGAGGCTCAGATGCTAATGCTGGCCTCTCATAATATCTTGAACCCACAGAACGGAACGCCGATTACGCTTCCTTCTCAGGACATGGTGTTAGGGCTGTACTATATCACTAAGGGTAAGCGCACCACCGATAAAGAGAAAGTAAAGGGAGAGGGCAAGGCCTTCTATTCGAGCGAAGAAGTTATTATTGCACATAATGAGGGCAAGGTTGATCTGCACGCCTGGATCCGTGTTAAGACACCGGTTAGAAACGAAAATGGTCAACTCGAGAACAAGCTTATTGAAACGACCGTAGGAAGAGTGCTCTTTAATCAGCATGTTCCCGCCGAGGTTGGTTTTGTCAATGCTCTTCTCACTAAAAAGAATTTGCGTGAGATCATTGGCGATATCATCAATATTACCAATGTGCCCAAGACGGCTAAGTTCCTTGATGACATCAAGCAGCTTGGTTTCCGCACGGCCTTCCGTGGTGGATTGTCCTTTAACATCAACGACCTGATCATTCCTGATATCAAAGAAGAATTACTGGAAAATGCCAAGGGCGAAGTAGATGAGGTATGGGAAAGCTATAACATGGGTCTTATTACCAACAACGAGCGCTATAACCAGATCGTTGACATTTGGAGCCGTGTAGATACACGCATTACCGAAACCCTCATTAAGGAGCTGAGCAACGATAAACAAGGTTTTAACTCTGTTTACATGATGCTCGACTCCGGTGCCCGTGGTTCGAAGCAACAGATCAAGCAGCTGGCCGGTATTAGAGGATTGATGGCCAAGCCTCGTAAGTCTGGTTCTACCGGTAGTGAGATCATCGAAAATCCAATCTTGTCCAACTTCAAAGGCGGTCTGAACGTATTGGATTATTTTATCTCTACCCACGGTGCCCGTAAAGGTCTGGCCGATACGGCACTTAAAACGGCCGATGCCGGTTATCTGACCCGTCGTCTGGTCGATGTGGCCCAAGATGTAGTGATCACCGAAGAAGATTGTGGAACCCTGCGGGGTATTGCCACCACGGCATTAAAAGATAATGAGGATATCATTGAACCATTGAGCGATCGTATCGAAGGACGCACGTCTTTGCACGATGTATACGATCCCGTTTCCGATAAATTGTTGGTGGCGGCCGGTTCCGAGATCACCGAAGCATTGGCCAAGAAGATCGAAGATGCCGGTGTTGAAACCGTAGAGATCCGCTCTGTGTTAACATGCGAGAGCAAGCGTGGGGTGTGTGTGAAGTGTTATGGAAAGAATCTGGCGTCGGGTGCCATTGCTCAAAAGGGAGATGCAGTAGGTATTATCGCTGCACAATCCATTGGAGAGCCCGGTACCCAGCTGACCTTGCGTACCTTCCACGTGGGTGGGGTTGCCGGTTCAGCATCGGTTGAGTCTACGCTATTAGCCAAGTTCGATGGTACCATCCAGTTCGATGGACTGCGCACAGTAGCCATTGCCAATAACGAAGGCGTTAAGTCGAATGTCGTTATCGGACGTACCGGTGAGGTCAGGATCATCGACACCAAGAACGATCGTCTGCTGATTACTAATAACATCCCTTATGGTTCTACCCTCAATGTAAAGGATGGTCAAAAAGTAGCGAAAGGGGATGTGATCTGCACATGGGATCCATTCAACAACGTTATCATGGCCGAGGTCAATGGTACCATCCGTTTCGAAAATGTGATCGATGGTGTTACCTACCGTGAAGAAGCCGATGAGCAAACCGGACACCGCGAGAAAGTAGTAATCGAAACCCGCGATAAAACAAAGATCCCGTCTTTGTTGGTCGAGGGTAAAGAGAAAAAATCATACAACCTGCCTACCGGAAGCCATATCATAATCGAAGAAGGTGATGAGGTTAAGGCTGGACAGGTAATTGTAAAGATCCCTCGTATCCTTGGAAAGCTGCGCGACATTACCGGTGGTCTTCCTCGAGTGACCGAGTTGTTCGAAGCCAGAAACCCCGGCAATCCTGCTGTTGTTTCTGAGATCGATGGCGTCGTAATCATGGGTGCTGTCAAGCGCGGTAATCGAGAGATTACCATTGAGGCCAAAGACGGCGTTCAGAAGAAATACCTGGTTCCGTTGACGCGTCAGATTCTTGCGCAAGACGGAGACTTTGTAAAGGCTGGTACACCACTCAGCGATGGTCAAATTGCACCGTTCGATATCCTATCGATCAAAGGTCCATTTGCCGTACAAGAGTATGTGGTCAATGAGATTCAGGAAGTATATCGTTTACAAGGGGTGCGTATCAATGATAAGCATATCGAAGTGATCGTACGTCAAATGATGCGTAAGGTCAATATCGTCGATCCGGGTGATACCCGCTTCCTCGAAGATGATCTGGTCGATAAGTTTGAGTTCGTCGAAGAGAACGATTATGTCTTTGACAAGAAAGTAGTAACGGAGATCGGAGATAGCATCAAGTTGCGTGCCGGACAGATCGTAACGCTTCGCGAAGTAAGAGAAGAGAATTCCATCCTTCGTCGTAGCGATAAGAAACCGGTTGAATACCGCGATGCGAAGCCCGCTACTTCTTCTCCGACCTTGTTGGGAATTACGAAGGCTTCCTTGGGTGTGCAAAGTTGGATCTCGGCGGCTTCCTTCCAGGAAACGACCAAGGTGCTCTCTTCCGCAGCCATCAATGGAAAGACCGACGATATGCTCGGCCTCAAGGAGAACGTTATCACTGGACATCCGATTCCGGCGGGTACGGGTCTGCGCGAGTTCGAAAAGATCAACGTGGGCAGCAAAGAAGAGTACGAATTATTACAAACCACGCGTGAGGCCATGGCCTTCGACGAGGAGGAATAATCCTATCTTCTTAGCGCTAAACAGCTGTATAGTTAAATTCATAAGGCCGCCCCTAAAGCGGCCTTATTTTATGGACTTGTAGGGCTCTAAGACCGGTTCAGCGTCTGTGTAAAGCGGGGTAAATGCTATATTTGTTCTATTGAATCAAATCATTTTAATATAAAAGTGTATGCAAAAAAAGGGAATGCTGATTTGGAATGTATTGCTCAGCTTGGTCTGTGTTGTATTGTTGATTCTGCAGTTTAGTGGTGGAACGGGTTCGTTGGCCGGACGCAAGTCGGCCTCATCACTACCTTCAGGACCCTTTCGGATGGCCTATTTTGAGATGGATTCGGTGGCAGCCAACTTTGAGTTGGTAAAAGAATTAAGGGCCGAGATGCTTAAGAAAGAAGATTCGATAAGCGTAGAGATGGATAGGATGGCGCGTAATATGCAACAGAAATATAACTATTATCAAGAGCAGGCCAATACCGGGGTAATGAACCAGGCACAGAGTGAGGCGGCCGGACGGGATCTTAAGAATCTTGATGATCAGATCAAAGGTCGCAAACAGGCCCTCGATGCCGAGTATGGCGATTTTGTGATGCGTCGTCAAAACGAGATCAAAACCAAGATAGAAACATTTTTGGCGGAGTATAATCAGAGCGGTCAATTCTCGTATATTATTTCTTATGAGCCCGGACTTTTCTATTACAAGGACAAGGCGTATGATATTACGGCCGATCTGATCAAAGGGCTCAACGAAAAGTATAAAAAATAAGATCCTCTTTCTTCCTAGATGAACGCCTCTCTTTGTCATACCATTTTCGATCGATGCATAAGTGATTATCATCTTTTTGATAAGGTGGATGCGCCTTTTGTGCAGCCATTTGAGGCTGACTCCGTAGAGGCATTGCTTTATCATAAATGCTGGATCGATACAGTTCAATGGCATTTGGAAGACCTGGTGCGCGATCCACAGATCGAGGCGGGCGCTGGTTTAACCCTTAAGCGGAAGATCGATGCATCGAACCAGCATCGCACCGATCTGGTAGAATTTATAGATAGTTGGCTATTGAATTTTTATAGGGAGGTGCAGCCTCTTCCCAACGCCACCTTCAATACAGAGAGTCCGGCCTGGGCCATCGATCGCCTTAGTATCTCGGCTCTTAAGGTTTATCATATGCGCGCAGAAGCAGCCCGCAAAGAAGCCAGTGCCCAGCACCGGGAGGCTTGTCTAGAAAAATGTCGCATTCTCCTGGCACAGCAACAAGACCTGATGCAAGCCATTGACGAGTTACTTAGTGATATTGCCGCAGGCAAAAAGTATATGCGGGTCTACAAGCAGATGAAGATGTACAATGATGCATCGTTGAATCCTGTACTTTATCAGCAAAAGAGTAATTGATTGAATACTGATGCCCCTCTGTTAGTGATCCGTTTTTCTGCACTCGGAGATGTAGCCATGACGGTTCCGGTGCTTCGCACCTTGGTCAGTGAACACCCGACGCTGCGTATTTGTATGGTCTCCAACCAATCTTATGCTCCAATGTTTGAGGGTATAGAACGTGTCCGCTTTTTTGGGGCCGACTTACAGGGCCGACACCGCGGGCTTCTTGGTATCTACCGCCTTTTTAGTGACTTGAAAAAAGCGGGTCCTTACAGCGGAGTGGCCGATCTGCATTCCGTCTTACGTAGTGTGTTGCTTTCTTCACTATGGGCTGCCACCGGTCTGCCTATTGCTCGCCTGCAAAAGGGGAGGGGCCAAAAAAGAAAGTTGACAAGACGCCATCATAAAAAGCGCTTGGCGCTGCCTAGTAGTTTTGACCGAATGGCAAGCGTATTTGCCTCATTGAACTTTCCTATTCAGGAGTTGCCCTTTTCGGCCCCTGCCATTTTTACTCGTAAAACGCATGCGAGCGAGCCATTTCTTGTTGGAGTGGCTCCCTTTGCCAGGCATCCTGAAAAAGCGTATCCTCTTTCTTTGATGAAAGAGCTAATCGCTATACTCGCTAGCCGAGGGGATCTCTCCATTCAATTATTTGGTGGGGGAGCCTCCGAAACCGCATTGCTGCAACAATGGGAAAAAGAATTTTCAGGCGTAAGGTCCATGGCAGGCCGTTTTTCGCTTCGCGAAGAATTGGTGCAGATCAGTCAACTGGATGCTATGATCAGCATGGACTCAGCCAATATGCATTTAGCATCTCTTAGCGGTATTCCTGTGTTGAGTATTTGGGGTCCTACGCATCCCTTTGCGGGCTTTATGGGTTGGCGACAGCCCATTGAACTGGCCGTTCAGGTCGATCTGGCCTGCCGTCCATGCTCGGTCTTTGGCAATAAGCGCTGTTATCGTGGAGATCATGCTTGTATGCGCCAAATTGAGCCTAAGACCATTGTTGCCAGACTTGATCATTTATTGGGGCTTCTTCGTTGAGAGCCCACTGATTGCATGTTGTATATTTGACCTATGAAGAAATGGGCCATAATCGTAGCGGGGGGGAGTGGTTTACGCATGGGAAAGGCCCTTCCCAAGCAATTTTTGTTATTAGCCGATAGGCCATTATTGCTTTATACCATCGAGGCCTTTGTAGCTGCTTACGACGATATTCAAATTGTATTAGTACTCCCCGACGATTTTCTGTCTATGGGAGAGCAACTCATTCGTTCTCATTTTGCAGAAAAAAATATTTTGTTGACGGTAGGGGGAGCTACTCGTTTTGATTCCGTTAAAAAGGGACTGGCCCTTACCGAGCGAGAGGGAATTGTATTTGTACATGATGGGGTACGTTGTCTGGTAACCCCTTCTCTGATACGTCGTTGTTTCGAACAGGCCTCGTTGTCGGGAGCGGTGATTCCTGCCATCGCTGCAAAAGACAGTATTCGTCTTCGAACAACAGGGGATAAGACAACAGCGACCACCACCGTGCTCGATAGAGACCAAGTACTGCTGGTGCAAACCCCACAAACTTTTTTTGCCGATTGGCTACACGATGCCTTTGATAGGCCCTATCAGACGCAGTTTACGGATGAAGCTACCGTGTTGGAACAAGCGGGAAAGACAGTGGTCGTAATAGAGGGAGAAGAGACCAATATTAAAATAACCCGCCCCGTAGATCTTTTGATCGCTGAGCAATATCTGGCGCAACGCTCGGCCGAGTAAGCATCCATCCTGTCAATGGCCTACTGCGTTCTGGGCTATCTTTTCGAGTATTTGATGAGCGACCTCCATGGCCAGTAATCCATCCATCTCTGAAACGACCGGTCGGGTTTGGTTGCGGATCGAACCAATAAAGGATTCCAATTCTTTTTGAATGGCATTGATCGATGGGATAGGAGGCGTGGCAATAGCAATGGTCTTCTTTCCGGCCGGGGTCTCGATGTCGAAGGCGAATGTTTTCTCGTCAGCGTCCTCTTTGAGTTTGATTACTTCGGCCTTTTTTTCCAAGAAGTCGATCCCGATATAAGCATCTTTTTGAAAGAGGCGGATCTTGCGCATTTTTTTCATCGAGATGCGACTACTGGTCAAATTGGCTACACAGCCATTGTCGAATTCGATGCGTACGTTGGCAATGTCAGGGGTATCCGTGAGTACGGCTACTCCGCTTGCTGAAATCGTTTTGACCCCACTCTTTACAATGCTCAAAATAATATCGATATCATGGATCATCAGATCCAGTATCACGCTTACCTCGGTACCACGCGGATTAAATTGTGCTAAGCGGTGCACTTCGATGAACATGGGGTGGAGATCAAGGTCTTGAACAGCCAGCAGGGCCGGATTGAAACGCTCCACATGACCGACTTGCAAACGAACCCCCGACTCGCGGGTAAGTTCTACGATATGACGGGCCTCCTCCATGGAGGCAGTGAGCGGTTTTTCTACAAAAACGTGCTTGCCTTTTTTGATCGCTTTTTCGCACCAATACGCATGGTAGTCGGTGGGGGCGGCAATATCAATCACATCGCAATAATCGATCAGTTGCTCCCCGCTTTCAAAACAAGGCAGGTCATACTTATCGGAGACGGCAATGGCATTTTTTTGATCAGGGTCATAGAAGCCAACGAGTTTGGCATCGGCGATCGACTTCCAGTTCTCGATGTGGAATTTGCCGAGGTAACCGGCCCCGATTACTCCAACTTTCAACGATTCATTCATGGGGCAAATGTATCGAAGCCCCTCGGCCTTGTTTTCAATTAGTTATGAACAGGGGTGCGTATGTCAGGGTCTTGCTCCTTTTATCAAAGAAAGGGCATCGGGCGGGTAAGAGGGATGATAAATAAAAAGACAAGTTTTTTCTTTGATCAGGTCAATCAATTCTTTATGGACCCCAACGGGGACAGCCGGACAGCCCTGACTTCTTCCTACCCAGCCGGTTTGTTTTGCCCAATCGGGGTCTACGTATCGGGCCCCGTGAACAACGATCGCCCGGTCGTAGGCCAGGTCATTGATGCCTTTTTGAAGACCCTGGAGCCTAAGAGAATACCCATTCTTGCCCTCGTAGGTCTGTTTGGTCACAAAAAAGCCAGCGCTACTTTGTAAAGAATTATTCTGGTTGGATACCGTCTCAGCATAGCGTAGACCCGAATTGCTTCCATGGGCTACTATTGAAGAAAGCAAGACTTTCTTTTGGACAGGGTCGATCACATACAGTCGCTCCTCATTGCTGGGTTTGCTCAGATCGATCAGCGTAAGGGGCGCCCCCGGTCGGATCAATTTCAGGCGATGGAGTTCCCAATACCCCTTTAGCCCAAGCTCCAGGGGATCTTTGGGAAGGTCTTCCCAAGCCAAGGCTTTTTTATTTTCAGATGTAGTAAAGGGGAAATCTCCCATGGCTACCGCAAAGAGTATAGTAGTAGCCGTTAGTAGCACCCCTGTAAGAAGGGGGCGAATAAAATTGACAGCAAGCATGTCGTTGTTTGATCATCAAACGACACACGTGCTGTCAATCTTTTAAATAAATACCGAATGGTATGTTAAAAAATTCTTTTCTGGTTATTGGTCGATTTGGTCCTCCTCCTCTGATTCAGCGGTGGGGTCCTCATCCATATTTTCCGAATTCATTTCGTCATCTAGCAAATTCGGTACTACAGAGAGGGCGCATTCTGCTCCAATTTGTTGGCATCCTTCCACATCATTATCTGCCTCAGCAAAGGAGGAATATTTTTTTTCTAACTTTTCAATTGAGAAGTCGAGAAAACGTTTTTTGATATCGGCGTTCATAAAAATCGTTTCGGATGATCCTGCTTCCTTAAGGCCTTTTTCTATTTCCTTACGGGCTTTCTCTTTTTCCGAGGAGGTCCACTTTCCTTTTTTGCTGGTTTCACAGCTTATGAGGAGTGTAGCACAAAAAACAGGGCTGTTCCTTGTAGCAAGATGGTTTTGAGTTTCATGGTGTTTGGGGGTTTGGTTTAAGAATTATAGATGTTTTATTGAATGATAAAGAGTTGGAGTTTTACTAATAGTGAATGTATGAAATTTTCAGCTTAGTAGCCAATACTGTCTATCTCTGAAGGACTTGTGTAGTCTGGGTAGTCAATTGCTGGGGCAGCTGTATCAGCAACTACAGGAGCGGCATCCTCGTATGGAATAGAGGTTGCTGGCATGTCTTTCCAATCGAACGAATCCCCGGAATCTGTTTCGGCAGAAATGCCAAATTCCTCTTTGATTTTTTTTAGTTCTTTTTGAAATTCGAGATACCTAAATAAAAAAAAGACATTAATGCAAAGGATGATGGTGGTAATGGTGGATAAATAAGTGTTTTTTCCGCCTTGTTGATTTTCAGTGCTCATGTTATTAAAGTTAAAGGTAAAAAAAATTAAAAAGCTAATTTTTTACGATCAATTTGAATGCCCTTCCTAGATAGGGTTGAAATAGTCTCTTGATATTGCTCTTTCATAATCTTATTGGATTTGACTAAATTCAAGAGGGGAACGAACAAGCTGCCAGCGGCTCATACCGCCTTATGAGATTGAGAAGAGACCAGGTTTTGAAGATTGAAATTAGCCCTTATGAACGTTGGGATAAATGTTATGCCAGATATGGCAAAAGTGACAAGAGGTAGAAGGCCTAAAAAACGCTCGCTCGATTCGTTTGCTGTTTCCGTTGCGACTTCACCGCCATTGGCGATATCTTGCAGTAGTCTAAATTGCAAGGCACTAGATCCAGGCGAAACGATCTCTATAGTTAGTACTACCCAAATCAAGGTTATAGCAACTTTTGCGCGTTGCTCATTAGGACATAAGAACGACATTTCGTTTTAGTTAGTTTGATTGGAAGAAATAGGTTTTTTTGCTGGGAAAATTTAATCATATATTTGACACTGGTCTGCTAAAAAAGTTTTATATGAACAGGAGCCCGGAGGAAAAAACTGAGGATGTCTTTAAGCAGGCGTCCTCTTATTTTACAATGTGGATTGGCGTCGTTGTATGTGCTTTATGCGCTGTTTCATTTTTCATTAGCACTGAATCACTCGTTAAGTGGGTAGTAGAAACTGAAATCGAGCACCGAGGCGATGATTCTGACGCATCAGTTCTTATATACAACGCTAAAATGCTGATGCTTGATTTAGGTCTATGGTTAAAGAATCTTCCTACGGTTGCCAAAATTGCTGGTGTAATTGTGGGTGGAATTTTATGGTTTTCTAATGCTGACCATGATTGAGAGGAATGGAAATTGCAAGACAGAAGGTCAAAATAAATGCCCTTTTTAAAGAAAAAGCCTCTTGTTGTTAATTATTATAGGGTATGGGTTTTAATGTAGGCTAGGTTAGGTAGTTACCTACATAATGTGAAGGTTTTAGTCAGCATCTTAGTATTGATCTTCGGTTTCCTCTTCATCGGGCGTTTCAATCTCTTCTTCATCTGGAGCAAATTCCCCCATTAATTCGAGAAGACATTCTTCTACAATTCTGTCGACACCCTGTTCGTCTCTATCGGCAGCAGAAAAGGACGAGTAGTTTTGTTCAAATTTTGAAATGGCGCAATTAATAATTTTATTCCGTAACTCAGTTGAGGCAAAGAGAGCCTTATCTTCTTCACTTAGTTCCGAGAAACCTTTTTCAATTTCTGTTCTAGCTTTTTGTTTGTCAGCGTCTGTCCACTTCCCTTTTTTACTGGTTTCGCAGCTTATTAGAAGGGCAGAAAAAAGGAACAGTGTGCAAAAGCGAAAAATGCTAAGTTGGCTACTCATGGCTTGTGATTTTTGTGGAATTGAAAATACCGTATTTTTACTAAATTTTTCCAAAGAATGCCTGAGGAAGTAAAAAAGACCCCTATTTTCTAGAGATAGGCTCCAGACCTCGCATCTAAAAAATAGAAAATCAATTGGTTAGGTTCATTTTCTTTTTTGGCTGGGGTCATTCTTGTTCCTGTTTTTTGGTCAATATTTAAGTAAAAGGTTGAATATCTAATCAATTACACAAACTAATACACCGTTTTTAGTCATATCAATTATTTTCTTATTTATTTTCTCTGGTGTCGCAAAGCAGCCTTTAGACCACCAGGTTTTCATTTTTTTATCGGAGTGGAATACGACGAGTCGATCCTTGGCATTGTTGTTTATTCCTGGATCTTTTCCTTCTATTTTCATTGAGTATCCATATCCCCCCTGGTAGGTTCCCAATGTGATAAAATTTCCTTTTGATGTTTTTTCCGATCCATGGGTATTGCTATAGTCATTGGCGTATAACACTCCTGAGTTCCAGGCATGGGATACTTTTGATGATAAAACAACTTTTTTATTAATCATATCCAATATATAGAGTCGCTCTGATAGAATACTCTTTCGATAGTCTACGACAATCACCAGATCTTTTCTTTTGGGGTTATATTCCTTTTGTCTTTGGGCGGCGATGTCAAAGTAGTTGGTTGGTGTCAATTTATCTTTAGCTAGTATCCCTAAAAGCCCAAGAATAAGAAGTGCTGGGATGAAAACTAAGGTGATTAAAAGTATTTTTTTCTTTTTCAACGGTACATATGCTTTTATGGAACGAAGTAAGCCATCTTTCGCTCTGGTTAAGATCTAAAACGCGTGATTAGTTTAAGGAGATCCAGGTAGCCGGCCCAACAGGTTTGATGTGGACTTTAAAGTTTAAATCCTGATTCACCCCACCTACCCATGAATTATTATTTGGATACACATCCGAAGAATAAAATTTTATACCCGAAAAGTAGCCTCCGGTAGAAACACTTGTAGTTTGAAAATGATATTGAGTATTTGAAGATACGTAAGGTGGATGATCAAAAATGTAATCAACGCTTAACCACGGTGCCGGACTTGCTGCAGCTGGAATAACGATGCTAGAATAGGCAATGACAGTACCCCCCGATAAGGATGCGCCATTATTTCCTGTTACTCCTGAATAAACCCTTAATTCAACCTCATACGAATCTAAAGAAGGGTCTTGTCTAGGGTTTGCTTGATTCAATGTGATTTTCGATAAGTATCCACTAACGGTTGGAGTAAAAGCTTGCCATGCTAAATCCTCCCCTGTAAGTGTAGCCCCAGAGAAATAAGAAATGTTTATTCGCTCTGCTTTTGAAGCTTTGCCATAAACTTGCGCTTTTCCAGCCGTTGTATTATAAATTAGTAGCCCCTCTGATGGAGAAGCTATGGCATTACGTTGAGCATCCGTAAGTCTTGGCAACAAGACGCCCTTACTTGTACTTACTAGGTCTAACAGTGCATTTGCGTTGGGACTAGCCGTGCCAATACCCACTTGGGCAAATAGTTGGGTGCAAAAAAGAAATAACCCGATGGAGAAAAGCTGTCTTTTCATAGTCGCGTGGATTTAAGTAGGGTGGTTTGCAGTTAAGGGTAAGGTATGAAATCTTTCAGTAGAATTACGAAGTATTTTTAGCGAAAAACAGCGAAGTAAACTTAACCTTACTGAAACAAAATAGGCCTTGATTCTTGTGAATCAAGGCCTATTGAAGACCCTTGGGGTAACCTTGCGGACCGGACGGGACTCGAACCCGCGACCTCCGCCGTGACAGGGCGGCATTCTAACCAACTGAACTACCGATCCGTTGCCCGTTTTTACGGGACGGCAAAGATAAGTCCGCCCCCTTGTTCTTCCAAAATTTTTTAATAGAGCCCCTTGGTTTATTGGGCGGACAATGAGCCAATTAGATATTCCATAATATTCTTAATTTAGCCCTCTTACTGTTCACTATGCCGCAAGACAAAAACCGTCAGTTCATCGATTTTGAAAAGCCTATCAAAGAGCTGCTCGAAGAGATAGCCGATCTGGAGCAAAAAGCAGCCAAGGGTAAAGTTGACTATAAAAAAGTCATCGAAGATCTAAGGGGGCAGGTGCTTCAAAAGAGAAAAGAACTAACCGGTCAGCTTACCAGCTGGCAACGGGTGCAACTTAGCCGTCATCCAGACCGACCCTATACGCTCAAGTACATCCAAAAGATGACCGAGAATTTTGTAGAGCTTTTTGGCGATCGTACCGTTAAAGACGATAAGGCCATGGTAGGTGGATTTGCGACCTTGGGAGGACAGACCGTAATGATGATCGGTCAGCAAAAAGGCATAAATACCAAGACCAGACAACTACGCAATTTCGGGATGGCTAATCCCGAGGGATATAGAAAAGCACTTCGGCTGATGCGGCTTGCCGAGAAGTTTAACAAACCCGTTATCACACTGATCGATACACCCGGCGCTTACCCGGGTCTCGAAGCCGAGGAGAGGGGGCAAGGAGAGGCCATTGCCCGAAATATCTACGAAATGATCCGGTTAAAAGTGCCCGTGATCTGTGTTATCATAGGCGAGGGGGCCAGCGGTGGGGCACTTGGTATTGGCGTGGGTGACCGTGTATTTATGATGGAAAATACCTGGTACACGGTGATCAGTCCGGAGAGTTGCTCCTCGATCTTATGGCGCAGCTGGGATAAAAAAGAGGTGGCGGCCGAGCAACTTCGTCTTACGCCCGACAAGATGCTGGGCTTTGGACTCATTGACGGAATTATCCCCGAGCCTCCTGGAGGGGCCCATTGGGATTACACTGAGGCGGCTCGTATCCTCAAGGAACATTTATTAACGACACTCGCTTCTATTCAAGATATCCCTGCCGAAAAAAGAGTGAGCGATCGCATTGCAAAATTTGGAAAAATGGGATTTTGGGAAGAGGCCTGATCGGTCTGTTGAGCAAATCTATTTTAAAGCATATAACTGACCCCCTGTTTGGCCAAATCTGTGTTGGGGAATTCCGCTCTCGCTTCTTGTTCGAACTGATCTAAGTGCTCATACTGGCTGCTGAAATGCCCCAGTAATAATCTTTTTACCTCTGCCTTTTTTGCCAATAGAGCGGCTTGTCGAGCGGTGGAATGATAACGTAACTCAGCTTTCTCTCGCTGGTCATCGAGGTAAGTAGCCTCGTGATAGATCAGATCATATCTTTTTACTTGCTCGGCCAGTTTCTCGCTGTACCGGGTGTCGGCGCAAAACGCATATCGACGGGGCTGTCCTCCGGCCTCCTCTCTTTTTCGGGTTACTCTTTTTTCGCAAAAACTATAGCCATAGCAGGTAATACGATGATCGGTAGCAAAGCAACTAACCTCAATATCGTCACTCTCCATCAAAACGCCTGGTTTAGCGATCTCTTTTAGATGTAGCGCAAAGGGAAGTCGAGTCGAAGCGACCTGCAATTGCAGCTCAATGATGTTTTTTAGTGGGGGCGGTCCGAAGACATAGAGATCTTGTTGGCGGTTGAGTAAACCAAAGCTATTGATCAACCCGATCAACCCAAAGTAATGGTCACCATGTAAATGGGATATAAAGATGTGAGAGATCCTGCTGTATTTTACTTTATAGCGCATCAGCTGGAGTTGAGTGCCCTCTCCGCAATCAACCAAGAACTTTTGCCCATCCATGTTCACCAGTTGACTGGTGGGAAGTCTTTCATAGGCCGGTACGGCCGAATTATTGCCTAATATGGTTACAGAGAACATGATCAGGAATCTGAAAATTCATTATCGAGTAATTCTCTTTCGATCTCTTCCATTTGTACGATATCCCAGGCTTCGCTCTCGGTGGGGGTTACGTTCATCACTTCAAGTAATTCCTCTTGCTCCAGCGTGTCCACAACGTTTTTTTGCATCTCACAGATGACAAAGGACCGGTTATGTTCATAGAATTCTTGTTGAAGTTCCATCAGCTTTTTCGCTCCATCCTGATCAAGTGAGAGCACGGCGGTCATTTTTAGCACTACATTGCCTGAGGGGTCAGACGATTTAACATCTGTTTTCAGGAAAGGAGTCAGTTTTTGGCTTAACTCTTCTGACAATGTAGCAGTAAGGCAGGGAGTTGCCACACTAACCACGTAAAACCGCTCTTTGGTATCAATTTTGATTTCCATGGGGAGGTGAGTGGTCCGATTTTTATTAACAAGGGTTTATAACCCGTCGGGAACCCTTCCCAAATTTATTTGTTAATATTGTAAGAACAGTAATAATCTGTAAAATGGATAATAATTTTTCTGCGCAGGTAAAAGAGATCATATCGTTCAGTCGCGAGGAAGCCTTGCGCTTGGGCAATGATTTTATCGGTACCGAGCATCTGTTGTTAGGGCTTATCAGAGAGGGGGATAACACTGCGCTGCGCATCCTTAAGAGTTTTAATGTAGACGTGTACGAATTGCGAAAGGAGATTGAGCTGGCCGTAAAGGATAAAACAGGTAAAAATGTTGCCAACATCAATTCCCTGCCTTTAACCAAGCAAGCCGAAAAGGTCATTCGGGTTACGGTGCTCGAAGCGAAGGCCCTCAAAAGCGCCACCGTAGAGACAGAGCATCTGATGCTTTCGATCCTAAAGAACAAAGAGAATATCGCTACTCAGATATTGGGTCAGTTTGATGTCGATTATGATATTTTCCGTCAAGAATTAGGCATTGTCAAGTCGAATGAAACGCGTGCCGAGTTTCCGGAAGAAAATGAGGAAGATTTTGAGGAAGAGAAAAAATTTGGTTCCGCCAAGCCGGCGGGCAAGTCGGGGTCTGCTGCAAAAAGTAAGACGCCGGTACTCGATAATTTCGGACGAGATATTACTCGAATGGCCGAAATGGGTTCGCTCGACCCCATTGTAGGTCGCGAAAAAGAGATCGAACGAGTGTCACAGATCCTTTCTCGTCGCAAAAAGAATAATCCCATTCTGATTGGTGAGCCAGGGGTAGGTAAGACGGCGATCGTTGAGGGATTGGCCCTGCGTATCATACAGCGAAAAGTTTCAAGAGTGCTTTTCGATAAGCGCGTTATTTCACTCGATCTGGCTGCCCTGGTGGCCGGAACCAAGTATCGCGGTCAGTTCGAAGAACGCATGAAGGCGATCATGAACGAGCTGGAAAAGAACCGCGACGTGATCTTGTTCATCGATGAGTTACACACGATCGTAGGGGCCGGTGGGGCCAGTGGTTCGCTCGATGCGAGCAATATATTCAAGCCGGCGCTGGCTCGCGGAGAGCTTCAGTGCATCGGGGCTTCCACGCTCGACGAATATCGTATGCACATCGAAAAAGATGGTGCCCTCGACCGACGCTTTCAAAAGGTCGTGATCGATCCTCCCAGTGTAGAGGATACGATCCAGATATTGAATAATATCAAAAGTAAGTACGAAGATTACCACAATGTGAGCTATGATCAGGAAGCCATTGATGCTTGTGTAAAACTTTCGGATCGTTATGTGACCGACCGACTTCTTCCAGATAAGGCCATCGATGTAATGGATGAGGTAGGTGCCCGCGTGCATCTGAAAAATATCAATGTACCTCAAAGTATCACGGAACTCGAAACAAAGATCGAAGAGGTAAAGAACGAGAAGAATAAAGTGGTCAAGAGTCAAAAGTTCGAAGAAGCCGCCTCCTTGCGTGATACCGAAAAAAGACTGCAAGAAGAGTTAGAGCGGGCCAAAGTCGATTGGGAAGAAGAGAGTAAGCATAAGCGTTTTCCCATTGGGGAAGAGGATATTGCCGAGGTAATCAGTATGATGACCGGCATACCTGTAAAGCGTATGGTGCAGGCCGAGACAGAGAAGTTACGTCGCATGGCAGACGATATGCGGGGCATGGTCATTGGGCAAGATGAGGCCATACAAAAAGTGGTAAAGGCCATCCAGCGTAATCGCGTAGGGCTCAAAGATCCTCGCAAGCCGATCGGAACCTTCATCTTTCTGGGACCCACCGGAGTCGGTAAGACCGAATTGGCGCGCTCATTGGCCCGTCATATGTTCGACTCCGAAGAATCGCTCATTCGTATCGATATGAGTGAATACATGGAAAAGTTCACTGTAAGTCGTTTGATCGGAGCCCCTCCAGGTTATGTCGGATACGAAGAGGGAGGTCAGCTTACAGAACGAGTACGGCGTAAGCCCTATAGTGTGATCTTGCTCGACGAGATCGAAAAGGCACACCCCGATATCTACAATATTTTGTTACAGGTGCTGGATGATGGTCAACTGACCGATGGACTCGGCCGCAAGGTAGATTTCAAGAACACGCTGATTATCATGACCTCCAATATTGGTGTTCGTCAGCTTAAGGATTTTGGCACCGGGGTAGGGTTTACTACAACGTCCAAGCTCGAGAACGAAGAAGAGGCCAACAAGGCGGTCATTGAAAAGGCCTTGAAAAAGACCTTTTCTCCCGAATTCTTGAATCGTATCGACGATGTGGTCATCTTCAATAGCCTTTCCAAAGAAAATATCTTCCACATTATCGATATCCTGATGAAGGGTGTCATGAAGCGACTGACCAATCTCGGCTTTAGTCTGGAATTGACCGAAAAGGCCAAGAGCTTTTTGGCAGACAAGGGCTATGATGTCCAATTCGGGGCCAGGCCACTGCATCGGGCCATTCAGAAATATCTTGAAGATCCGCTGGCAGAAGAGATACTGAACATGCAAATAAAGGCTGGAGATGTCTTGATCGCTGATGTAAACGAAGAAAGCTCCAAGCTGTTCTTTACGCTTAGCCAAGAGATCTCTGCATCAAGCAAGGCTTAATCATCTTATAATTATTTCGCAAGAGGAGCTACTTTACCGGGCTCCTTTTTTTATTTTTGAGCCATGCCCCCCTCCCCAATTATTATCACACTCGATGGCTGGTCCAGTTGCGGTAAGAGTACCTTGGCCAAAGCGTTAGCAAAGGCCCTGGGTTACGTTTTTGTCGACAGCGGTGCTATGTACCGGGCGGTAACCCTTTACTTTCTGCGTAACGAGGTCGATCTCTCCAGCGAAAAGCAAGTGCAAAAAGCTTTATCCGAGATCGAGCTGGGGTTTGTCTTTAATGCCGGACGGGGTGCCAGCGATGTTTATTTGAATGGCGAAAATGTAGAGCCTCTTATTCGGGATATGAAGGTGGCCGAGAAGGTTAGTAAAGTAGCGGCACTGCCCTTGGTGAGAAAATTTGCAGTGCAGCAACAACAGCGAATGGGCGCTGCCAAAGGAATCGTAATGGATGGGCGTGATATCGGTACCGTGGTATTTCCCAATGCGCAGCTCAAGATCTTTATGACAGCCGATCAGGAGACGCGCGTCAAAAGACGATTTATGGAATTGTCCGCCAGCGATCCTGCCATTACGCTGGAGGCCGTACGCGAGAACCTGGCGCGGCGTGATCATATGGATGCAACCAGAGAAGAGAGTCCTCTTCGGCAAGCCGTAGATGCAAGGGTGCTCGATAATACGCACCTAAACCCCCAAGAGCAATTTGAAATGGCATTGGGTTGGGCAAAGGAGGCAATTCGTTAACTCAACTTACCGTTAACGAGGCTGTCCGCTTATTTTTTTCTTTTGATATCGATCAGCTCTACTTCAAAGATCAGCATCGATCCGCCGGGAATAGACATGTAGTCAAATTCGCCGTACCCGAGGGTATAGGGAATATAGAACCGGTATTTGGAGCCTATATTCATCAATTGCAGACCTTCTGTCCAGCCCCGGATTACGCCAGTTAACGGAAAGCTGATGGGCTGACCTCTGTCGTAGGAATTATCAAAGCCTTTTCCGTCGAGGAAGGTGCCACGATAATGACAGGTTACTGTGTCGGCGGCGGTAGGTTGTTCACCATTGCCTTGAACTAATACCTCGTATTGTAAGCCAGATTCGGTGGTTTTTACTTCGGGTCTCTTCTTATTTTGTGCCAAAAAGAGTTCGCCCTCTTGTTTGTTCAATTTTGATTTTTCGTTTTGCAAGCGTGTCATATAGTTGTTTAAAATGGTGGAGCTAGAGCCATTATCCAGAATGGTTGGTTTCCCTTGCAACAAGTCTGTTACCGCCCTAGACATGACCGTTGTATTGAGTTGGGTTACGCCCTGCGCTTTATAGTAAGAAGCAAGACTGATCCCTAACGCATAGCTGACGGAGTCAATTTCATTTTTTAAGCTAAGAACGGCCGGTGTCGCCGGACGAGTCGCCACAGGGGTGGTGGCAGCGGGTTTTTTTATTGGCGCGGCCGGTTTAGCAGGTATCTTGCTTTGCGCTTGTATCAGATGGATGGAAAAAAGGGCTACAACGGCCAAGGCGATATTTTTCATACAAAGTATTTAGGGGTGTAAAAATAAGGCATCGATCTGTATTGCTGGCTGATTTGGGCGCTTGTTTAGTAGTTTTGTGTTATGGATAATTTTTTGCTTCCCATCCAACTCCGTTGGGCTGATATCGATGCTAATTTTCATGTTCGTCATGCTGTTTATTACGACTGGGGAGCTATGTGTCGTATGGAGTTCTTGCGGGCCAAGGGGCTTAGCGAATCCGTATTCCATCAGCTCCATATTGGTCCTATTCTTTTTCGCGAAGAAAGTCGGTTTAAGCGAGAGTTGCAAATGGGCGACAGCGTTTCCATAGACCTGCAGTTGCTGGCTGCACGCACCGATTTTTCTCGCTGGACCATACAACATCAGCTCTACAAAAACGGCGAAACGATTGCGGCTATCCTGACCGTGGACGGCGCCTTTTTGGATACCCGTTTGCGCAAGCTGACCGTTCCTCCCGCAATGGCCAGCGACACCTTTGGCGCTATGCCCAGAGCAGAGAAGTTTACCTGGTTAAACTGACCGTATTGTCCATGATGGTAATTACTTTTTCGGGATATTGTTCGCTATGCTCCCTGACGATCCTTTGTATATAGCTATTGTCTCGATAACGTGTCAGGTGCTCTTTTAGCTTCTCCGGATCATCGGGGGCTATATGTTTGGGGACATAGCCCATTCCGTAGAAATGTCCTCTTTCTACCAGAATACACGAGTAAGTGTTCTTTGGCAGCCCTCTGTCAACGATGGCATAGCTCGGTTGTGCCCCTAACTGCCGACAGGCGGCCTCCACGCGTGCATTGTACGATGCGGAGGTTTCTTTTTTAAGGCAAGCGCCCTTGCAGTAGCCCTCTTTAACGCCTTCGCAGGGGGTGTCGGGGTCTTGAAAAAAACAAAGGATGGGGCAGAGATCGTGTTCACGTATCAATTTTCGAAGACGGGCATGACCTTCCACCTGTAGATAAAAGCGTTGCAAGGTGGGTACGTTGTTTCGGTTCTTGTCAATGATCAACCGAAGATATCCTCGCTGGTCCTCGTAAACATGGATCCCGTAATGATCTTCTCGGCTTTTTTGTGCGGCGTTGAATCGAGGCCAGCGGTGTTTGATCTCGGCGGATTCCAAGATCGTGGCCATCAATGGGGTGGCACATTCAGTATGTGAAATGGCATGGATATGCTTGACCCATCGTTGCTTTTGCCAGCCGGTATCATCATTGCTAAAATGGCTATTGACACGGTAGCGGATATTGATGGCCTTTCCTACATATATCACTTTTCCCTTTGCGTCATGAAAATAGTAGACACCGGGTCGGGGAGGCAATTTTTCCCAATGTTCTTTGGGGACATAGGGCGGTAAGATGGCTTCTTTTGAATTTCGTTTTAAACTTCTGGCAATATGGTGGTGCTGATCCGCATCCATCAGACGTTTGAACAAAAGGGCGGTGGCCGCACTGTCGCCACCAGCGCGATGGCGATTTTCGAGAGGAATGCCAATGGATCGGCAGAGCTTACCTAAGCTATACGAAGGAAGGCCGGGTAAGATCTGTCGGCTCAGCCGCACGGTACAAAGTTTACTGCAGTGCAATTGATATCCCTCTTGTTTCAAATGCGCCTTTACAAAGGAATAGTCGAACTGAACGTTATGAGCTACAAAGATCTGTCCCTGCAGTAGTGAATATACCTTTTCGGCTATCTCACTAAAGGGGGGCGCCGTTGCCACCATTTGGTCAGTTATGCCTGTCATCTTTTGAATAAAAGGCGGAATGGGTTGGCCGGGATTGACCAAGGTCTCATAGGTCTCGGTTACGGAGACGCCGTCAAATAAGTGAATGGCAATCTCGGTAATGCCATTGGCTGCGGCAAAAGAGCCTGTTGTCTCTATGTCTACGATTGCATACATTCAAAGAGCTAATTTCGTTAAAAATCAGCAGCGTGACCGACCAACGTTTAGAGATGTTTCATAATCGTTTGCAAAAGCTCTCGCGGCATATAGACAAGCAGGCTCGCAAACGGGGTATTAGTTGTTACCGACTCTATGATCACGATCTGCCTGAGTTTCCATTTTGTATCGATCGGTATGCCGAAAAGCTCTATGTGGCCGAGTATAAAAGAAGGCATGGGATGAACGAAGAGGCCCATGCGATCTGGCTAGCGTCATGTCTGCAGCAAATGGCTCTTTCATTAGCGGTACCTCGCGAACAGATCTTCTTGAAACTTCGGCAGCGCAAGCCCGGTCGGGGAGGGCAGTATCAAAAAACCGCAGAGGGTGCGGGTGATTTTTTTATTATACAAGAAAACGGACTCTCTTTTTTGATCAATCTCACCGACTATCTGGATACCGGATTGTTCTTGGATCATCGTGATACCCGTTGCCTGGTTCAGCAGCAGGCAAAAGGAAAGCGCGTACTCAACCTTTTTGCATACACAGGATCTTTTTCGGTATATGCCGCGGCCGGCGGGGCTTCCGAAGTAACTACGGTTGATCTTTCTAATACTTATTTGGAATGGGCCCGTCGGAATATGGAATTAAATGGATTCGTCTCTCTCTCGGATAGTACGATCGGTGATTCAGCTCAATCGGGAGCCTATCAATTTGTACAGGCCGATATTACGCAGTACTTACGAACCCTTCCTGCCGAGCGTTTCGACCTGATCGTAATGGATCCTCCTACCTTTAGTAATAGTAAGCGCATGGATGACATCTTGGATATTCAGCGCGATCATCCTTTATTGATCCGGGAGGCACTTCGCATCCTTTCTGCCGATGGTATACTCTACTTCAGTACCAATTTTACCAAGTTTAGCATGGAGGCTTCTTTAAGCGAGGTGGCATTGATCAGCGATTTGACCAAGGCGACCACTTCATTTGATTTTGCCGGCCGTACCACTCGTTTTTGTTTTCGGATCCAAAAAAAAAAGAGCCCCGTTAGGAGCTCTATTGTAAAGTAAGATCGATCACTGAGATTAGAGCGTCTTGAGTACATCATTCATACTGCGAACGGCAGCAGCGCTTTTATCGAAGGCCTCTTGCTCGGTTGTATTTAATTTGAAGTCGATGATCTTTTCCCAGCCATTCCTTCCAATGGTCACCGGTACTCCCAGACAAATGTCTTGTTGCTTGTATTCTCCATTCAGTGAGACGCAACAGGTAAAAAGTTTTTTCTCATCGCGAACGATGGATTCTACCAGGGCCGCCGCCGCTGCACCTGGAGCATACCAGGCAGACGTTCCGATCAGCGCTGTGAGGGTAGCTCCTCCTACCATCGTGTCTTTTACGATCTTATCTTGTTGCTCTTGGCTCAGGAACTGCGTAACCGGTACACTATTCCAGGTAGCCAGTCGAATCAGTGGGATCATGGTGGTGTCTCCATGGCCGCCAACGACTACGGCATTCAGATCGGCCGGACTGCAGCCCAAATGAAGAGAAAGCTGATATTTAAAGCGACTACTATCGAGGGTGCCGCCCATTCCGATAATACGCTGCTTGGGAAGACCTGTTTGTTGTAAGGCGAGGTAGGTCATCGTATCCATCGGGTTACTTACGATAATAATTATGGCATTGGGGGAGAATTTCAGAACGTTCTCACAAACGCCTTTTACAATGCCGGCATTGACACCGATCAATTCTTCGCGTGTCATACCGGGTTTGCGTGGAAGTCCCGATGTGATCACCACTACATCACTATTGGCCGTTTTAGTGTAGTCGTTAGTGCTGCCGGTAATACGGGTATCAAACCCCAGAAGGGTGGCGGTTTGCATCATATCCTGCGCCTTACCTTCGGCAACCCCTTCTTTGATGTCGAGTAAGACTAACTCGGTGCATAGTTCTTTTCTGGCAATATTATCGGCACAAGTGGCTCCCACCGCCCCTGCACCTACAACCGTTACTTTCATTGTAAAAATTTTTGCAAAGGTAGCAGTTTTGTGTTCAGGCAAGGCTCCCTTATCTTTGCGACCTCAATAATTTTTCCAATGGCAACGACAGCAGATATCAGCCGTGGGCTGATCATAAAACTCGATGGGAGTTTGTATTCGGTAGTGGAGTTTGGCGAGAACAAAACCGCCCGTGCGGCCGCAAAGGTTTGGGCCAAGCTAAAGGGGGTCGACAATAATCGTTCCATCGAAAAGACTTGGAACTCCGGCGATAATATTTTCCCGGTCCGCGTAGAACGTAAGGCCTATCAGTTTCTGTACAAGGACGATACCGGGTATAATTTTATGGATAACGAGACCTTCGAACAGGTGGCCGTTCAGGAGAATACCGTGGATGCACCCCAGTTTTTGAAAGAGGGGCAAGAAGTAAGCGTGTTGTTCAATACAGAGACCGAGCTGCCCATGAGCGTGGAACTGCCTGACAAAATCGTCTTACAGGTTACCTACACCGAGCCTGGCCTCCGAGGTGATACTGCTACCCGTACCTTAAAGCCCGCTACGGTGGAAACCGGTGCGGCGGTGAGTGTTCCGCTTTTTGTAAACGAGGGAGAGATGATCCGTATCAACACAAAAACAGGGGAGTACGTAGAAAGAGTAAAAGAGTAATTAGTATAAGTCCTCATTTTCTATTTTTTTCAAGGCCCGGAATTTTACGATTTCGGGCTATTTTTTGCTCATTTTTGGCGTTTTTTCCTCATTTTTTGCCCAAAATCCCCCAAAATCAATAAAAAAGCCAACGGTTCTGAAAGGCATTGCCTTACCTTAGCGGCCTGGTACGACCTGATCATTCAACCTAAAATTTTTAAAATTGAAAGGCATGGACTTTAAACAGATTCAGGAGTTGATCAAAATGGTCAACAAATCCAATATCGGAGAGGTGACCATCGAGTTAAAGGATGTTAAGGTTACCGTTAAGCAGAAAGAGGAGCCGGTTCAGCAGGTAGTGGCCACCGCGCCCGTCCCCATGATGGCAGCCCCTTCCGCCCCCCCCGTGGCAGCTGCGCCCGCTCCATCTACTCTATCGTTAGAGAAGTCAAAATCGGCACCTGCTGCCTCAGATAACCTGGTTACGATCAAGAGTCCCATGATCGGTACCTTCTATAGAAAGTCTTCGCCGGACAAACCCAATCTGGTCGATGTGGGTAGCGATATTGCTCCTGGTACCGTTCTCTGTATTATAGAGGCCATGAAGCTCTTCAATGAGATCGAAAGCGAGGTCAAAGGTCGTATCGTTAAAGTATTGGTCGATGACGCTTCGCCCGTGGAATATGATCAGCCCTTGTTTTTGGTAGAGCCTGCCTAAGGCAAAATCATTCTGCTATGTTCAAAAAAATTCTGATCGCCAACAGAGGCGAGATCGCCCTTCGTGTTATTCGCACGGCCCGAGAGATGGGGATTAAGACCGTGGCGGTTTATTCAACAGCCGATCGAGATAGCTTGCATGTGCGCTTTGCCGACGAGGCGGTCTGTATAGGTCGACCCCAAAGTAGTGACTCGTATCTGAATATTGCCAACATTATGTCGGCCGCCGAGATCACCAATGCCGATGCTATTCATCCGGGCTATGGATTCTTGGCCGAGAATGCCAAATTTGCCCGTATCTGTAACGAACATGGGGTCAAATTCATTGGACCCACCCCCGAGATGATCAACTCGATGGGCGATAAGATTACAGCCAAGGAGACCATGATCAAGGCCGGGGTCCCGGTTATTCCCGGAGGACAAGGCCTTTTGCAGAGCGTCGACGAGGCCAAGGGAATCGCCCGCGAAATGGGCTTTCCTGTTATCTTAAAAGCGACGGCCGGAGGCGGCGGTAAGGGCATGCGTATTGTTTGGGAAGAATCAGAACTAGAGAAAGCATACGACACAGCCAAGGCAGAAGCGCTGGCTTCTTTTAAAAATGACGGTATCTACATGGAGAAATTCGTGGAGGAACCACGTCATATCGAAATACAAGTTGCCGGCGATCAGTTTGGAAATGTTTGTCACTTGAGTGAAAGAGACTGTTCCATTCAGCGCCGACATCAAAAGTTGGTAGAGGAATCTCCTTCTCCCTTTATGACCGAAGAGTTACGCCATAAGATGGGAGAGGCCGCTAAGAAAGCCGCTGCCGCTATCAATTACGAGAGCGTGGGGACTATTGAATTTTTGGTCGACAAGCATCGTAATTTTTATTTTATGGAGATGAATACGCGGATTCAGGTGGAGCACTGCGTAACGGAAGAGGTGATCAATTACGATATGATCAAAGAGCAAATATTGATCGCTGCCGGTCATCGTATTTCAGGAAAAGATTACTACCCGCAAATGCACTCCATTGAGTGTCGCATCAATGCGGAGGATCCTTATAATGATTTTCGTCCCTCACCTGGAAAGATCACCGTGGTGCATCAACCGGGTGGTCATGGTGTTCGCGTAGACAGCCATGTTTACGCAGGTTATGTGATTCCACCTTATTACGATTCAATGATCGGAAAGCTCATTACCGTGGCGCAAACGCGTCAGGAGGCCATCCAAACCATGTATCGCGCCCTGAGCGAATACGTGATTGAAGGGGTAAAGACAACCATTCCCTTTCATTTGCAATTGATGCAAGATGAACGTTTCAGGAGTGGCGATTTCAATACGAAGTTCCTGGAGAGTTTTCAGCTAAAGTAAAGCGGTAAAATCTTAATACCCCGCAGCGGAGTCGTCGCCTCTTTTATCGGCTACCGCCTCAAAACGGCCATCGGGTCTTACCCGGATCAGCTCGGTGCGTCCAATTCCACCGCGCTCTTTTCCGAAGGGATATCCCATTTTTTGCAAGGCTGCTTTTGTGTTTTCAGGAAATCCTTTTTCCAAGACCAGTTCGTCGGGCAGCCACTGGTGATGAAATTTTGGTTTGTACACGGCATCTTGCGGACTCATGTTAAATTCCAAGATATTCACCAGGGTTTGAAAGATCTGGGTTGGGATGGTGGTGCCCCCTGGGGTGCCCACGACCAGGTAGGGTTTTCCCTTTTTGAGTACAAGGGTTGGTGCCATTGAACTCAGCATGCGTTTGCCAGGTTGAATGGAATTAGCTTCTCCGCCCACAGCACCGAACATGTTGGGAACGCCGGGCTTGATGCTAAAATCATCCATTTCATCATTGAGTAAGAATCCGGCGCCACCGACTACCGTTCTGCTGCCATACGAGTTATTAAGGGTGGTGGTGACAGCAACGGCATTTCCTTTTTTGTCGATCACAGAAAGATGGGTCGTTTCCTCACTTTCGTATCCGGTAACCGTGCCTGGTTGTAATGTAGCGCTGGGGGTAGGTTGACCTGTTACAAAACTTTTCATGCGGTCTTGTAAATAAGCTTGATTAGTGATTTGCTTAACAGGCACCTGATAAAAATCCGCATCTCCCATAAAGGCCGCCCGGTCGGCATAGGCTCTTCGCATAACTTCAGTCATGAGCTGTACCGCTTCTGGCGAATGAAATCCCATGGTGGCAATGGGGCGATCTTCGATCATTTTAAGCATCTGATGAAGAAGAACCCCGCCGCTGCTGGGCATGGGCATCCCCACTATACTGTACTCTTTGTATTGAAAGCGATGCGGGGTGCGGTACTGTGCCGTATAGGCACGAAGATCTTCTTTAGAGATCAGTCCTCCTCCTCGTTGCATTTCGGCAACGATCAGATCGGCAGTGGGGCCTTCATAAAAACCAGCTTGTCCATTGTCGCGAATTCGTTTTAGCGTGTTAGCCAGGTCAATTTGAATGAGGGTATCGCCGGCCTTCCATTCTTCTTGTTTGACAAAGACAGGCGTTTGCGTATTGTATTTTTTTAAATCACTTTGTAAATTATTTAGTCCACGGGCTTCTCCGGCCGTAATGACAAATCCTTTTTCTGCCAACTCAATGGCCGGTGCAATTAAGACACGAAAGGGAAGCAAAGCGTAACGGTGTGCGGCAAATAAGCCCGCTACAGTGCCCGGAACGCCACACGATAAATGCCCTTGTTGACTTTTATCGGTATTGGCCTTTCCATCAGGCTCAATGTACATATCGCGGTGGGCCTTGGCCGGTGCTTTTTCTCTAAAATCGAGGGCTACCGTTTTTCCATTCTTTAATTGCGCCACCATAAAGCCTCCACCACCGATATTGCCCGCATTTGGGTAAACTACGGCCAGGGCCAGCTGAGTGGCAATGGCGGCATCAATTGCGTTGCCCCCTTTTTGCAAAATGGAGAGTCCGGCCTGGCTGGCCAGGGGATGAGCCGATACGACCGCCCCGTTCGAGGCGACCAATGATTTTTCAATGTTGTATTGATAGGCATTTTGCGCTTGTCCCCGGGAGCTCAACGGAGTCAACAGCGAAAAAGCGATCGCAAGGGAAATGCTCAAGAATAGGGTAGATCTCATAGTGAATTCTTATGATCTGCTAAGCTACAAAAACCAAAACAAACCTTAACTTGCCAGCATAAAGAACATTTTATGAACGTACGAAATGGTTTGCTGACGATCCTTTCTGTTTTTTTGGTAGCAGTTGCCAACGCTCAACTTTTATCTCCGGCTGCTTTTTTGGGCTACGAGATAGGCACTCGACATACTCCGCATTATCTGGTTCAGGGGTACTTTCAACATGTGGCTCAAATGACACCCGATCGGGTTAAGCTGATCCCGTATGGAAAAACAAATGAGGGAAGGCCACTGTTCGTGGCGATCGTTAGTTCTCCCTCTCATATCGCTTCGCTCGAATCGATACGGATGAATAATCTTCGACTAGCCGGTCTAACGCTCGATAAAATGGCACCAACTGAGCAGGATCATCCTGCCCTTGTTTGGTTAAGCTATAACGTGCATGGAAACGAGGCTTCCTCTACCGAGGCGTCAATGGTGACTCTCTACGAACTTCTCAAGGAAGGGAATGATATGGCCGATTGGTTAAAACAAATGGTGGTGGTGATCGATCCCTGTATCAATCCCGATGGAAGAGACCGCTATGTAAATTGGTACAACGGGGTAGTGGGTAGCCAGTTCAATCCGCATCCTGGAGCCAGAGAGCATCAAGAGCCCTGGCCTGGGGGGCGTTCCAATCATTATTATTTTGACCTAAATCGCGACTGGGCCTGGCAGTCGCAGGTAGAGTCGCACTTACGCATGCAACTCTATCAACAGTGGATGCCACATGTGCATGTAGATTTTCACGAACAAGGTTACAACGAGCCCTATTACTTTGCCCCTGCCGCAGAGCCCTATCACGAGATCATCACCCCTTGGCAAAGAGAATTTCAACAAGCCATTGGAAAGAATCATGCTGGTTATTTTGATAAGAATGGATGGCTTTACTTTACCCGCGAGCGCTTCGATCTGCTTTACCCTTCTTATGGGGATACGTATCCTACTTATAGCGGTGCCATCGGTATGACCTACGAACAAGGCGGGATCAGGGCCGGATTAGGAATAGTCATCGAAGATGGAGATACCTTGACCTTGGTCGATCGCGTTGCTCATCATGCCACCACATCGCTGAGTACACTGGAAGTGTCTTATCGCTATCGCCAGCGTTTGATTAGCGAATTCAGGAAGTTCTATCAGCAGTCCATGGCTGGACAATTCTCCCCTTATAAATCGTATGTAGTTAAAGTGCAGCCACACGAAAAAGAGCTGGCCGCTTCTTTATTATCACTCTTGGACAGAAACGGCATTCAATATGGATATGGTACCGGTACTTCTGCAAAGGGGTTGAATTATGCGACCCTTAAAGAAGAAAATTTTTTGGCGCAGGCCACTGATATAGTCATTTCAACGCAACAACCTCGCTCGGCCCTGTTGCAAGTGATGATGGAGCCCGTTACCAAATTAGCGGACTCGGCCACCTATGATATCACCGCATGGGCGGCCCCTTATGCGTACGGACTTTCTGCCTTTGCCAGCAAAGAAAAAGTGGCATCAGTAGCAGCACCTGTTAGTACACTGATTAAGAATGACAATACTTCGTATGGCTATGCCATTCCCTGGCAGGGTGTACAAGCGGCCTCGTTGGTCGGAAAACTCTTGCAACAGGGATATAAGCTGCGTTATGCAGAAGCTCCTTTCTCTGTCGATGGTAAATCATTTCGGGCGGGAACGGTTTTGGTGTTAAAAACGGCCAATGAAAGATTTGGTGCTGCTTTCTTGTCCAATGTACAGCGATTGGCCGATCAGGCGCAGATAAAATTGCATGCGATCTCTACCGGACTAGTCGATAAAGGATTTGATTTCGGCAGTGACCGGGTACGCCCATTATTGGCCCCACGAGTAGGTTTGCTAGCGGGCGAAGGGGTAAGCAGCACAGCGGTAGGAGAGATCTGGCATTTCTTCGATCAGCAGTTGCATTATCCGATCACCTTATTCAATGCATCTTCTTTTGGTGCGGCTGACCTTAAGGATATCGATGTTCTGATCATGGCCGATGGACGTTACCGCGCACTTGACGGAAAGGAGATGCAAGATGATATTAAGGGCTGGATCAACGCCGGCGGTAAGCTAGTGGCCTTGGAAGGGGCCGTGGCGCAATTGGCACAAGGAGATTGGGGTATCAAGGCAAAAAAGAAAAGCGAGGCAACCGATAAGAAAGATAGCGACCCTTATGAATCACTTTCTTTGTTCGGAGAAAGAGAGAGAGATTATCTCTCTGGATTTACCCCGGGTGCTATTTGGAAAGTTTCACTAGACACCACCCATCCTCTTGCCTTCGGATATGGAGCGCACTTCTATACACTCAAAATGGATGACAGAACCTATGAATTTATTGCGGAGGCGGGTTGGAATGTGGGGGTGATCAAGCAGGAACCCCCTCTCTCTGGTTTTGTCGGGAATACATTAAAGCCCCAGATAAAAGATGTGTTGTCCATAGGGCAGCTAAGTATGGGCAGGGGGTCTATTACCTTGTTTACCGATGATATCCTATTTAGAAGTTTTTGGGAAGCAGGAAAGCTAATGTTGTGCAACGCCGTGTTTTTTTCGGCTGATTAATCTTGATGTTCCATGAAATTGTTGAAATCTCTTTTTTGTATCTGTCTTTTTTTTGCCTCTCACTTTTTACAAGGGCAACCGGTTAGCTCTGTGCAGCTGTACCAGCGTATTCAGAAGTTGAATGTGCTGGGCTCGGTACTTTACATAGCGGCGCATCCTGATGATGAGAACACCCGACTGATCGCATATCTCTCTACCGATCGATTATATCGAACCGGCTATCTCTCTTTGACAAGAGGCGATGGCGGACAAAACCTGATCGGAGAGGAGCAAGGGATTGCGCTGGGTATGATTCGAACGCAAGAATTACTGGCCGCCCGTCGCATCGATGGCGGTGAACAGTTCTTTACACGGGCCTATGATTTTGGATATTCTAAAACGCCAAAAGAAACCTTTGAAAAGTGGGATCGCGATTCCATCCTCTCGGATGTGGTGTGGGTGATCCGTCGGCTTAAACCCGATGTGATCATTGCTCGCTTTCCCAGTACCGGCGAAGGAGGGCATGGTCACCATACGGCTTCGGCCATTTTAGCACAAGAAGCTTTTGAAGCGGCAGCCGATCCGCTGCGATTCAAGGATCAGCTGCGCTATACTTCGCCCTGGAAAGCAACTCGCCTGCTATGGAATACATTTAATTTCGGCGGTAACAATACCACTCGCGAAGATCAATTTAAACTAGACGTGGGAGGGTACAATCCTTTGCTTGGTAAAAGTTATGGAGAGCTGGCCGCCGAGAGCCGAAGCCAACATAAAAGCCAGGGATTTGGCGTATCCGCTTCTCGGGGAGAGGCCCTGGAGTACTTTAAAACGATAAAAGGTTCGTCTCCACAAAACGACCTGATGGATAATGTTGCTACCAGCTGGCAGCGGGTAGAAGGGGGATTGCTAATTCAAAAGACCATTGATAGTATTTTACAGCATTTCGACTTTACCGCTCCACAGTATTCGTTGCGTGGACTGTTGCGACTTCGGGAGCAAATGAATACGGCCCTGGCTCCCGGGTATTGGAAAACGCAAAAAATAAACGAGTTAAATGCATTGTTGCTTCCCTTGTCGGGAGTATACGCAGATGCATTTTCTTCGCAAGCCCTAGCTGTGCAGGGCGATTCCGTTAAGTTGACCCTGTCGGTTGTTAATCGCATGGGGGTTTCTTGTCAATTGCTGGGTTGGCGCATTGAGCAAAAGGCGGCGTTACTTGATACACAACTGAGTGCTAACAAAAGCTGGACACTTAATTATGTTCTTCCTTTAGAAAAAAATAAGCCTATCACCCAGCCATATTGGCTTCGTGCTCCTATGCAAGAGGGGTACTTTACGGTATCCGATCAATTGCAGATCGGTCAGGCCGATGACCGCGCCGCTATTGTCTGTTCGCTCTCGATAAAGTTAGAGGGGCAATTGGTAGAACTTGAGTTGCCCGTTCGCTACAAGTTTACCGATCCAGTCAAAGGAGAGTTATATTGGCCACTGGTCATTTCTCCTGCGGTATTGGTGCAGCCTTCCGATCCGGTCCAATTGGTCTATAAGGGGCAAAAAAATGCGGAGGGTACAGTAAGGTTCAATACGCTGCAAGCCAATAAAAGAATTCGCGCCCTTGCACAAGGGGACAAAGACCGACCCTCTGCACTTTCTTTCGCGCCGGATACACTGATATTATCAAAAAAAGATCAGGTGGGCACGCTGGCTTATCAGGTGATGCCTACAGCCTCGGAGCGCGAGCTGATCATCGAGGCCCAAGATCAAAGTAATACCACTTATAATCAGTTCCGCGCCGATATTCGATACGATCATATTCCTGCGCTCAGCTATTTTATGCCAGCCGCGGTACAGGTAAAAAAGATCGATCTGCAAACAAGAGGTAAAAGGATTGGCTATATCGAAGGAGCCGGAGATAAGATACCCGATGCGTTGAGCCGGATGGGTTTTGAGGTTATCTTATTGCAAGAGAAGGACATGACCCCGGCGCAGTTGCAACAATGTGATGCCATTATTACCGGTGTAAGGGCCTATAATACGCATGAGTGGTTGAACAGAGTTTACGATCGGTTGATGCAGTATGTAGAAAAAGGAGGAAACCTGATCGTTCAATACAATACCAGCAGCCAGATTGGTCCGGTAAAAGCGCAGATCGGTCCTTATCCCTTTACGATCTCTCGTAACCGGATCACCGACGAAAAAGCTACGGTCGTTTTTTCTGATTCCTCTCATGCTGTTTTCAATTTTCCTAACCGTTTAGGTCCTGTCGATTTTAAAGATTGGGTTCAAGAGAGAAGTATTTATCATGCTGCCTCCGGTGCCCAAGGATATCAATATTTGCTTCGCATGCAAGATCCGGATGAGAAAGCCGATGAGGGGAGCTTGCTTGTTACTACTTATGGAAAAGGATGGTTTACCTACACGGGCTTAGCGCTATTTCGTCAACTGCCCGCCGGTGTCAATGGAGCATATCGCTTACTGGCCAATCTTATCGCGCTCAATCAACGGGACAAACATGGATTCTGATCATTCTCGCCATAAAAGTAACCGCTCCGATATTGCATTCTATGCGGCCATTGTCGGGGGGCTGGTATTGGGTATCCTGATCAAGAAAATAAGGGTGGGGGTCTTGATCGGATTGGCGTTAGCGGCCATGATTGTTTTTACCGGCTGGGTAAAAGCCAAACGTAATCGCTAGGATATGGATACTAACGAAAAACCGCCTTTTTTTAAGCAATGGTCAGGATGGTACCTTTCAGTGCTCGTCTTCTTGGTCTTGTTGATAGTGATCTTTAAATGCCTTACTGATTATTTTGCATGAGTACCCTCGATTGGATAGTACTGGTCTTGACGCTTGCCGTGATCGTAGTTTACGGACTTTACAAAAGTCGTACCACGAAAAATTTAGATGGATATTTTCGCTCTAACCGAAATCTTTCGTGGGGATTGGTCTTATTGAGTATCATGGGAACGCAGGCCAGTGCCATCACCTTTCTATCGGCGCCCGGTCAAGCCTATACAGATGGGATCCGGTTCGTGCAATACTATTTTGGTATTCCATTGGCCATGGTGGTCATCTGCATCTTCTTTGTTCCCATTTTTAGAAAGGGGAATTATTATACTGCTTACGAATATCTCGAGCAACGCTTTAACGGTGGGACCCGCACGCTGACCTCTTTCTTATTTTTATTGCAGCGAGGTCTCTCTACCGGTATCAGTGTGTTTGCTCCCTCTCTTATCTTGTCTTCTCTGATGGGTTGGGATATTACCTGGACCAATATTTTTCTAGGCGGCTTACTGATCATTTACACTATATCGGGGGGCGCTCGTGCCGTTGCCTACACGCAGCAACTTCAGTTGATCATTGTGTTTACGGGTATGTTTTTAGCGGGCTGGATGGTGGTTCATTTATTACCGGAGGGAGTCGGGTTTACCGATGCATTGGCCATTGGGGGACAACTAGGTAAATTCAATGCCATCTCCACTGGTGTGGTCAATGGAAAATTCGATTGGAGCGACCAGTACAATATCTGGAGTGGTCTAATAGGAGGTTTCTTTTTAGCACTTTCTTATTTTGGTACAGACCAAAGCCAGGTAGGTCGTTACCTGACTGCCCAGTCCTTAAAGGAGAGCCGTATGGGGTTATTGATGAATGGGTTTGTAAAAGTCCCCATGCAATTTTTGATCTTACTGGTTGGCGTCTTGGTCTTTTCTTTCTATCAATTTCAGCAAGCTCCGATCTTTTTTAACCAGGTACAAATTGATAAGTTAAGGTCTTCTGTACCCTATGGGGATTCACTACGAATTGCAGAAGATGTCTATAACCGGCTGGGCCTGCAAAAAAAAGAAATGGTCTTGCAGTACGCGAAAAGTCGATCGGCTTCTGGAACCTATTCTAGCTCAGCCGGCGATCAAGTGGCCCCAACGCCTCCGTTGGAGCAGGAGGTGCTTATCGACTCTATACGGCAATTACAATATCGCTCTGATAGTATTCGAGGGCGCGTCAAATATTGGATCGGTACAAAAATCCCGGGTGGGGATAGCAACGACACGAATTATATCTTTTTGCGTTTTGTGGTCGATCAGTTACCGCCTGGTCTGGTGGGCTTATTGATAGCTATTATTTTTTTAGCCTCATGGGGCAGTATTGCCGCTGCCATCAATTCGTTGGCTTCTTCTACCATGATCGATTTTCATAAGCGATTTAATAAACGCACGAAGAGCCCTGAGCAGGGGTATCGGATATCGAAGTGGTATACGTTGGGCTGGGGTATTTTTTGTATCGCGGTGGCCATGTTTACCTATAATATCGGAAATAGTTTGATAGAAGCGGTCAATGTGTTAGGTTCTTTGTTCTACGGGGTGGTGCTGGGTATTTTCTTGGTGGCCTTTTTTATGCCCCGTGTTACTAGCGGGAAACAGGTTTTTTGGGCCGCTCTCTTGGCCGAGTTGGTAGTGATCGCTGTATTTGTCTTTTCAAAGCTTGGATGGATCAAGTTAGCTTTTCTCTGGCTTAATCCGTTGGGGGCATTGCTGGTCTTGTTTCTAACGGCTCTGCTGCATATGACGACAAAAAAAAATCGCCCCGATCAAGGAGCGATTTTTAAAACGGAGTAAACAGCTTTATTTTAATTCAGCGAGTAACTTTTCGTTGAGTTTTACATAGTCCATATTTTTAGCAGCCAAGGCCAGCTCCTTCGATTTTTCAGCGGCGGCTCTAGCTTCAGCGCTCTTTCCCAATTTGGCCAAACAGTTGGCACGTTGGTGGTGTACCCAATAAGCGCCAGGTGTGGCTTCGATAGCTTTATCGAACCAAGCGAGAGCTTGGTTTAGGTCTTTTCCATTTTCCATATAATACATAGCGGCGTTGTAGTAGGGTGGTTTTTCTCCCTGCATCACCTTGGCGATATTGCTCATGATCTTGCTATCAATATCGGTGGTGATGGGCAGATTAACTTGAGTCTTATCCCAGGAGAGACTCAATTGGCAGCTATTGGGTTTAATGTCATTAATGGCAATGGTGAAATTTTCGACATCATACTTTAATTTTTCAACGGAAGCCGTTACGCGTACCAGATCCATTTCAGGTTTATAGGCGCTGGGGCTGGTTACATCGGTTTGCTTACTGATGATCAGTGTCCATTTTTCTTTATCAGGAATACTCAAAAGTCCATATTTACCAGGGGCCAGTGTAACCCCACCAATGCTAACCTCTTCAGAGAACTGAAGGGTAGTGGCATTGTTGGCTCCTGTGCGCCAAATAGCTCCATAGGGTACCAGGTCTCCAAATACCTTGCGTCCTTTAACAGCGGGGCGAGAATAATTGATTTCGATACTGCCAAGTCCAAAGTCTTGTTTTAGGGTTTGAGTAGGACTGGGGGCAGGTGTTTTAAGTTGTGCGTGGACGCTTGTCAGAAAAGCAAGACAGCCGACCAGCCAAAAGATCTTTTTCATGTGTCAAGTAATTTTAGGAGTGTAAAATTAGGGCAATCCCGGTACTTGGCCACCTCCACAGAAAAGGCCTCTATTTTTTAAATCCCGGATGGAATTGTTCAAGGGTTTTGCGCAGAAAGTCCCTGTCGAGGTGGGTATAGATCTCGGTGGTTGTAATACTGGCATGTCCCAGCATTTCTTGTACGGCACGAAGGTCGGCCCCTCCCTCTACCAGGTGGGTAGCAAAAGAGTGTCGAAAGGTATGAGGTGAGACCGATTTTTTGATCCCTGCCGCCGCCGCCTGCCCCTTAATAATATAAAATATCATAACGCGCGATAGGGCGCTTCCTCGTTTATTCAGGAATAGAATATCCTCCATTCCTTTTACGGGACGCAGATGCGAACGAACCTGCTCGCGGTAAATTTTGATATAACGGGCAGCCTCTTTTCCGATCGGGACCAATCTTTCTTTGTCACCTTTCCCCCTGACGCGTATATAATCGAGATCGAGATAAAGTTGGGATATCCGCAGTCCGATCAGTTCACTTACGCGCAGCCCGCAACTGTAGAGTGTCTCCAGTATGGCCTTGTTGCGTGTGCCCTCGGGTTTGCTTAGGTCAATGGAGGTGATCATAGACTCGATCTCTTCGAAACTGAGCGTGTCGGGCAAGGATCTTTTCTGTTTTGGGGTCTCCAGCAAGGTTGTAGGATCCTTCTCGACGATCTGCTCTAGAACGCAGTAGCGAAAAAACGATTTGACGCCTGATATGATCCGGGATTGCGATCGAGCCGATAAGCCCATAGCGGCGATCCATTGAATAAATTGGCGTAATATCTCAGCGGTAATATCGGCCGGGCGTGGAGAAGTAGTCTCCAGCTGTAAATAGCGCGTGAGCAACTCGATATCCCTTCCATAGGCTTCCACGGAGTGATCGGACAAGGAGCGCTCCAGTTGCAACCAGGCCTTGTATCCTTTTTTGTAGGGCTCCCACATAATGTATTACTCCAGCACGATATTTTTTTCTTTATCGACCCACTTGTTCTTACTCTTAAAGCGCACCCATATTCTGTTGTAGGTAATATGCACCGAATCGAGATGGTCATGGATCAGATCGTAATCAATTGGAATTTTTTCACCAAAGGTCATCATGGCTTTTTTTCCGGTATAGGCATCCTCGACATAAATATTGCCGCGATCGGTATTGACGATCAACTGTTCGGCTATAGAAAACTTTGGATCAAATGAATTGATCCCGCTCGATCTGATCGCAAAATTTTCGGTCTTATCATAGGGTAGTTTCAATTGAAAGCCCCTGCCTGTTATGCAGTCATTGAAAAGAACCCACACATAGCTGTTATCCTTGAATTTTGCCGATATAAAATTTTTGTTGATACGAACGGATTGTTCGAGCAGATACATGAATCCTGTTTTGGTGTAGGTATCCATGCCGGCATGATTCCACTGGATGGTGTCCGGCAAACAATTTTTCATAGAAATGCTGACCATGGGGGCGCTTTGATGCGAACCAACGAATCGGATCGTATCGTTTGAGCAAGTGGTATCGCAAAAAGTAGGCGTGCCACCGGCTCCACTGTTACAAGAAGTAAAGGAAAATGAGAAGAGGGTGATCCCCGCTAAGAATAAGAGTCCGGTTACTTTCATGGTAATCTGCGTTTCTACAAATTTAGACCGTTTGATTGATTATATTTGGTCTCTATGTCAAAGACTCCAGTTGTATTACGTTCCTTTCGGGCAAAAGCCAAACATCGCAAGACAGCGCTCAGACGATTTTTGACCCGTCTTGAAAAAAATCCGGTGCGCGGTCTTCAGTCGTTGGTAGAGCGTACTGAAAAAAAAGTATGGGCCGAGACAGATTGTTTGACTTGTGCCAACTGTTGCAAGACCATGACACCTACCTATACGCCTGCCGATTTAAATCGAATTGCCCGGTATTTTGGAATGACGGTTGCAGCCGTAAAAAAGAAGTGGTTGAAACAAGAAAGGGGAGGCGACCGCGATTGGATGAATCGTTCTACGCCTTGTCAATTTTTGAACAAATCGAATAATAAGTGCCGTATCTATGCCATTCGCCCTGCGGATTGTGCCGGGTTTCCTCACTTGGGCAAGCGATTTCGTGATTTTGTGCATATACACAAGCAAAACGTGGAAAGTTGCCCGGCGGCCTTTGCCTTGGTAGAGAAGTTAAAGGAGCAGGTAAGCAAGTAGTTCTACGGGTTCAGCTGCAACCAAGATCTTCGATCAGCTCTAGGTGGGGAAGATCCCCTTTTTTCCAGGTAATAGCCACTACATCGTACTGTAGCCATTGACGTCCATACGTGCGTAATAATCCCGTTGCCGCCCGCTGTAGCATGCTCATTTTTTGGGGCGTGACGCGTTGTTCCGGCGAGCCCCATTTATCGCTGCTGCTGGTCTTGACTTCTATAATATGCAGCCATTCTCCTTTAAGGGCCACAATATCTATCTCTGTTTTTCCCCACCTGAAGTTTCTTTCGACAATCGTATATCCCTTTTGTTGCAGCCAATCCGCTGCCGCGGTTTCTCCGGCTTTCCCTAGCGCAAGATGCTTGCTCATGCTGTATCTTTATCCAAGTATAAACCCTGGAAAAAATGGATGCAATATTTCCACTGCAAGGAGTAACAAAATATTATGATTGGGGAGGGTATCAGTTTATTGCGAAGATGTTATTGCAAGACAATCCTGATCAAAAGCCCTTTGCGGAATATTGGATGGGGACACATCCCCAGGGTATGGCCCAGGTAAAAACGACTGCAGGGGAGCAATGGCCCTTGGAAAAGCTAACGGGTCAGCTCTCTTTTTTGTTCAAGGTATTGGATGTGCGATCCATGTTATCGATCCAGGTGCATCCCTCTAAAAAATCTGCTCTACTTGAATTTGAGAGGGAGAATCACCTTAATATTCCCCTCGATGCTCCTTTTAGAAATTATAAAGATGCAAATCATAAGCCTGAGTTGATGGTTGCCCTGAGTCCTTTTTGGCTTTTACATGGTTTTCAAGATCCGGTCTTATTGCGAAAGACACTGGCCTCTAAAAAGCCCCTTCAATTCTTGTTGCCTGTTTTTGAACAAGGGGGATATGAGGCCCTTTATCGGTTGGTCATGGAGATGCCACAAGAGCAGGTAGCACATCACCTTCGGGAACACTTGGATACCATTTTGCCCATGTATCAACAAGGACAACTGCGCAAGGAAGATCCCGATTTTTGGGCCGCCCGTGCTATGCTTGATTTTTCGCAAGGGGAGGCCATTGATCGTGGCATATTTTCTATCTATCTCTTTAACCTGGTGCATCTACTTCCTGGTGAGGCCATCTTTCAAGATGCTGGGGTACCACATGCCTATCTCGAGGGACAAAATGTCGAGATCATGGCCAATTCGGACAATGTGCTACGAGGAGGGCTCACCAATAAGCATATCGATCTGGGCGAGTTGATGAAACATATTCGTTTCGAACCGGTGACGCCTCAGATCCTCAATGCTCAGTCAGGGGATGGGAACTTCGAAACGCCTGTCGATGATTTTAAGCTAGCCCAGTTCAGCTTTTCAAAAGGGGAGAAACGCACTTTTCAGTCCGTAACACCTAGTATTCTGCTTTGTATGGGCGGTAGCGTAGAGGTGGTTGCCGGTTCCCAAACCATCGGACTTAAACAAGGCCAGCCGGCCGCCTTGCTGATGCAGGGACAAGAAGTGATCCTTAGTGCCTTAACGGAGGCCCTGCTTTTTCAGGCCACGGGAACTATCCACAGCCGTTGATAATTCAATATCCAAATTGAGGCATTTGAGTTAATTTTGTTAATAGACCTTTCTTAAATCAAAGCCATGAGTAGCGCCATAAAATTCAGTCTTTTTACCCTCGTGCTGGTAAGTATCACTACTGCCTGTAAATTTTTCTTTGGGCCCGAGATCGCCTTTTCCGGATTTTCTCCCGTACTGGCGATTGCGCTTTTTTCAGGGTATGTCTTTCAAAAGAAGGAAGGGATGTTCTTGTTACCGCTACTTTCGCTGGTGCTGAGCGATCTGTTCATCCAGGGGCTTTATTTACAAGGGTCTTTCGATTATCCCGGATTTTACGGAGGGCAATGGAAGAATTACCTCTTGCTGTTAAGTGTAACCTTTTTGGGCGTGCTACTGCGGGCCAGAAGTCATCGTTCGCTTGTGGCCGGCGTATTCGGAGCTCCCACTCTCTATTTTATTGTTTCTAATTTGATGGTATGGCTATCCGCTACCGAGGCGGTCTATGCAAAGACTTTTTCCGGATTAACCACTTGTTATATTGCGGGCTTACCCTTTTACCGTAATTCATTACTGGGCACCTTGGTCTTTTTGCCTGTTATTTTGTTCCTGTTCAATTATCTGGAGCGTAAGAAAGCGGTGTTGGTCTTGGCTCGTTAAGAAAGGGTCTCTTCATAACCTGTATCGATCTTTAGCTTTCTTCCATCTGCGGCGCGGGTGGCCAATTGGTCACAACGATTGTTGTACTCGTTGTCGGCGTGTCCTTTTACCCAATGAAATTGGAGGTGATGTTGTTGGCTTAAGTGATGGAATAGGCGCCACAGGTCTGCGTTCTTTTTTCCGCCTCTGAAATCGGTCGCCATCCATTTTTTTAACCAACCTTCTTTGACGGCCTTGACCACGTATTGACTGTCGGAGTAGATCTGCACCTGTAAATTTTCTTTTTTCAGTGCTTGCAGTGCCGCTATAACGGCCATTAACTCCATTCGGTTATTGGTGGTTAGGCGATACCCCTGCGACAGCTCCAATTGATGATCTCCACTCATCAGGATGGCACCATATCCGCCAGGTCCGGGGTTTCCTTTTGCAGATCCGTCTGTATAGATAATGATGGGTTGTGCCATGGATATGAATGACTACACCTGAAAGACACCGGTCCTAAGCTCCGCTATGTCGGGATTGTGATCGGCGGCAGCAATTCCTTCTGCTACCATTCTGCGTGTCTGAGCCGGATCGATGATCTCATCAACCCAAAGTCTGGCGGCTGCGTAGTAAGGGGATGTTTCTTTTTCGTAACGACTTTTGATATCGTTCAACATCTTTTCTTCGGTTTGCGAATCGATCGTTTTTCCTTGCGCTTTAAGCGAGGCGACTTCGATCTGTAGCAGTGTTTTTGCTGCGGCCTCGCCTCCCATTACAGCGATCTTGGCGGTAGGCCACGCATAAATAAAACGGGGGTCGTATGCCTTTCCACACATGGCATAATTACCAGCACCAAAGGAATTGCCCATGATGATCGTGATCTTGGGAACGACCGAATTTGAGACCGCATTGACCAGTTTGGCGCCATCCTTGATGATGCCCGATTGCTCGCTTCTGCTACCCACCATAAAACCGGTTACATCTTGCAAAAAAAGAAGGGGTATCTTCTTTTGATTACAATTTAAAATAAAGCGAGCGGCCTTATCGGCACTGTCGTTGTAGATAACACCTCCCATCTGCATTTCGCCTTTTCCACTCTTGACGATCTTACGCTGGTTGGCCACGATACCCACGGCCCATCCCTCTATACGGGCATATCCGCAGACGATCGTTTTTCCATAGGCCGATTTAAAGGGAGCAAAACTGCCCGCATCTACCAAGCAATCGATAATCTCTTGCACATCATAGGGCTTTCCGTCTTTAGGAAACAGTCCATAGATGTCCGATTCGGGTCGTGCCGGTGCCAAGGTTTTTATTCGGTCAAACCCCGCCTCTTTTGGCTTGCCGAGCATCGACATGGTTTTTTTTATATGATCGAGACAGGCCTCTTCGGTGGTAAAGGTATAGTCGGCCGTGCCACTGATCTGCGCATGCATACGGGCTCCACCCAAGCTTTCGTTATCGATATCTTCTCCTATAGCGGCTTTAACCAGGTAAGAGCCGGCCAAAAAGACCGATCCGTTCTCTTCTACCATCAGGGTCTCGTCGCTCATAATGGGCAAATACGCACCTCCTGCCACGCAGGCGCCCATTACAGCGGCAATTTGAGTAATACCCATGCCGCTCATTTTCGCATTGTTGCGAAAGATTCTTCCAAAATGTTCTTTGTCGGCAAAGATCTGGTCTTGCATGGGTAAGAAAACGCCTGCACTATCTACCAGATAGATGATCGGCAGCTTGTTTTCCATAGCGATCTCTTGCAAGCGAAGATTTTTTTTGCCCGTAATAGGAAACCAGGCACCGGCCTTTACCGTCTGGTCGTTGGCTACGATCACGGCCATTCTGCCACTGATAAAACCAATACCGGCTACCGTTCCTCCGGCGGGACAACCACCTTGGTCTTCGTAGAGTTCGTATCCTGCAAAAAGTCCCAGCTCAATAAAGGGACTGTCTTTGTCGACCAGATAGTCGATGCGCTCTCGCGCTGTTTTTTTATTCTTGGCCTTTTGCTTTTCAATGGCTTTTTTTCCACCCCCCAAGCGAATCACAGCGGCCCGTTGTTCTAACTGGCTGAGCAGGCTACGCAGATGATCCTCGTTTTGATTAAAGGCCAGGTCCATATTATTGATATTTGGTCTCGATATCTTGCAGCACTTTTAGCAGTCGTTCGGTAATGGGAACTTCGGTTCCTTCGAATCCGCCATAGAAATCGGGGTTACGCGTGCGAATGTGATTGAAATACGCTTGTTGTTGTTCCAGGTCTTTGCGAATGGCTTGCTTTACCTTGCCTGCCAACTCTTTTAGGCCAGCCTTGTAGCAAGCTTCCAGATAAATGAGCCCGGTCTGGTTGTGACTATTAAAACGGCTTACCATGGCATACGGCAGATTTTCGGGTAAAATTCCCTTTTCGGCTTTTTCGAGTAGCGCTTTAGCTTCGGCTGTTTTGCCGGCATCGGCCAAGTTGCCGGCGGCCTCTGCATAGATCTCTCTAATGTTTAGCAGGTGTCTTCTGTTTTCCTCATCAAAATACATTCCCTTTCTGTCGGCACCCCCAAAACGATACTTTTCGTTGAGGTTTTTGTAGATCACTGCCAGATTATTATCGCGTATAGGGGTTCCACCCAGACCGTTCGCTCGCATCGATTGATCGGTCATCCATTTCATTTGTGCGTACTGAGGCGCTACCGGCACTAAACGATAGGCCAATCCCTCTTTGCGTAAGAACGGTCCAAAGCCCAACTCGCCAAACGGAGAGGTGAAGTAGATGGGGCGCTTCCATTGGTTGGCTGCGATAATGTTTAGGATAATAAGGTCGTTCTTGAGTAGGGCTCGCTTTGGTAATTCAAATGCAAAATCGGTCAAGATGCTGTCTTCGGAATTAGCGGTACCATTTTGTAACACCGTAGCTCTGTTGACCGGTACGACCACACGACTCACCGGAATCATGTTGAGTGGTTCTCCTCGGGTGTTATCCATACGAGAAGGGTCGTCACTTCCTACATAATTTTTCATTACGTCGTAAAGATCATAGAAGGCTTCTTGATCGATGCCGGCAACCGGATTGTAAAGTACATAGTTGCGTGTATTGCCCTGCACTTTCGAGGCATCCCAGATCATGTCGATCGAGTCGGCGTCGTTTATCTTGTAGCGAAGTTGATTGATGTACCAGTCAATGCCCAGTAGGCTATTGTTAACGACGCGTACGTCGGTGCGCACTCCTTCTACCTCTTGTGCATACCAAAGCGGGTAGGTGTCATTATCGCCAAACGAAAACAAGATCGCGTTAGGGGCACAGCTCTCCAGATAATTTCTGGCCAGGTCGGGCCCTGTGGTCTTATGGCTTCGATCGTGGTCGTTCCAATTTTGATTGGCCATTAAGGCCGGAACGGCCAAACAACAAAGGGTCACTAGCGTAATGAGTAAGCTTTGATTCTTTCCATGTCCACTCACGATGCCCAATAGCCAACTAAGTCCGGCACCCAGTAAGGCCGCCATGGCGGCTGCTGCCAGTGCATTGATCATGGCCGCTTCTCCACTACCGGGAAAGCAACTCATAAAGGTGACCAGAAAAGCCAATCCGGGGGTATAGAAAAGAAAATCGCGATAGCGAACCTGTGTTAATTTTTTTGAGGCGATCTGTACAAAAGCGATCAGCGCCAAACCGATCCATAGGGCAAATGCATAAAAAGAGCCCACATAGGCATAGTCGCGCTCACGGGGCTGGTTGCCCGGTTGATTCAAATAGAGCACAACGGCAATGCCGGTAAAGAAGAACAATAAGAAGCTGACGATCCAGTCCTTTCTGTTTTGCAGGTATTGATAGACGCAACCGATAATACCGAGTAAGAAGGGTAGTAAGAAGAAATAGTTGGTGGCTCCGTTTTTTCGAATGCTATCGGGCAGTTGTTGCTGATCGCCCAGTCGAGCATTGTCTAGCGGTGCAATCCCGGTTACCCAGTTGCCATCCCGTTTATTGCCCATGCCCTGAATATCGTTTTGCTTACCCGAAAAATTCCACATAAAGTAACGCCAGTACATCAGACTCATCTGGTAGCTAAAAAACCAATTGATATTATCACCATAGCTGGGCGGCTCGTACGAGCCGTTCTCGCGATCTTGGCCCAAGCCCAGCCACTCGGCATAGAATTGAGCATGGTATTGGTCGTCGCTAGAATCCCACACGCGCGGAAAAAGTTGTTTGACCTCGCTGCTGAAATTATACTCCTTGCTTCGTCCGATAGGAATATAGCGATCTGCGCCCTTTACATATTTCATTTCGCTCTCGATAAAAGGCTGGTCGGCTACCAGGTCTTTCGAGGGATCTGCTGCAAAATGGGGTCCATAGACAAGCGGCGCACTCCCGTATTGTTCGCGACTTAGGTAGTAGACCAGGTTGATGGGATTATCTACATTGTTCATGTCGATGCCGGGATTGGCATTCGATCGTATAAGGGCCGTAAAGTACATGCAATAGCCCAGCATCATAAAGGCATAACACCAAAGCGATAGCTTAAGCATGCGAACGGCGGCCGGTTTAATAAAGTAACCCATGGCTCCTGCGGCGGCGGCCAATAGCAAGAGGCCTACGAATTTTATTCCATCTCCCAGAACAATAACAAATGGAGTTAGCAGTAAAAATAAAAAGGCCAACGACCAACCGGTCAGCAGGGCAGGTTTTACGTTACGTTCGTTAAAGCGAAGGCCGACCGCGACCAATACGGTCAAGGCCAGAAAATAAAAGGCGAATCCGGAAAAGAAGGGGAGTCCCAATGTGTTTACAAAAAAGATATCGAAGAGGCCGGCTGCCTTCATTGAATATTGAATAACGCCCACCTGTACCAGCCCCGTAATGGCACAGCCGATCAAAAACGCATAGATAGCGCCCTTGGTAGTGGCCTGGTAGCGGCGGTAGTAATAGATCATCACAATGGCTGGGATGGTAAGCAGGTTCAACAAGTGAACACCAATAGATAGCCCCATCATAAAAAACAAGAACACGATCCAGCGGTCGGCTTGCAAGCGTAAGACCGAATCGATGCCAGCTCGTTCATCGGCTTGTTCCCATTTGAGCATGGCCCAAAACACAAGCGCCGTAAAAAAAGAAGAGAGTGCATACACTTCGCCCTCTACGGCACTAAACCAAAAAGAATCAGAGAAGGTGTAGGCCAAGGCACCCAGCGCACCGGCAGCGATGGTGGTGATGGTTTGGTGCGTATTGAGCGCTTCGCCTGCACCTACAAAAAGTTTTCTGCTAAAGTGAGTGATGCTCCAGAACAAGAATAAAATCGTGGCGGCACTGGCCAATGCGCTCATAAAGTTAACGGCACTCCCCGCGGTAAGAGGGTTGTCGCCAAAAAGCACAATAAAAAATCTACCCAGCAACACAAACAACGGAGCACCCGGGGGGTGGGGCAATTGCAGCCCCTTGGCACTGGCAATAAATTCTCCGGTATCCCATAGACTTCCTCTGGCCTCTCTTGTTAAAACGTAGGTCGCCAAGGCGATCAAGAAGATAAGCCAGCCACTCAGGTTGTTTGCTTTGCGAAATGTCATGTGTTGGGTGATTTTGCTATTGGCAAAAATAGGGGATAGGCCGGTAAGTTTTCGTTAATTCGGGGGTTGAACAACCCCGTTTAGACTACTGAAAATAGACGCGTACCGTCTGGTAGGCCAGCTGCCCTTGCCGGCTTTGCTCTGCGTAGCCTTTAAGACCGAACAGTCCGGCTGCATTTCCTTTGTTGATGGCGATCTCGAGATAGCCTGCGCTGTTAAAAAGGGCCAGCTTCTCTCCTTCGCCCACATCGGCATAGCTCTCGCTAATCTGGTCGATGGTCTCATCGCCCCGAAAGACGATCTTGAATCCCCGGCCTTTTCGGTTTTCTTCGAATTGCGCTCGGGTAATGTTGACGATCACATTTTCGAATCCGTCAATAAAAATAATTTGCCCTTCGATGTATTGTTGCTCAATGGTGGGACGCAGGTGTTTTTTTTCGGCAAAGGCAATGTCGGGCTTTCCGATCGAGAGGATCGGCTCTCCCTTGCTGAGTCGATCGACCACTTGTCCCATTACGCCGGTCACTTGCAGGGTGGTACGCGGCTTACCATCTTGTAGCGGAATACCCATGACCACCGAGGGGGTCTCCTCGAGTATCATGCTCAGCAGCCCGTTGTCGGCACAAATAAAATAATGCTCTTGATGAAAGGCCAGTAACAACTGGTCGGGTTTAGTGCCAAACAGATCGACCATAATCAGGTGAAATGTATGGGGCGGAAAATGCCGGATGGCACTTCGACATACATAGGCGGCCTGCGTATAGTTAAAGGGAGGAATGTTGTGCGAAATGTCGATCAGTTGAAAATCGCTGTTCAGTTGCAACAATTGCGCTTTGATGGCACCTACCAAATAGTCGGGGCTTCCGATGTCTGATGTAAGGGTTATCAGGGCCATAGCTATTGAATCAACGTTCCGTTTTTAAAGAAAAAGCGGTGGACCAGTTTATCGGTAAGATTCGGAAAAAGTTTATTCATCCACACCGTTCTAATACCTGTAAATGTAAGGACCAGTGTTCGCTTGCGCGAGGCAATCGCCGTTAGAATGTGCGTGGCGCAAAGATCGGCAGACATCATCTTGCTCTCGTTCATGGAGGTTTCGCCATGGGCCTCTGCCTTTTCGTTGAGGGCCGCCTGCCGAATATTCGAGGTGGTAAAACCAGGGCATACCCACATTACATGTACACCTTGGTGCAACAGTTCGGTACGCAGTGATTCCAGCCAACCCTGCAACGCAAATTTGCTTGCCGAATAGCCGGTTCTACCGGGCAGTCCGCGGTAGCCTGCTATAGAGGAGACGCCCACCACCACACCTTTTTGTTTCGTAATAGAGGGCAGGGCATATTTGGTACAATAGAGAGCTCCGTAGAAGTTTACGTCCATCAGCTTTTTAATAACAGCTACCTCTGCGTCGGCAAAAAGGGCGCGCATAGAGAGACCGGCATTGTTAATGAGAATATCGATCTGCCCAAAGGCCTGTAAGGTGCTTTCTATAAAATGACGACAGTCGTTCTCTTTGCTTACATCGGCCACGACCGTAACCAATGGGGCTCCGGCGTTTTCTTTGTTAAGCTGGTATAGTTTTTCTTGGTTGCGGGCGCAGGTCGCCACCTTGGCGCCTTTCGAAAGCAAGGCGATCACCAGCGCTTTGCCGATGCCATCGGTTCCACCCGTCACAGCAACCACCTTGTTGTTGAACGTTTGCTCCATACCCTCTGTTTCTACAAACCTACTTTAAAAAAGAAGAAAATGGGTTGATAAATGAAGCTAAAAAGTTTTGGTACAACCAGGTGTGGGGCTTATTTTTGCACTCCCAAAAACGAGGTTGATCTCGTAGCTCAGTTGGTAGAGCACAACACTTTTAATGTTGGGGCCCTGGGTTCGAGTCCCAGCGGGATCACAAAAAGGCCGTCTTTCGAGACGGCTTTTTCTTTTCGGTTCGTTGCGCGGAGAATTTAGGCCTTGACAGAGAGCGCTTGGCTCATTTTTGCCATTACATTTTTTGAAGTCATATCCTGGGCCAGGCAAAGCATATTTAAAAATGCTTTTTCTCCGGATATACCGTGTCCGATAATGACCGGTTTTGAAATGCCCAATACGGGGGTGCCTCCGTAATTCTCAAAGTTAAATCGATCGAAGTAGGGATTATGTAGTTGTTGATGACCCGCGATATCGTAGAGAGACTCAGCCATTTTTAAGATGATATTACCCGTAAAACCGTCACACACCATTACATCGGCTTTGCCGGTAAGCACATCCCTTCCTTCTACGTTACCGATAAAACGGATCTGCTTGTTTTCTTTTAGCAAGGGATAGGTGGCCTGCGCCAAGGCATTGCCCTTGGTCTCTTCTTCGCCCACGTTGATGAGCCCTACCGAGGGTTGGTCAATGCCCAGCATTACGCTTGCGTAGACCGATCCCATAATGGCAAATTGATTCAGCAGCTCGGGTTTGCAGTCGGCGTTAAGGCCCACATCGAGCAAGAGCGCTGTGCTTCCATCTGCTTTAGGAATGATCGTAGAAATAGTGGGGCGTATGACCCCTTCGAGCGCTTTGATGCTAAAATGTGTGCCAACCAGCATGGCGCCGGTATTGCCCGCACTCATAAACGAATCGATCTTGCCTTGCGAAAGCCAGCCAAATCCTACGGCAATCGAAGAGTTGGGTTTTTCTTTAAGGGCTTTGGTAGGATGTTCGTGCATTCCAATCTGCTCGGGAGCGTGCACGACGGTCGCGTGCTCGAGCGATACATGTTCTTGTTGCAACAGGGGCAAGAGCAGCTGCTCGTCGCCAAATAAACAAAGTGGAGTGGTCGGGAAGCGATCTTGAAATGCCTTGACGCCTTTAACGGCTTGACCGGGGGCATAATCCCCGCCCATCATATCAATACCGATAACCATGAATTACTTAGCCTTCAGGGGAGCTTTTTCTGCTACCAGCTTGCCTTTGTAATAAAGCTTTCCCTCACTAACATGAGCGCGGTGACGCAGGTGCGTTTCTCCGGTAGTACCATCGTTGCTAATGGTAGCTTCCGTGGCTTTATAGTGCGTGCGGCGTTTGGCACTTCTTTGCTGGCTGTGTCGGCGTTTAGGATTTGGCATAGAACAACTTTAAGAGAATTATGAAAGGTCTTTGAATTTATCGAGTCCTTTCCAGATCGGATTTTCTTTCTTTTCCGGAGAAGGGGTATCTTCTAATTTTTTGAGCAGCTCGCGAGCGGTTTTATTGCAGTAGGGTCCATCCATCTTCTCGAACGTGCAGGACTTTTGCATCGGAAGGCTTAGGTTAATGAACTCGTAGATCCAATCCTCAACATTCAAATGACTTTCGCCTCTCCCAATGTAGTACACATCGGGATCTTCTTCTTGATCGTTCATTAATTCGGGCTCCTCGACCATTTTGACCGTGATCGTAAACTCATCCCAAAGATCGAGTGGAAGATCGCTATTACAGCGGTCGCAGGTCACTTCGAGTTTACCTCCGATCTCGAAGGTGAGCAGCATAAAACCGGTTTGCTTTTCTAACTGCAGCTTGACCTTGGCCAGGCAGTGGCGAAAATCTTGCTGTTGAAAGGCTGCAAAGAACTTATCGCTGATCTCGTAGTGGAACTCGTGAACTCCGGGCTTTAACCCAACGAACGCTATGTCGTACTCCCGTCGACGGCCCATAGGACAAGTTTTCAGCGTGCGCAAAGGTAGGGTATTTATCTTATATTTTCGCTTCTGTTTTTTCGTTAATTTGCTCGCAAGCCATCCTTTAAATCGCTGGTTTTGAATAAGATAAACGATAGCCTCTGGCAAAACCGCATTGCCCGTCTTTTCGAAAGGGTCATGAAAAATAAGGTTTGGGTTCTCCTGATCTTGTTGGCCCTGGGTATTCGGTGGGCAGCGTTTTATCCAAGCTGGGTAGAAGACGTTTACAGCACCGGGTTTTTTCCTGTATTCTCTCAGGGGCAGCGATGGTTGCTGGGTTGGATTCCATTTAGCTTAGGAGATCTTTTTTATGGTCTGTTGGTCGTCTTGGTTTTGTATAAAACCGTTATGCTTTTGCGCGATCTGTTTCGAAAAAGGGTTGACAGGTCTTATCTGGTAAGTGGTGCGCAGCAGTTGATCTTTTTGTTTTTATTCGTGTATGTTTTTTTTAATCTGCTCTGGGGATTGAATTATAGCAGAGCGGGTATTGGATACCAGTTGCAGCTTATACCCGACAGTGCCAGCGTTGAAGAGATCGATCGACTTACGAATACCCTACTGCAAAAGGCATCTGCCAACCGTTCTATGTTAACGCAACAACAACGTCGCGATCGCCTCAAGAAACGATCGCTGTTCACAGAGGCCATGCAAGTGTATAGCGGTGGCGAGAGGCCCTATTCTTTTGCTTCGAATGCAGCCTCTTCTGTAAAGCCTTCGTTGTATAGTTATTTGGGAAACTACTTAGGATTTCAGGGCTATTACAATCCCTTTAGCGGAGAGGCCCAGGTCAATACCACCATCCCCGGGGTACTGCAGCCTTTTGTTACCCTTCATGAGTTAGCGCACCAGACCGGATATGCCAAAGAGAGTGAGGCCAATTTTGTAGGCTACCTGGCCGGAAGAGATCATCCCAACCCGTTGTTCAGGTATTCGGTCTACCTTGAACTGTTTCGCTATGCACAGTCCGAGTTGTATCGCATGGATAGTTCTCGTGCCCTCGCCATTTACAAAAAAGTTCCTGCGACCATAAAAAGTGATCTGCTCGAGATACGACGTTTTTACCTGGCGTATCAAACACCGGTAGAAAAATTTATTATGAAGGGCTACGATTATTTTTTGCAAGCTAACGATCAGCCGCAGGGCACGCGTAGTTATCACCAGGTAACAGGATGGGTGCTTGCGCTGGCGCGTAAAGAGGGGTGGGAGCGGTTGTAACCACAGCAGGTCTTGTGGGCCTTGCAGTAGGGTTAGAATTTATTCTTCCACATCATACTTTCGACAGGACGATCGGGTTGATTGCTGTACTTCGAATTTTTCTTTTGATCGTACGAAACCTGAATGGGCCCTTCTACCGGAAAATAGATGAGTTGTCCGATCGGCATGCCCTTATACACTTTTACCGGTTGTTTTACAGAGATCTCGAGCGTCCAGTTGCCGCAAAATCCTACATCACCCTTTCCGGCGGTCGCGTGAATATCGATGCCCAGTCGTCCGGTCGAGGACTTTCCTTCTAAGAAAGGGACATGGGCATGCGTTTCGGTGTATTCTTCGGTTACGCCCAAATAAAAGATATGCGGATAAAGCACGATCCCTTCGTCGGGAATTTCGAAATAATCGATCTGGTTGTGCTTTTTGGCATCGATCATGTGCTCTTTGTAGGTAGCCAGTGTTTTACCCAGGTGTACATCATACGAGTTACTGCCCAGGCACTCCGGGCGATAGGGGCTAATCTTGATGGTTCCTTTTTCGATTTCTTCCAGGATTCTGCTGTCGGAGAGGATCATAGTAGTATCTTCGGTTAGAGGCCGGCAAAATAACTAGGATTCTTTCGATCATGCCGATTATTTTTCAACAAACTCCGACTTCTCAACTGCAGATAGCCGTTTGGCATATCCGTGAGCCACTGTCGTTCTTTGAGCAGCGGCTACCGGGGGGTCGGTCCATAGAGCATCCGCAGGTAAAGGCTCGTCATCTGGCCGCCCGTTATCTTTTGTTGCAGTTGCGTCCTGATTTTACCCTTGATCGGCTCGTGGTGGCCGAATCGGGCAAGCCGCTTGTTGCTGACGGATCCTTCGATTTTTCGCTGACCCACTGCGCCGACCATGCCGCCGCTATTGTTTCTACAAGCGGTTCGGTTGGGGTTGACCTTGAACAACCCGGCGACCGGATCTTTCGGATTCGCCATAAATTTTTAAGCGATAACGACCAGGATTGTTTGTTGCAGGGCAGTGGGCTCTCTCAATTACAAGAAGGTCCGCAAGCTGCCGGCTGGCTTACCCGTTGCTGGTCGGCCAAAGAGTCCGTTTACAAATGGCATGGAGAACCCGGTGTTGACTTTAGGGAGCATATTCAACTCGAGAAAATAGATACAGCGGCAAAGACCCTTCGTTTTCGGTTTGCCCCTACCGATCAGCACGTGCAGGTGCACTACGAGGTTGTGCAAGGGATGGAACTTACCTGGGCGTCTTGCCCTTTGGACTAATCGTCGTCTCCGCTGTCGGCCGGCTCTTCGAGTAAGTTGAGGTTAACGTCCGCACCGGAAATCCCTTCTATCGAGCCCCGTATATGTGCCGCATTGAGCAACACTTTTTCGAGTTGTTTTTCGCGCGACTTCCAGAGCTTTTCCATGGCATCGCGTTCTTTTTGAATCGAGAGCTTCATATTCATAAAACCTTCGCGAATCGCTTGCCACTGGTCGGCAAACTCGCGACCGATTAGATAATCGTAGAGCAGTTGCATCTTGTCGCCCTTGTTTTCTTGGTTGCGCTCAACGAAACTAATGCGAATAAGCGCGTCGCGTAGCAAGTGTACGATCGCTTTTACCTCTGCAAAACTGCAGATCCAAACTCCTTCTTTTTCGCCAAAGCGGTCCATCTCTTTTGGAAAGGCTTGGGTAACCAGCACGGCAATATCGGC
>VHAT01000012.1 GCA_016872195.1 Sphingomonadales bacterium | reverse complement strand
CTGGGCATTGGTAGCAATGTTGCGCAGATTCTTTCTGATGCCATAACCACTGGTTACTACAACTTCGGCAGAAGCGGCAACGTTTCTTTTGACCTGAACTCTGATGGCGTTGTCTGAACCCACTTTATACTCTGTTGTTTCGAGTCCGACACCTGATACCACCAGCACATCGCCGGTTTTAGCAAGCAAGCGAAATACTCCGCTGTTGTCGGCAGCGATTCCTTCACGCGTTCCTTTCAGTTGAACAGTGGCACCGGGAACGGCGGCTCCGCTCTCATCGACAACGGTACCCGTGATCGTCCGGTTCTGACCAAATGCTAATAATGCAGTAAGCATTAACATCGTGAACAGTGATGCGATTTTTCTCATGTTGACGTTAATTTTTAAAAATTTAAAAGCCTTGAAAGCCAATTGAAATTGCCCTAAATTTTGGTATTCAGGTACAAACTATTCAGGCATTGGAATGCCCCGAATAGCTTTGGCAAGATAAACCTTTTTTTAACACATTGTTAAAAAGGTGAAAATTTTTTAACAGTCTCGTAATTAATGGAGTTTCAGGCGTAACTGCAGTCTAAGGTCTTGTACCCTGATTAACTTCTTATGCAAGGAATATTGGCTTTGAAAACTAAATAAAGAATTGTTATTCAATACTTTACTAATACTTATCCAGCAGTTGGATCCGGCTCCGTAAAAAGCTACCACCCCAAATCCGGGCCTTAAATAGGGGGTTATGGCATAAATTCTTGATTTATAACTTTTTGTGTCATAAAACTGACTCCGAAACGATCCGTCAAACCCGAACAAGATGCGCTTGCATGACAGATCTGCATAGAACAAAAAGCCCCTCTCTTCTTGTTCACTAGGGAGCGGGCTTATTGAGGCAGGCAAAGAGTTAATACGGAGCCATTCCACCCTGGCCCTCAAACTGAACCGCTTAGTCAAGAGATAAGAAAGCTGGCCTCTGCCACTAACTCTGCTTGCTCCAGGGAATGCAGAAATGGGTTCATCCTCCGTATTCGATAAATCGTTTTCTTGCTTGCTCTCCTTTCTATACCGGAGCAGTAACTCCGTTTTTTTTTGCGGGCGGTAAGAAAGCTGCATCAAATAATCTTTCCCTACCGCTGGCGCGTTCAATCTATAACGAAGCCAGGGGTGTATATATATATCGGCAAAGGCCTCTATACGAATCTGAGGAGTCGGCAGAAGTGTAAGGCCCCCAAAAATACCGCTCTCCGTCTCTACCGAGGAAGACTCCATAAAAGCATTCGCATACATGGACCGGTAGCGAAGGGAGACTTGCCGCGTCAATAAAAAAAGATCGATCGTTGGTGAAGGCGTTATGATCAAGCCAAGCACCCAAGCCAATGCTCTGTTAGCATCAAGAGCCACCTCCCCAAAACCATGTACGTTCCTTTGCGTAATGGAAAAATCAGCACTGGCATTGAACCAGTTTTTGCCGCGCACATCAAATACGTTTCTGGGCTCTCCATTTGGCACCAAGGGAAGTGCAAAATAATATCCCACCGTATTTAGCGAAAACTCCATTGCCCTCCAACGCAGTGAAAGTCGCCCACCAGCCGTAGACTGCCTCAGTGCGTTTCTTCCGCTCCGTTCACTTGGGGTTCGATGATAACCGCTGGTGCTGATCGAACCAATCCCTTGCCTGCGACCGGCAGTATCATACAGCACCCTTCCGGAAAGTAAACGGCGAGAAATAAAAAACGAAAAAGAAAGCGATCTCCACTGCAGGGTAGTGGCCACTCCCCTATGAAAATTGACCTCGCCCGAAGAACGATGTGGCCTTAACACCGGACCTTGTCGCTTGAACCAACTCATCTCAGCAGACTTGCCAAATGCCATGGACTGCCATTGTAACAATCCCTGCCCCAAATTGACCGTAAAGTCGCCAATTGCTACTGACCTGATCAATTCTTTTCCTTGGTAAAAAAAATGAAACCCAGCGTGATCAGAAAGAGGATTCCTCTTGCGGAATAAGACCTCCCCGGGATCTTTCTCTACTAACAACCCCGCCTGCCAACGATTTTTTTGAAGGCGATGCCAAAATAAAATTCCTTGCACCTTTCCGATCCAGTTAGTATTGTCGTTAATACCCCTGCTACCCAGACCACTTACCCGCATAACTATATCGTGGCTGATACGCCCCTTTGCCAGTAAGTCAGAAAGCGGACTAAGGCCAGGTGGCGCTACCCTGACATAGGGCTTTAGTTGCCGTATGAACACAGGACTGAATCCTGCTATTGCTTGTAGCTCGTTTAGATGCAGCAGCGGCCCAAATAATTGACGATGCAATAATAACCTGTCGATCAGGATATCGGGCAATAAACCCGATCGTTGCAGCTGGTCTTTGGAGGCTTCGTTCAGCAATAAAGGATGTTCGAGAAAGCGGGTCCAATCTTCGAAAGGATCTTCATCCGAAGCAGCAGGCAAATCGGCACCGACACTGTTTTCGATCAGGGGCTCTACCGGCAATGGAATAACTTGCGATCGTAAATTCCAGCAGGGAAAAAGAAATGCCGCTATAAAAAAGGAGGATCCAATCTTTATCTTCTTGCACATTGGATCAGTACTGCTTTTCTTTTTTCATATACAGGAGATTCATTCCGTTACTTACTCCCACAAGCGGATAATATCCTGAATGCAGCTGCAGCCTCCAATGAGAACCCAGCGCCAACTGCAAACCAAACCAAAAAAGCGAGGGCGATCCTGAAAATCCAGCTGTAAATCCCAGTTGGCGATGCGGCTGGTACTGAATTGAAAAAGTGCCGGCCGCGGGCCATGCCCTTTGCTTGGAGACAGAAGCTACCAACTGCATTTTTTCTGAGACGCTGTAAGCAAGCAAACAACGAAAGACCGAGAAGTCCTGTTGGCTATTCCCAGTGGAAGAACCCATTGGAAAATAGTGGAAGGAAAAAGAAGTGCTGACTGATTCACTAATTGGAAATTCCAATCCAGCTGCGCCAGCAGGAGTTAATATCGCTTGAAAATGACTGGCTTTTGTTCTACGGATGCCAAGGGAAGCGCCAAATGAAAGATCATGCCCTATTTTTCGTCCATGCGTTACAATAAACTGCTGCTCGTAAGAAAAAGGCAAACCCTCTTGCCCGATCATGATCGCCCAAGCCCCCTGTTGAACAGGTGCCACCAACGAACTACTAAACTCCATCCAGCTTGGTGCTAAAAAGCGCTGCTCTCCTCCTACTGCCCATTGTAGCGAAGTGGCCGACGCAATAAAAGCGGGATTAACTGCTGTCGCGTAGGGATGAATTGCCGGGGAGGCCACAACAGATCCCATGGCCCTATAAAATTGTACAGAGTAAAGTAAGGGCTGTGTATAGCCCCGGAGGTTGAAAAAGAAAAATAATACGATCAGACCTCTTGAAATAAATCGTATCCACCACCTTTTAGATGCGAAAGACCACATGGGATAATTATAACAACCTCCTTTATGCTGGTCAAGGGGGAAAAACAATGGAGAGTGGTAAAATTTGCAGATAATAGAAGTTACCTTTGCGCCATGAACATACTTGATGGAAAGATAGCCGCTGAAGCCGTAAAAGCAGCCCTTAAAGTACAGGTTGCTGAAAGAGCCGCTGCCGGAAAAAAAATTCCACACTTGGCGGCCATCCTCGTTGGTAATAACGGTGCCAGTGCCACTTACGTGGCTGCGAAAGTGAAAGCCTGCGAGCAAACCGGATTTATCTCTACGCTTATACGTCTTGAAGAAACCGTTACCCAACAAAAATTGCTGGAAACCATCAAAGGCCTTAATCAAGATCCTGATGTGGATGGTATTTTAGTTCAGCTTCCCTTGCCGGCACAGATCTCCGAACAAGAAGTCATCGATGCCATAGATCCACTCAAAGACGTGGATGGCTTTCACCCTGTCAATGTGGGCAAGATGGTGCTGGGCGTAGAAGGTTTTGTGCCTGCCACGCCGCTTGGCATCATGTTATTGCTTGCGCACTATAACATCAATACATCTGGTCTGCATGCGGTAGTAATTGGAAGAAGCAATATTGTCGGTCGCCCTATGAGTATTTTGCTTAGTGGCAATGCGCAACCTGGAAATTGTACCGTTACGCTTTGTCATTCCAAGACAAAGGAACTGACCACCCATTGTCAACAAGCAGATCTGATCGTGGCAGCACTTGGCAAACCGCTATTCCTAAAAGCCGATATGGTCAAAGAGGGTGCTATCGTAATCGATGTGGGCATCACCAGGATCGACGATGCTACCCGCAAGAACGGATTCAGATTATTGGGGGATGTAGAATATGAAACCGTTGCTCCAAAATGCAGTTGGATCACCCCAGTTCCGGGTGGTGTGGGCCCCATGACCATTGCAGCCCTAATGAAAAACACATTCTTGGCCTGCTCCAGAAAATAAATCATACATGCGATCCGTTTCTGATGATACTATGTTGCCGGTAATGGAGCAGTTCTATACGCTGCAGGGGGAGGGCGCCTATCAGGGCCAGGCTGCTTATTTTATAAGACTGGGGGGCTGTGATGTTGGCTGTGTTTGGTGTGATGTAAAAGAAAGTTGGGACGCTCAAAAGCACCCTCGTCAAAAACCCGAGACGCTTGTAGAGGCCGTCTTGTCTACCCCAGCAAAGATCGTTGTGATCACAGGCGGGGAGCCCTTGATGCATTCGCTTGATGAGCTCACAACCTTACTACACAAAGCCGGATTGCGTTGCCATCTTGAGACATCGGGTGCCCATCCACTTAGTGGGCAATGGGATTGGATCTGCCTTTCCCCCAAAAAGTTCAAAGCGCCCCTTACGGCTTGTTTGCCAATGGCGAACGAGCTAAAAGTGGTAGTATATCACCCCAGCGACCTGGATTGGGCCGATCAGTACGCTGCGCAAGTATCGACTAGCTGCAAACTCTACTTACAACCGGAGTGGGATCGCGCCGATAAGGTTACGCAATTGTTGGTCGATAAGATAAAATCAGATCCGCGCTGGCAGCTAAGTCTGCAAGTGCATAAATACATTCATGTACCATGAGAGTGACTCTACTGGTAGGCTGCTGGTTGCTTTTCTTTTTTTCGGCCACTACCAACGCGCAAGGTTATCGTCCCGAAAAGGTGAGTAAAAAAGCCGCGCAGCTCTATGAAAAAGCATACGAGAAAGCCGCTACAGGAAATAACAAAGAAGCGATCGACCTGCTGCAACAGGCCACCGACGCCGACGAAAATTATGCCGATGCCTGGATCGCCCTGGCCAAACTGCAAGCAGAAAGCAAGAACTACTCGTATGGACTTATTTGTTATAGAAGAGCGCTTTCTATCGATGTCGAATATTTTAAGCCCTTTTTACTTTCTTACGCCATTGCGCTGGCAGGCACAGGAGATTTTAACAAAGCACTCGAGATCACCAATCGTTACATAGACCAATACAAACCCACCGGAAAGACCTTGGAGGCCGCCCTCTTGCGTAAGAAGAACTTTGAATTTGCAGTACAGCAAGAAAAATTGGCCGCGGCAGCCAACGAAAAGACAGTCTTTTCCCCAAAGAACCTGGGCGCTACGGTCAACTCAAAAATGTCGGAGTATCTCCCCTCACAAACTATCGACGGTAAACAACTTTATTTTACGCGTCGGGTCGATACATACAACGAAGATTTCTTTACCAGTAGCGGGTCCAAAACCGGAAGTTGGGAAACATCCTCTGCTGTCAAAGGATCGCTCAATACCCCCCAAAGTGAAGGCGCCATGATGATCTCGCAAGATGGAGAATGGTTGGTCTTTACGGGTTGCTATAGAGCGGACAGCTACGGCGGTTGTGATCTATATATTTCGTACCGAACCCCCGCGGGATGGTCAGCAGCCATTAATTTGGGGGCCAATGTAAACTCCGATCAATGGGAATCGCAGCCCTGTCTTTCTCCCGATAAACAAGAATTGTATTTCGCTTCGCGGCGCTTAGGCGGCTACGGCGGCAGTGATCTCTACGTGTGTAAAAGGCAAGAGAATGGAACATGGAGCGCCCCGGTTAACCTGGGTCCTTCGGTCAATAGCCCCTCCGACGAGCAGTGCCCCTTTATTCATGCCGATAATCAAACCCTTTATTTTACCTCTTCTTATTGGCCCGGCTATGGAGATGATGATATTTTCTTTGTTCGCAAGTTGGGAGATGGCAGCTGGAGTCAACCGACCAACTTGGGATATCCGATCAACACCATCGATCGGGAGGGAACCCTTTTTATTACCGCCGATGGAAAGACTGCTCTGTATGCGGCAGAACGAAAGGACAGCTATGGATTATTGGACCTCTACAGTTTTGAACTCAAAGAGAAGAATCGCCCCTACCCCACTCGCTACGTACAAGGTAAGGTGACGGACAAAAAAACAGGGAAAGGAGTGGAGGCCACATTGGAGTTGACCGATCTGAGTACTCGTCAAATCATCACCAAAGTAAAGACAGACAGCAGCGGACAATATTTACTGACCTTGCCCAGCGGCAGAGATTATGCCTTTACCGTCAACCAACGGGGATACCTGTTCAATTCAGACCAATACTTTCTCAAGAATGGAGTGGCCGATTCGGCAGCCCAAAAAAATATTGTATTGCAACCCATCGAAAAAAATGCCGCCATCGTACTAAAGAATATTTTCTTTGAGACCAACCGGTTTGAGTTAAACCCTACCTCACAAACGGAGCTGGATAAACTCGTTACCCTGCTGCTAGAAAACCCTACCATCAAGATCGAGATCGGCGGACACACCGATAATGTGGGAAAAGCCGCCGATAATCTTGCGTTGAGCGATCATCGTGCCAAAGCGGTGGTTGACTATTTGCTGGCCAAGAAGATCGATTCGGCACGACTTAGCTCCACCGGATATGGTATGACCCAGCCGGTAGCCGATAATAGCACTGCCGAAGGAAGAGCACAAAATCGTCGCACCGAAATGAAAATTACCGGGCTCTAGCCGTTTGAAACGCTTCATGTTATTTTTTGCAAAACCAATAACATGAAAGCGGTACTCCGTTCGCAGATCGCCCTCACCATGGTGCGGGGGCTCGGCCCTGTTCAGGCAAAATCCTTGCTGACCCACTTTGACATTGAAGAGCTATTTCTGATCGACAAAGCAACCCTGCTGCAAGCGCAAGTACTTACAGCTTCCGCAGCGGAGTCGTTGATTCATTTTGCAGATTGGGAGCGGGTCGAAAAAGAAATTCGATTTATCGAAAAAAATAATATTGATCCCTTGTTCATCACGGACAATGGCTATCCCACTCGACTACTCACTTGCCATGATGCGCCGGTCTTGTTATATTATAAAGGAAGTTCCTCTCTCAATAGCAACCGGATCATCGCTGTAGTAGGAACAAGAGATTGTACCCGGCAGGGCATGCAGGCAACAGAGGAGTTGATCGCACAACTGGCCCCGTACGATGTTACCATCGTCAGTGGTCTAGCATTGGGTATCGATTCGGTCGCCCACCAAACTGCGCTCCAAAACGGTCTACCCACCATTGCTGTTCTTCCATTGGGTCTCGATGCCATATACCCGGCTCTTAATCGCTCCTTGGCCCGTCAACTCCTAAAGGCCGAGGGCGGTCTACTGACCGAATCCATGACAGATCACAAGAGCGATAGTTATCTTTTTCCCAGAAGAAATAGAATCGTAGCGGGCATGAGTGATGCGACCATTGTGATCGAAAGCGGCAACAAAGGTGGCAGTTTGATCACCGCTAGACTGGCGGCGGATTATGGGCGTGATGTGTTTGCCTTGCCGGGCAGGGTCTCCGATACAAAGAGTAAAGGTTGCCACCAACTGATCAAACAACAAGTAGCCCTGCTGGCTGAGTCAGGCGAGGATATAGCAAGATGGCTAGGTTGGGAAAAAATTGCACCCGATAAAGAGGACGTAAAAAAGAGGCCGAAAAATAAAGAACTAGTAAAAGTACTTTCTCCTTTTGAGCGAGACGTACTCGCCTTATTGGAAAGAGAGACAGCGATCAGCACCGATCAGTTGAAAATCTCATTAAAGGAAGAAATTAAACACCTCGCGACCGCGCTAATTAACTTAGAATTAGCAGGACTGATTGTATCTTTACCCGGTAACCGTTATCAATCCTTGTAAAGGGTTCGATTATTCAAAAGCGTCATCATGATCCGATCGCTTCCGTACTGGCTGTTTGCGCTGTTTTTTTGGACACCTTTTGCCGCTTACTCACAAGCTTGCACCACATTAGGTCAAACTCCTGCGACGGCCTTTCCCGTCTGTGGTACAGCGGTCTTTACGCAGAATAACGTACCCAGTTGTACCAATGCGCCGAACTTATTCGTGCCAGGCTGTAATCTGAATCAATGTCAGTATAGTGACGTGAATCCTTTCTATTATCGTTTTAAATGCTATCAATCTGGCACCCTCGGATTTACCATTACGCCCATTTCGGCCGGTGATGACTATGATTGGCAACTCTATGACATTACCGGGCTCAACCCCAACGAGATCTTTACCAATAGAAATATTATCGTAACAGGCAACTGGGCCGGAAACCCCGGCCCAACGGGTGCTTCGGCCACCGGCGCCACCTTTATACAATGTTGTTCGGAACCCAATGGAAACGAACCGCGCTTTTCAGCCATGCCTGTCATACAGGTAGACCATGAATACATTTTACTGGTCAGTAATTATTCTCCCAGTCAGGTTGGCTACCGACTTTCTTTCGGCGGTGGCACTGGAGTGATTACGGATCCACTGCTACCGAAATTGAATACCGCAAAGCCAGATTGTGATGGCAGAAAGATCACCCTGAAACTGAATAAATATATTCGCTGCAATAGCACTACCCTTAGTGGAAGCGAATTTAGCCTGGTGCCCGCTGTTACGACTGTTATCGCTGCCCAACCTGACTCTTGCAGTTTTGGATTTGACATAGATGAGATCACCCTGACGCTGGCGGCCCCGCTGACCAACGGAAATTACGAGCTCGTCATCAATAACGGGACAGACAACAACACGTTGCTTGATGATTGCGCCCGTGCCATCCCGCAAGGAGATAAAGTTCCCTTCACTTATTTTATTCCACAACCCATCTTTGCCGATTCCATAGGAAGAACGGCTTGCGCGCCCGATTCCGTAAAGCTTTATTTCCCCAAACGCATCCTTTGTTCTACGATCGATCCACGGGGCATCGACTTTACGGTAAATGGCCCCAGCGCGGTTACGGTTACTTCTGCCAATGGAAATTGCATCAATGGAAAAACAGATTTTGTAACAGTAAAATTTTCGGCCCCTGTCAAGATCGGCGGAACCTACCAGCTTCGACTACGCGCCGGCACCGACACCGTAATCATCCAAGATGAGTGCGGCCAACCCTTACCCTCTCAGAATATGAACTTTTCCGTGGCGGATACCGTATCGGCTCGCTTTGATTTTTCTGCCACCTTAGGCTGCCAGCAAAATTCCTACCTGTTTTCTCACAACGGAGCAGGTGGAGTAAACAGCTATAATTGGATTTTCAATAATACCATCCGGGTCAACACCCCAACTCACCAACTTAATTTTCCTGCCAACAGTTCGAACACTATTTCGCTAAAGGTCAGTAATGGGATCTGTACCGACTCTGCCTCACAGCAACTGGTCTTGAACAACCAGGTCAAGGCGATCTTTTCTCTCAGTGATTCGATCATCTGCCCCGAGGACAAATTAAAGTTCGTCAACTCCTCGCTTGGTCAGGCTGACCAATGGCGTTGGCAATTCGATGCCCTGGCCTCTTCGACACAAAAGGATCCACCGCCCTTTCAGTTTCCGTTTACCAATAGTGAGCGCCTGTACAGAATCCGACTGCGGGCTACGAATACCCAATTAGGGTGTAGTGACAGTACGGAAAAATGGGTAAAGGTCCTCAACCACTGTTTGATCGAAGTCCCGAACGCTTTTACTCCTAATAATGACGGTCTTAATGATTGGTTCAACCCCCACAATGCCCTGAAGGCTGATAATTATATATTTAGTGTATACAATCGCTGGGGGCAGGTTGTTTTCCAATCCAAAAATTGGATGGATCGCTGGGATGGAAAGCTCAAAGGACAACTTCAACCCGCCGGCATCTATGTTTGGAAGCTCAGCTACACGCATCGCGATTCCGGGCAAGTCATCTTCAAAAAAGGGACGGTGATGCTGATCCGATAGTCCTCATCAACAGGGCTTTGTGTTAGGAATTTTGCTAAAACCCGCGCCTGGCCTATCTTTGCACATGGCGACAAAAAAATTCTCCCCTGCTTTTATGGATCGTTTCTTCGGCGAAGGACTCACCTTCGACGATGTTTTGTTGATGCCCGGATACAGCGAAGTGCTGCCCCGTGAAGTGTCAACACGCAGTAAATTAACCAAGGATATTACCTTGAACATTCCCCTGCTATCGGCAGCGATGGATACGGTAACGGAAGCGTCCCTGGCCATTGCCCTGGCCCGAGAGGGCGGTCTCGGTATTCTTCATAAGAATATGTCCATCGAAAAACAAGCCGATCAGGTAAGAAAAGTAAAGCGTAGCGAGAGCGGCATGATCATCGACCCGGTTACCTTGTTGGCCTCGGCCACGATCGGAGATGCATTACGTTTGATGCAAGAGAACAAGATCGGGGGAATCCCCATCGTAGATACCAAACGAAAACTCGTTGGCATTTTGACCAATCGAGACCTTCGTTTCGAGCATGACCTTTCCAGAAAGGTCAGCGAGATCATGACCAGCAAAGATCTGTACACGGCGCCTGAAGGAACCGACTTGAAAAAAGCAGAACAACTCTTTAAGAAAACTAAAGTAGAGAAACTTCCCATTATCGATAAACAAGGACGACTGACCGGTCTTTTTACGTACAGTGATATCTTAAAACTGAAAAGCAATCCCAATGCCGTAAAAGATTCCTTTGGCCGATTGCTAGTTGGAGCCGGTGTTGGCATTACCCGCGATCTGCTCGACAGAGTGGCGGCCCTAACCGCCGTCGGAGTCGATATCATCGCCATGGACAGTGCTCATGGTCATAGCAAAGGAGTGATCGATGCTGTTAAGCAAGTAAAAAAGAATTTCAAAAAGCTTAATATAATTGCCGGCAATGTCGGCACCGCTGCCGGAGCAAAAGCACTGGCTGCAGCAGGAGCCGATGCAATCAAAGTAGGTATTGGTCCGGGTTCGATCTGTACCACCCGCATCGTAGCCGGAACGGGCGTGCCACAACTAACGGCCGTAATGGAAGCGGCGCAAGCCCTTCGCAAGAGCAATATTCCTGTAATTGCCGATGGAGGTATTCGCTACACCGGCGATATGGTCAAGGCGCTGGCTGCCGGAGCAAACTGCGTTATGATGGGTAGTGTATTTGCCGGCACCGAAGAAAGCCCCGGTGAAACCATTATTTACGAGGGTCGAAAATTCAAAACCTACAGAGGAATGGGCTCCCTGGGCGCTATGGCCACGGGCAGCAGCGACCGGTATTTTCAAGATGGAGAGCAAGATGTAAAAAAATATGTCCCCGAGGGGATCGAAGGACGAGTCGCTTATAAAGGACTATTGAAAGAGGTCGTTTATCAATATACCGGAGGCTTGCGTTCCGGCATGGGCTACTGCGGGGCACGCACGATCGCCGATTTACAAAAAGCGACCTTTGTAAAGATCACCAATGCCGGTATGAGCGAAAGTCATGCGCACGATATCGACATTACGAAAGAGGCGCCAAACTATAGCCGCAAATAAGATCTAGTCTGCATTGAAAACATCACCCTACTATCCGATCCTGCTAGGGCTACTTAGTGGTGGTCTTCTTTGGGCTGCCTGGCCCGTATCGCCCCTTACTCCGCTCATATTTATTGGCTTTATTCCACTGCTTGTTATGGCAGAGATGGCCATTAGTACCCGTCGTTTTTTTATCAGTACTTACTTAGGACTCTTGGTATGGAATGTGGGAACAACCTGGTGGATCTGGAATGCCACCGCAACGGGTGCGGTATTGGCCTGGCTAGCTAATAGTTTGCTCATGACCATTCCCTGGATCATCTATTGGCTATTTAAGAACAAGATTTCGCGTAGCGGACGCTATGTACTATTGATCATGGCTTGGATGGGATTCGAATACTTGCATCTGCAAGATTGGGGACTTAGCTGGCCCTGGCTTACATTGGGCAACGTCTTTGCGATGCATCCGGACTGGGTGTATTGGTATTCGTTTACCGGCACCGCCGGGGGAACAAGTTGGATCTGGGTCGTTACCCTGTTATTGTTTCATTTTTTGCTACGCAACCAATTTAAGTGGACACTTCAAAACTATAGGTGGGTCGCCCTTGCACTGGTTCTCCTATTCGCTCCCATCTTACTTTCTACCCAACGATTATACCCCCGTCTTGCCACACCAAGTGAAAAGCTCGAAGTCGTAATCGTGCAACCCAATGTCGATCCATATCAAAAGATTGCCAATGGCACTACGGATACGCAAATTGAAAAACTAATACGACTAAGCAAAGAGTCTCTTACCGATTCTACCCGCCTATTGGTTTGGCCCGAAACGGCGCTCTACAGCCCTTTCGGGTTTAATGAGAATAATTTACAAGAGCAGGGCCAGCTCGAACCGGTATGGCAATTATTGAAAGCGTATCCGCAGCTTACTTTATTTACAGGTATTGAGAGCTACCGCTGGGTAGAAAGACCCACTCGATTTAGTCGACCCAGCAGTGCGATCGGCCAAGAGTTCGAGGCCTACAACGCAGGGGTTGTTCTATCAGCGGGGCAACCTGAAATTTTTTATCATAAATCAATGTTGGTTCCTGGTGTAGAGACCTTACCCTGGTTTTTACGATTTATGGACAGTTGGTTCGAAAAGTTTGGAGGCGTAACGGCGGGATATGCCAAACAAGACCATCGTACTGTGTTGCGAACAAAAAGTGCATTTACGATCGCGCCGGCTATCTGCTACGAAAGCATCTATGGCAATTTTATGCGCCGCTATAGTAAGAATGGTGCCAATTTGATCGTCGTCATTACCAACGACGGATGGTGGAAAAATACGCCAGGTCATCGCCAGCACCTACATTATGCCCGCCTGCGGGCCATTGAAAACAGGACCTGGGTGGCGCGGAGTGCCAACACGGGTATTAGCGCTTTTATTGATCCCACCGGGGCCCTGATCGAACCAAAGGGCTATGACCAAGAGGCCACTCTTCGTCAAACCCTCCCGGTCTTACCCCCATCACCAACGATCTATGCACAATGGGGTGATTGGTTTTCTTTTCTGGTGCTCTTGCTAGGGGGAGTCTTTGTTTCGCTAATGTGGAGACGGTCTAAAAAATCCTGATCGGTTTTGAAACTGGAGCATTACTTTTTGTATCAAGAAAAAAGGATCTATTACCGCATCAAGGGTAAGGGCCCTCTAGTTCTACTACTACATGGATTTGGAGAGACCGGTTCGGTATGGGATCAAGCCCTGCAGACATTGGGGACGGACTACACTATTTTAGTACCTGATCTGCCGGGCTCGGGAGCGTCCGAAGCAATAAACGATATGAGCATAGAAGGGATCGCCGACTGTATGGCCTTGCTATCAGCACAACACAGTCTCGCCCCTCACTGTTTGATCGGCCATAGCATGGGAGGCTATATCACCCTAGCCTATGCCGAACGATACCCCAACAGACTAAAAGGACTTGGGCTTTTTCATTCTACGGCGCAAGCAGATCTGCCTGCAAAGGTGGAGACCCGAAAAAAAGCTATCGATTTTATCCGAACCCATGGGGTACCTGCTTTTATGGACCTGGCCATACCCGGTCTCTTTGCTCCACACACTATCCAGGAGCACCCCCGGCTGATCAAAAAACAATTAAAAGAAGCGCACAACTTTTTGGCCTCCTCTGTCGTTAGCTATTATAATGCCATGATGAACCGGCCCGATCGGTGTAAGGTGTTGGAAAAATTCGATCACCCTGTTTTGTTTGTGTTAGGACATTTCGATACGCTGCTCCCTAAGGAAGACCTGCTTCGACAAACGACACGCACAAAAAAGAGTTACATTTATACAATGGAGCGTTCCGGTCATATGGGTATGATCGAAGAACCCGAAAAAACGAATCAGATCCTGGCCATGTACCTGACCAGGGTTTTTGGATGAGGTAAGTGATGAAAAAATTATTGTTCGCCCTGCTATTACTCTTATCGATGGGAGGCAGCGTATCAGCTGCTCACATCAAGGGAGGATTTTTTACCTACCAGTACCTGGGGCCGGGATCGGGTACCAATCTGCGCTATCGTATTACACTTACGGTGTATATGATCTGCAACCCAAACAGTGGCCAGCTTTCCAACCCTATCAACTTTACCATTTTCAATGGTGCGTCCAATCAACAAGTATCTAACGTTAGCGTTCCGATTACCACACAATATACTCTGAGCAAGGTCTACGATGAGCCCTGTATTACCGGTAACGAAGTGGGATGTTATTATCTTATTGTGGTATATGACCTGCCGACCATTGAACTGCCTGCTATTCCCGAAGGCTACACGGTGGCCTATCAGCGCTGTTGTCGTATTGCCGGCATTAATAACCTGACCAATAGTTCTGCTGTTGGTAATACTTTTACGATTCGCATTCCCGGCAGCGCTACGGGACAAAATGCACAGATCAACAGCAGTCCGCAGTTTCTGGTCAATGATACCGCCGTGGTATGCAGGGGAAGTTATTTTCAAACTTCTTTTGCCGCCACCGATACCGATGGGGATTCATTGAGCTATCAGTTCTGCGGCGCTTACCAGGGAGGCGATGCACAAGCCCCAAGCCCGAACCCTGCTGCCAATCCTCCGTACACGGGAGTGCCCTATGCCGCCCCTTATACAGGTACGCAACCCTTGGGCAGTGCGGTGACCATCAATGCTACGACGGGTATGATCAGCGGTATCGCTCCCGATATGATGGGTCAATATGTGATCTGCGTTTGTGTCAATGAATACAGAAATAGAGTTCTTATCAATACGACGCGAAAAGAACTTCATATCTCTGTGAACGATTGCAATCCCTTGCGTGCACAATTGAACCCCCGACCGGCTTTTTGTGAAAGTCTCGACGTTAGTTTTAGTAACGATGCGGCAGGCAATCCACCCAATGCAGAATATCTATGGACTTTTGGAGATCCGGCTAGTGGCAATAACAATACCTCTACGCAAGCTGTCACCAACCATATCTTCTCCGCCCCTGGTGACTATACGGTAAAACTGCGCGTTACCTTACTAGGGGTTTGTTCAGACAGTACCACCACGGTTGTCAGGGTATGGCCCGGATTTTTTCCGGGATTCACTATTAGTGGGGTCTGCGTGCTGAACCCCTTTCAATTTACCGATACCACCAGTGCCAACTACGGCGTAGTAGACAATTGGCAATGGAATTTTGGGGATAATGCCACCCTCGCAGATACATCTCGTATACGGAATCCCGCTTGGACCTATAGCGCGCCCGGTAACGTGAATGTTTCGCTAATTGTCAGCACCTCTAAAGGCTGTACCGATACCATCACCAAAGTGTTGAATGTGCTAGATAAGCCCCTGATCAATCTGGCCTTTAACGATACCCTTATTTGTCAATACGATTCTTTATCGCTACAAGCGGCCGGATCCGGAAACTTCAGTTGGACCCCGCTGGTCAACATGGTAAATCCAAATACCTCCAGTCCTCGCGTAGCACCCATGACTACCACTTGGTATTATGTAAACCTCAATAACAATGGCTGTATAAATAAAGACTCCGTGCTAGTGAGAGTAACCCCGGGCGTTTTGATCATTCCCATGGGTGACACTACGATTTGTCAGGGCGACACTATACAACTTCGCATTAATTCAAATGCCTTGCAACATAGCTGGACACCGGGTAGTTCGCTCAACGATCCGACTACAATGTCGCCATTGGCGGTGACCAATACGCTCACTACGTACCAAGTAACAGGAACCATAGGAAGTTGTAGCAGCACCAAGCAAATTACGGTAACCCCAATCCCCTATCCCATAGCCAGACTCTCTGCCGATACCCTCATTTGCTTCAATACGCCGGCTTTTATCAGAGCGAGCAGTAATGGTCGAAGCTTTTTTTGGCAACCCACTACCTACCTAAGTAATCCGCTTAGCCTGACTCCCATTGCCAGACCGCCCACCACACAACGCTATATATTCTCTGTGTTCGACAACAGAGGTTGTCCGAAACCAGGCATTGACACCGTTGTGGTTACCGTTAGACCCGAGGTGATCGCCAATGCCGGTAGAGATACTACTGTTGTCGTGGGTCAACCCTTGCAGTTAAATGCCACGGGCGGTGTCTATTACGATTGGAGTCCGGCTACCGGTCTATCTTCTACTACCATTTCCAATCCGATAGCGCTGTACAGAACGCCATTCTCCTCCATCCGTTATAGAATGATCGCCAGCGATTCAATACGCTGCCCTGATACTGCTTATCTAACGGTCCGCGTCTTTCAAACGGCCCCTTCCGTATTTGTTCCAACCGGATTTACTCCCAATGGAGATGGATTGAACGATATCATTAAACCCGTTTTAGCCGGCATAAAAAAGCTGAACTATTTCAGGATTTTCAACCGTTGGGGGCAATTGGTCTACGAGACACAACAAGAAGGACAAGGTTGGGATGGCCGTATCAACGGTCAATTGCAAGGCACCCATGTTTTTGTGTGGACGGTCAGTGCCGTCGACTACATAGACCAACCCTATTTTGCAAAGGGCACCTTGACCCTGATCCGATAACCCCCATTCCATTCGCTCAGTAAAACAACTTATCTTGCCTCCCTAATTGGAGTTTATGTCTTCTATTGTTCTGATCACGGGCGCTACCGCTGGCTTCGGCTTAGCCTGTGCCAATTTATTTGCCTCAAAAGGATACGACCTCATTCTCAATGGTAGAAGAGAGGATCGCCTTCGCCAAACAGCTACCGCGCTTCAAGCACAGTATGGCATTCGAGTGTGTACGGCCGCATTTGATGTACGCGACCAACAACAAGTTATCGAAGCCATCAACCAATTACCCGTCGAATTTCAGGCCATTGACATTCTGGTCAATAATGCCGGACTCGCTGCAGGACGAGATTATTTCGAAGAAGCCAGTCTCGACGATTGGAACCAGATGATCGATACGAACATCAAGGGGTTTTTATACGTAGCCCATGCGGTATCCAAAAAAATGGCTGCCCGAAAAAAAGGGCATATCATCAATATTGGGTCGACTGCAGCCAAAGTAGTGTACGAGAAGGGAAATACCTATTGCGCGACCAAGTTTGCCGTTGATGCCCTTAGCCAAGGTATGCGAATCGATATGCTTCGTCATGGTATCAAGGTCACCACGATCAATCCGGGTGCCGCCGAAACGGAATTTTCGCTGGTACGATTTAAAGGAGATGCCGAAACAGCCGCAAAAGTATATGAGGGAATAAAAGCACTCCAAGCCGAAGACGTAGCCAATGTGATCTATTATGCGGCTACCCTGCCAGAGCACGTCTGTATCAATGAATTGACCGTAACCTGTTTGCAGCAAGCCGATTCGGTACACTTGATCAGAAAATAAATTACTGCGCCAGCGAGATTCGAACTTGAACACCCGCCCGCGTGTTGGTGACCGGGAAGGCACTACTGATCTTAGGGATCGTCCGGTTTTGCTCAAAGTACAGACGCATACTCACCTTATTATTGAGCACATAGTCAATAGCAGGTGCAATTCGGATCACTTTCTGCCCACCAGTACCAAAGGCCGTACCCTGATCCAACTTACTATTGGCCGTAGCATCATCCCGCAAACTAAAGTCCATGCGCATGGTGACGTCGTTATCAAGCTTGGTACCGTTTTTACCAAAGGGAATGTTCTTGATCAGCGGCAACCCTTTCTTTCTCCAATTAAGACCAAAGGTTACTTCCGTAGAACGATTTTCGGCCAATTGATAATCGATAAGGGAGAGACTCAGCTGTCGACTTTTTCTGAATTCAAAGCGCGTCTGCAACTGATTAGTAAATGTCATATCGATCTCGATAAGAGGTTCGAACGCTTCTTGTATAGTGATATTCGGCACCAAGAAATAAGGAACAAAATTTCCCGTCAGCGTATCTCGGAAAGAAGGGTAACCAATGCGAAGCGGATCGGTAAAGAGCAAGGCCGTGTTGAAGCTGTTCATACTGAGCGTACTCTTATATCCGTGGCGTAAAGAGAAATTACTGAATATCTTTTCCATTCCGGGCAAACGAGACAACCCATTATAGGTGATCGTCCAATTAGGCAACGGCACTAACGACTTGAATGGATTGGACCGAATGCTGGGATTACTATTGCTGAACAACTTGATCGACCCTGGATCTTTGTTGGTATACGCCGCTAAAAAAGAAGGGATCACCACCTCTTGTGCAAATCGTCCATAACCCTTAGCATAGCCATCGGGGTCTACACCGCCAGCCTGATAAGGATTGATGGTGGCCAGTCGGGTAGAAAGCGCTTTTCGATTGCCTTCGAATTGTTTAAAGGTGCCCGAAACCACATTGGGATCGAAGGGTGCAAATAAGGTTTGAAAAGAAATATAACTGATACTGAAACTACCCAAGGCATAGGGGTTAAGCCGCGCTAACCCGGAGAAACCAGTTGTGTCTTTATATAGTTCACTGTACTGCTTGTCGAAGGTCTTATCCAGCGTCAGGTCGATGGTAAGATCTTTTAGTGGACTTAACTGCGCCGTAATATTGAGACGCTGGTTAAAGCGCTGCTGTATCATGGCACTGACCAATGAATCGCGAGAGAGTAATCCTTGCTGACCAAATCGATTGATCCAACTGGTATCGGGCTGATAACCGAATACATAGCCGAAGCCAGGCTGAAAACTGCGCAAGTTGATGCCTAATAGGGATGTGCTATCCATGTATCCTGGCAAAATAGTGCCCATATCTTCGGTATACTGCACGGCAGTCCGCTTGACCATGGTTGCCAATTGAAGTCCTGTACGAGCCAACCGACTTAATTGCTCCTCAGAACGAGGCTTCTTCTCGACGGGCTCCTTGAATTTTTTGATCTTTCTTTTCCGGATCTTAACGACTTCACCCTTTTTATCTCGTATCGTGTCGTAGCGAAAGCGCAACGAGGCAGGGGCAAAAGCCGGAAGTGAATTATCCGTATTTCTTGTATCGCGCCCATCCGCATAGGTATTATCCTTATTGGATGGAGTGGCTACGCTATCAATCGGCTTTCCAAAATCGGCAGGAGGCCGTTTGGCTCTACGACCTTTTTTTACCGAAGCCCCTGGTTGGGTTGCCCCAGCCTCTTTATCGGCAGAACGACTACGCGATCGCGATCCATTACCTGTATTATTTACTAAGGCATTATTCAATTTTCTGATCAGTAGCGATTTATTGTAGAGCTCTTCCCATTTCAATTCTCCATTGAGGGTTCGTGTCTGCGAGTTGGTAAGCTTACTTCCCAAACTGCGGGCAAGCAAAGAAGAAGCCAGCCAATTGTATTTACTATTATAACTGGCTCGCAGCGAGGTCCAATCCAATAGCGGAATCTTGGCGGTAGGCACATTATAATTAATGGTTACATCTTGCTGATACTGTGTATTACGCCCCCCCTTCAGTAAATTGGTCCGTACCGAATCTTTTTTGACAGGATTATCGATCCGACCAAAAGGTTCATCGATGCGAGCATTATTGACCGCCGAAAAATCCATGGAAAGAGATCGGGTCAAATTCCATTGCATAACATAAAAACGGTCAAACGTAAAATACTTATTGTAAGTCTCCGGGATCTTATAGGGACCGCCTCCTACATTGCGAGGACGGGTAGCACCAAATTGTCTGAAGATATCGGCACGAAATGATAATTGAGCAGGCAGATAATTGAAATTAAAATCCCGTATAAGCGTAAGCCACTTTGAATTGGAGCGAATCCACTTTTTAAAGGGCTCAACTGGCTTGGGCGTCGGCGTAAACCCATAACCCAGTACGGCGCGGGTACGCGTAAGCTCATCTGACTCTAGCAGCGGATTATGGGTGCGTGTTTGGATATAGGAATACGTAACATCAAAATTACTGGCACTCCAGGGCCTAGCTTGCTTTCCTTCGCGCGGGGCTACTTTGACATTGGTCAGATTAAAGGTCTTAATGGTCGAAACGTCTTGCGCATCGGTACGAATGGAATCGCGCTTGCTTCGGTCGGCATCACGCAGCTTGGTACGCAGATCAATATCAAGATCGTAGGGATCGTATTCCGGCGTGCTGCTACGATGGCTGATCCCTGCATAGAGCGGTATTTGCAACCCAAGTTTCTGTGGCAATAATTTACCGGCTTCGATCGTAAGAGAAGCATCGGCCGAATAGATGTCTTCTCTACTTCTTTCATTGACCCGTTGCTCGAGTGTTCCAAAACCACGGCTACGGGCCGAACCCGACAACGAGAAAGTGCCCAGATCAGAGAGCTTTATATCGGTACGACCCAAGGCAGCCCACCCTCCTTTCTCGTCGAGCTGTTGCAATCGAAGTTCATTGAACCAAACCTCGGTGCAGAGTGCCTCTTGCAATGCATTTTCTACACCCAGCATGATGCCCCTTACCTCACCCAGATTCGGATTTCCCATAATGGCATACGTACGTCCATTGGGCAAGGTCTCCCGGTAATAGCGCGAAGGAGCAATACCTGCTTTGTTACGCCGAACCTTCAAGTCCATCAAGTCTTGTAACGCAAGGTCCAGATTATTTTCCGCGGGCCAGATCTTGATGCTGTCACGCTCTCCGAACTCAGTACGCTTGAGGGGAATCTTTACCTCGTAATAGTTTCCGTTAAAATCATTTCCAATACGAACAACGGCATTTAAATCGCCTGGCTGCAAGGGTTGTGCCCCCTGCACCGACTCGGCATGAATGAACATATCGAGTTTGCCGTACTGACGCAGGTCCATATTCAGTGTTTTAAACACGCCCCTTGCCTCGTACTGCGGCAGTCCGCAAATTTGCATACTCAAGGCCTGCTCGTTCAAGAACAACGCCACATTATTATTGCTCAGTTGCTGCTGTCTTTCAATGCCTGGTGGAATCCGGTATACGATGGGTTGTCGCTGATCATTTTCCTCGACGTTTACAGACAGGGTATTGAAAGCCACAAAATCGGGGATCGGTAAGTTGGTATACGCTCCCGTAGAGTCGATTCGATTCCTGAATTTTCTCCATTGATTCCTGATCAACTCTAACTTGCCAAAACGCATGACCACTGAATCGGAAAAACCGGTCACAAACATCCGGATGAATCGAATGGACTTGAAATCGGGAATGTTGCCCACCTTTCTTTCGAATTGCTCCACCGGAATACGAAATAAATACCAACGCTCGGTTCTTGTCTGGCCATTGGCCAAGGTGACGGTGGGAGTACGCACATCGGTAATGTAATTGGAACCGGGTGCCATATTGGGGAGAATATCTACCCGATATTGAAAGTACTCCTCCGCCTCGTTCATAGTATTGTCACGATTGAGCTCTTCGGCATCGGGGTATTGACTAAAGGCCGTTACAAATTGTGTGTTATTATTCGATATGGGTGAATTGCCATGTGGATTATTGATGTCTTTATACCTTCTTAATATCCCGGCATTTTGCTGATCGAATGTAGCATCGCGGTACGGCTTAAAATTATCACCGGAGGGATCGAGCAAGGCGCGTTGATATACGGTCGATGCCGCTCCGAAATTATTTTGCAATTGATTCAGATACGAATTGAATTTATTTTTTTCGCCCTCGTCGGTCAGCCCGTCAAAACCAACGTCTTGAAAGACACGATCGGTAGCTACATTACTAAAGGCATTGGTCACTTGCAGCGGGATAGCCGGTACACGTCCCCAGGCACCACTGCTATCTACCCGCGCGTTATTGGTAGGCGTTGGGAGTCCGTTCTCATACTGTCTTCTGCCATCGCGCAAGACATCTTCGGAAATATTCCCCAGATTAAAATACAATTGCCCTCCCGCCGGATTGGTAGCATTATTGATAAAGGGATCTTGGAGCCAAAATTCGATGAACTCAATATTGCCTGTTTCAAAATCGGTCTGATCGATATTGCGCATTAAGCCACCCCAGGCATTACGCGGATTACGCAACGAGCCGGTCGCGTTGATGCGATTGGGATCGGTCTCAAAATTATAGGGGCCTCTTTCTTTAGGATAAAAAGCCAGGTCGAAGGTAGTAAGCAGCCCCTCTCCGAATTGGGTACTGCGGCGCGGAAAGATCTCTCGTTGCAACACTTGTCTTACCCGAGGGTCCGATAACTCATTGACATCACTGATTGGATTATTGGGGCTTCTTTTTTCTTGTAAGACCGGCTCAATATTGTACCAAGCTAGTTTAGCCCTGTTCCGTCCACTGCGCAGATCGTCATTCAAGGCCGATTCGGCAAAGAGGCCATTTCCCTGAGGAACTGAGGCCAGTGTCCAGCTCAGCAAAGGAAAACGAAGATCGATGGCCGCCCTGGCCCCCTCGAAGTCGTCGATATAAACCTGTCCGGAGCGTTGTGGCGTTCCATCATAATTGGCGCCGTTGATCTGCGGGGCATGTCCAGGCTGTAGCAAGGCCGCTTCGGCATAGGCCGTAATGGAGGAAGGTGCTTTAGCCGAATAGAAAGGGAGTTTATCCAAGAATTTACTGAGTCGAGGCAAATCATTGCGGTAATCGAGATCGAATCCATACATGGCATTCCGAATGGGATCCTCCCCATACGATTGCTTGATAAAGAAAGGACGTTCTCCTAAGCGTACGATCGTACCCCCCAGGCTCAAGCGCTTGTTGGCGAGGTAATCCAAACGCAGTCCCAAAAAATTCTTTTGCTGAAAGCCAAAGGCCTGGTTATTCTCATAATTGATGTTGACGGGAACACCGGAGCTGATAATGGAAGGATTCACCACACGCAGTGTCCCCAGATCGTAATTGATCTCGTAGTCTACATTCTCCGTCAAGACCTGTCCGCCGGCCGTAACACTCACCGATCCCCTGGGAATATTGAACCCCAACTGGTATTCACTGCTGGCCCCCTGACCGGACATGGCGCCATTCATACCCCCCATTGCATTATTGCCCGCTCCAAAACCGGCCGAACGAGAACGTCCCATTATTTTAAAGCGATTCAGATTAGCATAGGTTTGGGCGATCGCTTTGATGGTATCGTAGAGCGGATAATAAAGATATTTACTACGCGTGGCTGCATCCGGGTAGAGGTAATCGAGGTCGTGTCCGAAAGGCTCCAGCACCGGAAAGATGATACGACTCTGCGAGGAGATTACCGTAAAGCCCTCTATAAAGTCAAATACCCCATCGGGCTGGGGATCGTTTTGATTATTGAGCCGATCGAGATTTACTTGTGAGATGATCGGCATTCCTTTGTACGGATCGACTACCTCGGTGGGGGGCAAGTATCTTTTTTCACCCAGCGAGGGCTCTTCGTATAAGAGATCCAAACTAAAATCTTGTCTTTCGAGTTGACCATAGCCCACGGAATACACGTTCTTCATCATCAAATCCCAAATTGGCAGCATGGTTCGCTGCGAGGTCGCCTTTAGCAATTTCAAGAACAATACGCGTTGCAGGTTACCAGTGGTATCCGGAGGTACATCTTGCGAAAATTCACCCAGCTGAAAGACCCGTCCATTGTAGGTGTACTGAATGGCTACTCCCAATACTTCGTCGGGCTGTAAGGGTTGGTTCAAAGAAATAAATCCGATCTGGGGATTAAAATAATACTCAGTGGGCTGCAGTTTACGGGCAAATGTTTTTTCAAAATCCTGAACGGGTAATAATCCGGCCGACGTTAAAGCAGATTGCACCTGCGCAGAATTTCTATACTGCGGATTTGAGACCAGTAGTGAGTAAAGACTATTGGCTCCATTTTGAGGAAGGGGGTTGCCCCCTCCCGCCACTAATGAAGAATAAGGCTGATTTTCGCCCAGGTCCATAAAAGCCACCACATCGCGTGTATCGGTGGTGGTGCCATTACGATTGGTGACCCAGGCTTCGACACGCAAAATTTGCACGCGCGAGTTGACCACCGGCAATTGCTTCATGGCCTGGTTATACTGGTTTCGAAAATACTGAGCCATTAAAAAGTGACGATTCTCGTCGTACTCATCGGCCTTGAGGGTAAATCGTTGTGCCGTCGTGCCCCCCTGCACGCCTAAGGTCTGTCGTTGAGAACGCTGATTGGCCAGCACCGTAGTGACAAATAGTTTTCCAAATTGAAGTTGTGTCTTTACCCCGAACAAGGCTTGTGCGCCGGGAATCAAGGTTCCTTTTGAGGCAAAACTGGTATTACCGGCCTCAAACTGCTTGATGATATCATCATCTTGTCCTTTGAAATCGAGCTTGAGCTGGTTATCAAAATTAAAATTGGCAAGCGTATTATAATTGATCGGCAGCTTGAGTTTCTCTCCGATCTGTGCGTCCATTTGCAATTGAGAGCTCATGTTAAAATCAAAACCGCCGTTTCGGCGAGCTCTCTCGGGCAGGGTTGGGTTTTTTATGTTCTGCCCCTGGTAGCCCGCCAGAAAATCCACATAGCCCGCCGGCTTAATATCGACCTTGACCTTTCCATCAGGACCCACGCCCATTATACGGTTATACCAATCGTTGCTGACCCTGAACCGAGGACGATTCAATCTTCGGTTCATATCACTGAGCATCGATGCTCTTTTTCTAAAGTACTCGATCTCATCCTCTCGACCACGCAATTGCAAATACTCCTGCATCGAAAAAGTGGCGGGCACTCTGTAATCGAATCCACCGATCCGCTCACTACTCTTGTAGCGCCTGGTCACCGGATCGTACTCGACCCTTCTTCTGATGATAGATGTATCGCGCAGATCGAATCCCTGTGTCTGTCGTTGCACATAGGAATTTGCATAACGATCAAAAAGGGGATAGCGGAGTGTGTCGGTAAGGGATAGCGAGGGGCTTGCCCCGGCAGAAAGAGAAAACACCCACGTACCATCCATACAAAAACGGGCCCAACAATATTTGCTGCGTAACGAATCAAACTGCTCTGGTAGTTAGTTTTGGGGTGGACTACAGTGAACGAAGGGCCAACTTGATCAACTCTTCAGCTCCCAGGTCCGGGTGGTTTTTGAGTACCTTTTCAAGGGCCTGAGAGGCCGCTTGTCGGGGGATACCCAATGCCATCAGAGCATTTAACGAATCTTGTTGCAAAGTATTGTTTATCAGAGGGGAATTATTTGTTTCCAACGGGTGTTTGGCCAGCTTATCCTTGAGTTCCAATACCATCCGTTCAGCGGTCTTTTTACCGATACCCTTAATGGCCTCCAATGAGCGAGTATCACCCCTTAAGATCGCTCCGACCAATTCCTCGGGTTTCAGGTAAGAAAGCATCACACGGGCGGTGCTGGCCCCGATACCAGAAACACTTATAAGATGTTGAAAAACATCCCTTTCTGTAATATCAAAAAAACCAAAAAGTAAATGCGCATCCTCTCTGATCAGCAAATGGGTATAAAGCGTTCCCTCAGAAAGTGCCTGAAGCTTAGAATACGTATTTAGACTGATGTTCACCTCATAACCCACGCCGCCCACCTCCATCCACACTTGGGCCGGGGTCTTTTGGACAAATTTTCCCTTTAAAAAACTGATCATGCTGCAAGTTAAGGGGCCAGCAGTGCTTTACCTTAACTTTGCCCAATTTTTCAACCCTACTTCATGAACCGTACAATTCAAGCGGCTATTACGGCGGTGGGAGGATATGTTCCCGAAGATAAACTCACCAATTTCGATCTTGAAAAGATGGTCGACACCAACGATGAGTGGATCCGAACCCGCACCGGTATTTCCGAAAGAAGAATTCAAAAAGAAAAAGGGAAGGCTACTTCCGATATGGTAGCCCCCGCTGTGTTAGAACTCTGTAAAAAAAGAGGTATTCATCCCGATGAGATCGATTGTTTGATCGTGGGGACCGTAACCCCCGACATGGTATTTCCATCTACCGCTAATTTGGTTTGCGCCAATATCGGTGCTACGCGTGCATGGGGTTTTGATCTGTCGGCTGCTTGTTCTGGTTTTTTGTTTGCCCTGGCACAGGGTGCCGCACTGATTGAAAGCGGTCGTTACCAAAAAGTGGTGGTTTGCGGAGCCGACAAAATGAGCTCGATCATCGATTACCAAGACCGAGCTACCTGTATCATTTTTGGTGACGGTGCAGGCGCCGTATTGCTGGAACCGGATACAAACGGATTGGGCATCATGGACAGCATATTGCGAAGCGACGGCAATGGGGCCAGCTACTTGCACATGAAAGCCGGAGGCTCGCTTCGACCAGCCAGCCAAGAAACCATCGATAATCGAGAACACTACGCATACCAAGAAGGTCAAGCTGTTTTTAAGTTTGCAGTAAAAGGAATGGCAGACGTTAGTGCCGAGTTAATGGAACGAAACAACCTGACCGGTAATGATATTGCCTGGCTGGTACCCCATCAAGCTAATCTTCGTATTATCGATGCCACGGCCAATCGTATGGGACTTACCACCGAAAAAGTGATGATCAATATCGATCGCTACGGCAATACTACCGCCGGCACAATTCCCCTATGTTTGTGGGAATGGGAGTCCAAACTACGTAAAGGAGATAATATAATTTTGGCTGCTTTCGGAGGAGGTTTTACCTGGGGCGCCATTTGGGTAAAATGGGCTTACGATACCCAGTAAAATTTTAGCTATGAAAAAAAACACATCGGCAACAGGTTGGGGGTCGGTAGCCGTACACGGAGGTCATCAGTCGGATGCATTGCATGCACACCTAACACCCATTTACGCCAGCAGCACTTATGTTTTTGACAGTGCCGAGCAAGGAATGCATCGCTTTACCGGACAAGAACCCGGCTATATCTATGCCCGTTGGGGTAATCCTACCGTTACCGAAGCAGAAGATAAGATCTCGTTGCTAGAGACCTACGGACTCAATATGGAAGCCAAAGGGATCTTGCATGCCTCGGGAATGGCCGCTGTGACTACCCTTATGATGAGCACGCTGAGTGCAGGCGATAAAATTCTCTCTCACTTTTCTTTGTACGGCGGCACCGATGAATTGGTCCATCGCATCTTACCCCGTTTTGGTGTCAGCGCCGTTATCGGAGACCTTCGAGATCTTTCCGTTGCGGAGCAGCTACTCAAATCGGATCGTTCCATTAAGATGCTCTATCTCGAAACACCTGCAAATCCCACACTACAGTGTGTAGACCTGGCCGCACTTTGTTCTCTAGCGAAACAATACAATTGCCTGGTGGCCTGTGACAATACCTTTGCCACGCCTTACTTACAACAACCCTTTGCCTTTGGCGCCGACTTTGTGATCCACTCGACCACAAAATTTTTGAACGGACATGGAACCGCCATTGGAGGCATTTTAATTGGAAAGGATATTGACCGGATGAAAGGTCCGATCGGAAAGTTCTTTCGCACCACCGGTGCCTGTGCCAGCCCATTTGACGCCTACTTATTGACACAAGGCATCAAGACCCTCGAGGTTCGAATGGATAAACATTGTTCCAATGCCGAACAAGTCGCTGGCTTTTTGAGCGGTCATGCCGCGGTAGCCAGGGTCAATTATACTGGGCTATCCTCTCACCCCGACCATGCGATCTCGGCAAAACAAATGCGTCATCCCGGTGCGTTAATGAGTTTTGAATTAAAGAAAGGACTGCAAGGAGGTATTGACTTCATGAACAAATTGAAACTTTGTGTACGTGCCGTTTCATTAGGCACTTGTGATACCCTATTGTCTCACCCCGCTTCGATGACGCACTTTAGCGTACCAAAGGAAGAGAAAGAAAAATACGGCATCACCGACGGCCTAATTCGTATGCATGTCGGGATTGAAACAGCAGCGGATATCATAGCAGACCTGAACCAGGCGCTACAATAATTTTTTCGACAGATACGAAGTGATCATGTAGAGCGTACAAAAAAAACATTTTAGCTATCAAAAGGAAAACACCTATACGATCTTGTCTTTGACCCTAACCATACGACGCGCACAGCGAACAGATTGTCCCCGATTACTAGAGCTGATCCGTGAATTAGCCCTCTATGAGAAAGCCCCTGACGAAGTAACGGTACGTGATGCGCACTTTGAAGAGAGTGGTTTTGGCAATAAGCCGGTATGGTGGGCCTTTGTTGCAGAAGATGGCAATGGCATCCAGGGTTTTGCCCTCTACTATATTCGCTACTCCACTTGGAAAGGACAATGCCTGTACCTAGAAGATATTATCGTAACAGCCACCCAGCGCGGAAAAGGGATTGGCTCAGCCCTTTTTGAGACCATTCTTAAAGAGGCGAAAGAAAAGAAAATGGCAAGAGTCTGTTGGCAAGTACTTGATTGGAACGAACCCGCCATTCGCTTTTATAAAAAATATAAAGCCAATTTAGACCCCGAGTGGGTCAATGGAGCCATCGAAATTTCGCTCGATCGCTAAGCTTCTTTTGTTACCCTACGGAAGCAACGATGGCTTCTCTATTGATCTTTTGGATGAGTCCCTGTAATACTTTACCAGGTCCTACTTCGGTAAATTGAGTAGCCCCATCAGCGATCATCGATTGAATGGTTTGTGTCCATTTTACAGGTCCGGTCAATTGATTAATGAGATGTTGCTTGATCTCCTCTGCATCCATCACGGCCTTGGCCACTACATTTTGATAGACCGGACAAATGGGTTGATAAAAAGAGGCTGATTGAATAGCTGCCTTTAGCAATTCCTCGGCCGATTTCATAAGGGGAGAATGAAAGGCACCTCCTACTGGTAATACCAATGCTCTTTTTGCCCCTGCGGTCTTTAAAGCCACACAGGCTTTTTCGATACCCGCCACTGAACCACTGATAACAAGTTGGCCGGGACAATTATAATTTGCGGGTACTACGATCTCCTCTATCTGGGCACAAACCTCGCCCACCTTCTCATCGGCCAAGCCCAAAATAGCGGCCATGGTACCTGGTTGATGTTCGCAAGCATGTTGCATGGCATTGGCGCGGGCGGCCACCAGGCGCAACGCATCCTCAAAGCTAAGAACACCGGCTGCCACCAAGGCAGAGAATTCACCAAGTGAGTGACCGGCCACCATATCGGGCTTTACCTGCTCAATACTTTTATACGCCACAATGGAATGTAAAAAAATGGCGGGTTGGGTCACATCGGTGCGACGAAGATCTTCATCTGATCCGTTGAACATGATATCGGAGAGACGAAAACCGAGTATCTCGTTGGCTTGTTCTACGATCTTTTTGGCAAAAGCGGATTGTTCATAATAATTCTTAGCCATACCCGGAAACTGAGAACCTTGTCCGGGAAATACGTAAGCATGCTTCATAGCAACAAAATAGTTAATTGAGTTTGGCGCCGATCAGACGCATAAATTCACTGCGGGTAGAGTTCTTATGGAATTCGCCATCAAAGGCAGAGGTCGTAGTCACTGAATTTTGTTTTTGAACACCACGCATCATCATACAAAGATGCTGCGCCTCTACTACCACAGCAACACCCAAGGGATTTAGGGTTTCTTTAATTGCATCTTTGATCTGAATGGTCAGTCTCTCCTGCACCTGCATTCTACGAGCAAAGACATCGACCACGCGCGCCACCTTGCTGAGCCCGGTAATCCATCCATTGGGAATGTACGCCACATGGGCCTTGCCAAAAAAAGGAAGCATATGGTGTTCACACATGCTGAACAGCTCAATATCCTTTACCACGATCATCTCACTGACATCCTCATGAAATTTAGCCGAATTCAAAATGGCCTTGGCATCGAGCTGATAACCCTGGGTCAGAAATTGCATGGCCTTGGCCACCCGCTCGGGAGTTTTAAGCAGTCCTTCGCGCTCGGGGTCTTCGCCCAGCCAGGAGATAGCCTCTTTATAGCTTTGTGTGAGGGCCGAAGTGGCTTTCTCATCGTAATGATCTGTTTTGTGGTAGGCCATGATTTGGATTTGGATTTGTATTATGCGGGATACTCAACGAAATTGCGTGGGGTTTCATAAAGGCGGATCTGCAGATCGTGTTGTGCCAACACATGAGGACGTAACAGATCATAAATAACAATGGCGATGTTCTCGGCCGTAGGATTCAGCGCTTTGAACTCTTGGGTATCGAGATTCAAATTCCGATGATCGAAACGTTCGATGATTTTTTCTTGCACCAGGTCGCTGATCCATTTCATATCGACTACATAACCAGTGATCGGATCGGGTTCGCCTGTGACCTTTACGATCAGCTCGTAATTATGACCGTGGTAATTGGGTAAAGCGCATTTTCCAAACAAGCGATCATTTTCCTGAGCCGATAGATCGGGACGGAATAGACGGTGGGCGGCATTAAAATGCTCTTTTCGATAAACAGCTACTCGTTTGGACATAGGAAATAAGATGAACCTTTGATCGGTCGTAGTCTTAACAAGTCTGCGGACGATTAGTTCAAAACTTGTTTAAAGTTACGACAATTTTTACCCATAATACTCAACATATATTTTTGGGGTCTCCACCAGCTTGAGACAGTGCAGCTTAACATGAGCCGGAAGAGCCGGAGCCAGCTCTTGCCAAATGCCCACAACGAGATTTTCTATGGAGCAACGCTTTCCCAGCATAAAATCAACATCGAGGTTCAGATTGCGATGATCGAGTTTGTCTATGACACGTTCCTTGACGATCGTGCTCAGCCGTTTAGCATCGAAAATAAATCCGGTGTCGGGGTCGGGATCGCCCTTAATGGTCACATAGAGCTCGAAATTGTGCCCATGCCAATTGTGGTTGGCGCACTTTCCAAAAACCTCTTCATTTTTTTCGGCAGACCAGTCTGGGTTATAGAGTCGATGGGCAGCATTGAAATGCTCGATACGAGTTAAGTAAACCATGCTTTACTTTTAGCTCCTTCTCAGCATCGGGCGGAAGGAAGGTGAGCCGCAAAGTTAACTACATTCTGCTAATTTTACCTCCATGAATTGCCTAGTTGTAGCCGCCACTCCTATAGAAATTGCGCCACTTATCGACAAATTGCCCCGGGGCATAAACAAAAAGGTAGAGATCGATATACTGGTCAGTGGCATCGGGCTACTGGCCACTACCTATTCGCTCCAAAAGCAGATCAACATTAAAAGACCCGATCTGATCATTCAGGCCGGCGTGGGCGGTTGCTTCGACAAGAATATAGCACTAGGTTCGGTCATGGCGATCAAAAAAGATTGTGTAGCCGATCAAAGTGTGGTAGAACTAGCCGAATTAAAAACCCTCTTTGACCTTCGGTTGGTGCCGGCCGATCAGTTCCCATACAAAAAAGGGTGGCTTGTCAACCCGTTAAAAAAACTTGATCCACTTCCTGTACCTCTTGTCACCGGCATCTCTGTCAATGAGATCACCACCGATCCTTCGCGAGTGGCCTTGTATAAAAAACTATTCTCACCTGTCTTGGAATCCATGGAAGGAGCAGCCCTTCACTATGTTGGTCTCATGGAGAAAATTCCTTTTTTACAATTGCGAAGCGTTAGTAACTATATAGCCGAACGGAACAAAAAAAATTGGAAACTAGCCCCGGCCGTCACCTCTTTGAACAAGGTCTTGTGGCAAGTATTGAAACAACTATGAAAATCAGTATCGGCTTTTCGCCTTGTCCTAATGACACCTATGTGTTTGACGCCCTGGTCAATCAATTAATCGATACCCAGGGGATCGAATGGGATGTTCATATCGAAGACGTAGAGACCCTCAACGAGTGGGCACTTGAGCAACGACTCGACGTAACCAAGCTAAGTTTTCCTGCCTTATTTCAAGCTAACGGAAGCTATCGATTACTCAATAGCGGAGCTGCCTTAGGAAAAGGAGTGGGCCCCCTCTTGGTCGCTAAAGAACCTTATTCTGCCGATCCGGCGCTCATCGGGCAACACCGTATTGCCTTGCCCGGTCAGCATACCACGGCCCATCTGCTTTTTTCGATGGCCTTTCCGCAAGCCACACAAAAAAAATTCATGGTATTCTCGGCAATAGAAGAAGCTGTCTTATCCGGACAAACCCCATTAGGGGTCTTGATCCATGAGAATCGCTTTACCTATGCGGAGAGAGGATTGCACCGGATCGTAGACCTGGGCGCCTATTGGGAGCAGGAAACCGGTGTACCCATTCCTTTAGGGGGAATCGCTATTAAAAGCTCCCTTCCTACAGCACTGGGGCAAAAGATCGACCAGCTGATCGCCAACAGTCTTGAATCAGCCCGCAAGCTCAATACGATCAGCCCGTTTGTACGATCACATGCGCAAAATATGGAAGAGAAAGTGATGAGACAGCATATCGACCTTTATGTCAATGATCATACACACTCTTTAGGACCAATGGGAAAAAAGGCAATACGAAGATTGTTTGAAACCTATGAACGATTGACAGATAACAATAAGATCGATTATGCGCTCGACAATACTCTTGACAGCAGTCAAGAAAGTGCTTTAAACCGTACTTTATACAATGCTAGTGATCGGTTCTTTTTAGATCCGAAATAATCGATAGCCACTCAGCCCTTGAGAGCCTTTGCATATACCGCCAAACAACGAGCACGAGCTGCCTCGTGTTGCACGATGGGAGCCGGATAATCTAATGACTGCGACTCCGGAACCCATTGCTGGATATAGCGCAAGTCGGGATCGAATTTTTTGGTTTGGATATACGGATTGAATACGCGGAAATAGGGCGCCGCATCACATCCCGATCCCGCGGCCCATTGCCATCCACCGTTATTGGCCGACAGATCGAAGTCCAGTAATTTTTTAGCAAAATAGGCTTCACCCCAGCGCCAGTCGATCAAAAGATGCTTGGTCAAAAAAGAAGCTACGATCATCCGGACGCGATTATGCATAAAACCGGTCTGGTTCAGTTCTCGCATACCGGCATCTACGATAGGATATCCGGTTCGACCCTGACACCACGCCTCAAACTCCTTTTCATTATTTCTCCATTCGATCTTATCGTAAGCGGGTTTGAAGCTCGAAGACACTACATGCGGAAAATGCCAGATGATCATTTGATAAAAATCTCGCCAGATAAGCTCTGACAAAAAACTTTCATTGAGTGCGCCAGCCTCTCGTGCCAGGGCTCTGATGCTAATGGTCCCAAAACGAAGATGAACACTTAGACGAGACGTTCCCGACACGGCAGGGAAATCACGCTGTTCCTTGTACCGTTTGATGGTATGCTTGTCCCAATGTTTATCGGGAAAACGTTGTCCACTTGATCGAAAGCCGATTTTTTTTAAAGACGGAATGGCAATGGGTTCTTGTTTATAACACAATTCGATCAGCTTCTCGGATCCCCAAGATCGCAGCTGCTCCGCCTTGATCGTTGCGCGCCATTTGCGGGAATACGGGGTAAAGACCGTGTAAGGAAGCCCATCGTCCTTTACGATCTCGGATCGTTCAAAAATTACCTGGTCCTTGACCGATACGAACGCAATAGAGCGACTGGTAAAAAAGTCGGCCATGGCATTGTCGCGTGCCCTGGCATAGGGCTCGTAATCAGTATTGGTGTAAACAGTCTGAATGGCATAAGTATCACACAATTTCGAAAAGACCTCTTGTACCGATCCATGCTGAACGTACAAGGTACTGCCCACGGCTATCAACTGCTGCTGTATGGCCTCCAATGAATGGTGTATAAAATTGACACGAGCATCCGCGGGATCCTCCAGCTCATCTAAAATAGCCTTGTCAAAAATAAAGACCGGTAAGACGGGATGCTCACCCTTCAACGCTCTAAAAAGTCCGGCATTGTCTTGTAACCGAAGGTCACGGCGGAACCAGAAGACCGATACAGCGGGTTTCATACCCTTAAAACAAGCCGAACGGACAATGGTTGCCCGTTAGCCTGAAATAAGATCGAAAAACCGCTATTGCAACCGGATCAACCCATTTTTGAGGGCAAAAAAGGCCATACCGGCCAGATTACGACTTCCTGTTTTGAATTTGATCTTATCGCGGATACTCTCTACCGTCCGGGGGCTAAGTGATAAAGAGCTGGCAATATCCCGCGTAGTTTGCTCCTGAAAAAAAATGCGAAGCACGGTCACTTCCTTATCGGTCAGTGGACAACGGGTACGAAGCGGTGTAATCGTAAAAGGCCTAAAGACCGACTCGATCTCGGGCTGATTGTCGCTATCCGAAACATAGTACCCCTGGCTTATGACCGAACGCGCTGCATTCGCCACCTCTTTTATCTCAGCCGTCTTGGACAAATAGCCGTTGGCCCCTGCCTTCGATAAAGTCTCTAGCAGGGACGTTTCCATACTATACCCCAAGAGCAAGATCTTGGCAGCAGGTGCTGCGCGGGAAACTTGTAATAGCGTCTTGATGCCCTTACTCCTCGGTAAAGCGAGGTCCAGAAAGATCACATCGGGTTGCGTTGTCTCCAAGAGGGCAAATAAGGCTGGGGTTGTACCCGCTTCGCCAATGACCTGGATATCTTGCGCTTTCTTTAGCGCAGCTTTAAATCCAGCTCTGTAGATGTCGTACTCATCGGCAATTAAAACGCGGATAGGTGAGGTTTGCATAGCATAAAATTTTAAGAAAGCAAGATGCTATGCGAGAGGGTTCAAAAAAAGAGTAAAAACCCTAAAAATTTCGGCTTCGGAAAATACGGTCTTTTGCCCCCTAGCGGATCAAACGGTTTCTTAGCGCGTAGGCCACAAGCCCAATGCTGGAGCTAACTTCGGTCTTGATCTTTAACTGATACCGAATATTTTCGACCGACTTCTTACTTAAAAAAACGCGCTGCGCAATTTCTTCAGACTTATACCCCTCCGCAAGTAATTCAAGAACCCGGATCTCATTCTTTGAAAACCGCAGGGTATCGACAGGGGCCCCGGGAGTCTTACGCCGCAACCGAGTAAGAAGCGCCCGGCTAACCAACTCATTAAAATAGATTCCATTGTCAGTAATCGCATTGATCACGGAAATCAGATTATCGTCTCCGGGTTCTCGAGGCAAAATGGCATTGACACCCGCATCCAATAACTCCTTTGCCTCTAGTAAGTCCTCACCGGAGGTAAACACTGCCATCTTTAAGGCGGGATATCTAATTTTCTTTTGTGCCAAGAAGGAAAAAAGGTCAAGACCCTTTAGTTCAGCGCTCAGCAACAAAATGTCCGGCAAAGACCGGTCAAGCAACTGATTCATTTCTCTAGCAAGATCCGTCTCCCATATAAGCTGCAAAGACTGATCCGCAGCAATTGAAGTAATTATACCCCTTCTAAAAAAGAATTGTTGATCTGCAAGTCCGATAGTTGTCATGGTATCTAAATAAGTAGGATGCAAGTTCATTGAATTAGTTCATAAGCACACTCATAAAAAGAATGAAATTTTTGTAGTTTTTTTTCTACAAAAAGGAAGGATTACTTCACATATTTCCGAAATAAAATCAAGCGAAGATTAAAGAAATTGATAATGACAAAGCTAATTTCACATACTTAATCGAATTATTATAGTGGAGTAGTTAAAATTAAATAAGCGTAATTATCTATAAATAAATTTAAAAGACCATCATTTGAAATACGAGGGATACTATATAATAGGCGTAATTTTAGGTTCGATCACTTGCATAGGCGCTACAGCTTTCCTTATTATAAGACATAAAAGAAATGAGAAAGGAATCAACCTACTGCAGCAGATACAAGCGGAAGAAAAAGCCCTACAAAAACTCGCAGCAGAATTGCACGACAACTTGGCACCGGCTCTCTTACTAACCAGAATGCAGTTAGAACCGCTCTTAGAACTTAAGGAAAAGAATATTGTAGCGAACTGCATAGAAAGAATCGAAGCTCTTATTGCAGAAACGCGTCAACTTGGTGCTCTTTCGGCTGGATCGGTCTTGGGTCAAAAGGGATTCACAGAAGCCATCAAGGATCTGCTAAGTACCATTGAGCAATACCAAAAGATCAATAGTACGCTGCAGATCGATCAGCTATCGATCACGCTGCCCGCAGAAAGTGAACGCATTCTCTTTCGCATCATTCAAGAGGCCATCCAAAACATATTGAAGCATGCAAAGGCCACGGAAATCAGTATTCAGTTAAGTGAGCACAAAGAACATTTCGACATTGCGATACGAGACAATGGAACGGGCTTTGATCCCAACTTCGTAAAAGCTGGAGCAGGTCTACGCAATATTCAAGAGCGTACCCTGGCCCTTAACGGAAAAATGACACTACTCGCAGCGGTCGGTAGCGGCACACACATTCATCTTCAAATTCCAAAACAATAATTTATGACAACAACAGTACTGGTAGATGATCATGTATTGGTCAGAAAGGCATTGGCCGAGCAAATCGAATCACTGGGCTATGCAAAAGTGATAGCCCAATTCGCGAACGGAAAAGAACTCACCGAGGCCCTACTAGACGGCCTGGACCCTGAATTGATCATTTTAGACCTAAACATGAAGGAAATGAACGGTGTCGAAACCTCCCGGTGGCTGAAGCACCATCGGCCCTCCGTAAAAGTACTAATACTAACTATGTTCGAGACCGAGTTTACCCTAGTACAAATTCTACAAGCCGGAGCCAGAGGCATCGTACATAAATCGGCCAAAAGTGCCGAGCTGAAAACAGCGATTGACAATATTGTCAATGATGGCTTTTACTATTCCAACTATACCAGCAGTAAATTAGTAGGACTGATCAAGGATAAGACCGAGGGACTCAAATCGCTGGAGCGGGTCATGCTCGACGACCGCGAGATCGACTTTCTCAAATTGGTCTGTTCGGATAAAACCTATAAAGAAGTAGCGCAAGAGCTTCGGCTTAATCCCCGAGCCGTAGATTCCCTAAGGGATCAACTATTCGTCAAGCTCGATGTTAAGAGCCGAGTGGGCTTAGCTATGATCGCACTCAAGCATGGAATTGTACCTTTGTAGGTATACTCCTTTGCAATGTCGCTCTGCACCGCCGTAGCCATCAGCTGGAACCAACTAGTAAGTCCGCAAACGGCCCCGATCATTTTTCTGCTCTTGGTTGCACTGCTATTATGCGTGTTATTTTTTTATCAATACAGGATCAAGGCCTTCAATGCAAAGCTCATGACCCTCGAAAAAAAACAACAACAGCTATTGCTCGATGCGTCGCTTCGCTATCAAGAAGAAGAACGAAAAAAACTTTCGGCAAATCTACACGATGATGCAGGCCCCTTGCTGGCTACGGCCCGTCTTTATCTGAGTGATCAACTATTGGAACAAGATCGGGAAACGCAGGCGAAGACCATTGCTATGACACGTTCCATCTTGGACGAGGCCATCGGACTCGTTCGCAGCATCAGCCACGACCTGATCCCGCCTACGCTAAAAAACTTCGGATTGCACTCCGCCATCAACGATCTCATAAAAAAGATACATGGTGCCGGTATCGTAAGCGCTACGGCTACTTTTACCTCTTACGAAAAACGATATAGCGAAGAAAAGGAGTTGCTGATCTACCGTATTGTCTTGGAACTGATAAACAATATCCTAAAGCATAGCCACGCCAGCTTCATCGATGTTCAACAATTTTGGCACCAACAACACTATCGGCTACTGATCTCGCATAACGGGGACGGACTGACCCAACAGGCCTTTGAACAAATCAATAACCAACCTGGTGGCATGGGCCTAAAGAATATCGTCGGACGAATACGCCTATTGGAAGGAACTATTCAGTTCGAAAGAGAACCCGCCAATAATACGTACGTCATCAAAATTTCATTTCCATGAACGAGATCTGCGTTGCCATCGCCGATGATCACCTTTTGTTTCGAAAAGGGGTCATTCATTCCTTATCACCCTATAAAGAGATCCGTTTTGTGCTAGAGGCCGGCACGGGAGATGAATTGTTGAGCGGCTTATCTTCTACCCCCGTGCAAGTGGTGCTGATGGACCTCAAGATGCCCGATAAAGATGGTATGGAGACCACCAAGATCCTCAGCCGGGATTATCCTGGCATTAAGGTACTGATCGTAAGTATGCAAGAAGATGAACGATTCGTACATCATCTCATGGAAAATGGCGCCCACGGATACCTGCTAAAAAATTCGTCCCCTGAGGAGATCGTTAGGGCCATTACCGAAGTGATCGATAAAGGATACTACCTGAACGAGTTCGTCAAACGAATCTTACTGCGTACAACCGGCCAAAAACAAAAAGGACTACCGGCCCTCGAAATGGACCTAGAACTCTCGGACCGAGAAAAGAAAATATTGCAGTTGATCTGTATGGAATTTACCGCCCAAGAAATTGCGCAAAAGATGGAACTAAGCTCCAGAACGGTGGAGGCCATCAAAGATCGGCTTATGGACCGGTTTGGTGCAAAGAATACGGCAGGACTGGTATTCTTTGCCGTTCGACATCAGTTGATCGATTAGGGAAAATGCAACTCAGGTACCTCCTGCTCTATCACTAAGCGACCGGCCGTTTTAGCGCGGATCTCATCGACGCTGACACCCGGCGCCCTCTCTAACAAGCGAAAGCCCTGAGGCGTAACATCGAGGACAGCCAGATCTGTTACAATTTTTTTGACACAGCGAACGCCCGTAAGGGGCAAGGTGCAAGACGACAGTAATTTGGATTCCCCTTTGGGATTCGTGTGCATCATGGCCACAATTATATTGCGGGCACTGGCTACCAGATCCATGGCACCCCCCATTCCCTTTACCATCTTACCCGGTATTTTCCAATTGGCAATATCTCCGGTATCACTTACTTCCATGGCACCCAATACCGTCAGATCTACTTTACCCGCCCTGATCATTCCAAAACTCATGGCGGAATCAAAAAAAACAGAGCCGGCCACCGTAGTAATGGTTTGCTTGCCGGCATTGATCAAATCGGCATCTTCTTGACCAGCCATTGGAAAAGGCCCCATACCGAGCAGACCATTTTCACTTTGTAAAACAACGTCCATGCCCTTGGGGATATAGTTAGCAACCAAGGTGGGAATACCAATACCTAGGTTCACATAAAATCCCTGTTGCAATTCCGTAGCGATGCGCTGTGCGATCTGTTCCTTTGTCAATGCCATAGTGGGTGTTTATGCGTGTCTTACCGTGCGCTGCTCTATTCGTTTTTCATAATCGGAGCCCTGAAAGATTCGATGTACGTAAATACCGGGTGTGTGAATGGCATCCGGATCGAGTGTGCCCGCCGGAACCAATTCTTCTACCTCAGCTATGGTGATCTTGCCGGCCATGGCCATAAGGGGATTAAAATTACGAGCCGTGGCATGATAGATCAAGTTGCCCATGGTATCTCCTTTCCAGGCCTTGACAATGGCAAAGTCAGCTTCAAAAGCCATCTCTAGTAAATAGTCCTTGCCGTTAAAATGGCGAACTTCTTTTCCCTCCCCTACTTCTGTTCCTACTCCCGCAGGGGTATATATGGCCGGCATACCATAGCCGGCGGCCAGACAGCGTGTCGCTAATGTGCCTTGAGGGATCAACTCAACTTGCAACTCACCACTGAGCAATTGTCTTTCGAATTCAGCATTCTCCCCCACATAAGAAGAGATCATTTTCTTGACTTGCCGATTGGCCAACATCAATCCTATACCAAAATCATCCACCCCCGCATTGTTAGAGATACAGGTAAGCTGTTGAACCTGCTTGCGAACCAGGGCCGCAATACAATTTTCGGGTATACCGCATAACCCAAATCCACCTAACATCAGGGTGGCCCCATTCTTTATATCGGCAACGGCAACATCGGGACCTGCTACTACTTTGTTCATGAGAATTAGAATTTGTCTTATCCGGAATTTTTCTTCTCTGAAATAAGCCTTTTCAAAATTAGATAACCTACTCTTCCAACTGCACCGGAACGAGCTTCCCCTTTCGGTTGGGTACTACATCGATCTTTTCTTCCTTACGGGCAATAGAGTCCATGATCACCGCCATTAGGTTGGGATGGTCTTGATAATACGCAAAACTCTCTTTGAATTCTTTCTCAGAGACCTGATGGATGGCCAAGACCCGATTATACCACTTGATCTTTTCTTTCTCTTTCTGCAATGTGCTATCAGCAGGGAGGGCGAAACTGACCACAAACTGATCGGCTCGCATCATGTCCCAGACCAACTCTTGCATCTTGTCAGGAGGCAACACGCCGGAGGGCACTTGTTTGTCGTTGCCGCAAGAAGACACGACCCACCACAACAAGATCCAAAGACCAGGTATTGCTCTCATAGCTCTTTGTACAAAGAAATATTCGTGATATCCATTTTGGTCAACAACTCGCGCGCCCGGCTACGTTGTTCGGGACTTCCCTTACTGAAGACCTTGACCAATTCATTGGCCTTTCCTTGAAAGAAGAAAGGGATGATCATGGAATTCAAGTTCTCGGTATTGACCGTGTTCAAATAATTCAACGCATTGAGCATACCGCCCCTACCCGCCTCTTCGTTCTCAAAGAACAGATCGAGCCCGGTGCGGTAATACGCATAGACCGCATCGTGCACCAAGGCAAACCGATTGTTATTCATATTCTCGGCCAGCCAATACCGATTCCGTAATCCGTCGAAAGATTTCCAACCGGCAATATCACGCGAACCCGGGGCATTGTTGACAATGTTCCAAGCCCGTTGAAAATACAAATCACCACCGCGCAGCGCGTACGAATCGTAATCTAAACCTAAGATAATATTGATATAAAATGCAATGACGGCGGTCAGGTTTGCCACCAAGGGGTCATTGCCTTGCACCCGATTCTCATTGAACTCGATGGGCTGAAACTCTACATACTTGAAGACCACATTATCATCCTGAAAATTGATCAGCGGACTATCATAGCTTGTATTAAAGACAGGACGGGCCGCCTGCACCGTCAACTTACCCTTGTACACATTGTTGCCCAGGTCTTGGTCAATGCTGATGAGAAAACTACACTGGACCCTTTCGGTAGGACCAAAAACATCGCTGGTCCATTTTCGGGAATTGATAAAATTGGTAAGCCCTCCTTGTAAGGTCTGAAAGATCTTTCTGTCTACCTGCGAACTGACCTTATTGGCAATGATAGTGACCCTAGACTGCAATTCCTGTCCAGTCGATATCATCGACAAGGCCAAACAGACAAAAAGTAATGATGCTCTAAACATGATCAGCGGTATTAGCTGAACAGTTCATCCTCCTGCTTTCTGAAGTATACTTTATCCTCGAGAAATTCCTGCGTGGCCAGCAGTGCCGGATTGGGCATCCGCTCATAGGCCCTGGAGATCTCGATCTGCTCTTTGTTCTCATGGATCTCTTCGAGACTGTCCGTATGGCTGGCAAATTCCTCGAGCTTATTGTGCAACTCTTCTTTCAACGAGAGGTTGATCTGGTTGGCCCGCTTGGCGATGATGGAGACAGACTCGTACAGGTTGCCTGTCTTCGATTTGATGTCCTGAAGATGACGGGTCTCAACATTGCTGGTAATTCCGGCGCTAAGCTGGCGTCTTAGTTTGCTCATTGGTGAGGATTTTTATATTATTCTGTGACTGATTCAAAAAATTATCGACTTCTTTCTTCCATTTACTTTCGGGATAACGATCCGTAAATTCAAAACACTCCGTGACAACCTGCTCAAATCGTTCTACCTTTTTTTCCTCTATGCTCATTTCGGCAAAACGAAAATACGATTTGATCACCATCAACTTGTACTCATCGGCACGATACGATTCGGGATAGACATTTAACAGCGACGTAAAGGCAACGCCGGCCGCACGGAACTGACCAAGTTCGTAATACAATTGAGCGCTTAAGAAATCTTTGGTCTCTAGCTTGGCGCGACAAATATCAATGATCTCGGTGGCCTCTTTGTTTCGAGGCGATCCGGGATGGGTATTGATAAAAGTCTGCATCATTCCCATGGCGCGAACGGTGTTGGTCTGATCCAGCTGGGCCTTAGGGGACTGCTTGTAGTAACAATAAGCTCGCATATAATCGATCTCTTCGGCACGAGCACTGGTGGGAAAGATCTCCAGATAGCTTTTAAAAAGATTTTCGGCGTTCATGAAATCCGAAAGGTTGTAGGCGCAATAGGCATATTTGTAATAGATATCCTCGAACTCCTTACTGGTCTTAAAGAAAGGCATGATATCTTCATAAACTTGTTGCGCCTTTATAAACTCCTTTTTTACAAAGAACTGTTCTGCCCGTCGAAGCTTGTACGAAGCGTCTGGATTTTTGAGGAGCTTCGACATGCTTTTACCGCAACCGGTAAGCAGTACAAAAGACAGGCTCACTACCAATAACACACTGAATCGCAATAAGATGGACATAGGGGTAGCAAAGTTAACGCTTAAAGGCAAAACTTGCTTAAAAAAGATCGTCCACCAAATCAAGCCCGTTAAGAATATGGTAATCCCAAGCTTGGGACAAAAAAAAGACCCCGAAATAATCCGGGGTCTTCAGTATCAATAAGATATAATTAGTTTTTACGCAAATTTGGATGGGGAGGATCAACGCGGTTAGGACCGGTCTCACCATCTACAGCCGCCCGAAGATCAACCGTATTGCAATCACCGCCTTGTTGGCCGTAATTGAAGATAAAGCGGTCTTGACTGATACCCTCTTTATCTACCATATAAGAGATGATGGCATTTACGCGATCCCAGCTCATTTGCTGCTCACGCTTGTCGCCGGCGCAATAGCCCACCACCACGATCTGACAACCGGGGTTGTTGCGAACACGAGAAGCCGCAGAAGCCAATACAGACTTGGCATCATCAGAGAGCTTGCTGCTTCCAGCTTTGAAAGCTACGCTGGGAAGAGCGCCTACTTTCTGCTCACAGCTAACGGGAGCAGGACCTGCCATTGTCTTGCAATCATCGGGACATTTGCAATTACCCACACCATCCGCATTTACGGGCTGGCAACGAGTAGGCGTGATCAATTCCTTGTCTTTGCAATCAGGTACGCCATCACCATCCGTATCCAAACTTACACCATGCGTATCAACAGGACATCCTGCAGGAGTCTGCTCACGATCGAATTGATCGGTTACACCATCTCCATCGGTATCAAGTAATACAGGCTTGGGGATATTCATCAAGCGAGGATTGCGTAGCTCGGAATATGGATAATCGAGCGGATTGAGCCAGTACAGAGGCTGAACACTGTTCTTGCCCAGGTTAATATTCAAACCAAGGCTCATGAAATTATAGGTGTCGAAATTGCGTGTTTGAGCCGCATCGCCATTAGGATGAGCCTGCCAGCGTTGTCCGTCGAGCAGATCATCGTTAGAAACAGACCAACGATCTTCGAAGGCAATATTGATCTTGTTATTCAACTTGTAGGCAAATCCGATACCGAATGTACCGAGAGGTCTGAACGTTTTACCATTGTCACCGGCACTGGTGTTGCGCTCGGCAGGCGTCTCGAAGGTATTATCGAGGATATTGTTCTTAAGGTTCTTGATAAAATCCTTGCGGTCAGCGTAAGAAGGATCTACCAAAGAATTAAAGTTGTATTTGGTAGAACCATTCAGGGCATTCACCCGTGTTTCGTAGATCGCAAAACCCATACCGGCGATACCATAGATATTCAAGCTGGTATTGGTCTTGTGAAACTGAATATTGTTGATCGTAAGCAATGCTTGTAAAGTAGCTTCCGATACTTTGGTCTGGTAGTTATAAAACACCTTGTCGTAGCTAGAGGCAGGCAGACCGGTAGTTGAAGAAACGATGCTTACAGTATTGTTGGGTCCCGTGGTTACAGCACGAGGGGCGCTATAACGCTGGGCAGGGCTGGCAATATTAGCACCCCAGGCCGGATTCTTGGCATAGTTGGTATTACCACGATACTCATATCCTTTTCCAATACCGTACATGTATTCTCCACGGAGAGAAAGGGTGTATCCTAATGACTTTCTAACGTGAAAGCCAAATCCGGGAGAAAGGAACTGCGCAGGCACATCTCCACTAATCTGGAACGTACCCACCTTAACACCCACTTCCCACTGGCTGCGGGGCATGGCTGGATAATTGTACGTACCATTGAGGAACTCAGTGTGCTGAGGCATTCTCTTGGAGGGGATCACGGAAGAGTCTTTTACATCATAACTACCGCCCACTCGCTGTGAAAATCCATAAGTAGCTAACAAGCTAAAAAGCACCGTTAGCAGATATGCACTTCTTCTCATAAAAAGGAATTAAGTTTATTAATTTTTCAAAAATTGCTACAAAGGTAACCAAGAAGTCCGAATATGCAAAATTTTAATTACGCGTACTGCCAGCATTTACCCTTAGATTTCAATGAGTTAATAAGAGGTTAAGGGCCGGGGCCGGTGGGAAGCCTCTGACAATTTTGCTGTATCTTGTCGCCCCGGCATGAAATTACCCAACGCACTGATACAAAAGGAACTCGACCTGTTCGAGGTCAAGTTCAAAGAGGCGGTACAAAGCCAGGCGCCCTTGCTGGACCGGATCATGCGGTATGTGGTCAAAAGAAAGGGCAAGCAATTGCGGCCCATGTTCGTGCTGCTTTCGGCCAAATTGTGCGGCGAGATCAACGACAGTACCTACCGGGCCGCCTCTCTGGTGGAGATCTTGCATACCGCCACCTTGGTACACGACGACGTGGTAGATGATTCTCTCGAAAGAAGAGGCTTCTTCTCCACCTATGCCCTTTGGAAGACCAAGGCCAGTGTGCTGATCGGCGATTACCTGCTGGCGAAGGGACTTTTGCTCTCGCTCGATCATCGCGATTATCGTCTCCTTCATATTTTGTCCGATGCCGTAAAGAAGATCAGTGAGGGAGAATTGCTCCAACTGGAAAAAGCCAGGAATCTCAATCTGAAAGAAGACATATACTACGAGATCATCAAAGGCAAAACAGCCTCTTTGTTAGCCTCGGCCTGTGCCGCGGGCGCCTGGTCCGCAGGACAAGATGAGAACCTAACTGAAAAAATGCGGCAATTCGGAGAACTTACCGGAATGGCTTTTCAGATCAAAGATGACCTGTTCGATTACTCCAATGAAGAGATTGGGAAACCCACCGGAAACGATATCAAGGAAAAAAAATTAACGTTGCCCCTCATCTATACCCTCAACAACACAGACGCTATTACGCGCCGTAAGATCATCTACATTGTCAAAAACAATAGTCAGGATAAAAAAAAGGTGGATTGGGTCTTGCAACAGGTTCAAACCGTCGGAGGCATCGATTATGCCACTCAAAAAATGAATCAGTTCAAAGAACAAGCGATTGCCCTGCTTCATCATTTTCCAATAAGTCCATTTAGAACAGGGCTCGAGGAGATGGTCTTGTTCGTAACAGATAGAAAATATTGATGCCTTGCAAAAAAGATGGAAGACATTATCCGCCCCGGCAGACCTGGTCAAAACCCTAGAACAACAGCTGCAAATACACCCGCTTCTTTGCTCCTTGCTGGTGCAACGAGGGATCACCGACTTTGAACAAGCCCGCACCTTTTTCAGACCCTCGCTGGACGCCCTGCACAGTCCCTGGCTAATGAAGGATATGAAAAAGGCGACCGATCGGATCGTCAGGGCTATCGAGCAAACAGAAAAGGTCATGATCTTCGGAGACTACGACGTGGATGGTACCACATCTGTCGCCAGTCTATACCTGTTCTTAAAAAAACTGCACGAGCCTCTTTGCTACTATATCCCTCATCGCTACCGCGAGGGCTACGGAATCAGCAAGCCCGGAATAGATCATGCCGCCGCGCAGGGCGTTACCTTGATCATCTCAGTGGATTGCGGGATCAAATCAACCGCTCTCATCGAATATGCCCTTACACGCGGGATCGAGTTTATTATCTGTGATCATCACTTACCCGACGAACAACTTCCGCCTGCGGTAGCCATCCTCAATGCCAAACAAAAAGATTGCAATTACCCCTACAAAGAACTATGTGCCTGTGGGGTGGTCTTTAAATTAATGTGCGCGCTACAGGAACAAGTTGGCCTTTCGGAGAGCGCTGCCTTTGGCTACCTCGACTTGCTGGCTACCGCCATTGCAGCCGATATTGTCCCAATGACCGGAGAGAATCGTATCCTGGCCTATCATGGTCTTCAACAAGCAAACCAGCAGCCTAACCATGGCATTGCCGCACTGGCCGAGATCGGTGGCGTTCAACTACCTCTTACCATTCACCAACTGGTCTTTATGATCGCCCCCAGAGTCAATGCTGCGGGACGGATGGATGAAGGCGGAAAAGCAGTGGAATTATTTATTGCCGACTCTTTCGAAGAAGCGCTTGCGTTTGCCTCGCAACTCCAGAGTAATAACAGTGATCGACGCGAAGCGGACAAACTGACTACCCAAGAGGCCTTGGCGCAAATAGAACAGCATCCCGAATGGAAAAACAGAAGTTCGACCTTGGTTTTTCAACCGCATTGGCATAAAGGAGTTGTAGGGATCGTAGCCTCTCGGTTGATAGAACATTATCACCGCCCGACAATCGTATTGACTCAATCCGGAGAAATGGTAGCCGGGAGTGCAAGAAGTGTGCATGGTTTTAACTTGTATGATGCCATCGATGCTTGCCGAGATCACTTGCTTGGGTACGGTGGTCATTTTGCTGCGGCCGGCATGACACTAAGACCCGATCAGGTAGAGCCCTTTCGTGAAAAATTCGAAGCCGTAGTGGCCGCTTCTATATTACCCGATCAATTGATACCACAGATCACCATAGACCAAGAGATCACATTGGAAGATGTTACTCCTCGCTTTTACTCCATCATCTCACAAATGGAACCGTTCGGACCTGAGAATCTTCGTCCGGTTTTCTTATTGACCGGTCTTATCGACAGCGGACAGTCAAAAATTGTAAAAGAAGAGCATATTCGCTTTTCACTCAAAGACAGATCGGGTCGACACTCGATCAATGGTATCGGCTTTGGCATGGCCGGTCAATTTGTTTTGCTCCAAAACCGACAGCCCATCGACTTGGTCTGTACGCTCGACGAGAACCATTACAATAATAAGACGAGTTTACAACTAAGGGTAATGGATATCCGCCCAAGCGAAAAATAGCCCTCCTCGTATTAGTTCCAGCTCAACTGTACGTTATCAATTGCAGTCGAAGGCCTGTTATTACTACCTGTTGTTGCGGTTAAGCTTACAATACGGATCCAAACCTTTTGAGCGCTATTATTGAGAGCCGTTCCAAAATTGACCGTTACAGGAGTGCTGGAAAAAGTACCAACATTGGATGTAAGCGGGGTTGGACTGGTGGCAATCGCTGTAAAGGTGCTTGGATTGTCTCCTATCCCATATTCTACCACCCAAGTAGCGGTACGCCCACCTGGGGTAGCATCGAGCGATTGGAATAGAAAACTCATCTGAAAATTACTCTTACCTGTTGTGTTAGTGAGCTCAAAAAGGAATGAGGCCCCGGGGTCGTATCCTGTGGCACTTGTCTGTCTGATCCCCAGCGCCCGATTCGTAGAGGCCGATTGAGCCGTCGCATCGCTGGATGAAGTCAAGCCCGTGGCAGACGCAAAATTCTTGGCGCCGGCACTGGTTTGATTCCAAGCCGTAGGGGTAGCCCAACCGGTAGATGGATAAACGGGCATATTTCCCGAACCAGTTGACGAGGCCGTAGCTCCGATCTTGACATAAATACCTTGAGGAAGTCCATTGGCCAGCCCATCAAAATTCTGCGTGTAAGGAGAAGTTGTTAAGAGCAATCCTCCTGATGGCGGCGGCGGTGTAGAGCCACCCACTATATCACTTAAATTTCGGAACGAAACCTGCTGCGTGGTATTAAAAGGAGTAAGATATCCTGTAAAGGAGGTGGCTGCCGTGGGAAAAGCGGTAGTGGCAAAGTTCGCCCCCGTACTGGTAAATACATTCAATGTTCCAGTAGCATCGGTCATGGTTACTGAACCACTCCAGTTACCAGCGGTACCCCCTGAAAAAGTGATAGTAGAAACTTGAATCAATGTAGACTCCCATGCCCGAAAATTACTGGCAATGGCAGCCAAGGTTGTTACCCGGGGTGTAATGGCCTTTCCGGTAGAAACAAGTTGTGCATTACCCAACGGAACATTATTTAGCTGTAAAAGTCCATTAAACTCAGAGAGCTCCTGGCCCGAAATGTTTATATCGATAGAATCTCCCAAGTTAAAACTATGTGCCGCAGAAAAACGAACACAGATGCCGGCCAAGCCATTTCCTTGCTGTAGGTAAATATTTTGATTGTTAAGATTATTGCCCGCCCTGTCACTGATCACAATACCAGTGATCTTACGACCAGTGGGAGCAGTAGTAGTGGTGCCATTATATAGGGCGCGAAGATCGGCTGTGGACATGATGGTAGTGGGACCGGAACCACATCGTACTCCTGTAAAGCGCACATCACTCGTATCTCGAATCGTCAACTGTCGCGTACTTCCGAAATAAGAATATATACCGGTAATGGACCCATTTCCGGAGGGCAGTTTAACTGTCGCAAAACTGGCATAATTACTGGTGCGAAGTGTAATGCGGTTCGTAGATGGCGAAGCGCAGCCCTGTACGATCCGGTTTCCCGATTGAGAGGCATCAGCATAATTGCGGGCCGTATCGGCTACGGAAATTTCCATTTCACTTAACTGGATCAAGGTACTTATATGCGGATCTTGTAAAGAGGTGGTGAGCTGAGATATACTCACTGCCTTGGGAACCAGCGGCTGGTTAAGAGCCCCTTTTACGATATGCTGATCGAACAAGTTAGGGGCCAGCGTGGTCACTCCTCCCTGGCTCAGGTATGCAGAATCAATACCCCCGCCAAACTGCAGGGTGCCGTTGTACTGCCCGAGGTATAGCCCCTTGAGCTTTACAAAAAGCTTTCTTCCTACTGGATATTGATTGAATAGGTTACTGCCGGCCAGGCGCAAGAGAACACCTCCTGTTGCATCCTGCAAGGCTATCTGCTGGTAGTAATTTCCACTTTTATCATCACATGAAACAACCCCCTCGATGATCAACTCATCCGTTATGGCCACTGGCGCTCCAGCTGTATACCTCGCCTTAACGTCTCTGATACTGATATTGGCCACAATAGAGGGTGTGCCGGAATCAGGCGGATCAGTCTGCGTCTTCTGACAACTAGTAAAAAGAGTCAGCCCGAAGGAAAAAACCAATAGCGTTTTGATCGTAAAGATTGCTTTCATGAGATTTATTTTTACAGTTTTTTGAGGGACTATTGAATATCAGCTGCACTGCGAATACCGATTTGGGTCGCATCTTGTGTAGCTGTTTTAAAAATTGATACGTAGCCAGTAACAGAGCGCCCCGTGGTATTCACCGAAATGCCAGAGGCGGTTCTAACGAACATGGTAAGACTGCCCGTGCCGTCCGTCAAGGTATAGGTCGTTCCGGTACTATTGGTGTTGGTCTGGGTAATGGAAGACAAATTATTGATCTTGACCAAAGACGAGGCCCAGGCATTTCTATTGGCAAGAATCTGAGCGCAAGTTGCCGTACGCGGTAAAATAGAAAGTGTAACAGGCACAACGTTGACTTTCTCCTTGGGAACACTTTTTAATTCAAGATCTCCATTGAACAATATCAGCTCACCCACACCCGCCGCATCAATCTCAATAACAGTACCCAGTGGATACACAGGGGAACCAATGGTCGTGTACAAGTATAATCCCGAACCACTTTCGTCCTGCAGTCTAAAGTTACCGGCCGCCTCGTTGGCATTATTAGAGATGATCACGCCTCTTATCTTCTTGGTTCCCGCAGGGACCAAGAAGGTGCCGCTTCCGGGATAGAGCGCCCTAAATTGCGCAAGGGGAAGTAACTGCGATGGGTTGGTCGGAACAATGGGGTCCGGTCCGGTAGGGCCAATAGGTTGCTTATTGCAAGCACTTGTTAACAACAGAAAACACAACAAGACTCCCGACGAAAATAGTAAGCCCCTCTTACGCATAGTTGAATGGTATTTTAAGGTAGTGGTCAAAATCGAAAGGTGATGCTTGAAAAGAAGTTAAGTCCAAAGGCGTAAAACAACCGGGGAGGAAATTTTCCTACTTCGACAGGATCCGCTGCATTTTGTTGTTGATCGTAGCGAAGCTGCTCAAACCCTCCGGTAATAATATTTTTATTGTTCAGCAGATTATTGACCCCCAGGTTGAATACTAGAAAGGTGGGCTTATCATTGACCTCGTAACGCTTGGGAAGCTTCCAGGAATATCCGCCAAAAAAGTCGACCGTATACTGTGCATCGAATTTCTGTTGATCAAAGACCTGCTTGTACCCCTCAGAACCCGGTGTTAAAAATTGCAGGGCATCCCAGGTACGGCGCAAAGGATTTGTCGTTAAGTAAGACTTATCGAAATAACTAGAAGAAAGACTCACGAACCAAAATGCAGGAGAGCGATAATTGAGCGAAAGACTATAGGCTTCCATCGGTGTTGAAGGCACCTTAAAATTCTCCGCGTAAATTATGTCCCGTCCAAGTTCTGTGGCACTATTGTCTACCGTTATGATGGCCTGTTGCCGGCTATCGAAATAATAGCGGCCGATCGATGCTGCCGCATTGAGCGTAACGGTCGAGGACAAACGGGCTTCGACCCCAAACTCGCCCCCGAAATGTAGTTTGTCGATGCCACTGATAGCGTAATTGACAAAATTTTGATAAAAATCATGATAAAATATCATGACATCCATACCTTTTTTGAATTGTGTGTAATACGCACCCAACTTTACACGCAGCTTGGGGGCATTTAATACATATCCGGCCTCTCCGGTAAGGATCTCCTCACTTTGAAGATCTGCCTGTTGTGCGTTGCGAGTACGTGGCGATATATAAACATTCTCGAAATAGGGTGCCCGGGTCAACAAAGAGCCGTTCGCGAACAGATAATTTCTCCCATCAAATTTGTACGTAACCCCTCCCTTTACCGCATAATTCAAAAACTGATTGAGGGTCCCCTTTCCATAGGAGTCGGCAGGGAAAATTCCGTTGCGCACATTCCCCTCTCGATAAAATCGGGTCTGTGAAGCTTGTCCCGCAATAAAGACATCCCATTTGTCCAGCTGAATAACACCTTGCCACCATGCATTGGCTCGGCTGATGTTCAAGTTGTAATCATAGCCAAACCGATCCCCGACCTTTAGTATTCGATTCGGAACATCCACATCGAACTGGTTAGCCGTGCCACCCATTCCAAAATCTCTTTCTGCGAATTGATTCAGATTAACATAGAATTGTCCCCCCAGCAGATCATCGACCTTTTTATAATAGTGGTTTCGTTGCGTCTGCATGGAAAGACCGGCTGTAATATCGAAGTGCTCTCCTACACGGGTGGTCAACACCGTATTGAAATTGAATCGCTGCGTATTGATGATCCTGTTCTCGATAATATAACGTGAACGAAGACCCGATACACTATTGCCGGGTATGCCATTGGCATTGTTTATCGTTGTAAAACCAGCTCTGTTAATGTCGTAAAGTCGCTGCCAATTGATCTGTCGAAGCGAGATATCATTGCGCATCAGATCAGTCAAACGGGCGGCCTGCGCAAGATCGGGCGTACTACTCCATTGTCCGGTATAACTGGGCAGATATCGGTAATAATCTGGACGAGGATCGGCGGCATTATACCAATCAAATGCCGTAACAGAGCGATCTCCGAACGAATAACTTGCGGCGGTGGACAACGACGTGTTGTTGCGCCATCTGAACTCGTGGTTTACGATGGCCACTGGTTGGTGGGTTCTTCCAATGCTTACACTTCTCTTACGCCCATTTTGATACCCCCAATTCGGATTATAATAATTGGTTCCGGCCAACTCCATCATCTCTTGCACCGCCGGCCCTTGTCTCCCATTTTCAGTAGGAGCATCAAACACCGTAAACGACAATAGATTTCGTTGATTGATCTTCTTATCGACACTGGCAAAAAAGGCCCAGCCATCGTAATGTGTGCCGGGCACATACCCTTCATTGGCCCAGCGACGACTACCACTAAGCGATAGAGCCCACCCTTTTTTGGAAAGGCCTGTCGAATGGGTCAACATGACCCGATTGTTATAATTTCTGTTAGAAATGGCATAACTAATCTGCGTTTGTGCACGTTGCTTACTTGCTCTTGCATCGATATTGGTATTTCCGCCAATGTCTCCGAAGGTGAACGTGTTGTATCGTAAGCCCCACGATATATCCCGATTACGCATCACATCATTAAGGCCTCCCCACAGCCCGAAAGGAGTAAACCCGTTATCAAGGTTATCCATGGGGACACCGTTCAAAAAGGTGCTGAAATGATCGTTATCGTACCCCCTGATCCTGAAACGAACAGCACTGAAGTTGAAAGAGGCCGCCGAAAAGAAAGGATCGCGTCCGGCTGTGAGTAGCGATGAGATATTTTGATTTCCGCCATCACCCAGGTCATTATCATCAATGGATACAGTAGGAATATTATCTAGAATACCATCTTTTATCTCCTCTATAAGCGCACTATCTTTTCTGACGGTGGAGTCCGTTTGGGCCAGCAAAGGGAAACCAGTCAGCAGGCTGGAAAGCAGTAGCAGGTAAAAACGCATGCAGTTAGTTTTAAACAGGCGCTACAAATCTAATGGGACTGATCAGTTTTGCCGAAAAAAGTTTGACACATCCATTTCACAACACGATGTAGCCCCCACCTATACCGGATAGATGTATTTGTGTACATTCGCAGCGCCGATCGTAAGACATGAAAAAAAGTATCCTACTCTTTTGCCTGCTGCTCAGTTTGGGAAGTATTTGGGCCCAAAAAAAACAATACAAATCGGCCATCATCGCTTTTTACAACTTGGAGAATCTTTTTGACACTATTGATAATACACTAATCAACGACGAAGAATTTCTACCCGGCGGTATCCGAAACTACAATTCGCTCATCTACCAAGACAAACTATCCAAATTAGCCTCTGTCATCAACCAAATCGGCACCGAGTTGAATCCCGATGGGCCTGCCCTATTGGGCGTTTCAGAGATTGAAAATGATACCGTATTGCGAGACTTGGCCAATCAACCTTTGTTACGAAAGCAAAATTACCGGTGGGTGCATTATGACTCCAAGGATGCTCGTGGCGTCGATGTTGCCCTACTCTATAATCCGGTCTATTTTTCGCCTGAAAAAAGCAAGAATTTGTTCGTACCCCTTCCACGTGGCTCAAAAGATGCCTATTATACAAGGGATATACTTTGGGTCAAAGGAAAGCTACAAGGTGAGACAATCCATATTTACGTCAATCATTGGCCCAGCCGAAGCGGTGGCGAAAAGAGAAGTGAGCCCGGAAGAATAGCGGCCGCCCGCGTGTGCCGACTTCATATAGACAGTATTTTAGCCAAAGAACCAGCGGCCAAAATTTTGGTCATGGGCGACTTAAATGATGACCCCATCAACAAAAGTGTCGCAACCGTTTTGCAAGCCAATGGAGATAAGGAATCAGGATCAACCGGATCGCTGTATAATCCCTGGTGGGATCTTTACAAAAAAGGGATCGGCACACTGGCCTACCAGGATGCCTGGGGGCTGTTCGACCAAATAATTTTATCGAGACCCTGGCTTCTTAAAAAACAAGAGGGCTTCTTCCTTTACAAGCAGCAAGTATTCAACCGCGAGTTCTTGGTCGAGAATACTGGCCGCTACAAGGGCTATCCCATGCGCACCTGGGATGGCAACTCCTACAGAGGAGGCTATAGCGACCATTTTCCAAGCTACATATTGGTTATCAAAGAAATAGATAAGGATTAACAAGCCCTTGTCCCCAACGGTGAAAACCCCTATCTTTGCCGCCCCAAATCTGTATTCGCAGATTCTTTGCGACCGCAAGGTGGCAATGTCCAATGGGAGAAACCGAATTTTTAACCCTTTCCGGTAAAGAACCGGAAACAAAAAAAGGCACATGAACAACTACGAACTGATGGTGATCTTCACCCCTGTTCTGAGCGATGACGAGTTCAAAGCTGCGCAAAAAAAATATGCGAAGCTGGTTACCGATAATGGTGGCACCGTCGTAGCCGAGAATGCTTGGGGGCTTAAGTCACTGGCCTACCCCATCCAGAAAAAAACAACCGGATTGTACTGGGTACTGGAGTACACGGCATCATCTGATTTCAATGAAAAATTGAAGATCCAGTTGCTGCGAGACGAAGCGGTACTTCGTCAACTTTGCACCAAGCTCGACAAATACGCCGTCGAGTACAATGCACGCAAGAGAAGTGGCGTTAAGACCGGTAACCAAAAATCAGTGGAGGCCTAAGCATATGGCAAAGAACGAAATCAAATACCTGACCGCCATCAAAACCGACAAGCGCGTAAAGAAGTTTTGTCGTTTCAAGAAGTATGGCATGCGCTATATCGACTACAAAGACGTTGAGTTCCTTAAGAAGTTCCTCAACGAACAAGGTAAATTATTACCTCGTCGCTTGAGCGGTAACAGTCTCAAATTTCAGCGCAAGGTATCCGATGCGGTAAAAAAAGCCCGTCAGATGGCCCTGCTCCCTTACGTAACAGATCTTTTAAAATAACCTCACCCTAATTCCCCATCGGGAAGACAGTCCCCGCGACTGGGTTGGTGAACAAAAGAAACAACATGGAAATTATTTTACTTCAGGATGTAGATAACCTGGGCGGTACCAACGAAGTGGTCAAAGTAAAGAACGGCTATGCCCGTAATTTCTTATTGCCTCGTAAACTGGCCGTCGAAAACAGCCCCAGTAATAACAAGCAACTGCAAGAAAGACTCAAACTAGTTCGCAAGAAAGAAGAGTTGATGCTGGCGCAGATCAACAGCGTTATTGCCAAGCTAAACGAAGGGCCCGTTAAGCTTACCGCTAAGACCGGTACCAGCGGAAAGATCTTCGGAAGCATTACGTCGCTGCAGCTCAGTCGCGCTATTCGCGAGCAAAAAGGGTTCGATATCGATCGCAAGAAGATCAGCCTGCCCGAAGAGCTTAAAGAACTCGGAAGCTACAAAGCGCAGATCGACTTCGGTGGCGGAAAGCAAACCGAGGTGAGCATTGATGTAGTGGCTGAATAAGAACCCTACAAAATATCATTTTAAAGCCCTCTTAGGAGGGCTTTTTTAATTTTGTAGATGCTTGTTTTTCAGCGATTTGCCTATTACTGAAGCTAAGAATTGAACAAATTATCCCCGCATTTAAAAAAAAGTGTTACTTTGCCCAGCTATTGGTGCTCTTTCAGTTTTGCATGTCCGGAACGCTTCGCAACAACGTAGAATGTTCTTTTGGTACTGTTTACTGTTGACACTGTTTATTTTTTAAAAATGTATTAAAATGAACATTTACGTAGGAAATCTGAGCTGGAACCTCAAAGATCAGGATCTGCTCAACCTTTTTGCATCTCATGGCGAAGTGGCTTCTGCCAAGATTGTCACCGACAAATTCACTGGCCGTAGCAAAGGCTTCGGTTTTGTGGAAATGCCGAACGACGAACAAGCGCAAGCTGCTATCACGGCCTTGAATGGTACTGCCGTAGACGGCCGCAACGTGGTCGTTAACGAAAGTCGTCCTAAGCCCGAAGGTGGTGGCGGCGGTGGTTACAAAAAGCGCAGCTTTGGCGGCGGCGGCGGCGGTTACCGTGGTGGTAACGGCGGTGGCGGTAGCTATCGTGGCGGAAACGGCGGTGGTTACAACCGTGAGAGTTTCAACAACGGCGATTTTTAATGCCAGCGGTTTTATACCGCTCTTCATTCAATAAAAGCTGCAGTCCGGTCTCCAAAAGACCGGACTTTTTTTTGTTACCTTCGCATCACAATGACAGAGAAGATCCTGATCCTTGATTTTGGATCACAATACACCCAATTGATTGCCCGGGCGGTACGTGAGCTGAATGTTTACTGCGAAATAATCCCCTTTAACAAACCAATCTCTTTCGACAAAAATTTAAAGGGGATCATCTTATCGGGCTCTCCCTTTTCGGTCAACGAAGAGAAAGCACCTCAACTTGATATTGCCGCTCTAATTGAAAAAGTACCGGTATTGGGAATCTGCTACGGCGCCCAGTTAACGGCCAAGTTTTTTGGAGGACAAGTGGCCAAAAGTGATAAAAGGGAATATGGAAGGGCCCAACTGCTGATCCAACAAGAAGACCCCTTCGTAAAAGGGATCGACAAGACCACACAGGTTTGGATGAGTCATAGCGACTCCATCAAAAATTTACCCGACGGATTTGAGGTCCTCGCTACCACAGAGAGTATTCCTGTAGCCGCTTTTCGGAAAAAAGGCAACCAAACAAAACCCCTGTATGGCGTTCAATTTCATCCCGAAGTGTATCATTCGGTGCAGGGAAAAATACTAATCAAAAATTTTCTGATCGGTTGTTGCGACTGTACCCAAGATTGGACAGCGGCCCATTTTATTTCAGACAGCATTGCCGCTCTTCGGGCGCAGATCGGAAACCGCAAGGTGATCATGGCCTTGAGTGGCGGCGTAGATTCTACCGTGGCGGCCACCCTGATCCATCGGGCCATAGGAGATCAACTACAGGGCTTGTTCGTCGATAACGGGGTTCTTAGAAAAAACGAGTTTGAAAGCGTACTGCGTTCTTACCAGGAAATTGGTTTACAGGTTACCGGTATCGATGCCCGAGATCGTTTTTATGCTGCCTTGGCCGGACAGACCGATCCCGAACAAAAAAGAAAGACGATCGGTTCGCTTTTTATTGACATCTTTCAAGAAGAAGCGAAAAAACTAAGTGGCTTTGAACTACTGGGACAGGGCACCATCTATCCAGATGTAATTGAAAGTGTATCGGTGCATGGCCCTTCGGTAACCATCAAATCACATCACAATGTGGGCGGTCTTCCCGCTCACCTCCATTTGGAATTAGTAGAGCCATTGCGACTGCTTTTTAAGGATGAGGTTAGAAAGATCGGATTAGAATTGGGCATTCCCGCCGAGATGATCGGTCGTCATCCCTTTCCGGGTCCAGGGCTGGCCATCCGTATTTTGGGAGAGGTCAATGCGGAACGGGTAAGCTTGCTGCAAGAGGCTGATCATATTTTTATTCAATCCCTCAAAACAAAAGGGCTCTATGAATCCGTTTGGCAAGCCGGTGCTATTTTATTGCCGGTAAAGACGGTCGGTGTAATGGGTGATGAACGCACCTATGAATATACCGTGGCCATACGCGCGGTAACCAGTGTAGATGGCATGACAGCCGATTGGGCGCATCTACCCTATTCCTTTTTGGCCGACCTGTCCAATGATATCATCAACCAAGTTCGGGGAATCAATCGGGTCGTGTATGATATCAGTAGTAAACCTCCAGCCACCATTGAGTGGGAATAAAGACCTCGTTTTATGAAAAGCAGCTGGATCGCTTTTTCACTGGCCTGTATAGGACTTCTCAGCGTAAGTTCTTTTCCCCTGCAGGCCCAGTCCACGATGGTAAGCCCCAAGACTGCTGATACACTTAGCACCCAGCCGGCCCTTGTCAAGACCATCAAGATTGCGCTGTTCGCACCGCTATATCTTGATTCTGCCTTTGATAAAAATGCCACGTACCGCTACGGACCCAAACAGTTTCCAAAATTTTTAGTGCCCGGACTTGAATTTTATGAAGGCGCCTTGCTGGCCCTTGACTCACTAAACAAAGAAGGTGCCGATATCGAACTTGTCGTCTTCGATACAAAAGCAGCGAGCAAAACAATCGGCGAACAACTTAGCAGCCCCGCTTGCCAAGAGCTGGACCTGATCCTGACCTATTGCTCGGCTTCCGAACTGAAATATTTTGCGGACCATGGCGTAGAAAGAAAGATCCCCGTGGTCAACATCAATCTCCCCAATGACGGAGGCGTCAGCAAGAATCCTTTTCTTGTTTTGCTGAACTCAACGCTTTCATCTCAATGCCACCATATCTATACCTTTATCCGCAACCGATTCGCAAAACAGTCGCTCGTGGTATTTCAAAAAAAGGGTGCACTGGAATCAAGAATTAGAAGTTTTATCGAAGAAGCGGCTCGAAAAAAAGGGGGCACCCCTCCCGCTATCAAATTTGTGGAGCTTAGCGACAGCGTAACCAGCCAACAGTTGATCCCCTATCTGGATACCGTCAAAACAACTCTTTGCTGGGTAGGTAGCCTGGATGAGAATTTTGGAAAACGCATTAGTCTACAACTAGTGGGACTGGCCAAGCAACGCTACAAACTAAGCGTAATGGGAATGCCCACTTGGGATGGCGTTAAAGATTTTACCAAACCGGAATACCGGGGCGCGGATTTGCTTTATTGTACACCCTTTTATACCCCGCGTACCGATAGCGTCAGTTTGGGGATCGAATCCTTTTTTTCCAATCAACTCTATGCTCGACCAAGCGACATGGTATTAAGGGGATACGAGGCCGTTTGGCGTTTTTCAAAACTCCTGATGCGCTATCAAAAAGAAATTACGTTTCACTTGGGCAGCAAAGAGTTCAATCTTTTTCGGGAATTGGACATTCAGCCCGTCTTGACATCCGGACAACCCGCCACCATTCAGTACTACGAAAACAAAAAACTCTACTACCTGAAATGGCAGGATGGATTTTTAAAACCCGTTAATTGATCTTCTTCTTCAGCGAGGTCACTTGCTGCTGCAGATCGGAGACCACATTCGCCAATTGATTCATATCCCAGCGATGTTGTGTGTTCGCTTTTGAAATAACCACCTGCGCCTGCCACATTTCCAACACTTCATCGGTATTGACGGTGTAAGGATGAAAGATCGGATTATCACTCACCAAGGTGAGCTTATCGCGCTGCTTTCCGGTTTTTTGTATTCGCTTGTAGACGATCCCTTCATTTCTTGATATAACGATACAGGGGGTATTGGGTTTAAGCTCGTCGAGATCGTTTACCTTCTCCCCCACGATCACCGAACCACTGGGGGTAGGAAGCATGGAATCGCCAATGATCTCAAAGGCCCGGTAATTTCCACCGGTAAGCATGGGAAGCGTAAAGGTGTTGAGCTCATCGATGAATTCCGGGTCGGCATAACCGGCCAAATAGCCCGCAGCGGCCTTGACGGGCACGAAGGGGATCTCACTTGGGCCCGTATTCATTTTCAGGGACCTTCTTTTGTCGAGGTAGTTGGCCTTATTATCACTTAAGTCCTTTCGCAACAATTCATCCATGGTCAGCTTAAAAATATCGCAGACCGCCTCTAAGACCTCAAAGCGTGGCTCGGCCCGCTCCTCTTCATAGGCCCCTAATAAAGACCTTTTGATATTGAGTTTAATGGCAAACTCCTCTTGGGTCCAGCCGCGGAGCTTGCGCAGATACTTCAGATTTTGATTGGAAAGTGCCATGTTGTCTAATTTATTTAGCTGCAAAATACTAATATTTTTAGAATTTCCAAATTTTTTAGCGTGCATTTTGCTAACCGCTAAAAATCAAGGACTTTTACAAGGCATGCAAAACCCCAAGAAAAAGAAGGCCCGGTCAACTTCAGCAGCCCGGGTTACAAAAGACAAGCCGGTTATCCTTATTACCAATGACGACGGCATTGGTGCGCCCGGCATACGTAATCTGGTAGACTCCGTAAAGGACATGGGACATATTTATGTAGTGGCACCGGACAAGCCCCAGTCGGGAATGGGTCATGCCATTACCATCGGTGAGCCCTTGCGTTTGCATAAGACACATCATTTTGATGGCATTACCTCGTACGCCTGCTCAGGAACCCCTGTTGATTGTGTCAAGTTGGCCGTCGATAAAGTATTGCACCGCAAACCCGATCTCTGCCTGAGTGGTATCAACCATGGAGCCAATCATAGTATCAATGTTATTTATTCCGGAACCATGTCGGCCGCCGTCGAAGCAGCGATCGAAGACATTCCCTCGGCGGGATTTTCCCTGCTTGATTACAGTTTGGAGGCCGATTTTGATGCGGCTCGTCAATATGCCAGAGTAGTTGTTGAAAAAATGATGAAGACCAAGTTGGGCCGCCATACCGTATTGAATGTAAATATCCCCGCGTTGAAACCCGAATTGATTCGCGGCATCAAAATATGTAGGCAGGCCTATGCCAAATACAACGAGAACTATGTGCAACGAAACGATCCGCACGGAAAACAATATTATTGGCTAACGGGTGAGTTCGTCAATGCAGATAAGGGAAAGGATACCGATGTATGGGCGCTGGCCAACAATTATGTGAGTGTGGTACCCGTGCAATACGACCTGACCCATTATCCTTACAAAGATCAACTTGCCAAAAGCTGGAAGCTATGATACTGGCCAAAGACGATCTGCGCCTCGGTTTGATCTTAGGTTTTGTGGGGCCCCTGCTGGGGCTGCTCATTTTACACCAATGGAAATTTCCGGATCTCCGCTTGATCGAGTTCCTAAACGTTTTTATTCAAGAGAACAGACTGATCACCTCGATCGGGTCCATGAGTCTGCTGGTCAACGCCGCCCTCTTTACCATCTATGTAAATACCCATCGTGACCGAACGGCCAGAGGAATTTTTTTTATTACCCTCGTTTATGGTATCGGTATCATACTTCTAAAGCTGTTCAACTAATTTCATGCGCTATTACCTTATAGCAGGAGAAGCCTCGGGCGATCTGCATGGAAGTCATTTGATCGCCGCCTTGCACCAACAAGATCCACAAGCGGTAATTCGTTGCTGGGGAGGCGATAAAATGCAAGCCGCAGGCGCCACCCTTGTCAAGCATTACCGCGACTTGGCGTTTATGGGTTTTGCCGAGGTCATCAAGAACCTGCCTACGATCTTGCGCAATATTCGGGCTTGCAAAAAAGATATTGAGCAATTTTGCCCCGATGTTGTAGTCTGTATCGACTACCCCGGATTCAATTTGAGGATCGCCAAGTGGGCCCATGCCCAAAAAATGCGCGTTGTCTATTACATTGCTCCGCAGGTCTGGGCCTGGAAAGAAGATCGGGTCAAGGGAATGAAGCAATACATCGACCAGTTACTCGTGATCCTTCCGTTTGAAAAAGATTTTTTTGCTACCCGTTGGCAGTGGCCGGTGTCCTATGTGGGCCATCCTCTTGTTCAGGTGGTCGATCTGGCAAAACAGCAGGCGCCTGATCCTCTTTTGACCGACAAGCCGCTAGTCGCGCTTTTGCCCGGTAGCCGACAGCAAGAGATCGCAAAGAAGCTACCGATTATGCTGCAGGTTAGCTCCTTCTTTCCGGATCATCAATTTATTGTAGCCAAAGCACCCGGCACGCCCGATGAATTTTATACGCGATGGCTGGCAGCCTTTCCGACAGTACAGTTGGTAAGCGATCGAACCTATTCGTTGCTGCGGCAGGCCAAAGCCGCACTAGTTACATCAGGCACCGCTACGCTCGAAACGGCCTTATTTGGAGTTCCACAGGTTGTATGCTACAAAGGATCTTGGTTGTCTTATCAGATCGGAAAGAGATTGATCAAGGTAAAGTATATCTCGCTGGTAAACCTGATCATGAATAAACCGGTCGTTACCGAATTGATACAAGACCAATTGACCGTGAACAATCTGCAACGCGCGCTGCAAGAATTACTCAGCAATAGCACAAAACGACAACAGATTCAAGAAGATTATGCGCAACTGCAGGCCTTACTTCGATCGACCGGACAAGCCTCATCCACGGCTGCAACCCTCATTATTTCCGGCATTACCAGATCAGTTTGATCGCTAGTAGTATAAGGCATAGAATAAATACAAAAATGCTGATCCGATTGATGCCATGCATATAACCGATCCACTTGTCCTTGGGCCGGCTGGGATCTTTTGGACGTAGGTATAGATATTCGGCCAGTTGTTTCAGTACGCTCATATAACAAAGGTAATGTGTTAAAGGCAACAAGTAAAAGCGCCTTGTCTCAACCTATTACAAAAACTTATTTTTCCAACTCCTGCGGCCAAAAAATAAAGAAAATACTTTAAGACATAAGAGATACCCTTAAAAAATCCTGTATCTTGTACCTATTAAAACCCACTTATGAAAAAAACAATTCAATTTTTCGGAGTCCTATTACTTTGCTCCACTCTGATGATAAGCTGTAGTAAAAAAGCCAGCGACTACGATAACTTAGTTAAAGAGTATAAAAAAGTTTTATGCATAGTCATGGATAAAAATAATAGCTCCATGTCTGAAAAAACAAAGGCATTGCAACGTCAACAAGAACTAAATACAGAGTACCAAGAAGCGCTCACAAATCTCTCCCAAGAGGAAAAGTCTAAACTTCTGATGTCTTGGGCCAATGCCGTTGCGGAGGTTGGCGATGGTAAATGTGATTAAAAATTCAGTATACCACTCGATAGTCACAACGACATCTTGTTGAACTATTTGTAGTATTTGTGACCTAGGCCACTTTGAATTGGGTTCATTTATTATGTTCAGACTCACATTAGCGTCACACAGATATAACTAATGTAAGTACCCCTAAAAAGCAGACAGTTTAAAACTTAAGTATTAATCTTAGATTTAAACTGCCATGAAAAAATCCCGATTCACGGAGGCGCAGATCGTCTCCGCCCTTAAAAAACAAGAAGCCGGCATCTCCACCCGAGAGATTTGCCGGGAGCTAGGTGTCACAGAGACTACCTTTTACAACTGGAAGGCCAAGTATGGGGGTATGGAGATCTCTGATGTCAAGAAAATGAAGTCTTTAGAGGAAGAAAATG
>VHAT01000011.1 GCA_016872195.1 Sphingomonadales bacterium | reverse complement strand
AAAGAGCCCGCAAGCGAGTGGCAGACTAATACGTAACTTATTAATTATCTTACTTATTATTGACTTCGCTAATAGCATACAGGCCCTTGTATATTAAATCGGGGTCTGCAAATATCTTGTTTTTAAGGTGGGCGGCCAAATAGGGGATATCCCCCCCGGTTAAGACCACGTTAAAGTTATCATAACGGTCTTTGTACAGATCGATAAACCCGTCCATCTCAAGCGCCATTCCCAAGATAACGCCGGAGAGAATATTGGTGTTGGTATCATACCCGATCAATGGCACATCCACTACAGGGGCCACTAGCGGAAGCAAGGCGGTATGTTGATGCAACGATCCCAATCGCATGGAAAGGCCGGGAGAAATGCCACCTCCTAAGAAGGCACCGCCTGCACTAATAAAATTATACGTGATGCAAGAACCCAACGCGATGATCAGATTATTCATTCGCGGGTAGTAGTGCATGGCCGCGGCACAAATGGCCAAGCGATCGGCTCCAATAGTTGCAGGCTTGCCGACGGGGGTGGTAAAAGCAAGCTTTGTGGTATGATCGAGCTTATGAAATTGTGTGGCACTGGACAATAAATTTTCCAATGATGGATCATGGGCGATCACCGAGGATAGTATCGATTTTTGGGGCTGGTAGCGACGCAGCAACTCAGTAATGGTAGGTTCCTTATCATCGGTCAATTGAATGGCTTCGCGCAAGACAGCCCCATCAAAGACAGCCACTTTCTTTCGCGTATTGCCAAAATCAAAGCAGAGCGTTACAGACATAGGTGTAAATTAAAGATTAAAACCACTCAGGTTCTTGAAATGACCGTTGAGCTGAATACGTTGCTTGAGTTGTTCTACTCCCGATAAAAGAGGAATCGCCTTGTGCAAATGTCTTTTGATAAATTCCTTTCGTTGCTTTTCCGAAAAAAGTGTCAAGAGCTCGAACTCTTGCTCCACTGTAAGTCCGACATGATGTGCAATGGCATAACTATCGAGAGCCTCATCGGGTCGACCAAACTCTTTATTGATCTGTAAGAGTCGATGTAGCTCACGTACTTTACTCATGAGTCGCTTCATTACCGTCTTGTCGTGCGTAGTATCATTTTCAGGATAGGAGACAATGGCGCCGCTATAGAGCTTATCAGGTATCTCACGCACCAACTCTAACAAGCGGAACACCGATACACCCCGGGTATGAATATCCATTTCTCCTCCCTCGTATTCTTTGGCAATACTCAAGATCTCGACGATGGTACCGTACTCTTGCATTTTTTTATCGAGCACGACAGGGATACCGAATGGTTTTTTTAACGCAAAACATTCCCTGATCAATTGTTTGTAACGCGGTTCAAAGATGTGAAGATTCAAAGCCTCTCCGGGATACACCACAATACCCAGCGGAAAAATGGGCGTAAAATTCGTCATAGATCAAAGGTATTGCTTTTGATACGCTGCATAATACGCAAGCAGGGTGCTTACCGATCGATCCCATTGATAGCGGGTAGTGATCCATTGTCGTCCTTCGGTCGCCAGCCGACAACGAAGGGACTCTTCGTTAAAAAGCCTTGCCGCGGCAGCGGCCAAGGCCGTCGCCTCTTGAGGCGGCACCAATAAAGCGGTTTGCTCTTGAATGGCATAATCAGCATGTCCACCAATGGCCGTACACACCACAGCACAACCGCTGGCCATAGCTTCGGCAGGAGGAAGTGCCCATCCTTCGCCAAGACTAGCCGACATAAATACGGCATGCGCATTGTATAGCGTAGCCAAGTCTTGAGGGCGCTGGTGGTAGTCGATCCAGTTCGGGAGCTGTGGCGGACGCGTATAGACACCGAATAAGGTCGCCTGCAGCGTGGGAAATTCTTGCTTCAGCTGCTCCAGGGCAGCCAACAGAAAGACCGATCCTTTTCTTTTTTCTTCGGAGTACAAAGCGATCACAGAGAAAGGGAAACGCTCGGCAGGTGCCGTTCGCTGGTAAAATCGATCGGTATCGATGGCGAGCGGCAATAACTGTACGGGCTCGCCACGCTCAGTTTGTATCAATTCTTGCAACCACCGAGAGATGGCGACATGATGAAGAGGTAACCGATAAGAATCCTTTACAGATTCTACCGACCCACTCCATTGCTCAAAATCTTGGACCAGGTTGATACGAACCCCTTTTTGTGGAGAGAGGGTTGCCACGGCATAACTCATTTGCCACCAGGTAGACAAGACCAGGTCCCCATCGGGCACAAACGGGTCGATGATCTCCTTTACGATCAACGATCGACAAGATGCATGCAAGGGAAACCAGCGGGGACGTTGGGCCCCTCTAATCCAAAACAAAAAACGCTTGAACCAAAGTGGTGAGCGCATTGTCTTAAAAGGTCGTTTTAAACTATGCAATACCGTTACCTGATGACCCAGGGCCTGCAAGCGGTTGGCAAATTCATACATCACCTTGGCCCCGCCAACGGGCTTGGTAACTGGAAAAGGAAGGATAATATTGATACGAAGAGATGGCATGCTCAAAAAGGCTTGACCGGTCTAAAGAGTATTGCGGCAAAGGCGGCCCGCCAATTGATCCGTAAAAAAAGCCAGTGATGATCTTTTCTTTTTTTGAGGATCCGAAACGGGATCACGAAGAACTGTTTGATAATAGCCGACCAAAAGGAAAGCTCTCCTCTCCAAAGACGTCGACAATAGAGATTATTCCGGATCCCGTAAAAATGTTTTGTGGCCTCGCTGGGGGTGGCATGATAAAGATCCGAACTATAATTTGTTTTCGTCTTGTGCACCACGACACTGCTAGGTACATAGCCGCCGAGCAATCCGGAACGGGTCATTCGCGTGGTATACTCTATATCATCCGCCCAAATAAAAAATGCTCTGATCGGATAGCCGCACTGTGCAATGGACTGTCTGGACACAAGTAAAGAAACAAAGCTGGCCGAACGGGCAAGCAGTACTCCTTGCTCCTCAAAAAAATTGAACGGTAATACACCTTGCACTCGATTGATCTCAGGTAAATTCATCCAATGCGGATGACCATCTGTCCAAAGGGCCCTACTCACCAAAAAGCCAAGTGGATATTGTGGATGAGCTTGCCGCATAGCCTGCAGGGAATCCACTAAGCGTAACAGTGTATCAGGGCGAGCGATCGTATCATCATCCATTATCCATACCCAATCGGCTCCTTGCTCATACGCTGCCGTAAGACCGGTATAAAATCCACCGGAAGCGCCTTGGTTTTCTTGCGTAATAACATGTAGCGCGGGTTGTGTAGCCAACCAATTCGATGTATCGTCGGTAGATCCGTTATTTACGATAATAAGCTGCTGTGGTAATAAAAGTTGCTGCCGGATAGCGCCGACCGCTTCTTGTAGAAGAGGCAAACGATTATGCGTAACAATAACGGCAATAATATTCATAGTGAATAATTCTTGGCTATAAATTGGCGGACCCTTACACGGGCAGAGGCGATCACCTGGTGCATATCATAATATTTATAATCAGCCAATCGCCCGCCAAATACGATGCGGGTTTCCTGATCGGCCAAGTGCCGATACTGTGCAAACAACTTATTATTGGCCTCGTCATTGACAGGATAATACGGCTCCAATCCCGGTTGCCATGCTTGCGGGTATTCCCTGGTAATAATAGTGTGCGCTTGAGTACCGAATGCAAAATGCTTATGTTCCAAAATACGCGTAAATGGGATGCTCTTCTCCGTATAATTGACAACCGCGTTACCCTGAAAATTATCGGTGGCTAAGCGTTCTTCTTCGAAACGAAGGCTGCGGTAGGCCAATGGCCCGAATTTAAAATGATAAAAAGCATCAATGGGTCCTGTATAAACGATATGATCGGCCATAGCACTGAAATAGTCCCGCTCCGCTAAAAAATCGCGGTTCAATTGCAGGTCTACCCCTTGGAGCAGACCTTCCGTCAAGCGGTTGTATCCTCCAATGGGAATCCCCTGATAACGGTCATCAAAATAATTATTATCGAAGGTAAAACGAACCGGCAGCCGCTTGATAATAAAGGCAGGCAACTCCTTACACGATCTGCCCCATTGCTTTTCGGTATACCCCTTAATGAGCACTTCGTAAATATCGGTCCCTACCAGACTAATGGCCTGTTCCTCTAGATTGTGCGGCTTTGAAATACCCGCTCTTTTTACCTGCTCGGCGATCTTTAGTTTTACCTGTTCAGGGTCACGCAACCCCCATAGCTGGTAAAACGTATTCATGTTGAACGGAAGATTATAGACCTTGTTACCATGAATAGCCAGCGGAGAATTGATAAAATGATTAAAAGGCACAAAGGAGTTCACAAAGTCCCAGGTATCCTTATCACTGGTATGAAAGATATGAGCGCCATAGGTGTGCATATCGATACCCTCTTTATGCGTACAGTATATATTGCCCCCTGCATGCGAACGACGATCAATGACCAAACAACGTTTGCCGATCTGTCGTAAGGCATGTGCAAACACGCTACCGTACAGACCAGACCCCACTATCAATACATCGTATGGGCGCATGTTATCGTTTAAAAATTTGAATTTGCTTCAAGGACAATGCGGCAGTGATCCGTAAAAAAACAGTAGATACGGAATCCAATGGCTTACCCGGCTGCAAGTTGCGTAAAGCACGGCGGCTTTCGCGCACCTGCGGACGCTTTTTTATAAAATCAATATAGGATAATAATAAGCCGGGTCTTAAGGTGAGCATCCTGAATACCATCTCCACGACCAACTGAATACCCCAGCTGATACGAGCCGGCCCCTTCAAGTGAATGGCATGCAAGAAAAACTTGTTCCGATTATATATCCGGTTAACGGCTCTTTTTTTGCGAGTCGATAAAATCGTGGCCGCATGTCGATGTCGGCAAATAGCCCGGTGCTCATAATACGACGCGTAACCACATCGCCAAGCCCGCAAAGAAAGTTCGGCATCCTCTACATAAAATGGTGAGAATAGTTCATTGAATTGCCCGATACAGTCAAAGACCTCTTTATTAATAAAGGCATTTGCCCCCGAAAGATAAAAACAAGGCCAGTGGTCTTGTGTGTTCGTATCGCGTGGAATAAAATCATAGCCTGTTTTGATCTTGGCCCCTTGCAAAACCGGGAACTTTCCTCCTTCCTGAAGGTGGTCATCTTCCCACCCAACGATCCGGCCCGATACGCCGAACAAATTAGGTACAGTGCGATACGGAAGTATATGATCAAAATAATCCGGGGTCAAGATCACATCACTGTTAAGCAACAGGACCCACTTGTACCGGGCCGCACGAATACCTCGATTGGCCGTTGCCGAAAAGCCGCTGTTATGCGGGGTCTCTATCAAGATGATGTCCGGATACGTTGCGGTAAGCCATTGCCTGGAATCATCTGTCGAGCCATCATCCGACACAATAACCTCGTTCTCGAGCCCGGTTTGTTGTAAGGCGGTAAAGACCGAAGGCAAGATCAATGGCAACAGGTTGCGCCCATTATAATTGGGAATGACCACCGATATTCCTTCCATGGGTTGCATGCGTTAAAATTAACGCTATCCCGCTTACCTTTGAAATGAACCGCTTGATCGGATCCGCTATGTGGCAAGAACAGTTTGAACAATTAAAGAAAGGTGATCATAAAGCATTGGCCCGTTTACTCTCGTTTATAGAGAACGAACAGCCCGGATACGAAGAATTATTGGCTTCGCTTCCTGCTGCAGCCACTCCTGTGATCGGGATCACGGGGCCTCCTGGTGCCGGTAAAAGCACCTTGGTAGACGCCCTTATCAGTATCTGGACAAGGCAAGGCAAAAAAATTGCCGTGCTCTGCGTAGATCCCTCCTCGCCTTTCCATCAAGGTGCCTTGCTGGGCGATCGCATCCGCATGAACACTTGGTATGATCATCCCGATGTATATATCCGATCGCTGGCCACCAGGGGATCAATGGGTGGATTACATCCAAAGATCATTGAAATGACCGACCTGCTTCGCCAAGCCGGATTTGATTGGATCTTGATAGAGACAGTAGGAGTAGGACAAACCGAGGTCGAGATTGCAGGTCTCGCCGATGTAACGGCTGTGGTGTTGGTACCCGAAGCGGGTGATGAAGTACAAACGATGAAAGCAGGTTTGATGGAAATTGCAGATCTGTTTGTGGTCAATAAAGCCGATCGTCCGGATGCGGCCGCTTTTGTAAAGAATCTGCAAGCGATGCTGGCCCCTGCCTTTAGCAGAAAGCAAACGACCATACCCATATTACAAACCGTTGCTACGCGGGCAGAGGGGGTACAGGAATTGGCCGTCGCCATCGAATCATTACATCAACACCCAGAACAGCGAGAGAAGAAAAGCTGGCTCCTGGCCGAAAAAGCATACCAGTTGATTCAACGAAAAAGAATGCACGATATAGCAAGGCCGGCCTTGCAAGAACAAATAAGGATGGCGTTAATGCAAAACGATTTTAATCTCTACCGCTTTGTAAAGGAGGCTACTTGAAGCCCTTTAATCTCGGTTGGCCTTGTACCAACGATAGGCGATATAGCCGATAATTGCAAATGGAGCAAAAGCGAGGTACAATATGCCCGTGTTCATCCCCTCGGCCGGACCTTCTCCCAATTGCTGGGCCGTTTTGGTGCATATAGAACACTGAGAAAAGGCGGCGGGCATTGTCATGAGCCAAATGGCGATCAGCACTACTATGGAAAGAAATAATGACTTTTTCATAGCGATCCAAGGCAAGATTACAACATCAATTTCAAGAGGCTTCGGCCTCCATTTTCTTTTGCACCTTCTTGCGCTCATCTTCGTTGAGCACCACTTTGCGCATCCGAATAAAATTAGGCGTTACTTCTATACATTCATCTTGTTGAATGTATTCCATACATTCCTCCAGCGTCATCAAAGTGCGGGGAGCAATACGGGTAGCATCATCACTGCCACTGGCCCGGTGATTGGTCAATTTTTTCGCTTCGGTAACATTCACGACCAGGTCGCCTGGCTTAATATTTTCCGCTACGATCTGTCCGGCATAGACCTCTTCGCCCGGCTCTATAAAGAAGGTGCCGCGGTCTTGTAATTTATCAATGGAATAGCCCGTAGAGCGTTCTTGAAATTTTGATACCAATACCCCGTTATTACGACCGGGGATAGGCCCCTTCCAGGGTTTATATTCACTAAATCGATGTGCCATTACCGCCTCTCCTGTGGTCGCGGTAAGCATTTGGGTACGAAGCCCGATCAATCCACGCGAAGGAATATCAAATTCCAGATGTTGCATTTCGCCCTTCGTCTCCATTACCAGCATCTCTCCTTTACGACGACTCACCAGGTCAATTACTTTAGAAGCGAACTCCTGTGGCACATCCACCACCAAGTTTTCATAGGGCTCCGATTTTTTGCCATCGATCTCCTTGACGATCACCTGAGGTTGACCAACGGTCAGTTCATATCCTTCGCGACGCATGGTCTCGATCAAAATTCCTAAGTGCAGAATTCCCCTTCCATACACTAAGAAACTATCGCCCTCTTCGGTATCCACTACACGAAGCGCCAGATTCTTTTCGGTCTCTTTCAGTAAGCGATCGCGCAAATGACGAGAGGTCACGAACTTTCCATCCTTTCCGAAAAAAGGCGAATTGTTGATAGAGAATAACATATTCATGGTAGGTTCATCCACACTGATCACTGGCAACGCCTCAGGATTTTCCGCATCGGCGATGGTATCACCAATGTTAAAATCTTCGATCCCCACCACCGCACAAAGATCACCTGCGATCACCTCGGTAACTTTCTTTTTACCCATGCCTTCAAAAACATAAAGCTCTTTTACTCTCGACTTTTTGATAGATCCGTCTGCTTGCATCAACGCAATAGGCTGGTTCTCTTTGATCGACCCACGCGCTACTTTTCCTACGGCGATACGACCCAAGAAAGATGAATAATCGAGCGATGTGATCTGCAGTTGTAAGGGACCCTCGTTTACCTTAGGAGCCGGTACATATTGCAAAATACCATCCAACAACGGGTTGATATTGTCGATCTGTTGAAGCGAATCGTTGAACCAACCATTTTTACCGCTACCATAATAGGTAGGAAAATGTAACTGCTCTTCGGTCGCATCCAGATTAAAGAATAATTCGAAGACCGCATCGTGCACTTCATCGGGGCGACAGTTAGGCTTATCGACTTTGTTGATCACCACAATAGGATGCAAATTCAATTGCAAGGCCTTTTGCAATACAAAACGGGTCTGGGGCATGGGTCCTTCAAAGGCATCTACCAGCAAAATAACGCCGTCTGCCATTTTGAGTACGCGCTCTACCTCACCACCAAAATCGGCGTGTCCGGGCGTATCAATTACGTTGATCTTGACATCTTTGTACGTTACCGCCGCATTCTTGCTAAAAATGGTGATGCCGCGCTCTCTTTCCAGGTCGTTACTATCCATGATCAGCTCGCCGGTCTCTTGGTTATCGCGAAAAACCTTGGTGGCATGAAGGATCTTGTCTACCAGGGTAGTCTTTCCGTGGTCTACGTGGGCGATAATGGCAATGTTACGTATTTGCATGAAGGGTGTTTTCAAAGACGCGCAAAGGTAGTTCAATTCTTGCCAATAATGGGTTAATTTAGAAGAAATTAAAGGATATGAAATTCCTAAAAGGCCTGGCCATCATTGTGTTAGCCCTAACTATGCTCTATCTGGCCGGCCCCCGACCTGCCGATCCCGTGTATAAGACAACGCTGCCCGAAGTTCCTGCTGAGGCGGGGGCGCTGGAACAATATATCCGCGACCAAGAGTCACAGCATAAGATCAAACCCAATAACGAGGCCCGCATTGTATGGGCTAACGATAGTTTGCGCACTCCCACCGAATATGCGCTGGTCTATCTGCATGGTTTTTCTGCCTCGCAAATGGAGGGCGATCCCGTGCACCGAAACCTGGCCGCTCATTTTGGTATGAATCTCTACCTGAGTCGACTCCAAGATCATGGCATTGACACTACGGTACCACTGGGTGGCATGACAGCACAGGGGTTGTGGGAATCTTCGTTGGAGGCATTGGCCATTGGAAAAAAACTAGGAAAGAAAGTGATATTGATGTCGACCTCTACCGGAGGGACCCTTTCACTAAAATTAGCCACTGAGTTTCCAGAAATAGCAGGCCAAATCTTGTTGTCGCCCAATATCGAGATCAACGATAACAAAGCCTGGCTGCTCAATAACCCCTGGGGATTACAAATCGCACAGGCGGTTGCGGGAACCTACAGAGTGGTGGACGATACTACGGCCCTCTATGCCCGTTACTGGAATAATCGGTACTTGATGACGGCCCCCGTGGAATTAGAGCAACTGCTGGAGACGACCATGACCCGCTCAGTCTTTGAGAGAATAAAGCAGCCCTTATTGATGTTGTATTATTATAAGAATGAGCAAGAGCAAGATCCGGTCGTAAAAGTATCCGCCATGAAAAAAATGTATGATGCGGTCAGTACACCCGACTCACTAAAAAGAGCGATCGCCTTACCCAATACAGCCAATCATGTACTAGCCTCTCCGATCAAATCCAAAGATGTAGCCAGCGTAGAAAAAGCTTGTATGGATTTTATAGAACAGATATTACACCTTCCTCCCTTTACCCAATAGGGTGAAAGGTATCCAGTCGACTATTCTTTTTACGGTAAAAGGTAAAATGAAGTATTGACAGGTTTACTTTACTTTGTAGTCTCAACCTTGCTATTATGATCCGCTCCCGTATTGCCGGCATCGGCAAATACCTGCCTGAGCAGGTAGTTACTAATAATGATCTGTTACAATACATGGACACCAGCGATGAGTGGATCCAAGAAAGGACCGGCATCAAGGAGCGTCGGTTCGCCCACCGAACAAAAGAAACCACCACTACTATGGGAGTAGAGGCCGCTCGCATGGCTATTGAGCGGGCAGGCATTACGGCGCAGGATATTGACTTTATCATCTTTGCCACCTTATCGCCAGATTATTACTTTCCGGGCTGTGGCGTCTTATTGCAACGCGCCATGCAGATGAAAGAGATCGGAGCACTCGATATCCGCAATCAATGCAGTGGCTTTGTCTATGCGCTCAGCGTAGCAGACCAATTTATTCGGACAGGCACTTATAAAAATATTTTAGTGGTAGGCTCCGAGAAACATTCTTTCGGATTAGATTTCAGTACCCGCGGCCGCAACGTATCGGTGATATTCGGAGATGGTGCCGGCGCCGTCGTTTTACAACCCAGTACCAACGAGAACACGGGCATTCTCTCTACTCATTTACATAGTGACGGTGAAAGTGCCGAGATACTAGCCATGTACAACCCAGGCACGCATGCCAATCATTGGAAAGAAGAACGCTATGCCGATTTTGACGAGGCGCCCATTGGCCAAATGTTCATGAGTCAACAGATGATCGACAAGGCACAACTTTTTCCTTACATGGACGGGCCGGCCGTATTTAAGAAAGCCGTTGTGAAATTTCCGGAGGTGATCATGGAGGCGCTCTCAAATAATGGACTATCCCCGGCAGATCTGCATCTGCTAATACCCCATCAGGCCAATCTTCGTATTGCTCAATTCGTGCAACAAAAATTAGGATTGCGCGATGACCAGGTCTATAATAATATTCAACACTACGGTAATACGACTGCCGCTTCTGTGCCCATTGCTCTTTGCGAAGCGTGGGAAAAGGGGTTGATCAAAGAACAACAACTCGTTTGTCTGGCGGCTTTTGGAAGTGGCTTTACCTGGGCGAGCGCCTTATTGCGTTGGTAATTTATGCATTAACCGATTAGCTTGAACAGAAAATTACTCTATATCATCAACCCCATTGCCGGAAAGGGTTCGCGTGGTTCGCTGCGTAAACAGATAGAGGCACGCACAGTGGAGATCGGATTTAAATTTGAATGTCACGATTCAGCCATCGATGGAAACTATGAACCGATAGCGCAGCGAATTCAGCAGGGTCGCTTTACCGATATTATCATTGCCGGAGGAGATGGCACCATCAACCAGGTAGTGGGATCACTTCGCCACTTGAATCTTCCCTTTGGAGTAATACCCTGTGGATCAGGGAATGGCTTGGCTCGATGTGCCGGACTCTCTACCGACCCACGAATAGCATTAGACGTTATTTTTAATGGTAAAGCGATCGCCACCGATGGCTATACCGTCAATGGTCAGTTTGCCTGTGAGCTCACCGGACTTGGCTTTGATGGGGCCGTGGCGCATGCATATGCCAAAAGCGGTACAAGAGGACTCAATACCTACATACGACATGCGATAAAACAATTCAGATCGGCCCCCTCCTATAAATTTAACGTGCGCGTGTTGGAGCGAGAGATAGCACTCGATGCTTACATGATCACCGTTGCTAATGCTAATCAATTCGGCAACAAGGTCACCATTGCCCCCCATGCTTCACTAACCGACGGACTACTCGATGTGGTCATCGTTAAAAAACAAAATAAGATACCATTGCTGTGGCGCGCGTATCAACAACTCAGTGGACGCAATCTTCCGATGCAAGAAGAAGAGCTCTTCTTGTCACTATCGAAGGACATTACACAACAAGACATTCTTTATTGGCAGGTATCATCCATAGAAATTGAAAATCATGAGGGCGCATTGATCCATGTCGATGGAGAGCCCACCCCAAGGACTAGTCATGTAACCATAGAGGTAGTTGGCAATGGCTTTCGATTAATTACCCCAGCCGTTTTGCATTGAGCCTATAAAAGTGAAATATCTTTTTAAACGGACGTTTTCAAAGAACAAACTAGAATCGAGTTCTATCGGCGGAAATAGTCGCCGCTCCTAATCACCAAAATAATTGCGCATAGCCAAGGTTATGTTAGCGCTTTGACTTAATGACAGTATTTTAAATTGATAATGCCCGGTCGACCTTTTTATTAAAACAATATTATAAAGATCGGTGCTTATTGAGTCAATAACTTTTCGATGAATGTAATGAGAGGGAATATTTAATCGGTTACAATTGGTGTCATTCAAAATAGGAAAACTGGACACATATTTATAATCTTCATTCTTGAGGTTATTAATAGCATCCACGAAGCAACCACACCGGGTGCATGTTACAAGAACAATCTTGTCTGCAACCATATATTTCTCTAAAACTCCGCCATTATAAAATACCCTATCCTCATTTACTGAATTTTTTATAGAGCAAGTAAAAAAAGGCATGCAACTTAAAAAGGCCAACCAAATTAAAAAACACCTCATAGAAAATATATAGGATAAACCATTGGCTTGAACGTTACTTCAAAGAATAGATATAAGCGGATTTCATATCAATAGAAAGCGATAGAAAGCCTCTTTTAAATTGAATTACATTCCTTGGAATAACCGGCTTAACAATTGAAGTCAGTCTGGAAACTCCGTCTTGTGTAAAATAATTGCAATAATATGTAGGCGTATCCTCTACATGCTTCGTACCACCCCTCCTAAATATAAAAAAACCAGAAGTATCAAGCGGAATAACGCCAAGATTCAAATCACATGTATTGACATACTTACGCACATAGGCTGCATTAAGCTCCTTGTTCTTTTCAAACTTCCGAACCCGCTCAGGGTTAGATGGTAATACTTCGAAAGTAATATGACCTAATGTATCAAAACATTTTATTACATCAGTGTAGTTGTAACAAAAAATCATCTTGTTTTTCGCTACAGGTCTGAAATGCGTATTTTCAAGATAAATGACACTATTTCGATAACAAGATGGATAGGGATACTTCAACCGTAACTGATGTGAATTGACGTTAAATACACCCGCCGAATAGGCTCCAAGAAAATTAGGATCCCTTACATCGCCGATAGAAAAATAAAGGTTTGAATGATCGAAAAAGAACTGACTGGCAGCATAACTAAAATGAATATACAGAGAACGGGGAAATGAAGGCGAAAGATCGACTTCACTAGAAATGACATACCGCTCAACAGAATCCTTTGCTAAAATGTAAAACTGCTTATTTTGTCCATCTAGCAAACAAAGTGAGTCACCCAGCACAGACATATCAAGTAGTGACTGCTTAATAAAACGTACAGGGTATATCTTTGTTTTAGTAGAATCAAAAAGATCGATTCGAACCAAATTACCATCCGATGAAATATAATTAAGCAAAATAGTATTGGAGTCTGCAGATAAACAATACATAACCCATGAACTAAATGGATGCTGCTTTAAAACCTTATAGATAAAACCGGTATTCAGGCTATCATCGATTTGTATACTCCCTTCAAAAGGCCGAGGACGATAAACGATGGTGTCACAATCGGGATTATGAACCTGACACGCAATGGCCAGACAAATAACCAAAAAGGAAATCAGTCCGGTTATATACTTTTCCATGTATTAACGCTTACTTGTCAGGCGAAATCAGAAAAGTATATCTCATCGCTGCCATAAATTCAGCCTGTCGATCAAGGGCATTTAATGGGTGCCTGACCAGAATATTACCCGCCTTATCAAATCCAATTGTGTATAATCCGTTGCGGAGACTATCTACTAGCATTCTTTCTCTCTGCAATGAAGGGAATATTTTCTGCCAGTTCTTGTAGGTGAAAAAGTAATTTATGCTATCGTGATTATACATCCGCATAAATTCATCCAATAATATTCTGTTGTCTTGAGCATAAGGATAAAGACTGGCACAATCATTACCCGGATTAGGACAAATCACTACACCATAAGGTCCAATATTCCCAATTTGAGCCTCGGCCTTCAAATTATAAACGGGAGGTGGGATCTCATCCCCGCCACAAGACAAAATAAGAATAGAACAAAAGATAACAGACATCAATACCAAGAACATTTTCCTCAACCTGCGTGGCGGACTTATCATTTTATTTTCAAAAGAAGTAGTGAATAAAGATTTAAAAATGTAAAAATTTGATTTTCTCATAAACCTAATTTGGGTTATAAAAATGAAAATGCTAGATAATCACTATCTAATATGTACATCACAATCTCGTCAGGAAAAAGACATTAGAAAAGAGTAAAAACCCTAAATTTTTTGACTTCGGAAAATACGGTCGGGTGACTACAGTAAAAAAAATGAAGAGTATAGTATTTTTACTAATCGAAACCTACCCCCGCTTCCCCGTCAGATAGAGCAACAGCACCAGCGATAATAATAACAGCATAGCCACCAATTGATGCAACTGCGCCATCCATTCAAACAGACCCCATTGCCCGGGAATGATCGCCGTGCTGTATAGCACCGATAAGATCCCCAGCAACACTTGTAACAATACTAAACTAATAGGAAACCAGGCCGCACGCTGCAACCAGCGACTGCCATGTGGTCGATGCAGCTGTAATGTCAACAGCACAATGGCGATCAATAAAAGATAGGCTAAGCCCCGATGTACAAAATGGATGGCGATCTTATTCTCAATCCAAAACATAATACCACTGCCGGTCCGTAGCAGATCAGGTACTATCTGTCCGTTGATATCGGGCCAGGTAGGCGCTGCGGTGGCTGCTTTGTGTCCAGCCATAAAAGCCCCGTACGCCAATTGCACTACTAATAACGTCAAGATAAAAATCACGCGCTTGCGTACCGATGGCAACCCCACCCGCTGATCAGCGGGTACTAATAATTGCAACGCAAACCAAAACGTATACGATAGTAATCCAAGCGCGAGTACAAAGTGCAAGGCTAACCGCGTCGGTTTTACATAAATGGCATCTCCCGTAAGACCACTGGCGACCATGATCCAACCAACGGCTCCTTGCAAGGCGCCCAGTAAAAACAAGATCACCAAGGGCCTGACCATAGAGGCCTTGAACCGACGTGTCCACAAAAAATAAATAAAGGGAATAATAAAGACCACGCCGATCAAGCGAGCCCAAAAACGATGAAACCACTCCCAGAAAAAAATAGTCTTGAACTCTTGCAGGGTAAAATCAAAATTGAGCAGTCTGTATTGCGGGGTCTGTTGGTATTTAGAAAATTCTATAGCCCACTCGGCGGCATCAAACGGAGGCAGTGTTCCCGTAACGACATTCCACTCGGTAATGGAGAGTCCCGAGCCGGTCAACCGGGTAATTCCCCCCAAAGCGATTTGAATAATGACCATGGCTACCCCCGTGAGTAACCAAATTGCCACCGGACGCGAAGTAGCTTCCATTTTCATGGGGCAAAGGTACAGTCTCTTGTTGCCGCAACCCGATTTTGTTGAGCATAATTTTGCATCTTGCAGGGTATGTTGGCAGCGTACTTTACTAAAACCAAGATCGAGGCGGGATGCGACGAAGCCGGTCGGGGCTGTTATGCCGGACCTGTGGTGGCAGCTGCGGTAATACTGCCGAAGAACTTTAAACACCCTTTGTTGAACGATTCTAAAAAACTCAGCGAAGCCCAACGCGAGATCCTTCGTCCGATCATCGAAGAACAAGCCATTACCTGGGGCATCGGTGTTGTCGATCACGAAGAGATCGATCGGATCAATATCCTAAAAGCTAGTTTCAAGGCTATGCATAAAGCCATCGATCAACTGACCAAGCGACCAGCTCTGCTCTTGATCGATGGTAATCGTTTTACCCCTTACTCCCAGATCCCGCATCAATGCTTTGTAAAGGGCGATGGCCGCTTTGCCTCTATTGCCGCTGCCAGCATATTAGCCAAAACGCATCGGGATCAATTGATGCAAACACTACATATAGAGTTCCCCCAGTACGGCTGGAACCAAAACAAAGGATATGGCACCGCAGCCCATCGAAAGGCAATCGAGATTCACGGGCTATGTCGCTATCACCGAAAAAGTTTCAGACTATTGCCGGAACAAGGCAAACTGGATTATTGAATGGTCCAAACCTCATTGCCGCGTAGCAGCTTGTCGAGGTCGGCAGGCTTACGGGCACTGGCTTCTTCTAATTGCGCCTTCATTACATCTTCGTAACAAGGTCGATCAGTCTCATAGAAAACACCAAAAGGACGAGGGAGATGACCTTCTACATGTACATCATCAAATATGCGGGAGAGAATTTGCGCTTTGTAAATATCTTTTTCATCATGAACCCAGCAATCGTCAGCCGAGTACCCTTGCGTCAAATCGACCACCACCGGTTTAAAGCCATCAAGCTTGATCCCTTTCTCATGGGTGTTTCCGAACAACAACGGCTTGCCGGTCTCTAAAAATAATGTCTCAACAGGCTTGGTCCCCTTTTCGGTAAAGATCTCAAAGGCGCCGTCGTTAAAAATATTACAATTCTGATAGATCTCCAGAAAAGATGACCCCTTATGTGCGTTTGCACGTAGCAACATGGCCTGCAAATGCTTGGGGTCGCGATCCATCGATCGGGCTACAAAGGTCGCATCGGCTCCCAGGGCCAGCGCCGCCGGATTAAAGGGATGATCGATGCTTCCCATCGGCGTACTCTTGGTCACCTTCTTTTCTTCTGAAGTAGGCGAATATTGTCCCTTGGTCAATCCATAGATCTGGTTATTGAACAGTAAAATATTTACATCAAAATTGCGGCGCAATAAATGAATGGTATGATTACCACCAATGCTCAAGCTATCTCCATCTCCGGTAATGATCCAGACACTTAATTCCGGACGACTAGCCTTAAGTCCGCTGGCCACGGCAGTCGCACGACCATGAATAGAGTGCATCCCGAACGTGTTCATATAATACGGAAAGCGACTGCTACAGCCGATGCCGGAGATAAAAACGATATTCTCCCTTGGAATACCCAGCGTGGGCATTAGCTTTTGTACCTGTGCTAAAATAGAATAATCACCACAGCCCGGACACCAACGCACTTCTTGGTCGGTAGCAAAATCCTTTGTGGTCAATACCGGGGCTGTCTTTGTTTCGCTCATGAGGAGATATTCAGGTCAAAATTACTAAAATCTTAATAGCGGTAGCGTCCAGCTTCGATCATCCTGTCGGCAATACGGCGACGGGCAGCCTTACTGTTAAAAGGCTCAGCCTTTGTAAAGCGCTTAAGTCCCATCAGGATCATCCGGCCCTCATCGCCATCGGCAAATCCGTTGATCGCATCCTTGCCCGACTTATTGATTCGATCAGCCGCATCGTAGAGATAGGTCCTCATGATATCGATCTGGTCGGTCACGGCCTGCTCCCCTTGTTTAGCAGCAAGTTTCATTACTCGCAGCAAGGTGCTCTCTGCATTGAATACCTCAATCGCCATATCGGCGATATTCATCAAGATCTCTTGCTCCTGCTCGATCTTCATCATCAGTTTTTGCACAGCAGCTCCGGCTGTCATCAAAATAGCCTTCTTAAGATTGACGATCAACTTCAGTTCACTGGCAAATGGCGTGTCTTCGCCGGCACCGAAATCGGGGATACTCATCAGTTCCTTTTGTACCGCCATGGCAGGACCCATCAGGTCGAGTCGCCCACCCATGGCACGTTTGAGTGTCATATCAAGCGCCAACAAGCGATTGATCTCGTTGGTGCCTTCATAAATACGATTGATACGACTATCCCGGTAGGCACGCGAAATATTATACTCGGCACTAAAACCATTGCCCCCATGAATCTGTACACCTTCATCTACCGAAAAGTCGAGCACTTCACTTCCGAATACTTTTAAGGCCGCGCACTCAATGGCATATTCTTCGGCACCGGCCAATAAAGCTTCTGCAAAAGGCTTACCCGCAGCCAATAATTCCTCTTCTTTTTCTTTGATCCACTCGGCCGTACGATATAGAGCCGATTCGGCGACAAAAATGCGAATACCCACTTCGGCCAGCTTATGCTTGATAGCGCCGAAATTTGAAATGGACTGCTTGAATTGCTCGCGTGTTTTCGCATACGTAACAGATTGGTTCAAGGCCATACGCGATCCGCCCAATGTAGCCGCGCAAAGTTTTAGTCGTCCAATGTTCAAGATATTAAAGGCAATCTTATGTCCCTTTCCTAATTCGCCCAACAAATTCTCGGCAGGGATCTTACAATCCTGAAAATAAAGTTGCACGGTGGAAGACCCCTTGATCCCCATTTTATCTTCTTCGGGCCCTTGTGTAAAACCGGGTGTACCCCGCTCTACAATAAAAGCAGTGAACTTATCGCCATCCACTTTGGCAAAGACGGTATAGACATGAGCAAACCCGCCATTGGTAATCCAGCATTTCTGTCCATTCAATATATAATGTTTGCCATCGGGAGAAAGAACGGCCGTTGTCTTAGCACCCAGCGCATCACTACCACTGTTTGGCTCGGTCAGACCATAGGCTCCCGCCCACTCTCCCGTAACCAGCTTGGGCAGGTACTTGAGTTTTTGCGCCTCGGTTCCGAAATACAGAATCGGTAACATACCAATACCCGTATGCGCTGCTACCGCAACCGAATACGAATAACCGGCCCCCAAGTACTCATTCACAATCGTAGAGGTGATAAAATCTTTTCCCAAGCCTCCATAAGGCTCGGGGATAGAGGTCGAAAGTAATCCCAACTCTCCCGTTTTGGCCAAAAGGGCTGGCATCAAGCCAGGCTCCATTGAATCAATGCGCTGAATAACCGGAAAGACTTCGGTTTCGAGCAACTGATTGCACATATCCTTGATCATTCGTTGCTCTTCTGAAAAATCCTCAGGAATAAAACACTCCTCGGGCAACGAAGCGGTTGTTAACCACTGGCCTCCTTTGATGGCTTTTTTTACTTGGGCAGTCGCTGACATACTGTATGGATTAATTTGATGATAGATTGTTAACTAAGATTATCATATACGATTTGTAATACCTGTTTACATACCTCTACCTTATCGCCTGGAACGGATTGCAACGCTTCGCTTAAGGTTTGATCGGCCAACTTCATTGTTTGTTCTTGCAATTGCTGTCCTTCTTTTGTCAAATAGATCAGATTGATACGACGATCGGTAGCGGCCGCAACGCGTTTGACCAGTTGAGCACGCTCCAGATTATCTACTAATCGGGTGATGCTGGGTTTATCGCGAAAACTGGCATTACAAAGATCTTGCTGACTTATGCCATCTTTTTTCCAGAGATGATACAGCACACTCCATTGCTCGATTGTTACCGGCAATTGATGTGTATTGAACTTTTTCTGCAGCCTTCTTGCGATTGCCGTAGACGCCAGCCCCGTAATAAAACTGTAGAGTTCTCCTTTTTTGAATTGGTTGTTTGGCATATAGTTGTTTAAGCAACTATCAAATCTACAATTTCTTTTTCATTAGCCCAATGACCTTGCTGTTAAAAAACTGTACCCCCCGAATTGCCTTGTCATTGTTTAGTTTTGTTCACCATGCTATTGGCCCTGACCATCCTTATTTTATTACTCTCTGCCGTATACGGACGATTGATCAGTCGATTTTTACTGGATTGGAGGGCCATTCCCTTGACAGAGCCCACCCCTATCAAGGCCTTTCCGACAGAGACAAACCCCAATACCGATCAAGGGGGTGAGCTGGCCCCCTCCGATACTGCCACGTGGCCGACTGTATCGGTCTTGATCCCGGCCCGCAACGAAGCGGCCAGTATCGAAACCCTTCTAACCGCACTGCAAGCCCAGCAATATCCAGCCTCTCTGCTCGAGATCATCGTTATTGACGATCATTCCGAGGATGAAACAGCGGCTATCGCTCAAACTTTCAACGGTGTTACCCTGCTATCCTTGCAAGAGACGGGGATCAACTCGTACAAGAAAAAGGCACTGGAAAAAGCCGTTGGCCATGCTAAGGGAGAATTGATCGTATGCACCGATGCCGATTGTATTCCTGGACCACATTGGATTGCGCAACTGGCTTTTTGCTATAAGACAACACAGGCCAAATTTATTGCCGCTCCTGTACTGCTCCTTTATAAAAAAAATGGGCTTGGCTACTTACAGGCGCTTGATTTTATGGTCCTACAAGGAATAACCGGAGCCGGACTACAGAGCGGCAAATTACTTATGGCCAACGGTGCCAATATGGCTTATCCCAGATCGGTGTTTAACGAGGTAAATGGATATGCAGGGGCCGATCATATCGCATCGGGCGACGATTTTTTTCTTTTGCATAAGATCAGTGATCGCTATGCAAAACAGCTCATGTACCTTAAATCGAAAGAGGCGATAGTAAGCACCCCCGCCCAAGAAAGTTGGGGTGGTTTTTTCCAACAGCGAATTCGGTGGGCCAGCAAATCCACTCATTATAAAAAAGGGAGATTACAAGCCGTGCTCCTCCTGGTGTGGACATACAACCTGCTGCTGCTACTATCGGCAGCAGGGGGATTGTTCGAAATCCATTATCTTTTTCTATTTCTGCTGGGCTGCTGTCTTAAAACCGTATTGGAATGGGATTTTGTAAAAGAGGTCGCCATCTTTTTTGGTCACAAACACCTGCTAAAGATCTTTATTTGGCTACAGCCCATACATATTCTCTATACTGTGATCGCCGGCATGCTGGGGCTCAAAGGAGGCTACCGGTGGAAAGGAAGAAGCGTGCGATAAAAAGTAGTATTTCCGTTACTGGAATTTGATAGATTTGCGCAGTCCGTAGCATTGAACATGAAAAAAATTTACCTCGTTTTTTTACTGACTGTTGCCACCGGCTTACAAGAGGCGATCGCACAAGATGCCGTTATCCGGCGGCTGCAGACCGAATCTCTTCGCCCCGTAAAAAAATATGTACCTGATTCCCTTATCAAAAAATGGAAAGCCGGCGGTAACTATACGCTGACCGTAGGCCAGGGCACCCTGAGCAACTGGGCTGCCGGAGGAGATCAGTTCTCGTTTACCGTCAATACCATCTTACAGCTTTACTCCTACTATAGAAAAGATCGCAATAGCTGGGACAATACCCTCGACATCTTTTTTGGCTATATCAATACCACATCGCTGGGGAGCCGAAAAAATGACGATCGTTTCGATCTGATCTCCAAATATGGATACTCCTTAAACAAAAAGCTAAATCTGGCTACGCTATTTAATCTTCGTTCGCAGTTTATCCGCGGGTACACATACCCTAATAATGTAAAAACATTCGCCTCGACCTTTATGTCGCCCGGCTATGTGATCTTTAGCCAGGGGCTCGATTTTAAGCCAAAGAAAAATCTCTCGCTTTTCTTTTCTCCCCTCACGGCACGCTGGGTAATCGTTACCGATCCTGAATTATCGCGCCGCGGAGAATATGGTGTCAAACCCGGCACACAAAGTGTCAGCCAATTAGGGGCCTTTGGTACCGTGAACTTCGAAAAGAATTTTACCAAGAAAGTCCTGTACAAAACCAGGCTAGATCTGTTTACCAATTACAAGACCAAACCGCAAAACATAGATCTGTTCGTTACCAATGTGCTAACGACCAAGATCGGTAAGAACCTGGCCTTTAACTGGAATCTCGATCTGATCTATGATGATGATGTGCGTTTATTTGGCCCCACTAAAAAATCGCCGGGACTACAACTAAAATCAATTGTCGGTATCGGTCTGCAGGTTAAATTTTAAAAATGGGTCAAGATAAACTGGCTCGTTTTGCGGCCATTAAGCAATTCAAAAATGTAATTGAGTTTCCGTCCGATATGGCCGGCCAATGGGGCAAATTCTTTGAAAAAGAACAACCCCTTACCCTCGAATTGGCTTGCGGAAAAGGAGAATACGCGCTAGGACTGGCTCGACTGTACCCTCAGCAAAATTTTTTAGGGGTCGATCTAAAAGGAAACCGAATCTGGGTGGGCGCTAAAAAAGGGTTAGAAGAAAGTTTAACCAATGTTGGTTTTTTAAGAACACGAATTGAACAGATAGCAGATTATTTTGCCCCCGGAGAAGTACGATCGATCTGGATCACCTTTCCTGACCCACAGCTGCGCTTTTCAAAGGCCAAGAAAAGACTAACGCATCCCATTTTCCTTAGAAAATATCAACAAATACTGTCTCCCGGTGGTTATATCTACCTGAAGACAGACAGCCCCGATCTGTTTCGCTTTACCTTGTTAGTGATCGAACTGTATGGCTGCGTCTTGCACAAGGCAACGGATAATGTGTATGCAGAGGCGGATGTATCGGAAGAACTGCGGATCAAAACGCACTATGAATCGCTCGATATTGCCGGCCGTAAAAAAATTCACCATATCTGCTTTTCACTACCCGAACAATTTCCACAAGAGAAAGACCTCTTATTAAAAGAAAAACTGAAAGAAGATGAAGGGATTGATTGAGGGAAAGCATTTTTATTACAACCCAGAAGGATTGGTCGTGTTCACAGAAACATATCATCTCGAAAAAGGATATTGCTGTGGTAACGGCTGCACGCACTGCCCTTACGCGTTTGAAAGCGTTCCAGAACCTCGCCGCAGCCAATTGCTGGCCGAAAAAGAAAATAGCATCGCCCGGCCCTCCTCATAGAATAGAGCATCGATCCGTTTTTTCAAGAGTCCCTGCTCAGCATCGGATTATTTTCAAGCGACTACTTACCTTTATTACCATGGCTTCTTCAAAGCGTCAATCGGTAACTCCACTTCGCGCCGTTTTACCATCTGGTAAAAAGGATACTGATTTTTTTCAGCAAGTTTGGGCCTTAGTGCGTCTGATCCCACGCGGACGCGTTACCTCTTACGGGGCCATTGCTGCATGCCTGGGTGCCAGATCAGGAGCACGGATGGTAGGCTGGGCTATGAACAGCAGCCACGGAGTGCATCCAAAAGTGCCCGCGCACCGGGTAGTCAACCGGGTCGGATTACTCTCCGGGAAAGATCATTTTGCCAGCCCCACGGCCATGCAAGAGCAACTAGAGAAAGAGGGGATCAAGATCAAAGACAACCAGATCGTTGATTTTGAAAAACACTTTTGGGACCCCGGACAAGCGCTAACAGGACATCAACTATAATAGGGGCTGATCATCCAATAGACCACCACACCGGTAATCGCCACATACAACCAAACAGGCCAGGTGATCTTGGCCAATTTTTTATGAGAAGGCCATTCGCTGATCAGTGCACGATAAGCGGTAAAAAGAATAAAAGGAAGAATAAGTCCGGCCAGGGGAATATGCGTAAACAAGATAATGTAATAGAGAGTGCGCTGCATACCATCTCCGCCAAAACTGGTTTCACCGGCCAGCAAATGATGGGCGATATAGCTAAGTAGAAAAAGGACAGACAAAATCATCGCGGCCATCATCATGTTTTTGTGTGCCACATAACGACCGGTCTTTACTGCCCATAAGGCCGCCACTAAAAGAACCGCGACCATTGAATTGATAACGGCGTTGATCAAGGCAAAGACATGCACATCAAAGCCCAGGTCGACCTGCAAGGTAACCCTGCCTAAAACTACCACGGCCGTAAAGACGATAGCCGAGAAAAGCCAGATCAAACGACTGGCCAGTTTATCATTTTTTGAAAGTACGGGAGGTAACATAGCACTTTATTTTTTTCGGAGAAAAAAGAGCAATAAAAATACACCAACCAGGGCCACTAAGAAAGAGATCGCCATCACCAGCAGCTTCCCTTCAAAAAAGCTTCGTGCCTTCGGATTCTTTTCCATCGTAAGTAAGATCAGGTCTTGCTGCAATCTCGACAGATCGTCCGGATCGAGTCCGTCATAATAGCCACGTACCTGACGATTGATATCGATGAGTACGAACTTATCGCTATGCACAAAATTCGAATCGACCGACTCCCCATCGATCAATCCGAGTTTCATTTCATTGATGGCCAAATCATAAATGGTCTTTTTATCGCCGGTCAATAACCACCAGGTGTCGGGATTGATCTGAAATCGCTGTGCCCAATAACGTAGACGCTCCAGTGAATCACGTTCCGGATCTACACTAAAAGAAAGAAAATGAATTTTCCGATTCGTGCGATCGCCCACCCTGCTGCCATTGTGCAAGGTCTCGGCTACCCGCTTCATGTTCACCGTCATAGAAGGACAGATCGTAGGGCAACGTGTAAAAAAGAAATCGGCTACAATAATCTTCCCCTCGAGACTATCCCAAGACACCGTCTTGCCTTCTTGATTCTGCAATGAAAAATTCGCCAGCTGGTGCCAGACAGTATCCGATACCCGTTTACCACGTTTGGTAACCTGTTGTACCGAATCCGCAAAATAATGAGGGGGCAATTGTAAGGCATTCTCACTGTTGGCGTCTACGATAAAGTAGGCAATCAATGGAATGATCAGCGCCATCAGCAGAGCATATAAGGCAGTCTTATTCAATGTAACTATAGCGTATTAGTGGCCGCCCTTGTGTGGGGTCGGCATCGTAGACTCCTTATAATGCTTGTCGTAGGTATTACGAAGATTCTTATAAGAGTTGCCGTCCCAAATAAAGGCACCGATGAACCAGATAAAAAGTAACAGAGGAACCACGATCGTCATGATCATATTACGGATCTCGTCGCCAAGGTGCATAAAGACCGATACGATGTAATAGGCCTTGGCCAAGGTCAAGATACAAACCATACCCTTGAACATGAGCACCAATAATTCATTTGGTGATTCTCCTTTGTGAATATTGTAAATGAGCAAACCAATGATCAGCTCTATGATCGTAATAACAGAAAGAAGGATCGTGGTGTTCCTGACTTTCTTCTTAAACGTAGCGTCGTCTGTATGGTGTTGAAAAGTAACTTCTTCGAAAGCGGGATGTTGCATAGTATAGTAGTTTCTTGTTTTGCGAATAAATTGAGTCGATCAGATCAAATAGAAGCAAAGGAATACGAATACCCATACCAGGTCTACGAAGTGCCAATATAAACCAGCCTTTTCGATCATCAGGTAATGTCCCCTACGCTCAAATACCCCCTTTTGCGTCATCAATAACATAACGATGTTGATGATCACGCCCGAGAATACGTGAAAGCCATGGAACCCTGTGATGCCGAAGAAGTAACCCCCAAAGGCAACAGGCCCTTTTTCGCGAACATGCAAGTCTGCAACCTGAATGGAGTTGAGCAATTGATCGTGCGTTAGAGCGGCATGATCGGCCGTTGCACTGGCACCATGGTGTCCCATCTGAGAAAGTTGCAAGAGGGTTTCATGTGATGTATTTTGTAAGGCGGCCATTACCTCTTCTTGCGGAGCCAGCCCTCCCCAAGGGTTACCGCGCATACTTTGTCCGATAACTTCGAGCTTTCCGCCAGCCAATACCACATGCTCACCGGTAATCAGGTGATGCCATTCCCAAGCCTGACAGCCCAAGAAAGCAGCCCCACCGATGATGGTCCAGATCAACCATTTTACCACTCCTTTTTTATCGTTGCTATGGCCCGCATGAACAGCCAGCACCATGGTCACCGAAGAGATGATCAGCACAAAGGTCATCACACTCACAAACGCCAGGGGTAGATTGGCATGACCGGCACCGGGAAACGCATTAAAGACCACATTGGGGTCGGGCCAGAAGTTTTGGCTAAAACGGATGGTACCATACGAGATCAGAAAAGCCCCGAACGTAAAAGCATCACTCATTAAAAAATACCACATCATGAGCTTGCCATACTCCATGTTAAAGGGACTCTTACCGCCGGTCCACCACTTGGTCTGTTGAAGGGTTGCCGTTGTAGCCATACGTCAATGTTTCGTTTTCGTTAGTGTTGGTATCTGGTTCAATTACCGCCGATCAGCAAAAAGAAAAGCAATAGATAGATCCATAAGAGGTCTACGAAGTGCCAGTACGTTGCTGCGATCTCGACAGGAACAGAGCTATATATTTTTATTCGTCCAAAAAAAGCTTTTGCCAATAAAACACTCAAGGCCACGACTCCACCCACAACGTGCAAGGCATGCAATCCAAAGATCACATACAAGAACTGACCGGCTCCCGATCCTCGAAAAGTGATCTCCTGTGCCCATAAATCCATGAACCCACTCCACTGCAGTCCGATAAACACGACACCCAGCACCAGCGTAATCCCCATCCACACCCGATAGCGAGCCATTTCTCTCTCGCGAAAACAACGCAGGGCCAATTGCACGCTTCCACTACTCAGTACAATGGCCAGGGTAGATAACCAGAATACGGAAGGAAGGGTCACCGATTTCCATCCCACTTGGTTGCTCTTTACAATAAATGCACTGGTCAGCCCGGCAAACATCATGATGAGGCTGCCCATGGCCACCCACAAGACAAACTTGTGCGGATGCATTTTTGTAGTGGTCGTACTGCTCACTCTATTCTACTTTTTAGGCTGTCGGTGTCTTACTCAAGAGTAAGGCAAACAAGATCAGCGGTAAATACAAATAACTTCCAAACATGACCAATCGGGCTGCTTTTACCTCCATGGTGCGATACAAGTTGATACATCGCACGATCATAAACACATTGGCCAAGATCACCATAGCAATCGCGATCAATCCCTGCAGATGCTCGGTACTCGACAGGCCCGTAAAAAAGGGCAACAGTGTTACCGGTACCAGCAACAATGAGTACGCAATGGTCTGCATGGCGGTAAACCGAGTCGGACCCTCTCGAGAGGGCAACAAACGGAATCCCACGGCGGAATAATCTTGATGCGCCACCCAGGCAATAGCCCAAAAATGGGGGAATTGCCAAAAGAACTGTAAGGCAAACAAGATCCAACCTCCAAATGAAAATTCGTCTTGTCCGGCTACCCATCCGATCAAACAAGGTAAGGCGCCCGGCAAGGCTCCCACTAACACTGCGATCGAATTGACTTTTTTAAGCGGCGTATAAATAAAGGCATACAAGAATAAACTGAACGCTGCCAATAAGGCCGCTGCCCAATTAAACCGATCTCCCAATAGCCATACGCCGGTGGCCCCGGTCAGAGCGGAAAAGATCCAACCCTGAAGAGGCGAAAGTCGCTTCGCTGCAATCGGCCGGTTAGCAGTACGCTTCATCTGAGCATCCGTATCGCGTTCTACCACCTGGTTGATTGCATTCGCACTTCCGGTCACCAACATCCCACTTATAAAGAGCAAGAGTATCTCCAGCCAGTCATATTCGACCACCCGGGGGGCCAGCAGGTAACTGATCACACTGCTGAATACCACCATGATACTCAGCGAAGGCTTCATCAACATTATGTAGTCCCTGATCTTCATGAATCCTTCGCCATTTTTCAACCCACAACACTATTTCAAAACATCCATGCAAGGTTACCAACAGGTAACTTTCTTACATCAATGTTTACTTTCATTCGCACTCACCGGCTCGGTCTGCGGGATAAACTCACGCCCATCCTTTCCGTAATCATAAGGCCAGCGATGCACTTCGGGGATATCTCCTTCCCAGTTACCATGTCCGGGATTAACGGGAGTGGTCCACTCCAGCGTATTGGCTCCCCATGGATTTTGTGAACGCACTTTTCTACCCTTGTAAATAGAGTAAAAGAAGTTGAACACAAACAATAACTGTGCAGCAAACACCAAGATCGTTACAATGGTGATCATCTGATCGAGATCCCTGAAATTATTGAAGTTGACCCAACCACTTTTATCAAGATAACGACGGGGTACACCGGCTAATCCTTGATAGTGCATTGGCCAGTAGATCAAATACGCCCCCACCATCGTTACCCAAAAATGGATATAGGCCATGGTATTGTTCAAATAACGTCCGAACATTTTGGGGAACCAATGGTACACCCCGGCATACATACCAAAGAAAGAGGCCACACCCATAACGATATGGAAGTGGGCTACAACGAACATGGTATCGTGCAAGTGAATATCAATGGTAGAGTTTCCTAAGAAAATTCCAGTCAAGCCTCCAGAAATAAACAAGCTTACAAAACCGATCGCAAACAAGGCGGCTGGAGTAAACCGAATATTGCCACGCCATAGTGTAGTAAGCCAGTTAAACACTTTAATGGCCGAGGGCACCGCGATCAATAGCGTGAGCAACACAAAGACCGATCCCAAGAAAGGATTCAAACCGGTAACGAACATATGGTGCGCCCAAACCAAGAAGGCTAAGACGGCAATAGCGAACAAAGAACCCAGCATCGCCATATAACCAAAGATGGGTTTACGACTATTCACGGAAAGGATCTCCGAGACCATTCCCATGGCGGGTAACAAAATGATATACACCTCGGGGTGACCCAAGAACCAGAACAAGTGCTGGTACAGAATCGCACTTCCTCCTTCGTTAGGAAGCACTTCTCCATTGATCACAATATCGCTCAAATAAAAACTGGTACCGAGGTTACGATCGAACAGCAGCAGGATGGCACCTGAGAGTAACACAGGGAATGACAATACCCCCAGAATGGCCGTAAAGAATACGGCCCAGATCGTAAGAGGCATACGGGTCATACTCATCCCCTTGGTACGCATGTTCAAGATGGTAGAGATATAATTAAGACCCCCGAGCAACGAAGAGACAATAAAGAGGGCCATGCTGATAAGCCAAAGATCTGTTCCGATCTTTTGTCCATCTCCGGCTTGCTTAAGCGCACTAAGCGGAGGATACATGGTCCATCCACCCGAGGCAGGACCGGTGTTGACAAAGATCGAAGACATCATGACCACGCTGGCTAAGAAGAAGAACCAGTACGAAAGCATGTTCAGGAACGGAGAAGCCATGTCGCGCGCTCCGATCTGCAACGGAATAAGAAGGTTCGCAAAGGTTCCGCTCAGACCCGCGGTCAATACAAAGAATACCAGCACGGTTCCGTGCATAGTGACCAGTCCATAATAAAACTCTGGCTGGATCTGACCTCCTTTAGCCCATTGGCCAAAGAACGTTTCCAAAATGGGGAATGCCCTGTCGGGATACCCGAGCTGAAGGCGGAATAATACAGAAAATAGCCCTCCCACAATGGCCCAGACAATCCCCGTTATCAGGAATTGCTTCGCGATGGTCTTGTGGTCCATACTAAAGATGTACTTCGAAATAAAGGACTCTTGGTGATGTCCGTGCTCCTCGTGATGCGTTGTAGCTTGTCCGGCTACAGTGGCAGTTGTCATCAATGTTTCACTCATTGTCTTCGTATTTAAAAGCGTTTGAACTAATTGATCTTGTTTTGAGCTACGACCGATACCATGGGTAAAGCAGCCGATGCACTATCTTTTTTAGCGTTTGGATCTTTGTCAGGATTGGCCACTAAATACTGTGGCTTCTTCGAGGCCAGCCAGGCATCGAACTCTTCTTGTGTTTCTACCACAATGGTACCACGCATGCTCCAGTGTCCTTTACCACACATCTGATCGCAAGAAAGTTCATAGACAAAATCCTTATTGCCTGTTTTCTCTTTCATTTCTTTTGTAGTGTACTTGGGAGTAAACCACATGGTAGTGGGGGTGCCGGGCACCGCATCCATCTTCATTCTAAAATGAACCAATCCCACGTCATGAATCACATCTTTGGCACCGATCACCAGTTGTACCGGCTTACCCACGACCAAATGCATCTCTTGTTCTACGAAAACGTCATCGTAGTTGGCAGGGTCTTCCCATAACTGTCCGGCGGGATTGCCATTGACAGCATCTACCTTCTTAAAATATTTTTTGCCCAGCACACCATCGGCACCGGGATAGCGAAATTCCCAACCAAATTGTTTACCGACCACTTCGACCACCATGGCATCTTTTGGAGCGGGGCCCGTTATCTTGAACCAATAAAAGATGCCAAAGCCGACCAATACAGTCAGTGTGATGGCAGGGATTACGGTCCAGATCAACTCAAGACGATTATTATGCGGATAATAATACGCTTTGCGATCGTCAGATTCCTGATACTTATAGGCGAACCAAAACAAAGCTACCTGCGTACAAACAAAAACGACTGAGGTAACGGCGAGGGTAACATACAGCATCCGATCAACCAATTCTCCATGATCGGAGGCGGGCTCTCCCAAAATACGACCCTTGAGCCATTCATTGCACAGATATACTCCGATCAATCCAAAGATCAGGAAGCCCAGCAACATAAAGCCGTTGATACGGTTCGATTGCTTGCGTGCTTTTTCGTACCCCTTAATCTGTGACACATACTCACTGGCCTTGGAGATCTGCAGAATGATCACAAACACCAAAACCAAAATCGCAAGGATGAAGAATGTCTGCATAAATAATCGTCAGTTAAAGTTTCATGTATTCGTTTCGATAATTACTTTCATTACGTATGATGGATCAAGCTCTCTTTCACAAAGGGATGGTTACGAGCCAGCAACGGCGCCTTGGCCAGTGCCTTGGCGGTCACGTACATGATCAACCCTACAAATCCTAAGGCAATACCCAGGTCGTATAAAATATTGGGGACCTTATTGGGCGATACAGCCGGGAATACCATTTGATAAAAATCGAGCCAGTGACCGAAGATGATCAACACGGCCATCAGCGCGACGGTACCATAATTGCGCTTAGCATTGCGAGTCATCAAGATCAGCAGCGGGGCAATAAAGTTGATAATGAACATCAACCAGAAAATGCCTTTGTAAATACCATGGGCACGGGGCTGAAAATAAACGGTCTCCTCAGGAATATTGGCATACCAGATCAGCATGAACTGAGAGAACCAGAGGTACGTCCAAAACACTGAGAAGGCGAACATGAATTTGCCCAGATCGTGCAGGTGTTCGTTGTTGACGTACTCCAAATAATCGTTATTCTTTAAGAAGATCACGAACAAGGCAATAAGCGCCATCCCCGATACGAACGTACTGGCAAAAGTATACCAGCTGTACATGGTGCTATACCAGTGCGCATCGATGCTCATCAACCATAACCAGGGAATAGAGGACATGACCGTTAAAGAGAACAATACAATAAACAAGGCGGCCCATACCGTATTACTAAAAATGTATTTCTTGCGCTCCTCGAGTGTGGCCAGCGGTTCGTTGTCTAATTTTCTGGAAAGTTGACGCATCTTCCATCCCAACAGTGACCAACCGGCAATGGTAACGATCGTCGCAATGGCAAAGAAGGGCTTGTTCAAAAATCCTTTTTTATGCGACAAAATGGGGTCATGTGTTACATGCTCGGCATCTGTCCAGTGATAAATGGTATGATTATCTCCAAAAACAATGGCCAGTAAAATAGCGCCACATATAACACCGATCACCGGTACTACGGCCGAGATAGCCTCGGGTACTCTGCGAAAGGCCATTTGCCAACCGCCCCAGGCCAGGGTGGTAATACAGATAAAGAACATCGAGGCATTCACGACCAGCAAAAAGAACACACTGTTTTGAAGCAAAGAGGCCCAAAAGCGCGCCTGTTCTGCGGGGTCACTACTGGAACCACTGGTTACCCATAGACCAATGATAGAAAGCAGACCGAAAGCCATCAGCGCCATAGAGATAGTCTGAAAACGCTTTGGAACGGTGAAAGTAGATCGGATAGCCATCATTCGTTATTTATATAATGCATTAATTCGTTTAGTTTCCGGCAGGGGCCGCTGCTGTACTAGCTGTCGCACCGGCCTCTTTTTGTTTTAGTTTGATGTAGGCCACAATTTCCCAGCGTTGCTTGGTGCTCAGTTGAGAACCATATCCTCCCATCAGATTTTTTCCATAGGTGATAGAGTGAAACATCGTACCCTCGGCCATGTTAAGCGCCAACGGATCGCCGATCAGATTACGGGGTGCTGCCGTATACGGACCATCTCCGCCTTTCCACAACGGTCCATTGCCATCCAGCTTGGTACCGTGGCAAATACCACAATTGATCAAATAAATACGCTCAGCCTCTGTCATATCAACGGTAGCGGGATCGATCGGATTTTTTACTTCCGCAGAGCGAACATATCCTACAGAATCATTGGCAAATGGATAACTGGCCATGGCACCGCGAGCAATAGTACCTTCTACCGGACGGGCATTATAGTGCACGCCGGCCTCTTGCAGGGCTGCGGTAGAGGCATAGGTTTCGTAGGCACGGCTATAGGCCATATCAGGCATATAAACACGGCCCTCGTCTCGACGTACCCCGCCGCAGGCAGCAAAGACCAGTGACAGGGCAACGGTTCCGGTAAGTAGTTCTATTTTTCTCATCGTCTGATATTATAAATACAAGCGAATTAATTTTTTTCGAAGCGCATCTTGTCCGTGGCATAGCTACCCAGCCACCAACCCGTCTCCCTCGTTTCTATCGTTACGTCGGTCGCACCGATCGTTTGTAAAAATTGCTTTGCCTCGGTATCGTTGGTAGCGCTGGTGCATTCCAGGGCCATCACGAACGTATCATCGGTAGAGCGTGGATTAAAATGATCTTTCTTTACGAAAGGGGCCAATTGGCAGAGCCAGCAAAAGGTAAGCACCATCCCGACCGCAGCGAACAACACGGTCAATTCGAAGGTAACCGGTATCCAGGCCGGCAAGGCAAAATAGGGCTTACCCCCAAAGTTGATCGCCCAATCGATGGTCAATGCCCAAGTAATAAAGCTAACGGCCGTAGTGGTGCCGGTAATACCAAAGATAAAACCAGCGGTATGCAGACTGGTATCGCGCAATCCCATCTCTTTATCCAGACCATGGATAGGAAAAGGCGTAAACACATCATGCAATTTATATCCCGCACGACGAACTTTTTTGACAGCAGGAAACAGCACCGCTTCATCGGTAAAGTTGCCCACTATGAATTTCTTTTTCGCCATATACTCTTTTTTCAATTTTTAATTAATGCTCTTGAAGATGATGTTCACCGAACTGTGTCACCGTGTCTTCTTCTTCTTTGGTCATCTTAGCCTTATAATTCTCTCCATTCTTTTTAAGGATATGCTTGATCTCGGCGATCGCGATGACGGGAAAGAACTTAGAGAACAGAAAATAACAGGTAAAGAAGAGACCGAAGGTCCCTAAGTAAAACCCTACCTCCCAAATGGTAGGCGTGTAGTAGGTACTCCAAGAAGAAGGAAGATAATCTCGGTAGACCGAGGTAACGATAATTACAAAACGCTCGAACCACATTCCGATATTGACCAAGATCGACATAAAGAAGGTCACAAACAGGTTACGGCGCATATTGCGGAACCAGAAGATCTGCGGAGACAATACGTTACAGCCCATCATCAACCAGTAACTCCAACCATAGGGGCTGTCTAAGTTCAATCGATTCTCTTTAAAGGCGAACCACTCATAATCGACAGCACTGTACCAGGCCATGAACAGCTCGGTGAGATAGGCAATACCGACAATAGAGCCGGTCAACACAATTACTTTATTCATTACATCGATATGCTCGATGGTAATGTAATCTTCGAGAGATAATACTTTTCGGGTAATCAATAACAGGGTTTGCACCATGGCAAATCCAGAGAAGATGGCCCCGGCTACGAAATAAGGAGGAAAGATCGTCGTGTGCCATCCGGGTACGACCGAAGTAGCGAAGTCGAACGATACGATCGTGTGTACAGAAAGCACCAGTGGTGTGCTTAAACCAGCCAGTACCAAGGAGAGGGCCTCGTGACGCTGCCAGTGCTTGGTAGATCCGGTCCATCCAAAAGAGGCCACCCCATAAAATGCTTTTCTCCATTTTAATTTAGCCCGATCGCGTAACGTGGCCAGGTCGGGGATCAATCCAGAATACCAGAAAAGGAGCGAAACGGTAAAGTAGGTAGAGATGGCAAACACGTCCCAAAGAAGAGGAGAATTAAAGTTCACCCATAGCGGGCCACGAGAGTTTGGATACGGGAATACAAAAAATGCGTTCCACACCCGGCCCATATGCCATACCGGAAACTGACCGGCACACATGACCGCAAAAATGGTCATGGCCTCAGCAGCACGGTTTACACCGGTTCTCCAACCCTGACGAAACAGTAATAAGATCGCGGAGATCAACGTTCCGGCGTGACCAATACCTACCCACCACACGAAGTTGGTAATGTCCCAACCCCAACCAATGGTACGATTCAGATTCCATTGACCGGTACCGTAAATAACTTCGGTAGTCACCGAAATAATACCGAACAGGAGAAAACACAATGAGATCAAAAATCCAGTCCACCAAAGACGGGATGGCTTGGCCTCAACGGGGCGACAGATATCCTCTGTTACCTGGTGATAGTCCTTGGTTCCATCGACCAACGGAGATCGTACCTGTGATTCGTATCGGAGTAATGACATAGTTGTGGTTGATATTGTGGGTTCAGGTATTAATGATGACCGGCTTGCGTTTGCGTTGCTTCATGCGCAGGAGCGGCATGGTGTGTATCCGATTCGATGATCTCGTCGGTGTTACGCACCTTGGCCAGATAGCTTACGTTAGGCAAAACGTGTAGCTGCTCCAGTACATAGTAACTGCGATTAGTATTATTGGCGCGCACCGCATTGATAGCGCTGCTGGCATCATGGACATTACCAAAGACAATGGCGTTCGATGCACAAGCTGTTTGACAAGCCGTCTTGGCTTCTCCATCTTGCAACGGACGACCCGCTTTTTTGGCCTCGAGCTTGGCCGCCTGTAACCGCTGAAAGCAGAACGAACATTTTTCGATCACCCCGCGCGAGCGAACCGTTACATCGGGGTTCAACACCATGCGCGTCAGATCGTCGTTCATTTGTTCTACGACCGGATCGAGTTTACCGACCAATTGTTGATCGCGGTTGTTGGGGAAGCTATCGGCTCCGGTATAATCGGCCCAGTTAAAGCGACGTACTTTATAAGGACAGTTGTTGGCGCAATAACGGGTACCGATACAACGGTTATAGGTCATTTGGTTGATTCCTTCTGAACTATGGTTAGTAGCCGCCACCGGACAAACGTTCTCACAAGGAGCGTTGTCACAATGCTGACACATCATGGGCTGAAAGACCACACCCTTTAATTCATCGGGATTGTTAGCATCACTTACAAAGTAGCGGTCAATACGCAACCAGTGCATATCATGAAAGCGAAGCACTTCGCTTTTACCGACCACCGGTACATTGTTTTCCGCATGACAGGCCACAACGCAGGCCCCACAACCATAACAGGCGTTCATGTCGATATTCATGCCCCATTTAATACCGGGCTGATCGTGCGTTGGATATAGCGTACCCTCGGAGCGAAAATCGGTAGTGAGACCATCCTTGCTCTTACCATAGGTCTCTTCGAGATGATGACGATAATCAGGAATTACCGAAGGATGCTTTTTAAGGGTGGCCAGGGTCGTTTCCCGTACCACTTCTACGCGATCCTCATAGGAATTATGGATCTGCATCTGCGCCACCTTCTCTTTTCGCTTGGCATCGGCAACCGTGGCTACCGTGTTATACACCGTTCCATTATCGGTGCGGGATGTAAATACATAAGCGTTCTGTCCAATACCGGCAGCGGTGCGACCTAATTTTTCGCTGCGACCATACCCCAGTGCTACAGCGATCGTGTTAGACTGCATACCCGGAATGACCAGCACGGGTAATTCGATCTCTTTTTTTCCGACAGTGATCTTGATGACGGGTTTTTGCGGATAGTATTCGTAATTGTTACTTTCTTTTTCGGTACCATTGAGCAGGTTAACATCCAACAACTCTTTGGCCATCGTCATACTGATCAGCGCGTAGTTACCCCAAGTGGCCTTAGAGATGGCATCAGGTAATTCTTGCAACCAAGGATTGGTGGCACCGGTACCTGTACCGATAGAGGCTTTTTGATACACTATCAACTCGGTACCCGTAACAGCCGGAGCTGTTGTAATGGCTTGTGCCGCACCCGCCAGGGCTGCCCCGCTGTAAGAACCAGTGGAAACAGGAGTAGGTTTTTCTTGCAACCCTACCTGAAGAACACTGTTGAAAGCTGCCTCAGAGCCGAGGTCTTTGATCCATTCTTTCTTAAAATATTCTTCGTACGAAGTATCGTTACCACTCCATTTTAACAATGAAGTTTGAAAGGCCCTTGTTTTAAATAAAGGATAGATAGTAGGTTGAATAAAGCTAACCACACCTGCCTTAGGTGCTGCATCTCCCCAACTTTCCAAATAATGGTGAGAGGGGATCACAAATTGACAGCGCTCGGTGGTTTCATCCATACGCTCATTAAAGGAGATGCTCACCTTTACATTGTTCAACGCCGATGTAAAGGCCTCTGCGTTATGATAGGTGTAGGCAGGATTAGTTCCGTAGATCATAATGGTTCCCACGGTACCCGCTTGCATATCGACGATCAGCTGTTCAAATTTGCTGTCAATACCGGCACGATAGTTGACCGGCTTGCCCCAATCGATCGTTTTTCCATAAGAACCAATGGCATTGTTGATCGCATTGATAACAATCTGCACATTTACATCGTTGCTACCGCAAACGACCAGTGAAGCGCCTTTATTGGCAAGCAGATCAGCTGCAACTTTTTCGATGCCGGCCTTTAGCTTAGCGTCCTTTATCCCCTCTACAGACGATCCGGATACAGCAGACAATAATGCCAGTGCGACCAATCCGGTCTCAGACGGACGACAAACAAAACGTTCATCGGCGCTGGCACCCGTCATACTTAAATATCCTTCGAACTGATAGTGTTTGCTCATCGATGGATTTTTCTCATCGATCTTTCTGCCTACTGCATACCCTTTGGCAAACTCCACAGGACTCAACCAGCTACCCAGAAAATCGGCACCTAGACTCACTACTACTTTGGCAGCGGCAAAATCATAAGAAGGAAGAGCCGTTCCAAATCCAGAAGCCTTGTTGGCAAGCAACATACCACTGTACGAAACCGCATCATATTCTATATGCTCAAGACCGGGGTAAGCTGCAATGATCGTTTTTGTAGTGGGCGAATTGATAGTACTGGTCAACAGTACTTTTTTGCCGGTTGCACTTTGCATTGCATCGGCCACCAACTTATCAAACTGCTCGAACGTAGGAACTTCTTCGAAACGGGCTTCAGCTCCAGTACCTACACGCTGTTGAGGAAAGCGAAGACGATGCGTATCATACAGGTCTAAAACAGAAGCCTGCACGCGCGCCGATGTTCCAGCAAAGGTTAACATGGTGCTATCAGCTCCTTCAATATTGATAGGGCGTCCTTCTATCTTAATAGGGCGTCCATCGCGTACTTTGGCTAAAACCGGAACAACATCACCCTCTTGCACGAACGTGGTGGCATAATACTGAGCCACCCCGGGTATAATATTCTCAGGACGATTGGCAAAAGGAATGGCTTTTTTAACCGGAATGGTACAACCAGCTGCGATCGTGGCAGCGGCGGTACTGAATCCCAGGTACTTTAAAAAATCCCTGCGGGGCGCTTTGGCATCGAGCAGACCTTTGTCATCGAAGCCCTCAAAAGGTAACTCCTCGCGAAATTCGTCTTGCTGTTTCTTGGCAAACTGCTCGCTTTCATTCACCTCCCCGAAACTCTGCCAGTACTTTTTTTGGCTCATAATATCCTTAGTTGGTTGGGTTCAAATGTTGATCAATAGTGACATTTCTGGCATTCCAGACCGCCGATATCCTTAACGGTTACGCTGTCCATTTTGCCAGACTTAATATCGTTATGAAACTTTTCGTAGATGCTATAGAATTTATTGCCTTTGGTGCTGTCATAGTTAAATTGCACCTTGGTCTCACGGTGACAGTTTATACACCATCCCATGCTCAGGTCAGACACTTGTTTTACCTCGTCCATGGCCTGTATCTCGCCATGACAACTCTGACACTGAACCTTGCCGGCGTTCACGTGCTGAGCGTGGCTGAAATAAACGTGGTCAGGCAGGTTGTGGATCTTGATCCACTCGATCGGCTTGGCCATTGAGGGGTCCCACTTGTTAGAATTATTAGGGTCGAATCCGGCAAATTCATAAAGCTTCTGGATCTCGGCCGTACCATCAATTTCATTGCCATCCTCATCGAATAACTTAGGCCCTTTTTCATAGGCTTGAATGGCTTTGTGGCAATTCATACAGGTATTTACAGAGGGAATGGCAGCATGTTTGCTTTGCTCTGCGCTACCATGACAATACAGACAGTTGATCTGGTTGATGCCCGCATGTACTTTGTGAGAGTAATAGATCGGTTGCACCGGCTGATAGTCTTTTTGACGACCCAGCCCGATGGCACCTTTTGCAACCATATATCCCCCAAAAACAAAAAAGACGATCGATAAAATGGCAATATTGGTCTTATTGCGCCAGAAAGGAATTCCCTCGGGAAGCACCACCCCCTCAGACTGATCGGAGAGTTTCTTCAGGTTGCTGTTGACCTGCATCAAGATCAGGGCAATAACACCTAACAGAAGTGAAATGATTCCAAACAACACAGAGTTTTGATTATCACCACCTTGAGAGGCATCTCCCGTCCCAGCCGCAGCAGCCGGCACTGGTTTTGCCGCCTCGTTTATGTAAGCTACCAAATTACCCACGTCTTGGAGGGTTACATCCGGAAAGGCGGTCATCATAGAACCATACTCAGCCTTAAGTCCCTGGGTATAGGGATCCTTAGCCATGTAAGCGGCAGGATTATTGATCCAGGCCAGTAATTCTTTGTGATCGGCCCACTTGTGACGCTCCTCCAATCCGGCCAGGGCAGGTCCGGTTGCTTTTTTGAGCACGTTGTGACAAGAGGCACACTTGCTCATAAAGACAGCTTTTCCCGCAGCAGCGTCTTGCGCGCTACTAATTGAAACAGATAAAATCAGAAGGGAAAAGAGGAAAGCGGTCAGATGTTTTAAGGCAGCTTTTTGGGACATCATATTCGCAGTTGATATGGAATGTGGATAAATAGCTCTTAATTAGGCGCAAAGTTACGCCAAGCCCCGTTCCAAATAGCATGAAATTTTACTTTTTTTTTACTATGTAACAAGCCGAAGAAAGAAAGCATTCTGTGAGGTAAACCAAGGCTGCTTTTCAATTGTCATATTGAGGTCAATTGTAATATCAAAATTCAAATAAGCGACCGTTTTCGCAGCAATGCCCCTTTTTTTGTTGAATTTTGCAACTCCTCTACTAAAAACCGCCCAACAATGTTCAGCAGATTGCAGGAAAAATGGAAAGTAAGCGGATTCAGACTGGTGCTGATCCTTTGCACCTTTGCCATTGGAGGCAGTGCCACCGGCTGGCTGGGAAAAAAGATCATGAATGGACTGGCCATTCAGCAAGACTGGCTTTGGGGGGTGGTCTACATTGTCCTAATGACCTTGCTTTGGCCCCTGATGGTATTGGTGGTTAGTATTCCATTCGGGCAGTTTAATTTTTTTAGGAACTACATTCGTAAACTGGCAGAAAAGCTCCGGTTTTTACGCTAAGGGGCATGGGCACTTGTGAATATTGTTACAGATCTGATCAAACGTAAGAACACGGATGAATATGAAACGTATCGCCATTTTTGCTTCCGGTGCCGGCACCAATGCCGCTCGCATCATCGAGCGATTCACTGATCACAAGACCGTACAAGTGGCCTTGATCGTTAGTAATAAACCAACGGCCGGTGTGCTCTCTATCGCCGCCGCCCATCATATCGACACGCTGCTTATTGAGCGGGAACAATTTTTTAAGGGAGATGGATATGTTGCTTTACTGCAAGAAAAAAAGATCGATTGGATAGTGCTGGCTGGGTTTTTATGGAAAATTCCAGACACACTGCTTCGTCACTATAAAGGGTACATCCTAAATATTCATCCGGCATTGCTGCCCGCCTTTGGTGGAAAGGGTATGTATGGAGATCGGGTGCACGAAGCGGTGCTCGCCGCAAAAGTTTCCGAAAGTGGTATCACCATTCACTATGTAGATGAAGAATACGACCATGGCGCTACCGTTTTTCAAGCGGATTGCCCCGTATTGCCCAATGATACGGCCGATACGCTGGCTGCACGAATCCATGCGCTGGAGCATCAACATTATCCTCGTGTAATAGAAGAATTAATTTGTCGCTGAGTCTCTCATATCGTTTCTTGCTGTTTGGGCTGCTGCTGAGCTTGCTATTTTCTTCATTGACGGCTCGATCACAAACATATGTTATACAAGGCGTGGTATATGATAGTTCGCGAAATTATCCGCTCGAAGCCGTTAGTGTGCTATCTACATCGGGCTATGGTACCACAACCAATGCCGAAGGATCGTATGAAATACGCGTTACCGAAAAAGATTCTATCTGGTTCAGCTATCTTAATAAGCCCACCATTAAATTTCCCGTCATCAAGATCGGCAACCCGATGCAATTTGATATTTCGCTGCAGGTAAGCGTACCCGTTCTACGAGAGGTAAAAGTGTTTCCGAAAAATTATAAGCTCGATTCGATCCGCAATCGACAAGATTATGCCAAGGTATTCAATTATCGAAAGCCCGGACTGCGCCTCGTTACGCCATCGTCAGGGGCCGGCGTAGGATTTGATCTTGACGAGATCATCAATATTTTTCGTTTCCGTCGCAATCAAAGTATGCTCTCGTTTCAAAAACGACTCTTGTTAGAAGAACAAGAGAAATTTATCGATTATCGTTTTAATAAAGCGCTCGTGCGACGGTTGACGCAACTAGAAGGTCCCGAACTCGATAAGTTCATGGAATTGTTTCGCCCGCCCTACTTATTTGTCAAGCTATCGGGCGATTATGAATTCAGGCTATACATCAAACAGAGTTATGCCAGGTACAAGCGCGGCTTACCTCCCTTGACTTGGCAAGAGCCGGAGTGGGAGTAAGCGCTGATTGCTGCTGGTCTTTTTAATGAGAGTATAATTTCTTTTGCTGACTAGTAAAACTACTAGCCCCACGCAGTTTCCGGACGGCAGACTTCAACCCGCTAATACTTTTTCTACAAAAAGTTCCATCAAAAATTACATAAGAATCCATTTTTTTCTACAACGATTCAACTAAGAATAGGCCAGCTTTAGGAAGAGAAATTAATCCGCTGCTCTTTCACTAACATAATGGCCCCATGAAACATTACTCGCTATCGACACGCGTAGCATCCTTTATCTTCTTAGGATGCAGCTTGCTGATGTGTACCAAGAAAGATCAATTAGCCACTCTTGAAAACGAACCCGGCGCTATCGAAAAGAAGTTCTTTATTACTAATCGAACACAAAATGATGATGAAAGAGTGCTGGTCGACTACCTGATCCGCCAACAGCAAAAAAATAAGTTCGTAGAAAAAACAGTAGCACAGATCGGCTATCCTCGCTGGGATAAGATGATCACAGTAAGAAGAAAGGGAAATGGGAGTGGTAAAGGCGCCTCCGACTCCACAGGAACTACCTACTACATCCCCTTTGTGCGCGATACCCAGCAATATGTCAATGCCTCCATGATCATCAACACTACCGCCAGTGACACTAGTTTTGGCTATCGGTGTGATTGGGAGTATGCCCAGCGACAAAATAGTCTCAATAGCGTAAGTGACAGTGCAGAATACCATGCCATCTTTTTTATGGTGCTTGATAAAGCTGTCTTTGGCTACACGGAATTTGAAATAACCGATACCAGCCTTTTTAAGCAAAACAACCTTACACCACTAAAAATAAAATTGAACGACCTGCCAACAGGAAACAAGAATAACGACTACTCTCCAGTACAAGTTTGCCAAGAAACAATAGTCACCTGGCAAAACTGTCCATATCCTAGGGGGCAATGTGGTGGTCCAAATGGCACTTGTGATAATTGCCATCTGTGCACCGACTCAGGTCCATGGACCTATTGCTGGACAACATGGATCGTAGGCGGTAGTGGCTTCGGCAACACAGGTGGAGCAGGCCTTGGGTCTTCAGTAGGGGGCGGTGGCAACAACGGGGGCAGCTCTCCAACTCCTTGTCCCGGAACGACCTCCTCCCAACGAGGACAAACAGTCACTCCAGGGTGTGATCCGGGATGGAGCGTGACCCCTCCAGCTGATCCTTGCCTAACTGCCCAGCCAGCAATAAACAGCCTTAATACACTTTTTCAAAATTCGACAGTTGCTAATGCAATAGCCAGTATTCACGCACAAGACCCTACTATCGAGCACTCGATCTCTCTTGGAAGAGATGCCAATGGAAATATAACGGCCTCGTCTATAACTCCCGGAGGAACCCATAGTGGCACAGTAAACACTAATTGGCCGGGAGGGTTTGCTGATGTTCATAACCATCCAAGCAATAATGAACCCTCACCTGGCGACTTATATATGATAATGGGTCTTTGTAGATCTAAGCCGGGATGGAATACCAAAATACTCTCCAATAGAAATGGCGAAACATATGCTTTTGTTGTAGTCGATACAGCAGCGGCTAAAACATTCAGAGATAATAGCTTTACTATTAACCCTACCTATGGGCCAGTATTTTCTAATGAACAATTTGCTAAAGTCCAAATAGTGTCTGAGTATTTTCAACAACAAGGTTATTCCAGAGTATACTCCAATGAAAGAGCATTAGCATATATTTTAGATAAATATAACAGCGGTGTCATTCTTTTAAAAAAAGAGGGGACTACCTTTATGCGCTTAAGAACTTCTGCCGGACCACAAAATGGCACATACGACTCTAATGATTGCTATTAATTTTAAAAATTAACCTATGAAAAACTATCTCTTTTCAGCTCTATTGACGATTTGCGTGCTCAGCAGTTGCTTTTCCCAACAACTCGTAAAAAAACAAGCTGACGCAAGACTCATCATCGAACAAAAAGATCGATTCATCAATAAACAGCTAAAAGACCTGCTTAAAGAAATTAAACCAGAAATTAAATATGCATTTGGCACAGATTCGGGCGACCATGGAGTGCCGGCATTTTTTAATTTCATGTTTGTCACAAGAGAACAATCCGATAGTCTTAGGGCAAAAAATCTCTCTCCCATCGTGATTTTTGTGTACGTAAAAGAAAATATAGACTGGTTCGGACGTACTAAAAGAACAAAGGAAACAGGTCATACTTGGACCGAGGATGACTTTCGTAATTATAAAGACTTTACCGTAATAGACCTATGGATCCCGGATAATTAGAAAAGGGAGCAACACTGGTTCTCACATTTTCAAAAACTCAAAATGATGCGACCAATTTTAATAATCTTAAGTCTTTTAGCTTATACAAGTTGCTTTTCCCAACAACTCGTAAAAAAACAAGCTGACGCAAGACTCATCATCGAACAAAAAGAACGATTCATCAATAAACCGCTAAAAGACCTGCTTAAAGAAATTAAACCAGAGATTAAAAACGCATTTGGCTATGATGCGGGGGACCATGGAATGCCTGCTTATTTCAGATTTAAGTTTGTCACAAAAGAACAATCCGATAGCCTTAGGGCCAAAAATCTCTCTCCCATCGTGATTTTTGTGTACGTAAAAGAAAATATAGACTGGTTCGGCCGTACCAAAAGAACAAAGGAAACAAGTCAAACTTGGACGGAGGATGACTTTCGTAATTATAAAGACTTTACCGTAATAGACCTATGGATTTACAATGATGCTACCACGGATAATTAGTCTGGGAGATAAAAGCCGTCAATAATTTAGTTAGAGACCCTTACCGCACCAAATAAAATAACCTTCCCAATAACTCTCGAATTCCCCATTCAGTCTTCCGTAAGGCCTCGGCAGTGGGTAGAAAATCGAGGACGGTACTTCTATCGGCATCCACTTTGTAATCGACCGGATAGGGCTGCACTAAAAAACCATTTTCCTCAAATAACCGTTTTGAACGCGGCATATGAAACGCCGAAGTAACCAAGATAATACGCTGCTGGTTACGCTTTAATAGTTTTTCTACGGCCTTAGCCTCATCGGCGGTATTTTCTACCGCTTCCGTTAACAGCACAGCTTGCGAAGGAACACCCATGGCAATGGCTTCGCGGGCCAATGTCTCACCTTCTGGCTCACCCTCAGACCAAGGAAATTGACCTCGGGTAAAGATCAATAAGGGGGCTTTTTTTTGTTTATAACACTCAATACCGGCAAAGAATCGGTCGGGATCGTTCCACTCTGCAAATAAAGAATCACGGCCAGACACTGTATGTATCATACCGCTAAGTACCACAATAGCATCGGCCTCTGTCAGCACGGACGCGCTTACCCGGGTACCGCTATTTTCGACCCATCCAAAAAAGCGATCGGCCACAAAGGGCATTGCGCACAGGTAAAGAAAAACAACGGCACTCCACAAAAAGGCCAGCTTCTTTCTAAAAATCCCCAGTAAGACCAATAATATGGTGATGCTGATCGGCATAAAAAGCAGGGGCAGTATCTTATGTAAGTAGATCATTTTGTTTTCAAGAATTGAGCGGTTCCTTGATGCAAAAATCAGCGAATTACTTATCTTTTCAATATGAAATTTCTGATCCCTCTATTGCTGCTGCCCCTGCTAACCTTTTCACAAGTACCCACTGAGTGCGACCTGTTAATTGTCAATGGACGCATTGTGGATGGAACCGGAAATGGCTGGTACCAGGGAGCCATCGCGATCCACCAAGGCCGAATACAAGCCATTTATCGCAATAGCCCTGAGAATACCTGGCAACGAACCATCAAGCCTACGCGAATTATCGATGCGAGGCAATTAATCGTTTCACCAGGTTTTATCGATGTCCATACGCATCTCGAGGGCGACGAAACGAAAGAACCCGAGGCGAAGAACTTTATTTATGACGGTGTTACCACTTGCATTACCGGTAACTGTGGCTCGTCGAATGTGCAGGTGGGAAAATACCTGCGATGGGTCGATTCACTGCAAACATCCATCAATATTGGTACGCTGGTAGGACATAACGATGTGCGAAAAGCAGTGTTGGGTCGCGCCAACCGAGATGCCACTCCACCAGAATTACAACGCATGGAATCCTTAGTAGAAAAAGCTATGAACGAGGGGGCCGTTGGGCTCAGCACCGGGCTTATCTATATACCTGGCACCTATAGTAAAACGCCCGAGATCGTTGCCTTGGCAAAACGAGCGGCAAAAGCAGGCGGTGTCTATGCGACTCATATGAGAGATGAAGGCGATAGCGTTACACAAGCTATCGAAGAAGCGCTTACTATTGGAAGAGAGGCGGCGCTGCCTGTTGAGATCTCTCACTTCAAGCTCAGCGGTCAGCAAAACTGGGGACGCAGCAAACAAACGCTCTCCATGATAGAAGAAGCCCGTAAACAAGGATTGGAAGTAACCATCGATCAATATCCGTATACCGCCAGCAGCACAGCTATTAGTACGCTAATACCCGACGAGATCTTAGCCGATGGTCAAGATTCCATCAAAGCCCGTCTGGAGCGTCCCGATATCCGCAGACAGGTAACGCGTTCTATTCAACAGCGGCTCAAAAAAAGAGGGCTTAAGCATCTTAGTTATGCTGTGATCGCCTCGTTCGCAAAAGACAGCACCTATAACGGAAAGAGTATCGAAGAGATCAATCGGATGATCGGAAATAAGCACAAGGTCAAATACGAGGCCGATGTGGTAATGGATATTGTAAGTCGCGGAGGAGCCAGTGCCGTTTTTCATGGAATGGGAGAAGAAGATGTCAAAAGGATCATGCAGTATCCCTTTAACATGATCGCCAGCGATGCGAGTATTCGGGTGCTCAATGCCGGGGTGCCGCATCCCAGAGGTTATGGAACCAATGCCCGTGTATTGGCCAAGTATGTGCGCGAAGAAAAGGTGATCTCGCTCGAAGAAGCTATCCGACGCATGACCTCGCTGCCGGCCCAACAATTCAGGATCGACTCCAGAGGGCTCCTGCTTCCGGGTTATTTTGCCGATATCGTTATCTTCGACGAGAACAAGGTGCAAGATCTCTCTACCTTCGATAAACCACATGCTTATACCACAGGGTTTGAGTACGTACTGGTCAATGGACAATTAACGGTAGAAAAAGGTCTCCATACCGGTAAGCGCGCCGGAAAAGCATTATATGGGCCGGGTACCTCCTCAAAAAAATAAACACCGTTCCTAAAATCATTTCATCCACCTCCTTACATGTCATTTTGATTTACATTCGGTCACTTCGCGATCTCTAAAATACCTCTTACCGCTAAAACCATAGTATGAAAAAAATCAGCTCGCTTCTTTTAGCTATCCTCACCTTCTATTTCTCGCTAACCCTTTCTGTTCAAGCACAGGTAGTAAGTGTAGCCAACCAGCCGGCCCAAGTGGGTTTTGCGGCCAATCGATTAGCTCGTATAGACAGCACGATCGATCGCTGGGTAAAGCAAGGCTGGATGCAAGGTGGCACCGCTTTGATCATTCGCAACGGTAAGATCGCTTATCACAAGGGATTTGGATATAGCGACCTCGACACGAAAACACCCATGCATAAAAATGATATTTTCCGGATCGCCTCACAGACCAAGGCTATAACCAGTGTGGCCATTATGATGTTGTTCGAAGAAGGTAAGTTATTGCTCGATGATCCGGTCTCAAAATTTATTCCTGCCTTTAAGAACCAGCAAGTACTCAATACATTCAACGAAGTTGATACTACATATACAACCATCCCGGCCAAAAGAGAGATCACTATTCGACAATTGCTTACCCATACGTCGGGTCTTGGTTATGCGAGTATCGGAACCAAAGAAGCCAATGCGATTTATGCAAAAGCTAATTTGACCGCCGGTCTTAATGTACAGGGCGATGACCTGCTCAGCGCGATGAACCGGTTAGCGAAGATGCCGCTCATGCATCAGCCCGGAGAAAAATGGACCTACGGACTCAATACCGATCTGTTAGGTTGTTTGGTCGAGGTCATATCAGGCAAGACATTGGACGCTTTCTTCAAAGAGAGAATATTCATGCCCCTGGGCATGAAGGATACTCACTTTTTACTCCCTGCCGAAAAAGGAAAGCGTCTGGTACCGCTATACCGCGAAATGCCCGACGGAAAATTGGTCAAGGCTACCGCATATTTACTCAATGGCAAATCTGTAACACCCGACTACCCGTTGATCGCGAGTACATATTACTCGGGAGGGGCCGGGCTTTCTTCTACTATCGAAGACTATGGTATCTTTTTACAAATGCTGCTCAACGAAGGATTGTATAATGGCCAACGCCTGTTAAGTAGAAATAGCGTACGGCTAATGACCACCAACCAGATCGGTGATGTCCCCTATGGAGGAGGCAACGATAAATTCGGATTGGGGTTTGCCGTAGTGACCGATAAGAGCAGTGGCCGTACCCACGCAAACGAGGGCACCTTTAGTTGGGGCGGCGCCTTTGCTACTTCGTATTGGGTAGACCCTAAAGAAAAAATGGTTTACCTATTCTATCGCCAGTTACAAAATACCACCAAGGGAGAGATGGTCGAAAAATTTCGAGCACTGGTGTATCAAGCCATCAATGATTAGAACGAAACTAATTTAGCGATCGTTTCTTCCAAACGACTCTTGGCTAAAAACTGTTGTTCCAGCACCGTGCTGAACGGAACAGGCGTATCCAACGAAGCGCAGCGCATGACGGGTGCGTCGAGGTAATTAAAACAATATTCTGCGATCCAGGCAGCAATCTCGCCACCAAATCCACCGGTAAGGGTGTCTTCGTGCAAGACCAAAACGCGCCCGGTTCGTTTAACCGAATCAGCAATAGCTTCGTAGTCGAGGGGAACCAAGGACCGCAGATCGAGTATATCTAAGGAACAGTCGGGATGTTGCGCTGCGTATTCCTGTGCCCAATGAACGCCCGCTCCATAGGTAATAACAGAGACATCCGTTCCGAATTGTACACGATTAGCTTTCCCGATCTCCATTTCATAATAGGTTTCAGGAACCATCCCGGATACAGAGCGATAAAGTGCCTTATGCTCAAAAAATAAAATAGGATTAGGGTCATTGAGCGAAGCGATCAACAATCCCTTGGCATCGGCAGGGCAAGAAGGGTATACTACCTTTAATCCGGGCACATGCGTAAACCAGGCTTCATTGCTTTGAGAATGAAAGGGACCGGCTCCCACGCCGGCACCGGTCGGCATCCGAATCACCACATTGGCACGCTGCCCCCAGCGGTAATGAATCTTGGCCAAATTATTGACGATCTGATTGAAGCCAACGGAAACAAAATCGGCAAATTGCATTTCGACCATACTGCTATAGCCCTCCAGCGCAAGACCAAGTGCCGTCCCAATGATCGCACTTTCGCAAAGCGGTGTGTTACGAATACGCCCTTTACCAAATTTCTTTACCAACCCTTCTGTGATCTTAAAGGCTCCTCCATACTCGGCAATATCCTGCCCCATCAGCACTAAATTCGGATCTCGCTCCAATTGCATGGATAGCGCTTCGCTAATAGCATCGATCATTCTCAATTCGCGTGATGCGCCTGCCTGCGAAGTGGCGCTGCTCAATAACAATTCGGGTAATGAATTACGCTTGGCATAAACATCATCCAATTCATTCTCTAGGGTGGCAACCACCGGAGCAGGGGCTAATCCAATTGCTAATTCCGATTCTATGGTCGATTTAAATTCATTGCGGATATCGGCTACCTGCCATTCGGTAAGTACACCTTGTTCGATCAAAAAACGCTCATAGTTCTTTATTGGATCTTTTTGTTCCCACTCCTTGAATAACTCGCCGGGAACATATTTGGTACCACTGGCCTCTTCGTGCCCGCGCATCCGAAAGGTCATACACTCTACCAGATATGGCTTTTGATACCGAAGACAACACTCTCTTACTCCCTTGATCGTATCATAAACCGTAAGTAGGTTATTGCCATCGATCCGGATTCCCTCCATACCATACCCCTTAGCTTTATCGACCAGACTTTCGCAACGGTATTGTTCATTGACCGGGGTGCTTAATCCATATCCATTGTTCTCGATCAAAAAGATCACAGGCAGATCCCAAACGGCAGCCACATTGAGCGCCTCATGAAAATCACCTTCGCTCGTCCCCCCATCACCGGTAAATGCAAGTGCTACTTTTTGTTTCGAGGCCAGCTTTGCCGCCAAGGCGGCCCCATCGGCCAAGGCTAACTGCGGACCCAAATGAGAGATCATTCCACAGATATGATGCTCGCGGCTTCCGAAATGAAAACTTCGCTCGCGGGCCTTGCTGTATCCTTGCTGGGTGCCCTGCCACTGTAGAAATAATTTATGCAAGGGCATTTGGCGTGTAGTAAAGACACCGAGATTACGATGAAGGGGCATGATCCACTCGTCCGATTCAAGGGCCAGTGTGGCACCGACCGCAATGGCTTCTTGACCGATACCACTGAACCATTTCGAGATCTTGCCCTGCCGTAGCAAGACCAACATTTTGTCTTCGATCATTCGTGGCCATAAAAGTTGCCGGTACCAGGTGATCAGTTCGGCATCACTATAATTTTTTCGATCGAAAAGCATAGTATAAAGTTCCGTAAAATATATGGATCGTGTTAATCAGATCACCACGAGTTCATAAAAGTCCTCGGGCCTAAGATAGCGTTGAGCCAGCTCTTGCAAGTTGGCAGCCGAAAAATGTTTGATCGTGTCGATCGTCTTATAAAAGTACCCTTCATCGACTCCGTGCAAGATCAGATTTTTCCATCTGCCCATCAATTGAAAGGGGCCATCAAGATCACCCAATAATCCACCCATCATGTAATTGCGCACCAATAAAAGCTCTTCCTCGCCTACCGGTTCATTACGCAGACGCTCCATTTCGCGGTATACTTCGGTTATAGTGGCCTCGGTCACCTCTTTTCCAGCTTCTGTACTGATCATCCAGGCGCTTTGCTGTTGCAGATTCATCAAGTAACTATGAATGCCATAAGTATACCCCTTGTCTTCTCGAATATTGCTCATCAGACGCGATCCAAAAAATCCTCCTAAAACAGCATTCAGCAGCTGGGCGGGAATAAAATCAGGATGATGACGATTCGGAAAAAGCCGAGCCATTCTAATGGCACCCTGCATTCCCTGCTTATCGTTATCGATCCTGTATTTTTTGGTGCTGGCCGGAACAATAGCATGAATCGGACAGTTCAGTGGTGTAGCCGGCAGGTCGCCAAAGAATCGATTGAGTTGATCCAGTAAACCAGCAGGAATTTTCCCAGCCACAAATAGCATGGGTTGTGCTTGTTGATAATGCGTCTCGTAAAATCGAAGTAGGGTAGACCGATCCAACGCATCGAAGGCCTCTGCCGAACTGAATTTTCCATACGGGTGATCGACGCCGAACAAATACGTGTCGATCAGCCGACCCGCCACAAAATCGGCCTTACGAAGATTGACCTCGAGCCGCTGCTTCATATTTTGACAATACAGCTGCAATTCATCCTCAGGCAAGACCGATTCGGTTACCACCTCCCTGACAATGGGCAATAAAGAATCGATATGCTTGGTCATGCAATGCAATACCAACGAGGCTTGCTCATTGTAGCAACTCCTGTTCAAATAGGCCCCAAAATAATCGACCGCCTCATTGATCTGCAAGGCATTTTTGGTGCGGGTTCCGTTGCGTAATAAGAAATTAGCGGTAGCCGCAACCAGATTTTGACTTTCGAAACTATTTCCCGCCGGATAAAGCCATTCGAGTTGCAAGACATCTTCCGCCCCGGCATTCATCATATAGACCGGTATACCATTGTCGAGTGTGGCCCGTTCAAGAGGCCGTAATGTCAGTTGATAAGCAACGGCGTCGACAATGGGGGGCGGCTGTGTTCTGTTGGGCATATCCATTTATTTGGAGGCGAGATAGTAGAGCGTGTTGGAATTTTCTTCTCTGAAAATAGAGCGCGCCTGCTCGCGAATGGATGCGGAACTTACCGCCTCATACTTACCAAGCTCCTGATTCATTTCGGTCGCATCGACCAACCATTCGTAATAAGCCAGGCTAGAGGCGCGGCTCATCACGCTCATATCTTCAAAGGCGATCATGCTCTCTGTCTTGTTCTTTACCTTTTGAAGTTCATTATCGGTCACTTTCTCTTCTATCACTTTTTGCAATTGTACCTGCAGCGCCGCTTCGGCTTTCTCCATGCTTACCCCCTTGACCAATTTTCCTTCGATAGTAAGTAAGCCGGGGTCGTTACTGCCAAAATGATAACAGTCAATACTGCTGAACAGTGGCTGTTCTTTGACCAGTGCATGATACAAACGAGAAGAAGCCCCACTGCCTAAAATATCGGTAAGCAGATCCACAGCATGATACGCTCGGTCTTTTCTGCCAACCATATGCCAGGTCTTGCAAAACATATCGAGTGGTACGGGGGCCTTGACCGTTAGCTGACGAGCTGCTGTCTGCACGGGTTCAACAGGTAAATTGCGCTCGTACAAGGTTCCCGAAGGAATGTCTCCAAACCATTTTTCGGCCAACTGCTTGACTCGCTCTGTATCGACGGCTCCGGCCACTACCAAAATAGCATTGCAAGGTGTGTAATGCTTATAGAAAAAAGAGCGCACTTGTTGTACAGTTGCCTTTTCGATATGAGACAATTCTTTGCCAATGGTCATCCAGCGATAAGGATGTACCTGATAGGCCAGCTCGCGCATCTTATGCCAGCTATCTCCGTAAGGCTTATTAAGGTAGTTCTCTTTGAACTCCTCACAAACGACCTTTCGCTGGGTGGCCAGGCTTTTCTCACTAAAGGCCAACGATAACATACGATCGCTCTCTAGCCAAAAGGCCGTTTCGAGATTATCGGCGGGTAGTTGAATATAATAATTGGTCAGATCGTTGGTGGTATAGGCATTGTTCTCGCCACCGGCCATTTGCAGGGGTTCGTCATATTCGGGAATATTCACCGAGCCCCCGAACATCAAATGCTCAAAAAGATGGGCAAATCCCGTGTGAGAAGGGTCCTCATCTCGGGCCCCAACATTATACAAAACATTCACAACAGCCATGGGCGTAGCGGAATCAGGATGCACCAACACCCTTAACCCATTTGACAAGGTAAAACGATCGAACTGGATCATGGTAAAAAGCAAAGTTAACCCTCCTTTGGTCAACAACTACCAGTCATTTCTTGTTATCTAACAATACCTTTGCCCCATGCAAACCGATCAGTTATTACACAAAGCGCTTAAATTTGAATTTTTATCGCCAGAGGAGGGCCTGTGGCTGTTCCAGCAAGCCCCCTTGGCCGAGTTGATGTGGGTTGCCGATGAACTCAGAAAGAAACAAGTGCCGCATGGTAAGGTCACTTGGCAAATCGACAGGAATGTCAATACCACCAACGTTTGCATTGCGAACTGTAAGTTTTGTAATTTCTATCGAATACCCGGTCATGCCGAGGCCTATATTACCACCATGGACACGTATCGCGAAAAAATTCGCGAGACCATTCGGTATGGTGGCGATCAGTTATTGTTGCAAGGCGGTCATCATCCCGAACTAGGGCTGCAGTTTTACGTAGATCTTTTCAAAGCGATCAAAAATGAATTCCCCGATATTCGCCTGCACGCATTAGGTCCTCCCGAAGTAGCCCATATTACCAAACTCGAAAAAAGTTCGCATCACGAAGTGCTCAAAGCACTCCAGGCCGCCGGAATGGATTCGCTACCAGGGGCCGGAGCAGAGATCTTGGTCGATCGTGTACGAAGACTGGTGTCCAATGGTAAATGCGGGTCACAAGAATGGCTTGATGTAATGCACGAGGCACACAAACTTTATATTCCTACCTCGGCCACTATGATGTTCGGGCATGTTGAGACCCTCGAAGAACGTTTTGAGCATCTGATCCGATTACGCGATGTACAAGCCAAAAAACCCAACGACTCAAAGGGATTTTTGGCCTTTATCCCCTGGACCTTTCAGGATGTGGATACCTTGCTTGCAGAAGTAAGAGGTGTCCAAAATCTCACCACGAGAGAAGAGTATATCCGTATGATCGCCATCAGCCGTATCATGCTGCCAAACATTATCAATATTCAGGCCAGTTGGTTAACAGTGGGTAAAGAAACGGCAGGGGCTTGTCTGCATGCCGGGGCAAATGACTATGGATCGATCATGATAGAAGAAAATGTAGTGAGTGCGGCGGGAGCGCCCCATCGGTTCACATACAAGACCATACAAGACGCCATCCGACAAGCCGGATTCGAGCCCCAGCTCCGTAATCAGGAATATATTTTCAGAGATATTCCTGAACATATCGAAGAACAGGTCATCAATTACTGATCGCAAGAAAGCCACTGAGCAAGATCAATTCGAACGATCACCGCGATCAGCTACTTTTTCTAGCTGCCGTGATTACTTTGCCGGAATACAATCATTTCCGATGAACAGACTTACCAACCAAACCGCCTTGATCACCGGCGGGGCACGTGGCATTGGTGCCGCCATTGCTAAACTATTCTTACAAGAGGGGGCGGCCGTTATCATCACCGATATCTTGCGCGAAGAGGGCGAACTAACCGCTTCGGCACTGGGCAGTCATTGTCTGTTCGTACAACACGACGTAACCCTGGCCAGCGCCTGGAAACAAGTGGTCAGCTTTGGCGAAGCTAAATTCGGTCCCATTACTATATTGGTCAATAATGCGGGCGTAGTACTAAATAAAGGCTTACAACAAACTACGCTCGACGAGTTCGAGATGATTTTGCGGATCAATACTACCGGCCCCTTTTTAGGGATCGAAGCCTTATTGCCTTCCATGTTACGACATCGAAAAGGATCGATCATCAACATCTCGTCGGTAGCGGGCTTGGTCGGGTTTAGCAATTGTATTGCCTATGTAACGTCCAAATTTGCCCTGCGCGGCATGACCAAAACCGCTGCACTCGAGTTGGCGAACAGTGGCATCAGGGTCAACTCCATTCATCCCGGGGTCATAAGAACGCCCATGGTCATGAACGATTCTATGGCAGACCTGATAGACCAGGTTACAGCGGATATTCCCATGCACAGGATAGGAGAGCCCCTTGAAATTGCGCAGTTGGCCCTTTTTCTGGACAGTGACGAATCGAGTTATTGCACCGGGGCAGAGTTTACGGCCGACGGTGGGCTCACCGCACAATAGTCTTGGCTTACTATCTTTGGATAGTAAAAAAAATTTATGGCGGCTGATATTGGTCAGTTAAGAAAAGAATATTCACTTCATTCGCTTACCGAGACGGGCGTAGCCGCTTTACCCCTCGATCAATTTACGCAGTGGTGGGATCAGGCCATTCAATCGGACATAGAGGAGGTAAATGCCATGGCCCTCTCTACCATCAATAAAGAAGGAAGGCCCGAGTCGAGGATCGTACTGCTAAAGGGATATAGCGAAAAAGGGTTTGTGTTCTTTACTAACTACGAAAGCAATAAAGGTGAACAACTGGAGCACCATGCACATTGCTCCTTATTATTTTTTTGGAAAGAGCTCGAGCGACAAGTCCGGATCAACGGTAGGGCCGAGAAGATCTCGGCACAAGAAAGTGATGCCTATTTTAACAGCAGGCCCGAAGGCAGTAAGATCGGCGCCTGGGCCTCTCCGCAGAGCCAGGTTGTAGAAAGTCAAGAGTGGCTACACGAGAACTTTGAACGGATCAAAGCCCAATACAATAACAATATCATTTCGCGACCTCCCCACTGGGGCGGTTTTGCCGTGCGGCCAGATAGTATGGAATTTTGGCAAGGCAGACCTAGTCGTATGCACGACAGGATCAGATACAGCCTGCAACAAGACGGTGGCTGGAAGATCGAACGATTGGCACCCTGAATCCGACCCGATGCAGCAATGATCAGTTCTTTACACTAAGTTCTGCGATCAGATCCATTACCTCAGAGAGAGATTGCTTAAAACTAACCCCCTCGGGAATCGACTTTTTATAATGTAAGGTCTGTGAACCGGACACAATGGTTGGAGTACCCGCAAAATGCAAGGAGACCTTATTCAGGAATTTCTCCATCGAGAAATTAGAGGCCGTAGAGGTCAGGTGAGAAAAAATGATATCGGGTTTCTTTAATCGCACTACATACGCTACATCCTTGATGGGAACATTCGCTCCCAAATAGATGGTGGCCAAGCCACGACTCTTCATCAAATAATAAAGGAATAATAATCCTAATTCGTGGTACTCTCCCTCGGGCAGAAATAACATTACCTGTCGCTTGGGTTGTACGGGTAAGGGCGTACGATCGATGGCTACCAGTAGTTTTTGTCTAATGACATTTGTTACCAAGTGCTCCTGTGCAGGATTGATGTGACCAGTCAGCCACAGAATGCCGATCTTCTCCAAAAAGGGAAAGATCAATTTGAGCACAGTGCGCTCTACCCCCTTTTGCTCGATATGCTCTCCTAATGCCCGATCGATCTTATCGATATGGAGATCGATCATCTCTTGCACCAGTTCGTTGACATTTCGCTCTTGTACCGCTTGCGTATCGGTGAGCTGTAAGATGCGCTGCTGCATTTCGGCCGCATCCATTCGATCGATATGAGAGATCTTATACCCATACTTGTTGAGCAGGGATATGTTGAGAACGGTCTTGAGCTCTTCGTTGCTATAAAAACGGATGTTGGTCTCCGTACGCTGGGGCTTTAAGAAATGATAACGTTGTTCCCAGATACGGATCGTGTGCGCTTTGATGCCAGTCAGATTCTCCAAGTCCTTAATAGTAAACGCATTCATGACATAATTACAATCTCTTTGCAAAAAGGTTGAATAGCTGGGTCCCGATTAGCTAATATTTGTTAAATAAGGAATGATTATCAGCACTTTATATATAAAAATAGTTTTTGGATTTTTGACCTTCCCTTGACCAGCACAGGCCTACCCACTGAGCATGATCAGGTTAGCCGGCAAACTATATCATTGAAAAAGCCAGATGGTCTGGGTACTTTAGCAGAGCTATTGTAAGCACAATAAATTAACTTGTTATGAAAACGATCACGAAATTACTGGTGGCCCTGGGGGCAGGATTGGCGATCGGTGGGGTCTTGGGTGTACTCTTTGCCCCCCGAAAAGGGAAGGAAACCAGAGAAAAACTAAAAGAGCAAAGCGAGCGACTCAAGACAGGACTAAATGAGAAGTTTAGATGGGGCAAGGAAAAAATGTCCGAGCAACTCAGCAAGGCAGATCGTCAGGCCGATGAGTTCATCTGAACGATCACAACCCTAAAAACCAACCATGTCAGAAGATCTGAACCGCATGGAAGCACTCGGCGAGAAGTTAAAGAGTTATCTCAACACCCGATTGGCAGAGATAAAGCTTTCGGCCGCCGAAAAAATGGCCAAGGTATTATCCGTGTGGATCGCTATTTTATTGGCGGCATTGGTCTTTTTTCTTTTTCTTACCCTCCTATGCATAGGGGTAGCCTTACTAATAGGGCAATGGCTTCAGCATTATTGGATCGGATTCTTTATTACAGCCGGACTTGTGTTGGTATTGGGTGGAATCGGGTGGCTCTCCAGAGATCGATGGTTGCGGATCCCGATCATGAATTTATTACTCGCCGTTTTCTTTACTGATAAAGACGATGAAGCCCATTAAAAATCTTCGCGATCTGGAGCTTGAAAAAATGCGACTCCGCTTACAACGGCTCGAGCTGGAACGATCGATCCGGCACGATTGGAATGCCTTAAAACTAACAGCGGCCGGCGCCTTGTTGTTACGTCAAGTGCTTGACCGTTCGGAAACGAAAGAACCCGCTACACCAAGTTGGTTTAGTACTTTATTACAACTAGGAACCGCAGCCATTGGAGAAAAGATCGGCCATCTGACCGGAGAGAAAATAGAGAGCTTTCTTAACCAAGCCCTACGCCTCGCCCTCAAAAGAAGAAAGAAAAACTAAAAATCAATAGGGCAAAGGGTGTATTTCGTTTATTTTTAAGGTCTAACCCTTTGTTCCAATGCCCCGGGCCAATAATAAAATCAATACACCACCTACCCGCAAAAAAAAAGAGGGCCATCCCCTTGCGCAGACCACTCGACGGCTTATTGAGCAAAAGAAAAAACTAGAGCAAGAACTCAGTGAGGCCCGGTTCAAACTCAACACACTATTAGAAGCGCATGATACGATCCACTACCTGATCTATCCAAAGCAGCCAGAAAAAAACTACTTCTCTCCCCGCTGGGAAAAACTATTAGGTTTTTTACCCAAACAAGCAGGAGCTACCCTAAAAGAAAAACGAAATCATGTCTTGATCGATTCGCTGGGTGTGTATGAAAAGGAGTGGGAGCGGCTGCAGAAGAACGGAAAAATAAATATTAAATATCAATATCAACATCCCAGATCGGGTAAGATCCGCTGGCTTCAAGAAGAAGTAGTAAAAAAGATGGACCCTCTTTACGACCAAGAGGTCTGGGCCGGTATGATCACTGATATCAGTGAACCCGAATATTTTAAAGAATATATTTCCGAAAGTGAAAAGCGATTCAAAAGTATTGCCGAGGGGCTACCCATCATTATTTGGGTATCGGACGAAAACGATAATATCACTTACTTCAATAACAAAGCGCAAGACTATTTTGATTTAAAAAAGGGGAAGCCCTTATCCCTTTCTGCCTTTGGCGAAGTCATTGACCCCTCTTGTCAAAAAAAAGCGTACAACGAATGGGATCGTCTTAAAAAACGCAGGGAAGCTATTCACACCGAATTACTGGTCCGCGATCGCGCCGGAAAACAACGATATCTCGCCATCGAAGCGATTCCAATAATATTGCCGGGTGGCCAATTTATAGGATACATTGCGGCCACCTACGACCTCAGCAAAGAATTCGAATACAAAAACGCAATGGAGACGGCCTATCGCTTGCTCCAATCTAGCGAAGAAAAATACAGGATGCTATTCGAAAATATGCAGCTGGGAGTATTAGAAGTCGATAACAAAGAAAACATTCGTTATGCCAACGATGCTTTCTTAAAGATCACGGGATATCAGTTCAATGATATTAAGGACAAAGAGGCCGAAAAACTATTTTGTGGCAATAAAGAGAGTAAAGAGATCTTGAGCCAACAACAAAAAATTCGTAAGAAAGGGCTTGAATCTGGCTACGAAATACAACTGAAGCGAAAAAATGGAGAGTTGGCAACTGTCATTATCAGCGGCGCTCCCTTATTCGACAAAAAAGGAAAGGTCAGGGGCTCTGTAGGTATTCACTGGGATGTTACCGAAGTGCGAACTCTCGAAAAAAGACTACTCGAAGAAAAACTGGCCAAAGAAAAAGAACTGATCGAAGCTAAATTACAGGCCGAAGAAGAGCAACGGACACAAATTGGCCAAGACCTCCACGACGGGGTAGGGCAAGTGTTGGCGTATTTGAGCTTACGACTGGGGTTGGCCAAAATGAAAAGCAGTGCCAATCTCGACGAGTTACAACAACTCGAACAATCGGCGCGCAGCGCTCTGGAGCAAGTTCGATTGCTGTCTCGCACCCTGGCACCGCCAGCTCTCCGCGACCTGGGGCTCCGGGATGCTGTCATTGAGTTAGTGGACAGCTATGATATTATCAAAAAGCCCATACTGAAGCTCCATATCTATCGCCAAAGCGAAGACTATAATCTGAACATGGACAATAAAATAATGGTGTATCGGATTTTACAAGAATTGCTCTCGAATTCCTTTAAATATGCCAAAGCCTCGAAGATTACAATCAAACTTTTTTTTCAGCACAATACGTTTCACTTTGAATTCAGCGATGATGGGATAGGTTTTGACCTTACAACGGTCAAAAAGGGTATCGGCCTGGAATCTATACGCTCACGCGTTGCTTTTTACCAAGGAAAGATGACACTGGCTACCAAACCAGGAAAAGGAAATAAAGTTAGCATTCAACTTCCGCTAAATTGAATAGCTTGCCAACTATATTTACGTCTTGGGAGGCACGAATCATTACGATGAGGAATTCGATCTCGTTTCTATTCTTGTTCTTTTGTTCTGTTGTTCTGGGCCAACAGCCAGATACCTTAGAACAATTTTTGGCTAATAAAGATATCCCGGCCAAAGTAAAAGTAGATTGTCTTAATACTTTAGCCCGCGATTTAGCGTATGTACATCCCTTACAGGGGGCCGAGTTTTCTTATCGAGCACTGCAATTGAGTCAAGAGGCAGATTATCCCTCCGGCATGGCCTATTCACTAAGAGCCGTTGCCAGTTCGCTGCTGACCGAAGAGCGGATCTACCTCTGCATGAAAAACCTGCAGCGCTCATTGCAAATATTCAAAACGATCGATGATTCTACCGGTATAGCCGGATGCTATATTTCACTTGGGCATTTATACCGTAGGCTGCAAGACCGCGATCAGGAGTTACTTTACCACAGCAAGGCCTTTGATTTTTTTTCGAGAAAGGGATCCCAAGAACGCATTGGAGTTACCACTCATAATCTGGGAGAAACGTATTACTACCGCGGAGAATATAAAAAGGCAACGGAGTTGACAGAGCGGGCCATTGCGATCAATGATTCTTTAAGAAACTTTACCGTGCTCTCGGCTTGCTTCCGGGTTATGGGTAATATTAAACTGGCGCAGAACGATAAAGAGGGGGCTGCCTTTTGGTATAACAAAACACTTTCGATCTCGAAACTGCTGGGAGAAGGATCACAAAAAGTGGCCACGATCGATGCCCTTATCAATTTAGCCCGGCTGGCCAGCGAGAAAAATCAAGATGAGCAAGCCTTAAAGAATTTACAAAGAGCCTTTACAATAGCGAAAGAAAACAGACTGTTCAACTATACGCAGCCCATCTACGAAGCTATCATCGAGAACCATTCAAAACGGGGTGCCCTTCAAGAACTTCGCCGCACCATCAATGATTATAGAGTTACCGCGCAAGAGTTGAGCAATGTAGAAACGGGAGTAATGTTTCGCTTTACGGAAAATATGTTTCGGGTTGATTCGCTCGAAAATGCCGCTAACGAACTGGTAGAGAGAAACCGGACCCAACAGAATTTGATCGAAGAAAAAAACAGCCGTACTCGTATGACGGTCATTTTTTTGATCAGCTTACTGGTACTATCGATCGTTTTAACCTACAATGTGATAAAGCTGCGAAAAGCGAATGGTCTGTTGACCGAACAACGTGCCATGGTGCGAAGACAAAATCAGCAGCTGGAAGAGCTCAATGGACTCAAGAACAAATTTCTCAGCATCCTCTCACATGATATCAAAGCGCCCCTTCAGGGGTTAAAAAGCTACGTGGGACTTCTAAAGACCGGAGGAGACCTGATCAGCCGCGGACAACTTATTCAATTCGGGAACGAGCTGGAGCAACAATTGGATGATACCACCAAAATGGCCGACAACCTGATTCTCTGGGCTAAGCTACAAATGAAGAAGGCCCAGACGCAGCCCCGATCGATTAACGTCGGTACAGAGATCGAGGAGGTGATCAGGCTATATGAAAATGCTGCCAAAGAAAAGAATCTCCAGTTGCAGTATCGGGCTGCTGTTGATGAAATCGTATGGGCCGATCCCAATCAATTCTCCTTTATGGTACGGAACCTGGTGTACAATGCCATCAAGTATAGTCCTGACGGCACAATCATAGATATTAGTGCCCATCATCAAGGCGCTACCACTATACTGTCCGTAACTGATTCGGGAGAAGGCATCAGCAGAGAAACAATAGAGGCCTTGCACGGAAATACTCCCATCGAAACACAATTAGGAACAGCAGGAGAAGAGGGAACCGGCCTGGGATTGCGCATTTGTCTGGAGTTCGCCCAATTGAATAGCGGTCGACTGATCATCAAAAATAATCCCACAGGAAAGGGGACTTGCTTTATACTGGAGCTTCCCCATCCATAAACGGTATAAAATAAAAAAGCTACCCAAATGGATAGCTTTTCAAGTTCAGTGATCGCTAGTTTAGCTCAGGTTCTTACCGAGGTATTTAGCAATGTCGAACATAGACACTTGGCCTTTGTTACCGAATACTGCTTTCAGCTTAGCATCGGTGTTAACCATACGTCTGTTCTTGTTGTCCTGAAGTTTGTTGGCCTTGATATAGCCCCAAATCTTCTTAACAGCCTCGGTACGAGCGAGGGGTTTAGAACCTACTACAGCAGCGAGAGCTGCGCTGGGAGTCATCGCCTTCATGAAAGCCGCATTGGGCTTACGTGCAGACTTTTTCTTAGCAGGTTTTTTCTTAGCCGCTTTTTTAGCAGGCTTCTTCTTTGCTGCTTTCTTAGCTACTTTCTTAGCAGCTTTTTTAGCAGGCTTTTTAGCAGCTTTTTTTGCCGCTTTTTTCTTGGTTGCCATTTTTCTAAATTTAGAATGTTAATGGGTAAAGAGCTTTTCCGGTATCAAATATAGATTTTTTTGTCGCACGGCAAATTCCCTACTGATTTTTTTCTATCCACCTATGGGGATTACTATAAACTGCCGACAATTCCCTTGCTTTGCACTATGGACATTTCTTGGCTTTCTCGTACTTCGCTGCTCATAGGAGAAACGGCCGTTCGACAGCTGAATAACGCGCATGTTATGGTCGTAGGGCTGGGGGGTGTAGGCTCCTACGCTGCAGAGTTTATTGCCCGTAGCGGCATAGGGAAAATGACCATTATTGACGGAGATACGGTCGATCCCTCCAATAGAAATCGTCAATTACCCGCCCTGGCCACTACACACGGAATGTCCAAGGCCGCACTGATGCAAGAGCGCCTGCTGGCCATTAATCCTGAATTGGAGATCGAAGTCGTTACCTCCTTTGTTTCCCCCGAAATGGTAGCCACCCAATTGGCACGTCGGCCCGATTATATCATCGATGCCATTGACAGTATTACCCCCAAACTCACCTTTATCAAAATGGCTTTTGACAGTGGGATTCCGCTTGTCAGCAGTATGGGCGCCGGGGCAAAACTAGATCCCACCCGCCTGCAAGTGGTCGATATCTCCAAGACTTACAATTGCCCTTTTGCCCAGCAAATTCGCAAACAACTAAAGCAACGCCATGGTATCCGAAAAGGGATAAAAGTGGTTTTCTCCCCGGAAAAACCCATCAAAGAAAGTCTGATGCTTACCGATGGGAGCAATTATAAGAAATCAGCTTACGGCACGATCTCATATTTACCGGCCACCTTTGGTGCGGTAGCTGCCTCGGTAGTTATTCGAGATCTGATAGCGGCCACTCCTCGCTGAGAAAGATCATACTGCCGGTACACCTGTATCAGTTCTCCAATGGTATATCGATTTTATCTTGTCTGCTTCAACTATGTATTTTACAGACCGAAGCGAGGCAGCCCGGGCGCTGGCCATAAAACTACAGGCCTACAAGAGGCCAGGCACTATTGTGCTGGCCATTCCGCGCGGAGGGGTCCCTATCGGCTGTGCGATCGCTAAAGAACTACAAGTACCCATTGATCTGCTAATGGCCAAAAAGATCGGCTACCCCGGCGATCCGGAGTTTGCCATAGGAGTAATTTGCGAAGATGAAGTCGTTCTCGAAGAGAAAAGCGGGGTACGACCGGAGTATATTTTGCAGCAACAAGAAAAGATCAAAAAAGAATTAAAGGCGCGTTATCGGATACTGACCGGGAAAGATCGACCGCTTTCGCCAGGGCAAAAACAAGTAATTATTACCGATGATGGGATCGCTACAGGACATACCCTGCTGGCTGCCGTACGAGCTATTCGTAAACAAGATCCCGAACGGCTGATCGTAGCCGTACCGGTATGCTCACTACAAGCAAAACGAAAATTAGAGCCTGAAGTAGATAAACTGATCAGTTGCTATTATCCCGACCCGTTTATTGGAGTGGGAAGATTCTACGAACAGTTTCCGCAGGTAAGCGATCAAGAGGTAAGCAACCTGCTCCACAACGCAAACCAGTCGCTCAATTCCGTTAGTCCCCCATGAAAAAACGACCCTTCGCCTATTACATGATCAATGGGATCACCCTATACCGCATTGCAGCTGCACCGGTAATGATGGTATTATTGCTGTATGGACCTCCTACTTGGTTCAAATGGTTGGTCGGGCTAAGTTTTTTTACCGACCTGATCGATGGGGTGCTAGCTCGTATGTTTCGAGTCAATAGTGCCCTGGGGGCCCGCCTGGACTCTATTGGAGATGATCTGACCGTACTGATCACAACGGCAGGTCTTTTTATGAAAAGACCGGAGCTGTTTACCGAACAGCTTGCTTGGTTTCTCCCTTTATTGCTGTTATTCTTGATCCAAACCGGATTTGCCCTTTATCGCTATGGGCGGATCTCGAGCTTTCACACCCGACTGGCTAAACTGGCTGCCCTGGCACAAGGGCTTTTTATTTTGAGCTTCTATTTTTTTGAGGCCGTTAATTACCCCTTATTCTATGCGGCAGTCTCTATTACCCTACTAGAACTAATCGAAGAGATCGTGCTGGTATACTGGTTCAAAGAATGGGCTACTGATGTCAAGGGGCTTATTTGGGTATGGAAGAAACAACGATAACGCCCTTGTTGATGATATCTTCCACGATCAACTTTCCATATTCCTTACCCAACTGATCCGACGAGGCCGGATCGAAACTCTGGCTTTGCGCAGAATAGATCAGCTTACCATCCGAGAGATCATAGAGGTTGCTTTCCCAGAAATAGCGGGTATTGGTCAGGTAATAGCCCGGAGAATAGATACGCCCGTACAACGTACGAGAATAGCCCCAGAACCGATCATAATAAAAACCATAGGGTGTAAACTGCATTTGTCCTGGCACATAGTAGCGCTCGCGCTCCTTGTCGAGCAATACGACCGTAAGGACACCGTCTATACCGGAGCGAGAAAGTTTTAAAAGGGCTTCCGCCTCGGTCAGCTGATCGAACTCCTTGGGCCCATATAGTTCGCAAGCACATACCGCTTCTTGACCATGCGAACGAAGATCGGCTGTCAGGGAATATTCCATATGCTCGCGTAAACTACGATCCCGGTCGTGTACCAATCCCAATACGATCAGTTTTTTAAATAAGACCGGAGTCGTTGGACGAGGAGACCAAGAGCTGGTTATTCGAGAAGCAGAGGAACAAGCCGCTATAAGAACAAACAAGGCCACCGAGCAATAGAGAACACTGCGTTTTTTCATACCGGATCATTATATCCGGTAAACTACCAAGTAGAATTGTAGCAGACTATGACTCCGGTCACTTCTTATCAGTCTCCGTGCAGTCCTTGCATTTTCCCTGTACCAATACCTCTACTTGTCGGGGACTATACCCTTTCGGCAATTTCAGTACCGGGGTCACCACTTCGTATAAACAGAAGGTGTGATGACATTGCTGACAGACAAAATGAATATGCTCATGGCGGTGATGCCCGTCGCCACACTCGTCTTTGCATAAGGCATAGCGTACCGCGTTATCCGCCGAGGGTATAGTGTGGATCAGACCCCGGTCCACAAAGGTCTGCAGGGTGCGATAGATAGTGACTCGATCAAAGGTCGTTCCCGCTTTTTTTTCGATATCCCCATGAGAAAGGGCGCCGGGCTGGTCTAAGAAATACTGAAGAATGCGTTTACGACTTTCGGTTACACTAAGCGCCTGACGCTTTAGCAAGGCAGTGATCTTCTTTTCGGTAGAGGCAGCAACACGAGGCATAGACCGGTAAAATT
>VHAT01000010.1 GCA_016872195.1 Sphingomonadales bacterium | reverse complement strand
AAAGATGAATAGCCATTTGTATCCCAAAGAAAAGTGTCCAACGCTTATACGAAACGTTTTGCTGTCGCTGGACCCAAGAGGAGATGCCAGCCAAAAACGGGGCCAGCAAAATCACAAACAAAAAAGAATGTGTAAAGCCCCGATGAGCTAATAGATCCTCAGCGGGATCGCACCATAAGTCCGCTAAAAAATCAATATCGGGCAATGATTGAGCGGCAGCTCCCCAAAACAAGGCCTTTCTTCCTGCCGTGCGTCCTGCCAACAGACCTCCCACGCAGGCACCAAGGGCAATATGTGTAATTGAATCCATCTTTATATGATATCAACATCGACCACTACTTGTACCGAGCTAAACGTACGTTGTCGATGCAAGTCAGCGATCTGATCTCGTATGGCCTGCTTGCACTCTTGCAGGACCGAAGTGGTACGAGGTAATTTCAATAGCAGCTCGGTGCGATACTGATTGCGTACTCTGGACACTACTGCAGGAGCAGGACCCGTCAAATTGGATCCATACTGGGGGACTAACGATTGGGCGAAGACCTGTGCGGCCTTGTTGCTCAGCGACGCTGATGCATGTCGAAAGCTGATCAGGATCAAGCGGCTGAAAGGGGGATAAAAGAACTCCTCGCGCTTAGCGATCTCTTCTTTAAAAAATGTACGATAGTCGTGTGCGATAACAAATTGCAATACCGGATGCGTCGGTTGAGAGGTTTGTACGATCACCTCCCCCGTTTGCTTTTTACGCCCTGCCCTTCCGCTTACTTGTTCCATCAACTGAAACGCCCTCTCGTGCACCCTGAAATCGGTAAAATGCAATAATCCATCCGCATCCAGAATCCCGACCAGATCAACCCGATCTACATCGAGTCCTTTAACGACCATTTGTGTGCCGACCAATATATCGATCTGTCCTTGCTCGAACTTCCGCACCAAATGCTCGTGCGCCTGCTTACCGCGAATAGCATCTACATCCATCCGGGCTATCCTGGCCGAAGGAAATAATTTTTGTAATTCTTCCTCGATCAGTTCGGTGCCAAAATTTCGCTGTAAAAATGCATCATGTCCGCAACTAGCACATCGGGTAGCTATTGGATAACTCGATCCACAGTAATGACAAAGTAGCTGACCTTTCTGTTTATGCATCGTTAATGAAACATCGCAATGTTTACAAGTAGGGATCCAACCGCATTGCTGACAAAGTTGATAGGGCACATATCCACGTCGGTTTTGAAACAAGATGATCTGTCGGCCGGCCTCTAACACCCGCTCCATCGCTTGGACCAGGGCGGGTGTTAGAAACCCTCCTACCCTTTTTTTGACAGGAACAGCCCGCGTATCGATCACACGAAGAGGAGGCAGCGTCACGGGGGCAAAACGCTCCAATAAGGTAACATGACCGAATTTTCCCGTTAAGGCCTGGTGATAAGTTTCAAGCGAGGGTGTCGCACTCCCTAATAGCACATTGGCCTTGACCAAACTGGCTAAATAAATAGCAGCATCTCTTCCATGGTAGCGAGGCGATGGTTCTTGTTGTTTAAAAGAAGGATCGTGCTCTTCGTCACAAATGATCAAGCCAAGCTGTTGAAATGGAAGAAAAACCGCCGAACGAGCCCCTAACAACACCTTTAGCTGGCCCGAAGCCACTTTTTGCCAGAGCTCGGCTCTTTCTTGCTGCGAAAATTTTGAATGATATACCCCTACTTGTCCACCGAAGCAATGTTGCAGTCTGCGGACTATCTGAGCGGTTAACGCAATCTCGGGCAGCATGTATAAAACCTGTTCGCCGCGCAGTAAGGCCTCACTGATCAGCTGAATGTAAACATGCGTTTTTCCACTGGCGGTAACACCATGCAATAAACAGACCAGTTGCTGCTGCCAAGAGGATTTGATCTGCTCAAAAGCTCTTTGCTGTGAAACATTCAATTCAAAATCGATAGCATGTATACTGGGCGTGTAATACAGTCGGTCTACTTGTTTTTTGCAAATAACTAAGATCCCTTTTTCAAGCAAGGCCTTTAGTAGGGCCGCTGTAGCCCCTGTACGTTTAAGTAAAATGGATACCGCCACCTCACCAGTTGATTGGTGATATTCAAGATAGGCCATCAGCAAGGCCAACTGGCGAGGCGCCCCCTTCCAATTATCCAACAACTCGTTGAGCAGTGGCGAAGACTTGTACTTGTCGTGAAGCAAAACGAATCGTTCAAATTTGGGCTGAACGGCTGTAAGTGCATCTGTTTGAACCGTACGAAACGGGGCGGGTATAGCGGCAGCCAAAATTTCTCCTTCGGAGCAGAGATAATAGGCCGCCAACCATTCCCATAAACGCAACATTTCAATCGTAACAAAGGGCGCATCATCCAACAGCCGAAGGATCTCCTTGACCCGAAAACCGGTAGGAACCTCGGTAGACAAGGACCGCACAATACCCCAGTATTTCTTGCTCTTTCCAAGGTTAACCTCTACCCGGTGGCCGGGCCGTATGCGATCTTGTAAAGAGAAGGGAACCGACCAGGTATAATTTTGGGGAAGGGCCGTTGGCAAAATTACCACCGCATACAAACTGCTATGATTATCCACGCTAGCCATCAACGCACTAATGTAACAAGAATTCAGTTCTTAGAAGATGACTTTACCCATGGAGCTTTATAGTCGAGCAATTTTTGTTGCATCACCCCATACACTTCTTCCCGAAGGCGGGCTACGTCCTCTACGCGGTATCCCTCTACTGATATTTCGTCCAAAAAGACCGCTCGACTGATGCCGGGCGTCAGGGAGGCCAGCCGACTATAGTGCATACGATCAAACCCGTCCAAAAACAAGATCGGCTTGATCGGGGTGCCGGTCTCCAAGGCGACTCGAAAGGCCCCGTCATAAAAAGACTTCAAGGGCTGATCGCCCATATTGAACGTGCCCTCCGGAAAAACAAAGACTGAGATCTTCTTTCGCAGCAATGCCTTTAGCCGATTTACACTGGCCACCCGATTAGCCGGATCGCTACGGTCTACCGTTACCGTCGCATGCCGATAAATAAAACCAAATACGGGAAGAGCCGAAGTCTCTGCCCTGGCCAGGGGTCTAAAATGCTGTCTGATAGATTTAACTAGCATAACGGCATCGATATACGATATGTGATTGGCCACAAAAATATAAGGACGGCTGGGATCATGAGGAACCTCGAGCGTGGTGCGGTGACGCATTCCGATCAATAGCATCCAGGCGTCGGCCCAAAACGTGCAGAGCCGAATGGCCCGATTACCTCCGGCAATGGGTCCGCCCCAAGATGAAAGTAAAAAAAGAGGGAGTAAAAGGAGCATGAGCACGACAAACACCAACAAGGCATACAAATTGTAAACAAACAACAGCGATCTTTTCATAGGAGAGTGCGAACACTGTAAAGGTACAGTTTAACGAAGATCTAATCGATATACTTTACTTTTGCACCATGTCTGCGATCCGCTCGGTGGCTTTTCATACCCTTGGCTGTAAACTGAACTATTCGGAAACCTCCTCGTTGGGCCGCATGCTCGAAAAGGAGGGCTTTGAGAAAAAAGAGTTCGATCAGGAAGCGGATGTATATGTCATCAACACTTGCTCCGTAACTGACAATGCCGACAAAGAGTGTCGTCAACTGGTCAGAAGGATACAACGACGCGCTCCGGAAAGCTATGTGGTCATTACCGGTTGCTATGCCCAACTCAAACCAGCCGAGATCGCCTCTATCCCAGGGGTAGATCTGGTGTTGGGGGCTGCAGATAAATTCAACCTGCCCCTACACCTGAAAAACTTACCCCAACAACAAGGAGTAAAAATTTGCAGTTGTGACATCGACGACGTAAATAGTTTTACGGCATCTTGGTCTTCGCAAGACCGAACCCGCAGTTTTTTAAAAGTGCAAGACGGTTGTGATTACAATTGTTCCTTTTGTACCATTCCCCTGGCCAGAGGAAAAAGCCGAAGCGATAGTATTGCCAATGTAGTGGCAAACGTAAAAGAGCTGTCGGCAGCCCAGACAAAAGAGATCGTTCTAACCGGTGTCAACCTGGGAGATTTTGGTTTGGCAGGAGAAAATTTTTACCAATTGATTCAACAGCTCGACGAGATCGAAGGGATCGAGCGTTTCCGGATCTCATCGATCGAACCGAACTTATTAACAAAAGAGATCATTTCGTTTGTTGCCAAGAGCAAGCGATTTATGCCTCACTTTCATATTCCCCTGCAAAGCGGGAGCAATCGGATACTGGGACTTATGCAAAGAAGATATAAGCGTGAACTCTACTCCCAGCGCGTCGAGTGGATCAAAGCGCTAATGCCACACGCAGCGATAGGAGCCGATGTGATCGTGGGCTTTCCCGGGGAGACTAACGAAGATTTTGCCGAAACGTACTCATTTCTCCAGGCATTGCCCGTTACCTACTTGCATGTGTTCACCTACTCCGAGCGCGAAAACACAAAAGCCCTTGGCTTGCCTGGTGCCGTACCCCTACCGGTCCGTCAACAACGGAACAAGGAGCTGCGCACCCTCTCTTTTGTAAAAACCAAACAATTTACGGCTCCTTTTCACGAAACGATCCGACCGGTGCTATTTGAAAAGGCCGATAACGAAGGGCTGATGGAGGGCTATACCGATAATTATATTCGGGTGCAAACCCCTTACCGGGCCGAATGGGTGAACAAGATCGTAAACTGGACAATTTAGAATTTTACCTACTTTCGCCCTCCCGGAACGTTAGCTCAGTTGGTTTAGAGCACTACTTTGACAGAGTAGGGGTCACTGGTTCGAGTCCAGTACGTTCCACCACTCCCCTTTTACACATTAAATTTCTTACCCGTGCAAAAATCTTTTCTCTTGCTTCTTATTTTTTGGCTTCTCAGCATCAGTGACAGCAAGCTGTGGGCACAAGGAAGACAAGATCCCTATCCGGGTTGCAGCAGCATCTTGATCGAAACCCGACTGTCTGGCGCAGCCGCTTTTGGAAGTTGGAGCCGTCATATAGAAAGCCAGGGGCTAAGACTGGATCGCACCGATCCTACCCTACTTCAATTAAATACACTCCCGATCTCGATCAAAAAGATGAATTGCGAATATTTTATTGAAAGTAAGGTTACGGATAATGGTACCATTTTAGTACAACTCAATTGGAGAACGCTCACAACCGACAGCACTACGAATCGGCCGCCATCCTTTCAGAAATGGACCTATGGTGCCGAAAAAAAATCCGTGGCTTTTACATTATATAACGAGATCATGCGCGTGGTCGACACCTTTGGAAACTACCTGATCTGGTATTCACGCTAAAAGCAATATCACTGCATTAAAAAAGGGTTGCATTAATGCAACCCTTTGATTTTCAGTGGGAGCTGACGGGATCGAACCGCCGACCCTCTGCTTGTAAGGCAGATGCTCTAAACCAGCTGAGCTAAGCTCCCTTTTTGCGGATGGCAAAGATAAGGCCGGGCGTTGAATTGAACAAAGCTTTTTAAGAAATGGTGATCGAACTAATTTTGTGCTATGATAGCCTATCAGAAAGATACAAATACGCACCCCCTTCAAGAAGAAGATATCGACTTACTGACCGATCTGACACCAACCAGTCAACTGATCGTCTGGAACGATGATGTCAATACATTCGACTGGGTCATTACCACCCTGATCGAGATCTGCGGACATACGCAAGAGCAAGCCGAACAATGCGCATACCTGATACACTTTAAAGGAAAATACGCGGTAAAAAAAGGGGAATTCGATCAGCTTAAACCCCTGTGTGATGCTATTTTGGATCGAGGCATCAATGCCACGATCGAAGCCTATGCAGCTTGATTGTCATTAAGGCAAAACCGGGTATTTTTGTGCCCCATGGAATTGACCAAGAATTTTGAACACGGATCGGCGGAAACGAAATGGTATCAACACTGGATCGAAAAGGGATATTTTCACTCCGAACCTGACCAGCGCGAACCCTATACCGTGGTCATTCCGCCTCCTAATGTAACCGGCGTGCTCCACATGGGACATTGCCTGAACAACACTATCCAAGATATATTGGTTAGACGGGCCAGAATGCAAGGAAAAAATGCTTGCTGGGTACCCGGTACCGACCATGCTTCGATTGCTACCGAGGCCAAGGTAGTGCAGTTGCTAAGAGAAAAAGGGATCGCAAAGTCTTCCCTTAGCCGTGATGAATTCCTATCCTATGCCTGGGAGTGGAAGAACAAGTACGGAGGCATCATTTTAGAGCAGCTAAAAAAAATGGGATGTAGTCTCGATTGGGAACGTACTCATTTTACCATGGATCCGGCCTATTACGAGGCCGTGATCAATGTCTTTATCGATCTATACAAAAAAGGATATATCTATCGGGGCAAACGAATGATCAATTGGGATCCCCGCGCAAAAACCGCCCTCAGCGACGAAGAGGTTATCCGCAAGCAAACACAACAGACGCTTTACCACCTTCGCTACTATTTGGAAGGAGGCGATAATGAGTATATCGTTGTTGCTACGGTAAGGCCCGAGACCATTATGGGAGACACGGCCATCTGTGTACATCCTGATGATCCGCGTTATCAATCTTTGCAGGGACGGTACGCCTTTGTACCGCTGATCAACCGTCGCATTCGCATTATAGCCGACGAATACGTAAGCATGGACTTTGGTACCGGTGCACTGAAGGTTACCCCGGCGCACGACAGTAACGATTACCAGCTTGGACAAAAGCATGGGTTGGAGGTAATTGATGTCTTTAACGATGATGGGACGCTTAGCCAGGAGGCGGGGCTGTATGTCGGCAAAGACCGTTTCGAGGTCAGAAAGTTAATCGCCAAGGAGCTGGAAGAAAAAGGATTCCTTGAAAAAACAGAGACCTATAGCAGTGAGGTAGGATACAGTGAGCGTACCGATGTCGTCGTTGAGCCTCGTCTTTCGTTGCAATGGTGGGTCGATATGAAGAAGATCAGTGAACCGGCCTTGCGAGCCGTTGCAGACGAGGAAATCAAATTTTATCCTGGCAAGTTCAAGAATCTCTATCGTCACTGGATGGAGAATATCAAAGATTGGTGCATCTCCCGACAACTTTGGTGGGGGCATCGCATTCCCGCCTGGTACGATGAGCAGGGAAATGTAGTGGTAGCCGCCAACGCAAAAGACGCGGAGGAAAACTATAAAAAGGCATACGGTACCGCACCCATCACTCCCTTGCGACAAGACGAAGATTGCCTGGACACTTGGTTCTCTTCTTGGCTCTGGCCATTCGAAGTATTCAAAGGATACAGCCAACCGCATAATAAGGAAATTCAGTACTACTACCCAACCAATACCTTGGTAACGGCCCCTGAGATCATTTTCTTTTGGGTGGCTCGTATGATCATGGCAGGTTGTGAATTTCAACAGCAGATCCCTTTCAAACAAGTATACTTTACCGGCATCGTCCGAGACAAGCAAGGCCGAAAAATGAGCAAAAGCTTAGGCAACTCGCCCGATCTGCTTGCCCTGATCGATCAGTATGGTGCCGATGCGGTACGATTTGGCATTATGATCGCTTCGCCTGCTGGTAACGACCTATTGTGGGACGAAAGCACCAATGAACAAGGCTTGCACTTTAATAACAAGATCTGGAATGCGCTTAAGCTGGTACGAGGTTGGGAGCAAAGACAAACGATCGAACAACATATCGAGGTACCTGTTTTTGCCATGGACTGGTTTGAAAACCGATTGCAAGAGGCAAGGGCCACACTCGAAGAGCAGTATGGTGAGTTTAAACTAAGCGAAGCCCTCAAAACCATTTATTCCCTTATTTGGGATGATTTTTGCAGCTGGTATCTGGAATGGATCAAACCGGGTTATGGGCAACCGATCGCAAAAGCTACCTATGAGAAAACGATCCTCTTCTTCGAAGAATTGATGCAACTGCTTCATCCCTTTATGCCATTTATTACCGAAGAGGTGTTTCATCAGCTAACCAACAGACAAGACGATCTGACAGTTCGTCCCTTACCCGCCGCCGGTCCGTATGATAATACTCTCCCCTCCTCCGGTGAATTATTGAAACAGATGATCTCTGCGGTCCGCGATGCGCGCAATAAAAACCAGATCAAACCTAAGGATCCCATCTACCTGCATATTGAATCGGAAACCCCCACATTGATAGCTTCCATTACTCCGCTTCTATGCAAACAAGTAAATGCCTTATCCGTTCGAGCCGAGAAGCATATCGGCCCGGTTGCCAATAGCGTGACCGTAGTGGTAGGAAAGGAAAAAATATACATAGAAACGACGGCCCCTATCGATACCGGATCGCAAAAAGAGAAATTGCAAAAAGATCTTGACTACTTGAAAGGGTTCTTGGCTAGTGTAGACAAGAAACTAGGGAACGAAAAATTCGTACAGAATGCGAATCCCACAGTAATTGAGAACGAAAGAAAGAAACAGGCCGATGCGCTGACCAAAATTCGGCTGATAGAAGAGAGCTTACGCTCCCTTTAATTATACCGACTTAAAAAAGGGTAACCGGTAAGACTAGTTCGGCAAACCAACCTCGATACCCGTCAAACTGATCGCGATCGATCAAATAATTGACCCGAAAGCCAAAACTTACGGGATACTGATTCCACCACTTGGTATCGAAAAAAATTTCTCCGCCGGTACTTCGTTGTAGAGCGCTTTGCCTTTTATCCCTGGAATACACCGTGGTATAATCGTAGAATAGGTTAGCTCTGACACGATAAATATAAAGCAGACTGGCCACGCCCACATCAGGCAGCCACAATGGAAAATGATAATTGATACCCATCTTCCACATGCGACTAAAATACCGCCCGGTAAATCCACGGCTGTAGGCCATACGGTTCCCAAAACTGAGTTGTCCCAATGTGTCGCGCTCTTGCCAGGCGCCTTGCAAGACCAGATGATGCCGCTGTGATATACCAGGCAGGTACATGTTCAGCGCGGCATTGGCTTGCTGGCCCTTGAAAGAGGAAACACTATGTTGCCCCAGTAATGTAAGGTTCATTCCCCAGCGAGGATATAGGTGCTGAAGGGCTTGCTGGGTTTGAATGGCTAAGTGGACTCGATGCATCAGGTAGCTGAAATGGACAGACCCTATTGAATCGCGATAAACGCCTTTGTATAGATCGTTACGCAAAACATAAAAACTTCCTACGGACAAATTTCGAAATGTTCTTCCCTGTACATCCTGTAACGGTATGCTGACTCCGATCCGAGTATCGAGTTGAGACCATTCCCTGCGAAGTCCCCTGACCACCGCGGCTCGTTCCATTGTATATTGGGTACCCAACGTCAGTTGCGGAAACCAACCCCCATAGGTAGTAGAGGCCCCCACCGCATGACTTCTTTCGTTCTCATTATACTCATACGACAACTCGGTTTGTAAGGTATTGAGCACATTTTCGCCGTATAAGGAAAACCTATAGAGGGGGTCTTGGTAACTGGGTCGCCAACTATGAAAATTTACCAAGCCCGTTGATTTCTTATAGCGAGTGGCAGAAACGGTATCGCTGGTTCGACGAGAAGAAATAAAACGAGATAAAAAGGACTGCTCCGGTGTGATGGCGCCGGGTACGGCATTTGGAAAGCGGGTTGGCAAGGAATCGGCAGAGAGAAGCTGCCATTGTTTTTTGTCGATATGGCTTACTCTTACCTGATATCCCTCTGCAGTGGGCTCGGTCCAATATAACTTATCGGCGGTAGCGTGTACATTGTATTTGCCAAGGCCGGCATAAGATAGTTGCCATATTGTTTTATCCTCAAGCCTATAGCAATAGACTTGATCATTACCGGAAAAACCGGCCGTAAAATAGACCACTCCTTCGAATGGATGAAGATACCCTAACGAAAACGGTAAGAAAGGCGTTAACAACTCTTCTTGACCGGTCAGCAACGATAGCTTTATCAAGCCCATGGCGCCCTGCTGGTCGCGAGCAGCTGTAACGACCACGGTGTCGGATAAAAACTTAGGGTCTGTATAGAAATAACCGTTAGGAGATTGAAAGGAGGAAAGGACCTTCCCATTGGCCGTAGAAAGAAGATCGAGCGAGTTTGTTCCGGAGGCGGAAACCTGCACGGCAATTACCTTATCCAACTCGGGGGCGAGATCTGGGGTAAAGTATCGGGTATGCCTTGTTAACTTTCTTTGCTTACCGGTATGAATATCCAACAACCGAAGGGAACTATAACTTACCCAATGCCAACGAGGATCTTTTTCGTAGGCCGCATAAACGACCTTCCCCTTTTTATATCCAAAGGGCTGATCCAAGGATATATCGAGCGTACGTAATAAATGCTCGCGTTTATTAGCGACCAAATAAAAACCCGGCCGATGCACAAAACTACTTTTCTGCAGCAGCAGGGTATCGCCTCCTACCCAATAGGGATATTGTCTGTTGGTAGCATATCGCCTCTCGGTTTTGAGTACCCAATTGGGTACGGCTGGTTCCATAGCAGGCTGTTGCTTACGATACCAATCAAATGCATTTTTTCGAAATTGAGAATAATGCAGTCCCGCCGTTTTTTTTAGGGCATGCTGAAATGGATACACCACAGAAGAAAAAGAGGCGGCCCGACGAATAACTGCAGGCCAAAAACGATCTCCATAGGTGGCGACCCCATAGCCGACCAGTACATACCCTAACTCATAATGATCGGGTACAACATCTTTTAAAGACCCGTTTCGAAGCTTTAGCCAAGAATACTTTTTGCCAGCCTGCCACAGGGCCGGGTAGGCATTCAAGAACTGAGGTAACCTTCCCCTACCCTGTATACTAAGTGCTGATTCTTGCCAGGTGGCATCTCCCTCGAAAAACCAATTGGGCACCGCCGCATTGATCGCCAGGTCGTACCCCTGCTGCCCAAATAAGACATGAGCTACCCGGCTAATTCCCACATTCATATTATTGATCTGTTCAACATGCCGATACTCATGCAAAGACAACAGATCGCTCCATCCGATCGAGCCGGTGTTAAAATTATTCAAATGAGGCATCAGCATCCACTCGCTTCGATAGGGCCCCAGTTGTACATAGGCATTGGAGATCACCGAGCTTTGCTGCAAGACGATATCGATGGGCTGCACCTTTTTTCCGAGGCGAAAAGTATCATACGAAGCCAGCCGACCAATCAATGAGAAGGTTCGCTGCGCCTGGCTATCGAGACCCGGGGCATAGATCACACGCACGGTATCGGAGCTAAGCTGTTTCCATCGCTGGCGAGGCGGATTACCTCCAAATTCTTGCGCGTTGAGCCGGGGGAATAGTAAGAGGCCCAAGAAAACCAAGACAAAAAATCGCATGGCAGGATTGTTACTCTAAAGTTACAAAGGGTAAAGGATTCTATCTTTGCAGCTATGGCAGAAGATCTAAAAATTATCCACGGCACAAAAGCAGAGCAATACCTCAGCCTCTTGCCGCAGTTGAACGGACTACTCGAGGGAGAGACCGACTTTATAGCCAATATGGCCAATACTTGCGCCGCACTCAAAGAGCAGTTTGGCTGGCTCTGGGTGGGTTTTTATCTGGTAAAAGGCAACGAGCTGGTTCTAGGGCCTTTTCAGGGACCAGTGGCCTGTACCCGAATTCAAAAAGGGAGAGGAGTTTGTGGCACCAGCTGGCAGCAAGAAAAGACCATTTTGGTCGAAGACGTACACACTTTTCCCGGCCATATTGCCTGTAGCAGCCTGTCGTGCTCCGAGATCGTTATCCCCTTACTTTATCAGGGCCATTGTATTGGGGTATTCGATATAGATAGCGAAAAGCGATGCGATTTTGACGCTACCGATCAACACTATCTTGAGCAGATCGTTGCCTGTCTGCTAAAAAGCTATACGATAAGCTACGCAACTGAATAGATACAAAAAAAAGGAAAGACCTAACCAAGATGCTGTAGCATATCATCGGTCATGGCATCCAGATTGTATTGGGGTGTCCAGCCCCAGTCATGACGAGCCACGCTGTCATCGATACTTTGGGGCCAACTATCTGCAATAACCTGACGATAATCTGGCTGACAAGAAAGGGTAAATGAAGGGATCTTGCGTTGGATCGATGCAGCGACCTCGGCAGGCGAAAAACTCAGGGCCGCTATATTGTAAGAGGTCCGAACGGCAATTCGATCAGCAGGGGCTTCCATCAGCTCTATCGTGGCGCGAATAGCATCCGGCATATACAACATGGGCAAATAGGTGTCTTCTCGAAGAAAGCACGTATAGGACTGCTTTGACAAAGCCTCGTGATAGATCTCCACCGCATAATCAGTAGTACCCCCACCCGGTGCTGACTTATAAGAGATCAAACCGGGATACCGTATACTTCTCACATCCACACCGTAGCGCTGCCAATAATAACGACACCAGAACTCTCCGGCATATTTACTGATGCCATAAATGGTAGTGGGCTCAATGATCGTTTGCTGCGGGCAGTTGATGCGGGGAGAGCTTGGACCAAATACAGCAATGGAAGAGGGCCAAAATACCTTATTCAATTTCTCTTCGCGGGCAATATCCAACACATTGAGTAGCCCTTGCATATTGAGATCCCAGGCCATCGCAGGATTTCTTTCTCCGGTAGCGGAGAGCATGGCCGCCAATAAATAGATTTGGGTGATTTCATGCTGAGCGACCAGATCACGAAGCCTGTCTTTATTCATTACATCGAGCGAAACGTAGGGCCCCGTCCCCTCAAGCAATGAATTTTGATCTCGCAGATCGGCAGCCACTACATTGGCAGACCCATACCGATTGCGAAGGGCAAGGGTCAACTCTACCCCGATCTGCCCGGAGGCGCCGATGATCAGAATTTTCTCATTGTGCATGGCCGGAATATATTTGGCAAACTTACCACTACTTTTGCAACATGACACCGGTAATGACATCCCTTTTCGCGACACAAAAATATGATGATCGATCCTTTTTCTTGCTGGCAGGTCCCTGCGTGGTAGAATCTGAACAAATGGTCCTTGACATTGCCTCGACCATAAAAGAGATTTGTGTTCGCTTGCAAATACCCTTTGTTTTTAAGGCTTCGTACCGAAAAGCCAATCGCTCTAGTGCGTCTTCGTTTACAGGAATTGGAGACAAGGCTGCCTTGGAGATCTTACAAGAAGTTCGCACGCATCTGCAGATTCCGGTAGTCACCGATATTCATACTGCCGAAGAAGCGAGCCTGGCGGCATCTTACGTTGATATATTACAGATTCCCGCTTTTTTATGCCGCCAAACCGATCTGCTCGAAGCGGCGGGACGTACCGGAAAAATCATCAACATAAAAAAAGGGCAATTTGTAAGTGGACCTTCCATGAAGTTTGCCGCTGAGAAAATTGCAAACACAGGCAATAATAAGATCCTGCTAACAGAACGAGGTACCACCTTTGGATATCAAGACCTGGTCGTAGATTTTAGGAACATCGCCTGGATGAAAGAGTTGGGCTATCCTGTTGTAATGGATGTAACGCATTCTTTACAGCAACCCAATCAGGCAGCCGGGGTTACCGGTGGACAACCTGCCCTGATCGAGACACTAGCCAGCGCTGCAATCGCAAGCAGAGTCGAAGGGCTTTTTATTGAAACCCATCCCGATCCCGCATCGGCCAAAAGCGACGGGGCCAATATGCTACCCTTACATAAACTGGAAGAATTATTGACAAAGATGATTCGGATCCGAAACGCGGTTATCTGAGGTTATCTCAGGTCCTCTACGTTGATGCCCGGAAACTTGGACTTATCGAAAACAAATAGGGCATCGGCTGCAGGCACATTGGTCTTCATGGTATTGACAGTATAAGAATACCGATTACCCGCATTCTCTAGCACACGAGTACTGTACATAGACTTGGCTACTTTATCGATCTGCAAATACACGGTGTGAAAATTCTTTGACTTATCAACCGGAGTAAGCTGGATCTCCTGTACGGTTTTGGCACCCACTTTTTTATCCCCGTTTAAAACATACAAGAAGTCCTTATCATAGAAATTGGAGAACAGTTTTTGCGGCGTGATCATTCCACTCGAGGCATCGAGCGTACTGATGGTCGCCTCATTGGCAGCCTTGTCTATATTCCAAACAGTAGTGCCATTACAGATGATCTCCTGACCGCCAAAGACCAGGCGGTACTTGGTTCCCTTCATGGTAATAGTACCCGTTTTGGTGGACAAGGCCTTTCCCGTCGCATTCTCTACCTTGTACGTAAAAGAAGCCTGTACAGAAGTATATGATTTGAACTTAGCACTGACCGCATCCAATATTTTTTTGGCTTCCGGGTCGTTACGAACAGCAGAACTGGTTTGAGCAGATAGAGAAGCTATTTGCCATACCATCAGAATTGTCAACAGGTATCTTGTTTTCATGCAGGGGTTTTACGATCAGTAAAGTTGCGCCGAAGATATACCAATTCCTGAATTAGACGAAGCAAAAACCAGGGGCTTTCTAAGGGCTTCGGTCTTAACAAGATGCTAACAAAAATCAGGACCCAAGTTGTTCCAGGTGGCGTTGCAAATCGGCCTCGGTCTTTATGAGTACTTCACGGGGTTTACTACCCTGTGCCGGCCCTACAATACCGGCGATCTCAAGCTGATCCATTAATCGGCCGGCCCGGTTATAGCCTAATTTCATTCTGCGTTGCAGCAGCGAGGTAGAGCCGATCTGCTGTTGAACGATCATGCGAGCTGCATCATCGAAAAGCGAATCCCGGTCATCCAAATCAAGCTCCCGCCCCTCCATTTCCTTTTCATCGACATATTCAGGCAATAAAAAGGCCTGTGGGTATCCTTGCTGCTCGCTGATAAAATCAACGATGCGCTCCACCTCGGGCGTATCAACGAAAGCACACTGCAATCGAGTCAGTTCTCCATGATGTGAAATAAGCATATCGCCTTTCCCGATCAACTGTTCTGCCCCCCCGGTATCCAAAATGGTACGGGAGTCGATCTTGGAAGAAACCTTAAATGCAATTCGTGCCGGAAAATTGGCCTTGATGGTACCGGTAATGATATTGACAGAAGGGCGCTGTGTGGCAATGATCAGATGAATTCCAATGGCACGGGCCAGCTGAGCCAGACGCGTAATGGGCGTTTCCACTTCCTTACCAGCCGTCATGATCAGATCGGCAAACTCATCGATGACCAGCACGATAAAAGGAAGATATTGATGGCCCTTTTGCGGATTGAGCTTTCGCTTGATGAACTTTTCGTTGTATTCCTTGATATTACGCGCACCCGCCTCCTTTAACAAGTCGTACCGATTGTCCATCTCAATGCAAAGTGCATTGAGGGTATGGATCACTTTTTTGGTATCGGTAATAATGGAATCCTCTTCGCCCGGCAGTTTGGCTAAAAAATGTTTTTCGATATGACGATAGATACTCAACTCCACTTTTTTGGGATCGATCAACACGAACTTGAGTTGAGATGGATGTTTCTTGTATAGCAAAGAAACAAGAATGGCATTCAATCCCACCGACTTACCTTGCCCGGTCGCGCCCGCCATCAACAAGTGGGGCATCGAAGTGAGATCAACGATATAATTTTCGTTATCGATACGTTTTCCAATACCGATGGGTAAACTATAATTATTGTGCTGAAACTTCTCTGAAGAAAGAAGACTCCGCATGCTTACCACGGTCTTCTTGATATTGGGCACCTCTATACCAATGGTCCCCTTTCCGGGTATGGGAGCAATAATACGAATGCCCAATGCGGCTAAACTGAGTGCAATATCATCCTCCAAATTCTTGATGCGTGATATACGCACTCCGGGGGCCGGCACGATCTCGTATAAAGTAACCGTAGGTCCAATTGTAGCACTGATCTTTTGGATCTCGATCGCATAATTGCGAAGCGTAGTGATGATCTGGTTCTTTTGATTTTCGAGATCGTTATTGTCCTGCACGATCTTGTCGGAGCCATGTTGCTCGAGCAGACTCAACGAGGGATACTTATAATTACTAAGATCAAGCGTGGGCTCGTAGGGTGGAAGGTTCTCTGGGACAATGGCGTCCTCTTCGATCGCCTCCGCTGGCACGGTCTTGATCTCTAATTGAAGATCATCCGTGCCCGTGGTGTCCTGTGCAGAAGAGATCTCTTTAGTCGGCGTCACTTCTAAATCAGTGACCGAACCTGCTTTCTCCTCTTCTATCTCTACTGTCTGGCTTGATTCAAGTGAGATCGAATCTCCGTCAATCGCATCACTGTCATCGGCGATGGCAACAGGGGACAGCTCTAAGGGGATGGTTACAGATTCAAGGGGCAACACTTCGTTTGTTTCCGCACTGGCGGAATCGGTATTTTCGGTGTAGGGTCCCTCGTGGTACTGAAGCGCATTCGCTCCCTGGGCATACCTATCATTGATCGTTGGGCCCGTAACAGGTGGAATAAAGGATGCATCCAATGGCTTGGGTTCTTCTTTCCCTTCTGTAATCGGCAAGGGAGTGACAGACTCCGTTTGCGCTGCCTGTTCTTCCGCATCATCTGAACTCTCCGCTGTATTCTCTTCGACAGAAAGTTCTTCTGCAGGTGCAACCGTTTTTTTCAGAAAGGAAAAGCTGGGATTGATCTGCCAAATAACGTAAGCCCCTACCACCAGCAACAAGAAAGCACCGGTACCGACTAGCCCCAAAAAACCCTGCAACTCACGATTAAGCAGATTTCCTACTCCCCCGCCAAAAGCAAATGCACTTCTCGCAAAAAGAAAGGACATCGATACAGAGAGAACGGTAGTGCCTACCGTAACATACTTGAGATTACGCCAAATGGAGAACACCTTTTGTCGAAAAAGTAAATTGACCCCAACGACAAAAAAGAAAGTACAGACCAAAAAAGAAGCGATACCAAATGCCTTGAAAAAGAAAAAATGAGAGACAACGGCGCCGAGTCGACCCAACCAATTAAGGGCCGGTTTATCCTCGTAGAGCAACGCTGAAAATCCTTGCTGCGCGATGGCTTGGTCTTGCTTCCAAGTAAATAGGTAAGAGGCAAAGGAAATAAATAGAAAAATGGAAAGGACCAAAAAGAGAAGGCCGATGATCTTTAAGGTTCGTTCGTCGCGGGCCAGTTCGACCCAACTGAAGGCATCCTCTTTTTCATCAGTAAACTCGCGAAGACCTTTATCTCCTTTACGGTTTTCAGTATCCCCCTTTTTAGACGTATTACGGCGCTTGGTAGCCATTCGAACAAAGATAATCAGTTTCTTTGTTTAGTGATCAGAAGGTACGACAGGTACAACCACCCTGCCACAAATAACGAGCCTCCAATGGGCGTTAAAAACACGATGCCGGTATAGGACAGCTGATAAATTTTAGCAAGGGTCAGAAAAAAAAGAGAGCCACAAAAAAGGATGATGCCGGCCATAAAAAAAGTAACGACCACCTTGCGACCGCGTTCGGTCAAACGATCGCCCGCCGCCCACAAGATCAAAATAGCCAATCCGTGCCAACATAAATACTGTACCGCTGTTTTATAGGGCTCCAGCACAGTGGGGTCGGTCGTTAATTTTTGTAACCCGTGCGATCCAAAAGCCCCGGTCAGTACAGCCAATGCTAACATGGCGGCCCCCAAAGCCCCAGTACGATTATGCATGCAAAAGCGATTTTAAAACAGCGGAAAGATCGATCGGCTCCTCATCGATGCGAAGATCGGCTTGCTCATAATACAATCTTCGGTCGGCCATCTTCTTTTGAATGTACCCTAAAAGCTCTTCGTCGGTTACCGACTGCAGCAACGGTCGTTGCTGTCGGGCTGTCGTTAGCCGTTGGGCAATCGTCTCTACGGCGGGATTGACCCAAACCACCTTTCCGGACTGCTTCATGTACTCGATATTATTCAAAAAACAGGGGGTACCCCCTCCACAAGCCATAACGAATTGCGTATGACTTTCGGTGAGTAAATGAAGACAGTCCTTTTCTAATTGACGAAAAGCCTCTTCTCCATGTTGAGAAAAAATAGTGTCGATGCGTTCTCCCTGGCTTTCTTCTAGCACCTGGTCAAGATCAAAAAAACGGAAACCAGCCTCACGGGCCAAACGAGGACCCCAAAACGATTTGCCAGCACCCATAAAACCGATCAGGTAAATACGCATGCGCCCTATTTGAAAGCATTGAGTCCGGTAATATCCATTCCCGTAATCAGTAGGTGAATATCATGTGTACCCTCATAGGTGATCACACTTTCCAGATTCATCATATGACGCATAACGGAGTATTCTCCGGTAATACCCATACCGCCCAATACTTGGCGGGCATCGCGACAGATTTGTGTGGCGATCTCACAGGAGTTTCTCTTGGCCATACTCACTTGCTGAGGGGTGACTTTCTTTTCGTTCATGAGCACTCCCAACCGCCAAACCATCAGCTGCGCCTTAGTGATCTCGGTGAGCATTTCGGCCAATTTCTTTTGCTGGAGCTGAAATCCAGCGATCGGCTTCCCGAACTGTTCTCGCTCCTTGGCATATCGTAGAGCCGTATCATAACAATCCATGGCGGCACCCAAGGCGCCCCAGGCAATCCCATAACGCGCTTTGGTAAGACAACTCAGCGGACCCCTTAGTCCTTTTACACCCGGTAAAATATTGGTTCTTGGCACCTTTACATTATCAAATACAAGTTCACCGGTAGCGGAGGCACGTAGACTCCATTTTCCATGTGTGGTGGGCGTACTAAACCCTTCCATTCCTCTTTCTACGATCAACCCGTGTATCTCACCCGCTTCATCTTTGGCCCAAACCACCGCCACTTGCGCAAAGGGAGAATTACTGATCCACATTTTGGCTCCATTCAAAATAACATGATCCCCATCGGCTCTAAAATGCGTGAGCATGCTACTCGGATCACTACCATGATTGGGCTCGGTAAGACCAAAACAGCCAAGCCACTCGCCGCTGGCCAGCTTGGGTAAGAATTTTCTTTTTTGCTCTTCACTACCATAGGCATGTATTGGAAACATGACCAGCGATCCCTGAACGGATGCGGTAGAGCGCACACCACTATCGCCTCTCTCCAACTCCTGCATCATTAAACCATAGGAGATATAATCCAATCCTCCCCCACCATATTCCACAGGGACCGTAGGCCCAAAACAACCCATTTCACCTAATTGGCGAACGATATGCGTTGGGAATTCAGCGCGCTGTGCATAGTCCTCTATGATGGGCGAAATTTCTTTTTTTACATAATTGCGCACCGATTCACGCACTAACTTATGCTCTTCGCTTAGCAAGGCATCAACATCAAAATAATCGGGATGTTGAAAAAGGTCGGTCCGAACGGCCATGGCAGGAAATTTGAAACACAAAGTTAGCGAATGCCACCCGTTTCTCCCAACGAGAGGGCGGGGATTTCACGCAAGAGCAGCGCCATCTGTTGTTGATAATGCTTGGCTTCTGCAGCAGCCTTTTGAGCAAAATCCGGCTGGGAAGAAGCAAAGATGATGGCCCGGCTAACATTGACAAGCAGCCCACCCTCACGGGCCAATGACTGTTGAGAGACTTCCTCGAGACTTCCGCCCTGTGCACCAACGCCGGGCACTAAAAAGAAATGATCGGGATATTGCTTTCTGATAGCACCGATCAGATCTGAGCGAGTAGCCCCCACCACAAACATGATGTTACCGGGATTTCCCCAGGATGATGCAGTTTGCATGACCCTCTCATAAAGCAGTTGCTCCCCGCAAGACTGTAATTCAAAATCAGCGGCCCCCGGGTTGGACGTTAGACCTAACACGATCCCCCACTTGCCTGGAAATTGCAAGAACGGTTTTATGCTGTCGGATCCCATGTAAGGAGCAAGGGTAACGGCATCAAAAGAGAGCGTATTGAAAAAAGCCTTTGCATATTGATCGGCAGTATTCCCGATATCACCTCGCTTGGCATCGGCGATCAAAAAATGTTCTTGCCCTATATAATGTACCGTTTGCTCCATCACCGACCAACCGGCTGCCCCTAAGGACTCATAAAATGCCGTATTGATCTTATACGATACGCAATAAGCACGGGTAGCATCGATGATCGCCTTATTGAAAGAAAGTACTCCACCGGGATCACGCGTTATTCCAGCAGGCAACTTATCGATATCGCTGTCTAGCCCTACGCAGAGGTAGGATTGCTTTTGGATGATCTGCTCAATAAGTTGCTGGCGGGTCATATACCAATTATAGGCTGCTGGAAAGATACTATTTTAAACCATAGTTGCGATGTGCTCTGTTTTGATATGAGCATTTCCCATCGCGATACTTCTTACCACCAAGGCAGCAAATTGCTCAAAGGCTTGCTTAGAGACCGCATCGTCACTAATCATCACCGGTACCCCTTGATCGCCGCCCTCTCGGATCGATTGCACCAGGGGTATCTCTCCCAAAAATGGAAGATCATATTCATCAGCCAATTTTCGTCCGCCTTGCTTTCCGAAAAGATAATATTTGTTATCGGGTAACTCGGCCGGTGTAAAGTAGCTCATGTTCTCAACCAGCCCAATGATAGGAATCTTCAACTGCGCTTGCCCGAACATGGCGATCCCTTTTTTGGCATCGGCCAAGGCTACATCCTGTGGTGTACTAACAATAACCGCTCCGGTTACAGGGACTGTTTGCAACAACGTAAGATGGATATCTCCAGTACCGGGAGGCATGTCGATAACAAGATAATCCAGCGTATCCCAACAAACATCGGTAGCAAATTGCTTTACGGCGCTACTGGCCATTGGGCCTCTCCATACCACGGCGTTCTTCTCATCGACCAGCAACCCAATGCTCATCAGTTTGATCCCAAATCGCTCCAATGGAACGATCATCCCTTTACCATCGACCTCTTTCATGAGCGGACGCTCGCCGCGTACACCGAACATGATGGGAACACTGGGCCCGTAAATATCAGCATCCATCAAGCCGACTTGTGCACCGCCCTGCGCTAAGGCCAGGGCCAAATTGGCGGCCACGGTCGATTTACCCACGCCCCCTTTTCCGCTTACCACCGCAATGATATTTTTAACCTGTGGCAAGACTGAAAGACCATCTACACGCTTGGTGCTGGTTTGAGCCGTAAAATGAACTTGCACCACCGCTTCTTTATTGACCAAGAGCTGTATGGCATTGACACAGGCATTGCGCATCATATCCTTCATCGGACAGGCGGGCGTGGTCAGCACGACCGTAAACGAAACCTGCTGCCCGTCGATGGCAATATCCCTGATCATATTGAGCGTTACCAGGTCCTTGCCCAGGTCGGGCTCTTGTACATTTCGTAACGCATCAAGTATTTGCGATTCGGTCATTTGTTAAAATTTAAACAACGCTTCAAAAGGGGTACAAAAGTAAACATTGAAACTGGCAATTTGTTGGGACAATTCAGCCGGGACTGACTAATTTTGTCAAGTGAAAACCCCCTTTCTTTTCTCGCTGGCACTGTTGATCCTAATACCTACCCTGGCCAAAGCGCAATTTGAAACGACACGCGACTCGGTGGTGCAGTTATTCGGCGTGGTAATGACAGCCGATAGTCTGGTGGGTATACCCGCCGTTAGTATCGTGGTCAAAGGACAGAATCGGGGTACTATTACCAATAACCAAGGCGTTTTCTCGATCGTTGTGCTAAAAGGAGACCAGGTCGAATTCTCACACGTAAGCTACCAGGGAAAAACGGTTTTGATACCCCGGAACCTCGTGGGCAATCAGTATAGCATCGTACAGCTGCTGGTAGCCGATACGGTCTATCTGCCTGCCACTGTGCTTAAACCCAGGCCAACGCCAGAACAATTCGCAAGAGATTTTGTGAATGTGCAAGTCCCCGACGACCAATACGAGATCGCTCGAAAAAATACCAACGCCACTACCCGCAGACTATTGCTTCGTACCGTACCGGGCGATGGCGGAGAAGCCACCCGCATGCAAATGAATAAAATTGCAAACCGGGCCGTATACCAAGGGCAAACGCCTCCTATGAATATTTTTAACCCGGCCGCCTGGGCCGATTTTATTGAATCGTGGAAACGAGGCGATTTCAAAAAGAAAAACTAAGGATGACTATGAAGAAAATGGCTGTGATCGGAGCCGGCACCATGGGTAATGGGATCGCGCATGTGTTCGCACAATATGGCTGGAGAGTAACCCTGATCGATGTAAATGGTGCGCAACTCGAAAAGGCAATCAACACCATTAAAAAAAATCTGGAGCGAATGCAGAGCAAGGGCACGCTCACGGCAGAACAAGTAAATGCCACCTTGCAAAATATGACCACGAATACTTCGTTGACCGAAGGGGTCCAAGAGGCCGAGTTAGTCGTGGAAGCGGCCACCGAAAACAAAGAGATAAAACTGAATTTATTCAAAGCGCTCGATACGGCAGCGCCAGCCCATTGCATCTTAGCGACCAATACCTCTTCGATCCCCATACAAACCATTGCTGCTGCTACTCGTCGTCCCGAAAAAGTGATCGGTATGCACTTTATGAATCCGGTACCGGTCATGAAGCTGGTGGAGATCATCACAGGGCCACAGACCGATCAGACTGTCACCGCTCAAATTGTTTCGTACAGCAAGGCGTTGCAAAAAGTACCTTGTGTGGTCAATGACTTTCCTGGCTTTATCGCTAATCGTATTCTGATGCCCATGATCAATGAGGCCATATGTAGTTTACAAGAGGGGGTAGCCGGTGTGGAAGAGATCGATACCATTATGAAACTGGGCATGGCCCACCCCATGGGTCCGTTGCAGCTGGCCGATCTGATCGGTCTTGACGTATGCTTATCGATCATGCAGGTTCTTCACGAAGGATTCAAGACCGATAAATATGCACCGGCAACTTTATTAGAGCAACTGGTCAAAGACGGAAAACTGGGTATCAAGACCGGTGAAGGCTTTTACCAATACACTCCCGGAAGCAAAGAGCTAGTCGTCAGCAGCCGTTTTCGGCAGTAATACTAACGGCATGATGACCCTGGCCACATCGATCCAACATTACTCCAATTGGCTTCAATCAAAAATAGACCCGGACGAAGCCAAGGCCATGACTACCCTCTTACTGGAGCATGTACTGCAAGTGGAAAGAGACCAATTCCACAAACTACAACACAGCTTACTTTACACTGATCAGCTCGATCGACTCGCTGTGCTTACTCAACGTATTTTAGCAGGAGAACCTTTACAATATGCCGTGGGGGAGGCTTGGTTCTGCGGATTAAAATTGATGGTCAATAACCAGGTGCTCATACCAAGACCTGAGACCGAAGAGCTGGTCGAGTGGATCATTTCCAATTGCCGCTTTCCGGTTACGCAACTCCAGATCCTCGACATGGGCACGGGTAGTGGCTGTATTGCCTTAGCCCTTAAAAGAAGGATCAGAAAAGCATCAGTGACCGCAGCAGATATTGATGAAAATGCGCTGACCGTAGCTCGACACAATGCCACGGCACTAGGCATCGATATTACCTGTATTCAAACTGATCTGCTACATCCATCGACCTGGACGAACCTTCCCCTCTGCGATCTGATCGTAAGTAATCCTCCCTACATCAGTATCGATGAGAAGGCCGCGATGAGCGCGCGCGTGTTGGACCATGAACCCCATCGTGCCTTGTTTGCGCCCGGTACCGATCCCTTGATTTTTTATAGACAGTTAATGTTGCTGGCTCAGTCGCATCTCAAGCCCACCGGACAGCTCTTTGTCGAATTGAATGCAGCGTATGCGATGGACATCGTATCGATAATGGAGACAGGCTCGCTAAAAACGGAGATAAAAGAAGATATGCAAGGGAAAAAGAGAATGCTTCGGGCCTGGCGCTGATCTCTTATTCGATACGGGCCACTACTTTGGCCTTTTCTTTTTTGGCCAGTAGCATAATCTGGTAGACTTCGCCATAATAAGCCGTGGTATCGGCATTGATAACTACTGTTGGCGTATCGACCAAACTGCGAAATCGTCTGATCTCGTCGGTAAGGGCGGCTTCGAATCGATCGGACGCAAGCGGAGTCGTACCCAAATAAAATTGTTGATTACGGTCTATCGAGACCATGATATGCTGCTTAGCCTTGGTATCCTTTGATCCTTTGGGTAACCCCACCCTGATCACATTCGGATTCGCCAGGGTCGCTACGATCAAAAAGAACATCAATAAGATAAATAAGATGTCATTGAGAGAATCGGTGAACACCTCTGATTGTTCGCTATGTTTTCTTCTAAATCGCATGGGGCATTAACGAGTAGGCTCTTGTAAAACGTCCAGAAAATCGGCAGCGGCCGATTCCATTTTATTGGCAGTCTTATCGATCTGGGTCATCAGGTAACTATATCCCAAATAAGCGATCAACCCAATTACAAGACCCGAAATAGAAGTGATCAATTTTGTATAAATACCACCGGCGATTGTAGAGACTTCAAATTCATTCGATGTTGTGATACTGGAGAAAAGTTGCATAAGCCCCACCAAGGTCCCCACGAATCCGAAAATTGGAGCGGCTTTGGAGATGACGGATAACACTCCCAAATTCTTTTCGAGTTTGTACATTTCCAAAACGCCTACATTGTCCATGCTCTTTTCAATGGCATCGATCGGCTTACCGATGCGCTGAATACCCTTATCGACGATACGGGCTACGGGATTATTACTATTCTTGGCAAAATTGCGGGCGGCAACCACGTTTCCGGTCACAATATGATCGCGGATGATATTCATAAAATTGGGATCGATGCGTCCGGCTTCCCGAATGGCCATAAACCGTTCGACAAAAACGTAGACCACCGCCAGCAACATGATACCCAGCGGGATCATGATCCATCCTCCGGTAGAGAGTAATTCCCATAAACTAATATAGCCGTCTTGATTGGTATCGCCAGCCACACGCTTGGCCGTGGTGGTAAGACTGTCGGTGATCTGCAATAAATTGATCATGCCTGTTGTGCTGTTAAATAGGTTGATTCAAATTAAAAAAAGTTCCTACTCCTTAGAAATAGTACCGGATGATTTGAACATCAGCGCCTGGATCTGCTTCATGGTCTGCTCCATACCTTCGGCACTTCCGTCGAGGAAGATCACATTTCCTTTTCCATATTCAGCAAAATTCTTGATCGCCTCTGTCCACATACTGAATAAAATAACATTGGTATCCAAATTAGCTTGCTTCATTTGCTCCGCAGCTTCCGTCATACCGGCAGCTACCTCTTTTCTAAACAGGGCCACACCCTGACCACGTAAACGGGCCGCTTCTTTCTCGGCTTCAGCGGATATTTTAATAGCGTTACCATCGGCCTCGGCCGCTTTTGTCTTGGTGATCAGCAAAGCTTGCCCTTCATTTTCGGCCGCAGCCTTGAGGTTATTGGAAGCCACCACCTTGCTCATTGAATCCAGAATAAGTTTATCGAATGTAATATCGTTGATCTGCAAATCTTGCAAGTGATAACCCCACTCCTCGAGCGAATGATCTACCTCCACTTTCACATACTGAACGATCTCACGACGCAGTCCCAACACCTCAGCTTGCTTTTTGGTAGCGACAAAAGAACGAATATTACCCTCGATCGTACGCACCAAGGCTTGCATCAAGTCTTTGTCGGTAATAAACTTAAAGGCCACCTTTTTTATTGTCTCCTCATCGGCATTTTGCACAGAGTACAATAACATGCTTTTAAAATAGACATTGGCCTGATCTTGTGTAACCGCTTGAAACTCCAACTCTACGGAGCGATTTTGTACAGAAACCCTCTTAAAGACGGTCTCAAAAAAAGGAATCTTAAAATTTAATCCTGGTCTTACCACCCGGCGATATTTTCCAAACATGGTGATAACACCAATATACCCTTGATTGATGGTGAAAAGTCCAGACATCACGATCCCAAGCAGTAGGATCCAGGGAATAAGAAAGGCAACTGATTCCATAGGTAATTTTTTTACAAGTTACGACTAATTCCTCTCCCTACAAATGCAGAGTAGATGCACCAATACCTCCACAGCTTTTTGCATGTCTTGTACCGACACAAATTCGCGTTTGGAGTGGATCAACTGCTGGCCGGCGAAAAGATTCGGACAGGGCAGCCCCATAAAAGAAAGTCGGCTTCCGTCGGTACCACCCCTGATACTCTCTTGTTGAAGAGATAGACCCGCGCGCTGCAGGGCTTCCCTGGCCAGCGCTACCACATGTGGATGACGATCGAGTACTTCTTTCATGTTCCGGTACTGTTCGGTCTTGGCCCACGCATAACAGGCACCCGGATACCTACTGATCACCTCTTGTACCAGTCCTCGGAGTATCTCTTCTTTCTCGTGCAGTCCCTGGATCGTAAAATCACGGATCAAAAAATGCAAAGTGCATTCCTCGGCCAAACCAGACATACTAACGGGATGAATAAAACCCTCTCTGCCGGCCGTGGTTTCGGGAGATAAGCCATTGGCAGGAAGGGTGGCCAGTAAAGCCCCTGCTATCTTGAGCGCATTGACCAGCTTATCCTTGGCATAGCCTGGATGAACGATCACTCCCTGCAGGGTAATCTTTATTTCGTCGGCACAAAAGGTCTCGTCTTCGAGAGATCCCAGTTCTCCGCCGTCGAGCGTATACCCAAAATCGGCGCCGAGTTTTTGCAGATCAACATGATTTGTTCCTTTTCCGATCTCCTCGTCGGGTGTAAACAAGAGACGAATCTTTCCGTGCGCTATATCCCGATGAGTAACCAAAAAATGAGCCAGGTCCATGATGATGGCTACTCCGGCCTTATCATCCGCCCCTAACAAGGTAGTACCCGAGGCGGTAATAATATCATGCCCGTGTTTGTTTCGTAAATAAGGATGATCCTCTTCGCGAATTACCTGTGTTGGGTCATCTGGTAATACAAGCGCCTGGCCCTGGTAATGACGATGTACTATTGGCTTTACACCGGCACCGCTACAATCGGGGGCCGTATCCATATGGGCACAAAAACAGATTACAGGAAGGGGCGCTGATGTAGTGGGTTCGATGGTGGCATACACATAACCCCATTCGTCCATATGGGCATCAAGAACACCCATTTGATGCAACTCCTCTACCAGCAGGGCTGCCAACTTCTTCTGCCCCGGTGTACTGGGAAAAGTAGTAGACGCAGGATCGCTCTGCGTGTCGCATTGAACATAACGCAAAAAACGCTGTTCAACCGTGTAAGCATACCCTTCGAACATGAGAAAATTTAAGGAAGAATGATCAGTGGACTAGCTCCATCGATAGAGACCAATTCCAGATCAAAGATCAGGTCTTTTCCCGCTAATGGATGATTGGCATCTAATAGCACGACACTTTCCTTGATCTCGGTAACGGTAACCTGAAATTGGCGACCCTGTCCATCATTCATTTGCAGGGGCATCCCGACCGTAATTTCCATGTCGGCAGGAAAACGCTCTTTGGGCATTTCGATGACCATTTCGGGGCTGTGGGGACCATAGGCTTCCATAAAAGGAATTTGAATGGTCCTCTTTTCTCCCACGGCCATACCCGTTACGCCATCATCAAATCCTTTTATGACCGCGCCACTACCCACCTCAAAAGCAAGGGGCTCACGACCAGCCGAGGAGTCGAATGTCTCGCCCGAAACGAGCTTGCCATGATAATGAACCTTTATCTTATCACCACTTTTTACCGTAGACATAATACTGTACTTATTTAAGCTGCAAGGTAACCATAATGAGGCAGCCCGATTTATTTTTTTTGCCAAAATGCGATTGCTTAATTTTAAACTGCATCAACCTAATTGAAACAATGAAAAGCGGCATTCTTTTTTTCTTGTCTTGTTTTCTTGCCATTACGGTAAGCGCTCAACAAAAACAAGTAACAGCTCAACAGGCCGATCGAACCCTTATTCCCGTTATACAGCCAGGCGCAGAGCAGCTTAAGAACTACCTGGATCTGTTACTGGGAAAAAGAGTTGCCGTTTTCGCCAATCAAACATCGGTGATCGGCCCCTCTCACCTGGTAGACAGCTTACAGAAATTAGGGGTTGATATCCGGGTTATTTTTGGTCCCGAGCATGGATTCAGGGGCGATGCAGATGCTGGCGAAAAAGTTGGAAACTACATTGATAAAAGAACCGGGATCCCGGTCATATCTCTCTACGGTGCTAAACGTCGGCCTGACGAAAAAGACCTTCAAGAGATCGATGTGATGATCTTCGACATTCAAGATGTGGGCGTGCGCTTCTACACCTTTATCTCTTCGCTGGAAGCCTACATTCAATCGGCCAAGGAGTTCAATAAACCATTGATCGTGTTGGACAGACCAAACCCGAACGGATTTTATGTAGATGGCCCGGTACTGGACACAACCTATCGCTCCTTTATAGGAAGACAACCCATTCCCATTGTCTATGGACTTACCATTGGAGAATATGCCGGCATGCTCTTGGGAGAAGGGTGGATACAAGGAAGTGCTCCGCCCAAATATGAGCGAAATGTGCAAGGAGGATTTGGACTAACGGTTGTCAAATGTGCCAATTACACACATCGTTCACTCTATGTGCCTCCCATAAAACCCTCTCCAAATCTTCCTGATATTCAAACTATCTACCTCTACCCTTCTACCTGTTTTTTTGAAGGGACCGATCTCAGTGAAGGGCGGGGAACCAACAAACCCTTTATGCTTTTTGGGCATCCTTTACTACCCGCCTCCATGGCGGCTTTTACCCCGCAACCCAATGCCGGAGCCAAAAGTTCAAAGCATTATGGAAAACAATGTTACGGGTGGGAACTAAGCGGCACCCCCCAAGAGATACTGGCCATGACCAAGGGGCAGATCCAGTTGAAATGGCTTCTGGAATCCTACCGTTTGTTTCCAGAAAAAGACAGCTTTTTTCTACTTCCTAAATCGGGCGACATCAAGGCCTCTTTCTTTAATAAACTGGCCGGCAACAACGACCTGTGGCAACAGGTACGCGATGGACTATCCGAAGAAGAAATAAAAAAAAGTTGGGAGCCCGCATTAAGTCAGTACAAGTTGATGCGTAAAAAGTACCTGCTTTACGAGGACTTTGAATAGCGATTGAGCCCTGGCTTTTTGTTACATTCGCAACCATGCAAGATTATCGATCGGTGCGTATTGTTTTTATGGGCACCCCTGCCTTTGCTGTAGCAAGTCTCGATGCCCTTGTTCAAGCGGGCTGTACGGTTGTGGGCGTTATTACCGCCCCCGACAAACCCGCCGGAAGAGGACTGCAACTGCAACCCTCCCCCGTAAAGGAATATGCCTTGGCCCATAGCATTCCGCTCTTGCAACCCATCAAACTAAAGGACCCCTCTTTTTTGGAAGCGTTAGATCAATGGAAAGCCGATCTACAAGTAGTAGTGGCCTTTAGAATGCTTCCGGAAGTAGTATGGAATCGCCCCCGCTTGGGCACTATCAATTTGCACGGATCGATGCTTCCTGCTTATCGGGGGGCAGCCCCCATTAACTGGGCTATCATCGATGGGAATACCGAAACCGGTGTCACCACTTTTTTATTACAACACGAAATTGATACCGGCGCGATCTTAGAAAAAAAATCCATTCCCATAGGGCCCGATGAAACGGCCGGAGAATTACACGACAAGATGAAAGAGATCGGCGCCTCTTTACTGGTAGAAACTGTAAAAAACTGGATAGAGCAAAAGATCGTTCCGATACCCCAGTCCAATATCAATTTCGATAGTAAAGTACTTCGCCATGCCCCCAAGCTGAGCAGGGAGACCGGACTGATCGATTGGCAACAGTCCGCTGCGGCCATCCACAACCTGGTGCGTGGGCTTAGCCCAGCTCCCTGTGCCTATACCACCTTACATGGCAAGCTGCTCAAGATCATTGGGACCAAACCCCATATGAATAATCGAAACTTGCGCCCCGGCCAAGTAGATACCGATGGAAGATCTTATTTGTTTTTTGGCTGTGGAGATGGATCGATCGAAGTGCTGTTCCTTCAACTTGAAGGAAAAAAACGCATGGCTGTTTCCGAATTCCTGAAGGGCTACCGGTTCGAAGAAGGCCAATAATAAAGAGTGAGTGAAAAAGTTCCCGTCTCATTAATGCCCAATATGGGCAAGGCTGCTGCACTGACCCGAAGGTCAAAAGGTACATTAAGCCGAATATCATGCAATGGGCCGATCACCTTGGCATACACCCCACGACTTTGCGCATCGGCATATAAATACACGAAGGAACCTACCGGGGCCAGGTTGGTCAACACATAAAACTTTTGATCGGAATAGCCACTTTGCGTTTTAAAGACAGTGGCCTTGACCAACTGCTGCATAGGTGCGGAGGCATCAAGCGATTCCTCAAATGCATTTTTAAAGTATCCCTGCCCTCTTAACAAAAAGCGATAGAGCGTCTCATCGCGTACCTCGGTACGAGGTGAAGTTCGCTCCATCGACCCTTTTGCATTTGTCTGCGCCCACGCTGAGGAGCAAAGCAGCCACAACAAAGAAAATACCAAGGGACGAATGATCATCATGCCTGTAAAGATCTGAAATTTTAATCAGTCAGACTTTCTTTGAGAATACGGAGCTCTTTGGGATAATAATTATTGACTCGACTGGAGAGAATATTGATCCAGCCCAGAGGATGTTGTTGGTAGGCCGCGATGCACCAACCCTTTTCTACCCGTTCGGCCAACGACAAGGGCTTTCTCTGTAAATAGAGAATGGCCTCTTCGACCGTCAGCGAGACCAGGGGAATCCCTTGATGCAAGCGTTGACTAAGGGCCAGGGCATGATCGGGTACCAGCTTGTCGCCCATGATCTGCCCGACACGGAAACCGGAATAGATCACATTCAAAACTTTGATCAGTTGGTGCCACTCGTCCCAACATAGACGAGGCCACCCATAAATAGAACGCTGGGTTTGAAAATAAAGATCATCCTCCTCTTTGATCCATTCGCGTACAATTGCCACTTCTTTTTTACTAAGTGTTTTTTCCGTTCGAACCTTTTTGGCCACCATAGCCACCTCACCCTCTACTGGCTTTTGCAAACAACAAAAATAGAATCCTTCCCCTTTTGCTTTATCGGGCCAACAACGATAACCCGGCGATGAAGGCGTTATGTTCCATGCTGGTTGCAGGGACAATAAAAGCGGTCGCGCCCCTTTCTCTTGGATCAACCTGGTCGATATGTCTTCGTTCTCTTGTGTCGAATAGGAGCAGGTAGAATAAAATAAAATTCCTCCTGGTCGTAATGTTTGCCAGGCCGCCGATACAATACGTTGCTGGCGCAAGGAACAATGTTGAACGGCACCCGGACTCCAATGGGCAATAGCATCAGGATCTTTACGAAATAACCCACTGCCGCTACAAGGAGCGTCTACTGTTACCCAATCAAAGTAATTCTCGAGGGCAGAAAATTGCTCCGGATCGTTTTGCGTAACCAGGGCCTTTTGAACGCCCCAACGGATCAGGTTATCGCGCAACACAAGGGCCCGGGAGCGGATCACTTCGTTTGCGACCAAAAAACTATTGGGAGGCAACAGCGAATAAAGATGAGTTGCTTTACCCCCGGGGGCGGCACAAAGGTCCAATACCCGTAAAGGCCGATCTTTTGGCAAGAACTGCTTGACGGCCTGTTCCAGTAACATACTGCTGGCCTCTTGCACATAGTAGGTGCCGGCATGAAACAAGGGGTCGAATGTAAACGAAGGCCGCTCTGATAAATAATATCCATGATTAGCCCAACCTATCGGTTGCGTAGCATATGGAAGCGAGGGCAACTTGGTCGGATTTAGGCGAATAGAAGTTGGAAGCGTTGCGTCTTGATGAGATTGCAAAAAAGCATCCCGGTCAAAGCCAACCGTGCCAGAGAGTTGATCGAGTAACGCTGCTGGAAGCCCCACTAACTATTCTTTACTTCGGTAATAAGATCTTGCAATACTTTTTTGGCATCACCGAACAACATCGAGGTCTTGGGTCTAAAAAAAAGATCGTTCTCGATACCCGCATAGCCGGGTTTCATGCTACGCTTATTAACGATCACATGCTTTGCCAATTCCACATCCAAAATAGGCATACCATAAATTGGAGAAGCCGGATCGCTTTTTGCAGCGGGATTCACCACATCATTGGCCCCCAGTATCAAGACCACATCGGTGGTGGGAAAGGCCTCATTGGCCTGTTCCATCTCGAGCAATTTTTCGTAAGACACATCGGCCTCGGCCAATAAAACGTTCATATGACCAGGCATACGCCCAGCAACAGGATGAATCGCGTACGATACTTTTACTCCCTTTGCAGCTAGTAGTTTCTCAAGTTCGTGGCAGGCATGCTGTGCTTGGGCCACGGCTAACCCATATCCCGGCACGATCATGACCTTATTAGCATAACTCATTACTACCGCGGCATCAGACAGCGAAATCTCTTTGTACGAGCCTTGAGCGATTCCACCTGCAACGGCGGCGGTATTACCCCCAAAGGCTCCGATCAATACATTGGTCAACGAACGGTTCATGGCCTTGCACATCAATATCGTCAAAAGGGTTCCGGCAGCGCCCACAAGGATACCTCCTGTCAACATCACTTTATTGTCGTATAAAAATCCACCACAGGCAGCCGCAACCCCCGTAAAGGAGTTCAGCAGCGAGATCACTACCGGCATATCGGCTCCGCCGATCGGAAAGACAAAGAATAATCCGTACAAGATCGATAGGGCAAAGATTACATAGAAGAGAAGCTGTGCATTTGCGGGCAATGCCACCACCATATACGTAGCCAATCCCAAGATCAAAAGCAGTAGACCTATATTGAAGGCCTGTTGACCACGAAAAGAAAAATCGCGTAGCGACCCATTTAATTTTCCCCATGCCACCATGCTGCCTGCAAAAGAAACAGTGCCAATGATCAATCCCAACAAGATGATCAATAATAATCCTTCCTTGGGCCATTCGATACCGGCGAATAGAAAGGTTTGCGATAAAGACGGCTGGTGAATGAGATGATCGAACTCAACAATACTGATCAAAGCAGCGCAGGCTCCACCCATTCCATTAAATAAACTTACCATCTCGGGCATGGCTGTCATCTTAACGCGACGAGCCGCGAGGGTACCCACCACAGAGCCGATCGCAAGACCGCCAAAGATCCATCCGTAGTTACCGAGGGTTTCCCCGTCTTCGTTATATAAAAAAATAGTTCCGACGATCGCCAGGGTCATCCCTGCAGCGGCCACCGCATTTCCTTTTCGGGCCGATGTGGGGTGAGAGAGCATCTTGAGCCCGACAATAAAAGTGACCGAAGCAAGCAGATAGATAAGTGAAAGGATATTAAATTCCACAGATAAGAAGTTTTAAAGCTTAGGAGGATTTTTCTTTTTGCTAAACATCTCTAACATCCGGTCGGTAACCACGAATCCACCCACTACATTCAGCGTACCCAATACCACCGCCAAAAAACCCAAGGCCAATGCCAGATAATTATCGGCCTCGGCCTTACCCATAACGATGATCGCTCCAATGATCACGACGCCATGGATCGCATTGGCGCCACTCATTAGAGGCGTGTGCAAAACACTGGGCACACTGCCGATCACTTCTATCCCTACAAAGATCATCAGCACCACAATGTAAATAATGGCCTGATGCTCATGAATCAAATTAAATACAGAAGTCATACCTGATTATTTTAAGCGTTCGTGTACGATTTGCCCCTCGTGCGAAATACAACATCCCTTGACCAGCTCATCATTCCAGTTCAATTGTAACTGGCCTTCTTTACTCAGCAGCAATTGTAAAAAATTGATCAAATTCTTTCCATATAATTTACTGGCATCGGCTGGCATCCGGGAATACAAAGCCGAATCACCGATGATGGTGACCCCGTTACGATGTACCGTCTGGTTATTTTCGGTAAAGGGCGTATTGCCGCCGGTGGCCGCGGCCAGATCTATGATGACAGAGCCGGGTCGGAGCGCATCGATCATTTGCTCGGTGATCAGGGTGGGCGCTTTCTTACCCGGGATTTGAGCGGTAGTAATTATAATATCCGCCTTAGCAGCAGCGGTGGCGATACGCTCTCGCTGGCGTTGTTCGTAGGCTGCAGACTGCTCCACGGCATAACCCCCTGCCTGGCTGGCATCGGCGGCCCCTTCTACTTCAACGAACTTTGCACCCAAGCTCATCACTTCTTCTTTTACGGCCGGACGCGTATCAAACACTTCAATGACTGCACCTAATCGCTTGGCAGTGGCGATGGCCTGCAATCCGGCCACCCCCGCGCCCAAGATCAATACCTTGGCCGGAGCAATACTTCCGGCTGCGGTCATGAACATAGGAAAATAACGACTGTAGGTAGTAGCCGCTAGCAATACAGCCTTGTATCCGGCAATATTCGCTTGAGAGCTGAGGATATCCATCGACTGAGCACGGGTAGTGCGTGGTAACATATCCAGCGAAAAACAAGTAGCGCCACTGTTGGCAACGGCAGTAGCCCATTCGCGGTTATACAGGGGTTGATAAGCCCCGATCAATACTTTACCCTTTAAACTTGACAATATAGATAGCGAGAGAGGATGAATACAAAGCAGCGCATTAGACTGCTCCATCACCTCCGCAGCCGAGAGCACAGTGGCTCCTGCTTTACGATAGGCCTCATCTGTGCAAAACGCCAGATTGCCTGCTGCTTGTTCTACCAAGACCTTTATTCCTTTCTTGACTAAGGCAGAGACTCCTTCGTCGGTTAGGGAAACCCGGGTTTCGGGTACAGCTTCGCGCAGCAGACCAATTGTCATGATAAATAGTTATAAAATAAGTTGGAACTAAGGTAGCAATTAAAATCGTATAGAGAAGTGACGTACTTCTTTGAACTCTTCTTTAAAAAACACCAACCCAAATTGAAAAAGGTCGATCGTACAGCGAACCTCTGGATGCTGCTTAATCGTCTCCCAAGCCATCTTCATTTCTTGACTCCAATAAATATCATCGATAATAAAAACAGAGCCGGACGTTTTTGTAGAAAGCAACCACTCAAAATAACGAAGCGTGGGCTCCAGTTGGTGATTACCATCCAGAAAGGCCAGATCGACTTGCTTTACCTTGTTCAATAAAGCAGGCAACTCCGCATCAAAATGCCCCGAAATCTGCTCTACATTCCGCAAGCCCCAGCGATCGAAATGCGATCGCGCCTTATCTGCCACGGCCGGATTGCCCTCGATAGTAAATATCGTGGCCGAGGGGCAAGCCAGCGAGAAAAACGCAGTGCTCAGTCCCAAAGACGTGCCTAACTCTACAATACACCCAGGCTGATAAAACTGGGCGATCCGAAACAACAAGCGAGCAGTTCTTTCGGGCTTCGAAACCTGTCTGGCCAGATCGCCCACGCTTCTTTCAGATCGACCGGGCGCGGTAGCAGAGCCAGCCCCAAGTTCCACGATCGGCAATACGGTAGCATCAGCCAGCAATTCCTTTCTCCACGGAGCCCAGGTCAGATAAGCCGGATGGAGTCTGGTATCGCCCAGGACAGATCGTGCAAATTGATAAACAAATGGAGAATGAATGCCATGTCCAGCAGCAGAATAAGAACTTATATAAAATTGAAGATAATCAATACAAGTCCTTAAAATAGAATGCATAAGGAGATATTAAATTCGCTCCCAAATCTCAAAGGAGCAACTATATGCATTCTTGGCATCGGCCTCTTGTCTGACGGCCTTTTGCATGGTCCAGACGGTAGGATCTAGCGCCGGAAAGAAGGTATCCCCCTCGGGTTCCGCCTCAACCCGGGTCAAGTAAATGCGACTTGCCAGGGGTAAAAAAATGGCATAGATCTCTCCTCCGCCAATCACCATCACCTCTTTGGCAAATACCGACCGAGCCTGGTGTAGCGCCTCCTCGGGAGTAGACACCACCGCTACTAACTCGCTATGGGGAGACCAATCCTTGTTCCGAGTCAGCACAATATTGGTTCGCCCCGGCAATGGAGCCATTAGCGAGGCATAGGTCTTTCTTCCCATGATAATAGGCAATCCCCAGGTGATGTTCTTAAAATGGCGCAGATCGGCCGGCAATTGCCAGGGAAGGGCTCCCTCCTTGCCAATAACATGATTTGAGGCCGCCGCGACTACCAGAGAGATGATCATGAAAGATATATTGCTTGAGATGAATATGACTTACAAAAATAAACGCTTCTTACCTTAGACGGCAACGGGCGCTTTGATGGCCGGATGACATTGGTAATTGAGTAAGGAAAAATCCTCGTACCGAAACGAAAAAATATCACTTACCGCGGGATTGAGTTGCAAGGTGGGCAGCGCAAAGGGCTCTCTGCTTAGTTGCAGTATTACCTGCTCTCGGTGATTATTGTAAATATGTACGTCTCCAAACGTATGTACGAAATCCCCTACGCCCAACCCACACACTTGCGCGATCATATGGGTCAGTAAGGCATAAGAAGCGATATTGAATGGCACCCCTAAAAAAACATCCGCACTACGTTGGTACAATTGGCAACTTAACTTGCCGTTGGCAACATAAAATTGAAATAATGCATGACAAGGCATTAACGCCATTGACGGTAAGTCCGCCACATTCCAGGCACTAACGATCAGGCGACGACTATCCGGGTTGGCTTTGATCTGCGCGATCAACTCCTTGATCTGGTCGACCAGTTTTCCATCCTTACCCTCCCAACTGCGCCATTGCTTTCCGTAAACGGGACCTAATTCTCCTTGCTCATTGGCCCATTCGTCCCAAATGCTGACCCCGTTCTCTTTCAAATAGGCGATATTGGTTTCTCCGCGCAAAAACCATAACAGCTCATAGATAATACTCTTTAGATGCAGTTTCTTGGTCGTGACCAGCGGAAATCCTTCCTCGAGATTGAATCGAAATTGATAACCAAAAACACTTTGTGTGCCGGTACCTGTCCGATCGGTCTTTTGTATGCCGTTTTCTAAGATATGCCGAAGCAGCTGGTGATACTGTTGCATACCGCAATTTAAGATGATTGCTTTCTTCGGTCCAATTCTTTTTGGATCAGACTTAGTTCACGCCCAGTTTGGCCCTTTACCGAGGTGTTTTCCTGTGCCCTGCGCATCAGATAGGGCACTACGTCTTCGATAGGCCCAAAGGGAAGGTACTTGCTGACACTGGCACCTGCCTTGGATAGATTGAATGTAATATTGTCACTCATGCCATAGAGCTGACTGAAATGAACATGTGGGTGTCCTATCGATAAGCCTTTCTCTCGCAGTAGCTTTGTCGCAAGCATATTGCTGTATTCATTATGAGAAGCCACGATCATGGCCACACGATCGATTCGATCGATACAATAGCCAAGAGCCTGGTTATAATCAAGGTCGACTGCTTCTTTGTTGGCGTGAATGGGAGATGCATATCCCTTTTCAAGGGCTCTCTTTCGCTCTTTTTCCATGTAAGCACCCCGTACTAGTTTCAAGGCCAAAATGTACTGTTGAGACATGGACTCCGTGCAAGCATCCTGTAAAAACCGAAAGCGGTCATGCCGATAAAGCTGAACCGTATTATATACGAAAGGTCGCTCCCGATTATACTGCTGCATCATCAAGGTCGCCAAGGCATCCACAGGGGCTTGAATCCAACTCTCTTCTGCATCGATGGCCACCGCGACCTGACGATCTCTTGCATTGACACAAATTCGCTGCGCTCTATCGAGTACCCGTTGCCATTCTGTACGATGGTGCTCGTCTAATTGAGCCAGCATGGCCTGATAACGATCCATTAGCGGCCCGGTTTGCGAAAGCATTAGCTGCTGCAGATGCTCCAACAATCCAAATCGCGCAAAGCCAGTTACCTTAATGCTGATGTACGGAACATTGGAAGCCGTGGCCGCATAATCAATGACCCGGTTAAACTCCTGAGCGGCTCTATCAAAATTCTCCTCCCCCTCTTTACCCTCTACTCCATAATCAAGTATCACTTTTACACCATAGCGCTCCAAGGTGGAGGCAACCACTTGGGTACTTTCTAGCGTCTCTCCACCCACAAATTGAGAAAACAATGTACTGCGCAAAAGTCCTTTAATGGGAAGCCGCAAGCGAATGGCCAAAGGAGTTAGTCTGGTGCCCAAGGCTACCAACCAAGAAGAGGACATGATGGAGAAAAGAAAACGCGCCTTGCGAAGAGCGGCATCCGATTTATACTCGAATGCATATTGCGAATTATCAAAAGAGATCGGTTCGTCTTGTAAAGCCATGGCAAGCAATTTGTTCCTGGGGAAAGCCCCTTAAGACCGCGCAAAAATAGCCCCGTAAAGTGGATTATCACCAAAAAATCAGATCGCCTGGTGATTGAAGGGCTGCAACACCATTTCGCTGACGACCCCGCTGACAGGCTGCTGACAGAGGAACCAAATGGCACGAGCGGCTTCTTCTGCCTGTATCATCTTATCGCGCTGGACCCTCAGGTCGATCGTATCCCAAAAGGGAGAGTCCACTCCGCCCATAAAAATATTTGTGATCCGGATCTCAGTACGCTTTAGTTCCTCGCGTATGCTTTGCATCATTCCAACTAACCCATATTTGCTGGCAGAATATGCAGCGGCCCCGGCCATGGGAACTTTTCCGAGTACGCCGGGTATATTAATAATGAGACCCTTTTTTACTTCCTTCATGGCTGGTAAAAAAGTTTTGACCAATAAAAAAGGAGCCATCAGGTTCGACTGAAGGCTTTGCATGAGATCCGTTTCCGAAAGTTGCTCAATGGGTCTGATGATGCCTACACCAGAAGCATTGACCAGGATATCGATTCCGGAGAAGGCAGCAAAATAACGCTGCCCCAGGGCACTCACTTGGGCTGGATCGGAAAGATCGGTACTGAATACCTGAGCAGACGAAAGATGTAGCTCGGCCGCTAACGCATTTAATTTTTCGGGATTACGCCCCGTTATGAAAAGACGGGCACCGCCAGCGGCTAACAATCTGGCTGTTTGCGCACCGATACCACCGGTAGCACCGGTCACCAAGATCTGCTTCCCTTTAATGGATTCCATAGAAAGATTTGTAATAAAACAATTACATCGCTCAATTGTTTACCAAGTTCCTGACTATGTCTGCTATTACCCTGATCTTTCCGCATCAACTTTTTGAGCTGCACCCTGCCCTGCAAAAAGACCGCCCGGTCTGGCTACTAGAGGAGCCCCTTTTTTTTACACAAGTACCCTTTCATCGCCAAAAGCTCGTTATGCACCGGGCTTCTATGAAAGCGTATGCAGAAGGACTCACCCAAAAAGGATACCAAGTCCACTACGTAGAGACAAGGGAGAAAAAAGCAGATCTGCGCGAATTGATCAGGTGGCTTAAAACAAAGAAGACCAGTGCTATTCACTACGCGGACAGCACCGATCATTTTATAGAGCGTCGCCTTCAGCAGACGACCTCTTCGCTCGGACTCGAATTGATCTGCTATCCGACCCCATATTTTTTAAATCAGCTAAAGGATGTAAAGGAATACTTTGATAAGCGAAAAACATATTTTCAGACCGACTTTTACATACAGCAGCGAAAGAATAGAAAATGGCTGTTGCAAAATGATAAGGACCCGGTAGGTGATCAATGGACCTTCGACGCAGACAATCGTAAACCCTACCCCAAGAATAAAAAAACTCCGGCTCCCTTTGCTTTCAAATCAAGTGTATTTGTCAAAGAGGCTCTTGTCTATGTTGAGAAACACTTCTCGGCCCATCCCGGATCAACTACAGCATTTGCATATCCGGTAACGCGCCAAGAGGCCCTGCATCAACTCGACCTCTTCCTTACACAGCGTTTTGCTGAGTTTGGCCCCTACGAAGATGCTATGCAGGAAAAAGAAGTGTGGCTACATCATTCGGTGCTTTCTCCGGCCCTCAATATCGGATTGCTCACCCCACAAGAAGTGATGGACAAGGCCACCCAGTACGCGCTGACGCACAAAATACCGCTGGCCTCGCTGGAGGGCTTTGGCAGACAGATCATGGGCTGGAGAGAATTTATTCGCATCGTCTACGAGCGAGAGGGTGTACGACAGCGCACCAAGAACTACTGGAAATTCACGCGTAAGATCCCTCGTTCCTTTTGGGAGGGAAACACCGGAATCAGACCCATAGACATCGTAATAGAGCGATTGAATAAATATGCTTACTCGCATCATATTGAGAGATTGATGGTGCTGGGAAACTTTATGCTTCTTTGTGAGTTTGATCCCGACCAGGTCTATGAATGGTTTATGATCTTTTTTATTGACAGTTACGACTGGGTGATGGTGCCCAATGTATATGGAATGACCCAATTTGCAGACGGCGGCATTATGACGACCAAGCCCTATATCAGCGGAAGTAATTACCTACTCAAAATGGGGGATTGGGATAAAAAAACAACCCTCACGCTTCCCAATAAAGAAACCGTTAGCTGGACCGCCGTCTGGGACGGACTCTTTTGGCGATTTATGCACACCCATCGCTCCTTCTTCTCCAAAAACCCCAGACTGGGCATGCTACTAAAGACCTGGGACAAAATGGATCCGGAAAAGAGATCGACTCATCTTCGGCTGGCTACCAACTTCCTAGCCTTGCTAGACGCGGGGAAATAACCCTTCTTACGTAAGCAAACTAGCACGTTGACTCAACTAATTTGACGATGGATTGTTTAACTACATTACAATGACATTCCCCACTGACATATCTTCCATTTGGAGTCGGATCGACCAGATCGACCCCATTGCCTATGGGCAAACCCGAAACTACTTGCATGGCGATGTCACTTACTTATCCCCATACATCTCTCGCGGAGTAATCTCTACCCGTCAGGTAGCTGCTGCTGTGCTTTCAAAAGGATACAAACCCGCGCAGATCCAACGCTTCTTACAAGAATTAGCCTGGAGAGAATATTTTCAACGCGTCTGGCAGCATTTAGGCGATGATATGTTCGATGACATTCGCGTCAATAGGACCTCCTTACATTCCGCTGCACTTCCCTCGGCCATTGCGCAAGCCCGCACCGGCATTGAAGCCATCGACCAAGGTATTGAAAGTCTCTACCAAATCGGCTACATGCATAATCACCTTCGCATGTACACCGCCAGTCTGATCTGTAACATTGCCAAAGCCTACTGGAAACTTCCCTCGCAATGGATGTACTATCACTTACTCGACGGAGATCTGGCCAGCAATACCTGTAGTTGGCAATGGGTTGCCGGCAGCTTTGCCTCCAAGAAATACTATTGCAACCAAGAGAACATCAATAAATATTGCAACACGCAACAGCAACATACTTTGCTAGATCATGACTATAGCACGCTATCTTCCATGGATTGCCCCGAAGCCTTGATCCCTTCGGAAAGACCCTTATTGGAAACGATCTTGCCTGAAACCAATAAGCCAGCGATCGACCCCTCTCTCCCGCTGCATATCTATCATCCCTACCACCTCGATCCTACCTGGCGATCCGAAGTGCCCTCCAATCGGGTCTTATTATTAGAGCCCTCCCACTACAAAGAATTCCCTGTTAGCAAAAAGGTCATCGACTTTATCATTTCACTGGCCGGTAACATAGAGGGTGTTCAAGTCTTTTGTGGAGAGTTCAGCGATATCCCTAACGCCTATCAGGTTCCGGCAGTTTATACCCGCGAGCATCCCGCCTTTATGCATATTCCAGGCCAGAAAGATCCACGCGACTGGATGTTTCCGTCCGTAACCCGATACTACCCTTCTTTCTTTAGCTTTTGGAAAAAAGCAAGCGCCTCCCTTCATAGCTTATCGGAATCTCCGCTGCAACCGGCATCGGTTTAGAATGTCACAATCGTTGGGGCATCGTTATCTTTGCGAAAAGAAATGAAATGGAAGCAAAACGCGCGGTAGACAGTCTGACCTTGATGACCGAATTAGTACTTCCCAACGACACCAACCTTTTTGGAAATCTGATGGGAGGACGCCTGATGTATTGGATGGACATTGCCGCTGCCCTTGCTGCCCAAAAGCATTGTAATGTACCTTGCGTTACAGCCTCGGTAGATAATATCTCTTTTGAAAATCCCATCAAATTGGGAAACACGGTACACATAGAGGCTAAGATCACCCGCGCCTTTAATAGCTCTATGGAAATTCATCTGCGCGTGTGGGGCGAAGATCTGATACAGCAATATCGCTATAAGAGCAATGAGGCGTACTATACATTCGTTGCCCTGGACCCGAACAGAAAACCTCGTCCGGTACCCGCGGTAATAGCGGAAACCGAAGAGGAGAAAAAACTCTTTGACGGAGCCTTGCGTCGCAGACAATTGCGACTGATCTTGGGCGGCAAAATGAAGCCTAACGATGCAGCAGAATTGAAGGCCCTATTTTTTAAGGATTAACTGACAACCGGCAACAGTGATCGATGATGGCGCCCTTGCAACATAAATTGCTTGCTTTGCTCAATAGCATCCATGATCTGTTCCAATATCTGCTCGGCGGACGCCTCATAATCGATCTGTAACGGCGCCTTAAATTGAACGCTCAAGATCGTCCCCTTCTTTTTAAAGCGTAATCCCTTTTTATTGAAGGCACGCCAAAAACCATTGATCAATACCGGAACTACGACCGGGCGCACTTCTTTAATAATAAGGGCCGTTCCCTTCCTACCGGGAGCAAAGGGCTTGGTGGTACCTTGCGGAAAGGTGATCACCCAATTTTTCGAAAGGGCTTTGGTAATTTTTCGGGTATCGGCTGGATCCACCCCTCTTTGCACATCCTTTCCCTTTTCCCTCCAGCTTCTTTTGATGGTAATGGCGCCTGCCAATAAGAACAATCGAGACAAAAAGCTGTTCTTCATGGTTTCTACAGCCGCCACATAATTGACACGGGTAAACGGATTCAAAAGATAATAGGGCAAACCCAGGCGGTCTTGCTTACCCCATTTGACCGCACAGAAAATATGAAAGAACGTGATCACATCGGCGAAATAGGTTTGATGGTTGCTTACGAATAACACCTTTTGCTTGGGCAAGTTCTTAATATGTTCCGTACCACTGATGGTCAATTTATTGATCCAAGCCAACCCGGGATAGCTAGCTAAGCCCACCAGCAAAAAGACCAGCTTTCGGATCGGATTAAATTGAACGACTCTTTGTAGAACAGAGGGCATATCGGACATACTAGACAACAAATATACCATGGGGGCAGCGATCTGGTAAAAGAAAAGGCTGCCTCCTTGGAGACAGCCTTTGCATAGTGTTTAACAAGATAGGTTATTCAGGCGCTTTTTCTTCGCCACCTTCTTGCATTTTTTTCTTTAGATCGGCCAACACACCGAGATCACCCAAGGTTGCCTTTTCTACCTTGCCTTGAATGTTCTTGACAGCCTTCTTGGTTTTGTCCGCATCGGCACGAGCCTCTTTCTTCGTCTGCTCGGCCTCTTCGATTATTCCTTGTTCCCAGATGCGGGTATGGGAGAGTACGATACGCTTTTCGTTGCGATCGAACTCAATGACCATGAAGGATGCTGTCTCGTCAGCGGCGATGCTCTTGCCATCTTGCTTGGCCAGATGACGATTAGGAGCAAACCCTTCGAGTCCATAAGGCAACTGTACAGTAGCCCCTTTATCGTCGCGACGTGTTACCACTCCTTCGTGCAGGGTGCCGATCGCGAAGGTCTCTTGCAATTGATTCCAAGGATCTTCTTCGAGCTGCTTATGGCCTAATTGTAATTTGCGATTATCCTTATCGATACCAAGGATCATCACATCGATGTGCTGTCCTACTTTGGTATACTCTGTAGGGTGATTGAAACGCTTGAGCCAGCTGAGGTCACTGATATGGATCATGCCTCCAATGCCAGGGGCCAGCTCTACGAATACGCCATAGTTGGTAATATTCTTGACCAGACCGTCATGACGGCTTCCCTCAGGAAACTTGGTCTCGATCTCATTCCAAGGATCGGCCGTAAGCTGCTTGATAGACAGACTCATTTTACGGCTGTCTTTATCGAGCGTAACGATCTTGGCCTCATGCTCATCATTGAACTTAAAGAATTCCTTGGCATTAACGGGTGTGTTCGCCCACGTGATCTCCGATACGTGCACCAGTCCCTCTACACCGGGTTGGATCTCGAGGAAGGCGCCATAGTCTTCGATATTGACAACACGACCTTTAACCACATTTCCTTCTGCGATATTGCTACCCAATACATCCCATGGATGTGGTGTCAGCTGCTTTAAGCCCAGGCTGATACGACGCTTCTCATCATCGAAGTCGAGTACCACCACGTTGATCTTTTGGTCGAGCTTAAGCACTTCGGAAGGATGTGCGATACGTCCCCAAGAAATATCGGTAATGTAAAGTAAACCATCGAGTCCACCCAGATCCATAAAGGCTCCAAAGTCAGTGATGTTCTTAACGGTTCCTTCGAGTACCTGACCTTTCTCAAGTTTACTCATGATCTGTGCACGCTGAGCCTCAATATCGCTTTCAATAAGTGCCTTATGAGACACTACTGCATTCTTGATAGCTTCATTGATCTTGACCACCTTAAATTCCATGGTCTTACCCACGAACTGGTCATAATCAGCAACGGGCTTCACATCGATCTGAGATCCGGGAAGGAAGGTTTCCATACCGAATACGTCTACGATCAATCCACCCTTAGTTTTAGAGGTAACAGTACCGGTGATCACCTCGCCAGTCTTATGCACTTCTACGATACGCTCCCAGGCTCTTGTAATACGCGCTTGACGACGGCTCAGGTTCAGATGTCCGTCACGGTCTTCTTTTTCAACGATCATCACTTCGACCTCATCCCCTACTGATAATTCAGGGAGATCGCGGAACTCATTGAGTGAGATCAATCCATCGCTTTTAAATCCGATGTTCAAGACCACGTCGGTCTTGGTAAGACCTACTACGGTTCCTTTGATAAGTTCTCCGTCGTTGAGTTGCACAAAAGTGTTTTCATACACTTTGTGATACTTTTCTCTTTCCGCTTCGGAATACGTGGTCAGGTTGCGCTTGTCGACACTCCAATCAAAATCGTCGTGAGCTGTCGGCGCGCTCATCACAGGTGATGTTGTTGTCGCTGTAGCGGCAGCGGTATCTCCGGCAGCCTGCTCCTGTGCATCAGCGTTTAGTTGTTTGGGAATGTTGTTTTCAAACATGATTGCTTTCCCGAGGGTTTTATTTCGGGGTGGCAAAGATACGCTTATAATTGCTATTTTCACTAAAAATCGGGCCTTGTTATACACCCTGCTAAAGCTCGCTGGGAGACTGGCAATCAAGATATTATGCAGAAAGATCCGGATCAATCGTCCTGAGGTCCTGGCGATGAACGGCCCCCTGCTGTTAGCAGCAAATCATCCTAACTCTTTTTTGGATTCCATCCTACTGGATCTCTTGTTCGACAAACCGGTTTGGGCCTTGGCAAGAGGAGATGCTTTTCGCAACAAAACACATGCCCGTTTATTACGTAGGCTAAAGATCTTGCCCGTTTACAGAAGTAGCGAGGGCGTAGAGAACCTGACCATAAACTACCAGACCTTTGATGCTTGCGTGGCTTTGTTTCGAGAGCAACAGATCGTGACCATCTATAGCGAAGCGCTATGCGTTAATGAGTGGCATTTACGTCCACTAAAAAAAGGTACCGCGCGCCTGGCTATTCAAACATGGGAAGCCGGTATTCCCTTACAAGTTGTTCCGGTGGGCATCAACTACAGCTCTTTTCGTCTTTTCGGAAAAAATGTTGACATCAATATCGGAGAGCCGATTGCTGCTGCGGACGTTCCCCATCATAACTCCAACGGACAACGACTCAACTCTTTTAATCAATTATTGCAAGAGCGACTGCAACCCCTGGTTTACGAAATAGAAAAAAACGATACCGGCAACAAAAGAAAAAAATTGGGTGTACAGATCTCCCCGGCAGAGAAGATCATTTTCTTCTTCCCGGCGCTGATCAGTAAGCTCATTCACTGGCCCTTGTATAAACCCATACGAAGTATAGCCATCCACTATTTTGGGAAGACCGGACATTACGATTCCGTAGTTACTAGCCTATTGTTGATACTCTACCCTATTTACTTACTAACGACCAGTATCCTGCTGGGCTGGTATACCCATTCTTGGTGGATAACATTCGGCTGCCTGTTGGCGGCCCCGATTTGTGCCTGGTGCCAAGTAAGGATCAAACCACAGTTCGATCAATCGTAAATGCTGCTTATTGCAAAAGGGCAATGGACCTGGCGGCTAACATTCCGCTACTCCAGGCATGCTGAAAATTAAAGCCCCCCGTAATGCCATCAACATCCATGATCTCTCCGGCAAAGTAAAGCCGGGGTATTTTCTTGCTCATCATGGTAGCCGGATCGATCTCGGCAAGCGCTACCCCACCGGCGGTAACAAACTCTTCTTTAAAAGTGGTCTTGCCCTCTATACGCATGGGCATATCAGTGAGCAAGCGGATCAGTTGGTTCTCCTCGCGACGGGAAAGATCTGCCCAACGTCGCTCTGCAGCGATACCGGCTTGCCCCAAGAAAAAATCCCAGAGCCGCTGCGGAATGGACGGCAACTTGCCATTACTGACCTTTTGCGCTGGATGAGACAATCGTTGATCGGCAAATAAGGTGGCAAGCGTCGAAGCAGTATGCCCTTCTCCTGCTAACCAATTTATCTGAATCCCAAAAGAATAATTGCGTTGTGCCAACTCGCGAGCAGCATAGGCGCTCAACTTCAAAACAGCAGGACCACTCAACCCCCAATGGGTAATCAAACAAGGACCGGTCTGCATAAATTTTGTGCCACTGATCTTGACCGAAACCGTCTGCACCGATACGCCCTGCAACGAGACAATGGGATCGGCGGGTGCGTTGAACGTAAAAAGCGAAGGCAGGGGATCGACGAGTGTATGTCCCAATGCGCTAAGCCAATCGAAAGCGGTACGCTGCGACGAACCACCACAGGCGATACAACAATACTGCGCAATCACTTTTTCTTCCTTTTGTAGCAAGATCTCGAATTGCCCAACCCCTGGCACCAGCTGAATTACTCCTGCTTGCATCCTGATCTGCACCCGATGTGTGGCCGCTTCTTGTAAAAGCGCATCGATGATCGTCTGAGAATTATCCGTTACAGGAAACATCCTTCCATCGTTCTCTGTTTTTAAGATCACCTGGCGAGCGGCGAACCAATCGATCGTATCCTGGGTAAAAAAATGATGTTGATAGCGTTTTACAAAAGCGCTTCCCCGTGGATAATAACTTGGAAATTGAGCGCGATCGAAACAAGCATGCGTCACATTGCAACGCCCACCACCACTTACCTTGACCTTCGCCAATAATTTATTGGATCGTTCAAGTAAAATCACCTGAAGCGATGGTGCCAAGCGAGCCGCATTGACAGCACAAAATAGACCTGCTGCTCCCCCACCGATCACAACCAGTGTCTGTTTTGGAGGGGTAGACATAAAGGGAAAATTAGTAAAAAGAAGACTAGATCGTAAACAAATAACTATTGGCCTTTTCTGCAGCCTCAATAGCGGTATAATCCGATAAAATATCGGCCTTATCTTTTCTTACGCAAACATCATGCTCAAAATGAACGGAAGGCTTTCCGTCTTTCGTCCGAACGGTCCACCCATCGGAGGCCGTGTATACTTCTTTTTTTCCAAGGTTGATCATAGGCTCAATGGCCAATACCAATCCCTCTTTTAGCTTTGGCCCCGTGCCCCTTTTCCCATAGTTTGGCACCTGGGGGTCTTCGTGCAAGTCTCTTCCCAGACCGTGTCCTACCAATTCTCTGACCACCCCATAACCATGTTGCTTTTCGGTGTGCGATTGTATAGCAAATGAAATATCACCCACCCGATTTCCCGCAACGGCTTTCTCGATTCCCAAGTACAATGATTCCTTTGTCACCTTAATAAGTTGCATAACCTCCTTTCCCGGATCACCGATCGCAAAGCAATACGCATGATCACCATGCCAGCCCTGATACAGTACGCCAATATCAACCGAGATGATATCACCTTCTTTCAGTTCGGTCTTGGTAGGAAATCCATGCACAACAACGTCATTGACCGATAAACAAGAATTGTAGGGATACCCATGATAGTTCAGGAAAGAAGGAACGGCACCGCAGTCGCGAATAAATGTACCTATAAACTGATCTAGCCAGATCGTGGTAAGACCAGGACGAAGCTCAGTGGCTACAGCCGTAAGGGCCCGGCTGACCAAGAGGGCCGACTGACGCATCAACTCAATTTCCGGAGCAGATTTTACGATCATGGCGCAAATATCATCTAAAAAAACAAAACCCGACCTTTTAAGCGGCCGGGTCTGTCTATTCACAAAACAATACGTTACATATCAACGGGAGCAGCACTTTGGCGGCCTTGTATGCGACCGCTCTTCATCAATCCGTCGTACTGACGCATCAACAGCTGGGTCTCGATCTGCTGCAAAGTGTCTAAGATGACGCCCACCATGATCAGCAAGGAGGTACCTCCGAAGAAATTGGCAAACTGACCTGTTACTCCCAAACGCTCTGCAATACCAGGTAAGATCCCCACAAGGGCTAACAAGATAGCGCCGGGAAAAGTGATTCGATCCATAATGGCACCAATATAATCAGCCGTAGGCTGACCGGGCTTAACGCCGGGAATAAAGCCATTGTTTTGCTTGAGATTATCGGCGATTTGCTTGGGATTAAAAATAAGTGCCGTATACAAAAAGGTAAAGGCAATCACGACCACAGAGTAAACGGCCATGTATAAAATACTTTTGGGCTGGGTAATCTCATATAAGAAACTACCGGGCTCTTGAGAACTATAACTGGTAAAAATAGTGGGGATAAAGATGATCGCTTGCGCAAAGATGATAGGCATTACCCCGGAGCCATTCACTTTCAAGGGCAAGAACTGACGCGCACCTCCAAATTGACGATTCCCTACAATTTGTTTGGCATAATTGACAGGCACTTTACGAACCCCTTGTACCAATAAGATACAACCCATGATGATGGCGATCAATATGGCCATTTCAACAATAAAAATCAGGATCTGACCATTGGTGACCGACTTATTACTAAGCTCCTGTAAGAAGGATTGGGGCAGACGTCCTAAAATACCGACCATGATGATAAGGGAGGTACCGTTTCCAAGACCTTTGTCTGTGATCTTCTCGCCCATCCACATCACGAACAATGTGCCGGCGGTCAGGACCACTACCGTAGAAAGGTAGAAATAAGAAGAGAATTCGGTGATGATGGCACCAGACTGCTGGGTAAGCCCTTCCAAGAAAGTAACATACGCAGAGGCTTGTAAGAGGGCCACAATAACGGTCAGATAACGGGTATACTGATTGATCTTCTTTCTTCCGCTCTCGCCTTCTTTTTGCATCTTTTGAAAATGAGGTACGAGTACCGTCAGCAACTGCACAAAAATGGAGGCAGAGATATAGGGCATGATCCCCAATGCAAAGATAGAGGCCTGGTTAAAGGCGCCCCCGGAGAAGGCGTCGATCAGACCCAGGATACCGCTGTTATTTTGTTCGGTCGAGGATAACTTGACTGGATCGATACCAGGCAAGGCAATATGTACTCCGATCCGATAGATCAATATCATTAGCACCGTAAAGAGAATCTTGTTGCGCAAGTCCTCGATGCTAAAGATGTTCTTGAGTGTTTTAAAAAAATTCTTCACGGGGCTATAACTATTTTAGTCCGCTAATTTATTTTACGATTTCGACCGTACCGCCAGCGGCTTCAACCGCGGCCTTTGCCTTTTCGCTAACGGCATGAATACGGAAACTGTATTTACCCTTGAGCTCTCCATTCCCGAGCAACTTGACCAGATCGGTCTGCGCAATCAGTCCGTTGATGTACAGGTTCTCCAGGGTAAATTCTGTCAAATTGTACTTAGAAGCCAATTGCTCGATCTGTCCCAGATTGAACACTTTGTATGATACACGATGGGGATTTTTGAAACCACGCTTGGGAACACGACGCTGAATGGGCATCTGTCCACCTTCGTGAGCCATTTTACTTTTGAAACCAGTACGGCTTTGTGCACCCTTGGTTCCTTTGGTGGCAGTTCCACCGTGTCCGGAACCATCTCCGCGACCGATACGTTTTGTTTTGTGTGTAGCCCCCTTTGCAGGCTTTAATTGATGCAGTTTCATAGCTTTTATTATTTACTTATCGCCCCGAAAGCGATTTGATACGGGGCTCGCTTAAAAAATAAGAAGGACCCGATTCCGGGTCTTTCCGTTTACTTAGATTCTTCTACTTTAACCAAGTGCGTTACCTTACGAACCATTCCCAGTATTTGCGGGGTGGCCTCCAATTCGCGTGAAGAATTGGTTTTGTTAAGACCCAAGGCCTGCAACGTCAACTTTTGACGCTCCGGACGATCGATCGGGCTTTTCACCAATGTTACCTTTATCTTCTTCATGTTTCTTATTTTATCCGTTGAATACTTTCTTAAGACCAATGGTACGCGTTTTAGCTACCTGGATGGGCTCGCGCAACAAGGCTAAGGCCTTGACTGTTGCTTTCACCACATTGTGAGGATTGGCAGAACCCAATGACTTGGCCAACACGTCCGTTACCCCGGCACTCTCCAATACGGCACGCATGGAACCTCCGGCAATTACACCGGTACCATGAGCGGCAGGCTTGATCAATACCTTGGCGGCTCCTTCCTTTGCCCACTGATCATGGGGGATGGTTCCCTTCATGACAGGAACTTTGATAAGATTCTTCTTGGCATCCTCAATTCCTTTTGTGATAGCCTCTTGCACCTCTTTGGCCTTACCCAAGCCATGACCAACCACTCCATTTCCGTTACCTACTACCACCAGGGCAGAGAAACTGAAAGAGCGTCCGCCTTTGGTTGTTTTCACCACGCGGTTAACGGCCACCAACTTATCCTTCAACTCCAGATCACCGGGCTTTACTCTGTTTACATTGAGCTTTGACATGTATATTTTTTTTGTCGTTGTTAATTAGGTTGATCAGAACTGCAAGCCTCCCTCACGGGCGCCATCGGCTACCGATTTCACTCTTCCGTGATAGAGGTATCCCCCACGGTCGAATGTGACATTGGTAATGTTCAGCTCCCCGGCCTTGCGGGCGATAGCTGCACCGACCAACTTGCTCTTTTCGATCTTGGTACCCTTTTGCGCGGCAATGTCCTTATCGCGAGAAGAAGCCGAAGCCAGCGTTTGACCGCTAAGATCGTCGATCAGCTGTGCATAGATATCAGCATTGCTGCGAAAGATAGACAAACGGGGCTTGGTAGCCGAGCCGCTGATCTTGCGACGAATACGGTAACGTATGTTCTGTCTGCGCTGGGTTTTGAATTGTGGTGTCATCGATATAAGAATTTAGATCTGCTTGTTATTTGATTATTTACCTGCTGCTTTACCGGCCTTCTTGCGAACTACCTCGCCGACATAACGTACACCCTTTCCTTTGTAAGGCTCAGGCTTACGCAAGCTGCGGAGTTTGGCAGCAACTTGTCCGATCAGCTGCTTATCGATACCCTCGAGGGTAATGATCGGATTTTGTCCTTTTTCTTGTGCCGTGGCCACCTTGATCTCTTTGGGTACCTCAAAAATGATATTGTGAGAGTAGCCCAGTGCCAGGTCCAGTACATTACCGGCATTGGAGGCTTTGAAACCTACCCCGATCAACTCGAGTTTTCTTTCGTATCCCTGTGTTACTCCCTTTACCAGGTTGGCCACAATGGCACGATAAAGACCGTGCAATGCACGATGACGGATCTGATCGGTGGGGCGTAAGAAAGACACCTGTCCATCCTTTACCTCTACCGTAATATCACGATCGATGGTCTGCTTAAGTTCACCTTTGGGACCCTTTACGGCGATCACGTTGTCTTTACCAACGGTGATGGTGACACCTGAAGGAACGGGGACCGCTTTTTTACCAATACGAGACATAGTCAATTATTTTTTTAATAGATGTGACAGAGAATTTCTCCTCCAACATTTTGCGCCTTGGCATCTTTATCGGTCATCACTCCCTTGGAGGTAGAGACGATAGCGACACCCAGTCCGGATTTTACCCGACGAAAATCGGCAGGCTTAGCGTACTGACGAAGACCGGGACGACTGATCCGCTCCATGCGCTGAATGGCCGGCTGCTTGGTGGCAGGATCATATTTTAAGGCAATCTTTATAATGCCTTGCTTGTTATCATCCTCAAATTTGTATTTGAGAATGTACCCCTGATTATAGAGGATCTCCGTCATGCGCTTTTTGAGGTTCGACGCCGGAATATCCACCACACGGTGTCCTGCCATTTGAGCGTTTCGGATTCTTGTCAGAAAATCTGCTATAGGATCTGTTACCATAATTCGTTTTTTTTAGGATTACCAGCTTGCTTTTTTGAGCCCGGGGATCTTTCCATTGAGCGCCATATCACGCAGGGCCACACGAGAAATGCCAAAGAAACGGACATACCCCTTGGGACGACCGGTGAGCTGACAACGGTTCTTCAAACGCACCTTAGAACCATTGCGTGGCAATTCGTCGAGTTCCTTCCAATTGCCGGCCTTTTTCAACGCCTCGCGCTTGGCAGCATAATGATCTACCATTTCTTCGCGTTTGCGCTGTCTGGCTTTTACGGATGTTTTTGCCATGTTGTTGTACTATTTAATTAGATGATTTAGCATTTTTAAAAGGCATACCCAATTCCTTCAGCAACGCATAGGCTTCCTCATCGGTATTGGCCGTAGTTACGAAGGTGATATCCATACCAGTGATCTTGCTCACCTTATCGATGTCGATCTCGGGGAAAATGATCTGCTCGGTTACACCCAAGGTGTAGTTTCCGCGCCCATCGAAAGACTTATCGTTAATACCCTTGAAATCGCGCACACGAGGAAGAGCAATGGCGATCAGACGATCCAGAAATTCATACATTCTGTTACCACGCAACGTTACCTTGGCACCGATGGGCATATTCTTACGAAGCTTGAAGTTAGAAATGTCCTTCTTCGACATCGTAGGGACGGCCTTTTGACCTGTAATGGTAGTCAACTCATCGATAGCGATATCAATGGTTTTCTTGTCAGAGACGGCACCGTTTACGCCACGGTTGATGCAGATCTTCTCCAAACGAGGCGCCTGCATAACGGTCTCATAGCTGAATTTTTTTACCAAGGCAGGTACCACCTCCTGCTTGTACTTGGAAGCCAATCTGGGGGTATAGGTTGTAGTACTCATATCTTTTCTCCTGATTTTTTAGAAACTCGTAAGGTCTTGCCATTTTCTCTTTCGCGCTTAACACGAGTGGGCGCTTTGGCCTTGGCATCCCACAACATCACATTACTGATGCTGATAGGCGCCTCTTTCTTGACAATGCCACCCTTGGTGTTTTGTGCCGTGGGCTTAGCGTGCTTCGTGATGATGTTAACACCTTCAACGATCACCTTACCCTTTTCAACCAACACCTCCCGAACGAGACGGGGCTTGGTCAGGTCTTTGTCGTCGCCGGCAATAACCACCACCGTATCACCTTTACGGATACTGAATTTGGCTTTGAATCTTGTTTTCATACTATAGACGTTATGGATTCGATCCCGTTATTAATTATTAAAGTACCTCTGGGGCCAGTGAAATGATCTTCATATATCCTTTATCGCGCAACTCACGGGCTACGGGCCCAAAGATCCGCGTACCACGAGGCTCATCAGATTGATTCAAGATCACCACCGCGTTATCATCGAAACGGATATAAGAGCCATCCTTGCGACGCAGTTTGTTAGTGGTCCGAACGATGACGGCCTTTGCCACGGTACCCTTCTTGATACCACCGGCAGGTAATGCATCCTTTACGGTCACTACGATCTTGTCTCCTATTCTGGCATAACGCTGTCCGCTGTTACCGAGAACGCGAATGCAGAGCACCTCTTTGGCACCACTGTTATCGGCTACGTTCAAACGGCTTTCTTGCTGTATCATGCTACCTAAATTTTATAATTACGTTCAATGAGTTTATTTCACTTTCTCTACTACTTCAATGAGGCGCCAGCGCTTTGTCTTGCTTAACGGGCGGGTCTCCATGATCTTGACCACATCGCCAATGCTGCATTCGTTCTTATCGTCATGCGCATGGAACTTCGTCGTTTTCTTTACGAATTTTCCGTAGATGGGATGCTTTACTTTTCGCTCCACGGCAACGGTAATGGTCTTGGCCATTTTATTGCTGGTAACGACACCGATCCTGGTTTTTCTTAAATTTCTGGCTTCCATGTTGGGTTTTTTATCAGGCTTGCTGTTGCTTTAACTTGATTTCGGTCTTCAAACGAGCGATATCGCGACGCAGACCGCGAATGGTCATCGGGTTCTCGAGCGGAGAGATCGCGTGAGCGAACTCCAACTTCTTGAGTCGCTGCTTGTCCTCTGCCAAGCGGGCACGGAGATCTTGCTCGTTCATGCCGTGAATACTCTTTACAAATTCTGCTTTCTTAGTCATCGTAATAAGCGTTTATCGGTTAGGCTGTGACCAAGTCACGGCGTACAATGAATTTGGTTTTGATAGGCAGTTTACCGGCCGCCAGCGATAAAGAAGCGCGGGCTACTTGTTCACTTACCCCATCCACTTCAAAAAGGATACGTCCGGGTTTGACCACCGCCGCCCAGAACTCCAGGTTACCCTTACCCTTTCCCATTCTCACCTCGGCAGGCTTGCGCGTAATTGGCTTGTCGGGGAAAATTCTGATCCACACATTTCCCTCACGCTTCATTTCGCGGGTCAATGCCTGACGAGCGGCCTCGATCTGACGATCGGTGATCCAGTGCTGATCGAGGGCCTTAAGAGCATACGATCCAAAGGCAATGGTAGCACCACGCTTGGCATCGCCCTTCATACGCCCTTTTTGCATCTTTCTGTGCTTGGTTCTTTTTGGCTGTAACATGCTATTCTATTTCAAGTTTCTTTAATCAATTTCTTATTAACCACGACGTTCTCTGCCACCACGACCACGATCTCCGCCTCCCCTTCTGTCATCGCGACGATCACCACGGATTTCTTCGCGACCACCTCTTCTTTCACCTACCTCAGATTTACCTCCGATAAAGTTGGGATTCAGATCGCGCTTGGCCAGTACCTCACCCTTACAGATCCATACCTTGATACCGATCTTTCCGTATACGGTTTGCGCAAATACATTTGCATAATCGATGTCCATGCGGAACGTATGCAGCGGCACACGGCCTTGTTTGAACTCTTCGCTACGAGCGATCTCTGCACCAGCCAAACGACCGCTGAGTTTGATCTTGATCCCCTCTGCACCCATGCGAAGGGCCGAGGCGATGGCCAGCTTGGTAGCGCGCTTAAAATTGATACGGTTTTCGATTTGGCGGGCAATATTGTCTCCGACGATCATCGCATCCAACTCAGGACGACGGATCTCCAGAATATTGATCTGCACATCTTCCTTTCCGGTAAGCTTCTTCAGCTCTTCTTTGATATGATCCACTTCTCCACCCCCCTTACCAATGATGATACCGGGTTTTGAGGTATGGATGGTAACTATGAGTTTACCCAGTGTACGCTCAATGACGATCTTAGAGATACCGCCCTTGTTGATACGGGCATTAAGGTAGCCTCTGATCTTGTGATCTTCGATCAGCTTTCCGGCAAAATCTTTTCTGTTGCCGTACCAGTTAGACTCCCATCCGCGGATGATGCCTAAACGATTACCAATCGGATTTGCTTTCTGACCCATGTTTGGTGTAGGTTATTCGTTTGATGATTTAGATTCTTTAGTATCGACGATCACGGTCACGTGATTACTGCGTTTGCGAACGCGGTATCCACGCCCTTGCGGGGCAGGACGCATACGCTTGAGACTGCGGGCTCCATCCACAAAAATGGTCTTGATGATCAAGGCACTTTCATCACCCCCTTCGTTCTTCTGCTTCCAGTTGCTAATAGCACTCAAGACCAATTTACGCAAGGGAACGGCGGGATGCTTGGGATTGAACTCCAGCTGCGCCAACACTTTCTCCACCTTCTGACCACGGATCATATCGGCCAAGAGACGCATCTTGCGCGGCGATGTGGGATAGTTTCTCAATTTAGCTACTGCTTCCATGATAATAAGTTTCAGGTATTACGATTCTTTTTTAGAGTGGCCTTTGAACTGACGGGTGGGAGCGAACTCGCCCAACTTGTGACCCACCATAAATTCAGTAACATAAACCGGGATAAACTTGTTGCCATTGTGTACGGCAAAAGTGTGTCCCACAAAATCAGGACTGATGGTAGAGCGACGACTCCAGGTCTTGATAACACCTTTCTTGGTCTTGCCATCATTCATGGCTACCACTTTATTTTCGAGGTGGGTAGCGATATAGGGTCCTTTTTTGATCGAACGAGCCATATAGTTTGTCGTTGTGTTTTAGAAAAATTATTTTGACAATTTCTTACCGTTCTTACGTTGAATGATGAGCTTGTCGCTGGACTTTCCAACGGTACGCGTCTTCAGACCACGTGAGTATTGGCCATTTCTAGAACGAGGCTGACCTCCGGAGGCCTTACCCTCACCACCACCCATGGGGTGATCGACTGGGTTCATCGCTACCCCACGGTTGCGAGGGCGAATTCCTTCCCAGCGGTTACGACCGGCCTTACCCATACTTTGCAAACTGTGGTCGCTATTGCTCACAACGCCAACGGTAGCGTAACAATCGATAAGCACCTTACGCAACTCACCACTGGGCATTTTCAACACCGCATAACGATCTTCTTTGTTAGAGAGCTGAGCAGAAGAACCGGCGCTACGAGCCAACTTACCTCCTTGACCAGGCTGCATTTCGATATTGTGCACGTTGGTACCAAGGGGCATGTTACGCATCGGAAGGGCATTACCCACTTCAGGGGCTACATCAGGACCACTTTCTACCTTGGCACCCACTTCCAAACCCTGGGGAGCAATAATGTAACGCTTTTCACCATCGGCATAGACCAACAGTGCAATAAAAGCCGTACGGTTGGGATCGTACTGAATAGATTCTACTGTGGCGATACCCGTCTTGTTGCGCTTGAAATCGATGATACGGTACTTCTTCTTATGTCCACCGCCACGATAACGCATAGAAAGATGTCCAGATGAGTTACGACCACCGGTACGGGGCTTGGCTTCGATCAGACTCCTCTCAGGTACATTGGTAGTCACCTCAGCGTACGAATTACCGATTCTCCAGCGCGTTCCTGCCGTGATCGGTTTGAATTTTCTTAGTGCCATACTTCTTTTATTTTTTCAACATTTGCGGCTGTTGAAGCCATTCGTTTTTTAATTAGATGGTTGCGTACAGATCGATGTTCTCCCCTTCTGCAACGGTTACAAAAGCTTTTTTATAAGCAGGCTTGCGACCAGATACGACTCCGCTTTTAGTGAAACGGCTCTTGTGCTTACCGGGCACTACCGATGTATTGACATTGGTTACCGTTACCCCGTAAAAACTCTCGACCGCTTTTTTGATCTCGAGCTTATTAGCCTTGCGAGCCACCTTAAAAGCATAACGACGCAATTTTTCTTGCTGGGCGTTGGCCTTTTCGGTCAGGATGGGTTTGATCAGTATTTCAGAAAGTTTCATGGATGATAATTTATGCTGTTAATTACGCTTCGGCCGCTTCGTCCTCTGCAAAGATCTTGGCTGCACTCTCGGTCATGACCAATACTTCAGAATTGACGATATCGTAGGTGTTGATATCACTCAATAAGGCCCCCAGTACGGAGGGTACATTACGAAGTGAACGCTCCACATTGTCGTTATACTCAGGAGAAACGAAAAGCGTCTTTTTATCGGCTACTTTCAGGTTCCCTAAGATTTCCATGAACTGCTTTGTCTTGGGCGCTTCCATGGTGATATCCTCTACGATCAGAATGGCTTTTTCCTGGGCTTTGTAGCTGAGGGCAGAGATCTTTGCAAGATCTTTTACTTTACGATTCAACTTAATATCGTAGCTGTGAGGCTTAGGGCCAAATATGGTACCACCCCCTTTGTATAAAGGGTTGCGGATATTACCCTTACGGCTTCCACCGGTTCCTTTTTGCTTGTGCAGCTTACGGCTGGCTCCCTTTACTTCCGCACGGGTCTTTACCTTGTGTGTTCCCTGGCGCTGTGCAGCGAGATATTGCTTAACGGCCAGATAAATGACGTGGTTATTAGGAGCAGCACCAAAGATCTCCTCTGGCAATTCCACCGAGCGACCGGTAGCGCTTCCTTTTGTATTTAAAACTTCGATTTTCATTTTCGTATCAGTTTATGGAGTGCAAAGACCCGAACTTATTTTTGGATGAGGACGATTGAACCGTTGTGGCCGGGAACCGATCCGCTCACCAGGATGTAGTTTTTATCAGCGAAGATCTTGACCACCTTCAGCCCTTTCATCTTTACGCGATCATTACCCATGCGACCGGCCATGCGCATTCCCTTCATAACGCGGCTGGCATCGGAGGAGTTACCCAACGATCCGGGAGCACGCTGACGATCGTGTTGACCATGCGATTGCTGACCCACCCCGCTAAATCCATGACGCTTGACCACACCCTGAAAACCCTTTCCCTTGGTGGTTCCGACCACTTCAATGGTCTCCCCCTCGGAGAAAATGTCTACGGTAACGGTCTCGCCGATATTCTTGGCAAGGGAAAAATCGCGAAACTCCTTAGAGAAACGTTTGGGAGAAGTTTGCGCTTTGGAAAAGTGATTGATGGCGGCGCTGGAAGAATTCTTTTCTTTTTTGTCGCCGAAAGAAAGTTGTAAGGCACTGTATCCGTCAGTCTCTTGGGTTTTGACCTGAGTAACGACACAGGGACCTGCTTCAATAATAGTGCAGGCGGTTTGTTTTCCGGTGGGATCGAAGATGCTGGTCATTCCGACCTTTTTCCCAATAATACCTTTCATGATCGTAGGTTTAGTGCCTGCAAGGTTATTGGGACAATTCGAACCCGGTGAGGTCCGAACTTCAATCCCCGTTTGCCACCGACCTTTTCCTTTCTGGGGAAGTACCGGCAGTAAACAAACCCTGAATGGCTTGTTTTATGTTAAAAAGCCAGCGCTCTTTTTTTGATGATGCAATGCGACACCAATTGAGAGATGGCCAATTTTCTATTTCAAGTTTTTTATAAGAGCTGAGAAGATGCGACCTCCCGTTACGCGACCGATGAAACTGTTCCGAAGATCAATTACACCAGCTTGATCAAGCCCTAGGCTTTGATCTCTACTTCCACACCACTGGGCAAATCGAGTTTGCTCAGTGCATCCACAGTACGACTGGTAGAGGTGTAAATATCTAACAGACGCTTATGAGTAGCCAGTTGAAACTGCTCACGACTCTTTTTATTGACGTGCGGCGAACGCAGTACGGTAAAGATCTTGCGACGGGTAGGCAACGGAATAGGTCCTGTTACCACGGCTCCGGTGCCACGCACCGTTTTTACGATCTTATCGGCAGATTTATCTACCAAATTGTGATCGTAAGACTGCAATTTTATTCTGATTCGCTGCGACATGAAATAATTCCCATTTTCTTTAGGGGATGCAAAGGTAAGGGAGAAGTCCGTATCTACCAAATAGTTAGTGGCTATTTTTCGGGGCCCCGCCAGAGAACTTTAAACGATCGCCCAAACAAAAACCAATTTTTTGCAAAGTGCTGATATTCATATAAATATAAATTTATCGTATGCTACCCCTCCCCCAATTCTCTATGGTCAAAGGCGCGGGTGGTCTTCCCTAAGAATTGCATAGTAGATCTAACGTACGTTTCCACCGTTGATCTACCCCACGTCTACAATGACGGGCTCATGGGTAAGCGAAGACCTTGAACAAGGGCACCCATGAGCCCGCCCTGTTGTTCAGTGTAGCGAGCACAAAAAAAGACCGCCCAAAAGAGCGGTCTCACTATTTTGCACAACGAAAGTCTATGCATTCACTTTGCCCTTGACCTTAGCGATCACCTCTTCTGCAATGTTGTTAGGGGCAGGAGCGTAATGAGAAAATTCCATAGTAGAGGATGCACGACCAGAGCTCAACGAGCGAAGTTGTGTAACATACCCGAACATTTCGCTCAATGGCACTTTGGCTTTGATTACTTGGGCACCACCACGGCTGTCCATTCCCTCCATCATACCGCGACGGCGGTTCAAGTCTCCGGTTACATCTCCCATGTATTGATCGGGTGTAACTACCTCGACTTTCATGATCGGCTCCAATAATACGGGCTTGGCTTTGCGGGCTGCCTCGCGGAAGCCTTGCTTAGCACAAAGTTCAAAGGACATAGAATCCGAGTCAACTGCGTGGAAACTTCCGTCAAACACACGGATCTTCAAGTTGGCGACTGGATAGTTAGCCAATACCCCGGTAGTCATGGCCTGCTCGAAACCTTTTTGGATGGCAGGAACGAATTCACGGGGAATGGATCCTCCGAACAGATCGTTGACGAACTGATAACGCTTATCTGGATTTTCCTTTTGCCACTCGTCATCAACAGGACCTAAATTAAATACGATATCGGCGAATTTACCGCGACCACCGGTCTGCTTCTTGAGCGTTTCACGATGCTCGACAGTTTGAACGAATGCCTCTTTGTAGGCCACCTGGGGTGCGCCTTGATTAACTTCTACTTTGAACTCGCGACGCATACGGTCTACGATGATTTCGAGATGAAGCTCTCCCATTCCTCTCAAAATGGTCTGACCGGTCTCCTCATCGGTGTTCACACGCAAGGTGGGATCTTCTTCGACCAATTTAGCGATGGCCATACCCATCTTATCTACGTCGGCCTGTGTCTTGGGCTCTACAGCCACGGCGATCACCGGCTCGGGGATAAACATGTTCTCTAAGGTAATAGGATGATTCTCGTCGCAGAGTGTATCTCCGGTCTTGATCTCTTTGAATCCGACGGCGGCACCAATATCTCCCGCTTCGATAAAATCAATTGGATTTTGCTTGTTAGCGAACATCTTCATGATACGGCTAATACGCTCTTTTTTACCGCTGCGAACGTTGAGTACATACGAACCGGCATCGAGACGTCCAGAATAGGTCCGGAAAAAGGCCAGACGACCTACGAACGGATCGGTCATGATCTTAAAGGCCAGTGCTGCAAAGGGTTCCTTTGGATCGGCCTTACGCGTCAGCTCTTCTCCAGTATCAGGATCTGTACCCTTTGTATCCGGAATATCAATAGGAGAAGGCAAGTAGCGGCAAACTGCATCGAGTGCCGTTTGTACTCCTTTATTTTTAAAAGAAGAACCACACATCATGGGCACGATCGAAAGATCGATTGTGGCCTTGCGAATGGCTTCGTGAATCTCGCCCTCAGAAATGCTATTAGGATCTTCGAAGAATTTTTCCATCAGGGTATCATCATATTCTGCTACGGCCTCTACCAATGAAGCTCTCCATTGCTGCGCTTCTTCGATCATATCAGCAGGCACATCGATCTCATCAAAGGTCATACCCTCAGTCTCAGCGTGCCAGATGATCCCTTTCATCTTGATCAGGTCCACTACCCCTTTGAAATTATCTTCGGCTCCTATAGGTAGTTGCAAAGGCACGGCCTTTGAGCCGAGCATCTCTTTAACCTGCTTGACCACATTCAAAAAGTCGGCACCGGCTCTGTCCATTTTATTGACAAATCCGATACGGGGTACTCCGTAGCGATTCGCCTGACGCCATACCGTCTCGGACTGTGGCTCTACCCCATCCACAGCAGAGAAAAGGGCGATCAGTCCGTCAAGAACACGCATAGAACGCTCTACCTCTACGGTAAAGTCCACGTGACCGGGCGTATCGATAATATTGAAAAAGTATGGCTTGGTATCGGCCGTATTCTGTCCCTTGTCGGTAGGAAAATTCCACTTACAACTCACGGCAGCAGAGGTAATGGTAATACCTCTTTCCTTTTCCTGTTCCATCCAGTCGGTCGTAGCGGCTCCTTCATGAACCTCTCCGATACGATGGATCATACCGGTATAACGGAGGATACGCTCCGTTGTGGTGGTCTTACCGGCATCAATATGAGCGGCAATCCCGAAATTACGTTGATACTTTAAGTCTGCCATGGTCGTAGAATATGATTTTAAGGCCGCAAAGGTAGGGGAAAATGCATAAAAAAACCCCGCCTTGGCGGGGTTGCTAAGAGGAAGGTCAAATCTGACCCAACGTATTAGTTTTTCTTACCCAACGGAGCGGCGATACCGATGGAGTGCTGAAAATGATAATTGGCGGTTTCAGTCGTTACCGGCACGCGATAAGTAGAACTTACCACCACACTGGCGTCTCCCAAAACATTCAGCTTAAGCCCCACTCCGGCGGGAATAAAGGCACCATAGTGAACGTCAAATTTATGTGCGCCCACCCCCAGCACCAAGTAGGGCTGTACATAGTAATCGGAGGTAGTCATCATGGCATTGATCGTGGCGCTAAACTCCAGCAGGGTACCGTTCTTGGTGATGTTACGACCGGGCATAGGATAGCGAAGACCCGATACACCTAACGCTGCGGAGAACGACATGCGGTCACGCATCTGCTTAGAATAATTTACCGCAAAGCCAGCATTCATCTCTGCCATACGGGCAAAGGTCTTATCGTTTATTACCTGGTTGAGCGAAGTGGAGCGAATGCGTTGGGCAGAGGTAAAATCATTCATAAAAAAGCTAAAACCAATGGATTTAGCCAATGAATTGCTGCTCTGAGCCTGTACGGCCGATACCAGCAGACATCCAGCTACGATCAGGAGAAGGAACTTCTTCATAGAGAGATAGTTTGGGTTTATTCCAAGCAAAAATAACGGGTAAGTTCAATATCGTAAAATAAAAAATCCAAGGGGGTATCCGGGCCACCCGGCCTTTAGCAAAAGAAAAGAAGGCCTTATCTTTCAAACTATGGATAAGAAGATATACAAGGATCGTTCCGTTTATCGTTTAAGCATCCTCTTAGAAGTCGTTTTCGACAGGTTGCGGACAAGATTTTGTTGGGGAGGACTCCTACTTGCAGGGTGTATGTTACCCAATGGCCTGCCAGGGCAACCTGCCTATACCAAACCGCCGGTTATTGAAAAAATGCAGGCCTACAGAGACCTTATTCGTACCGATCCCGATCAACAGTTGATAGAACTCCGTTTACTGATACCCGCCATAGTGTATGATTTGCGCTATGCGTCTACCCATAATTTTACCGGACAAGCCCTCTACCCTGTCTCGCTCTCGGCTTGCTATTTAAGAAGACCGGCCGCGCTAGCACTGGCAAGAGTGGCTGCAGCATTGCAGCCACGAGGGCTGGGTCTAAAGATCTTCGACGCCTATCGTCCCTACCATATTACCGAACGATTCTGGCAATTGATCGGCGATGATCGATATGTGGCCCATCCGGCAAAAGGAAGCGGACATAACAGAGGAATTGCAGTAGACCTGACCCTTATTGACCTGCGAACGGGTAAAGAAATAGACATGGGTACGGACTTCGATAATTTTACCGACAGCGCTCATCATACGTTTACCAAGCTTGATAAACCCATACTAAAAAATAGAGATCTCCTGCGTAACGAGATGATCCAAGCAGGCTTTGTGCCACTCGAAACGGAATGGTGGCACTATGCCCTACCCAATGGGGCTGGTTATCCGCTACTAAACATCTCCTTTAAAAAATTGAAATAAGTCCCCCTATCGAAGAACCCGGCCGAGTTTTTGTTCACGCAACATCAGATCGGCCAAAACGATCGCTGTTACCGCTTCGATCACCACTGGTACACGAAGGGCGATACAAAGATCATGTCGCCCCTGAATGGTAAAGGATTCTTGCTGGCCGCTTTCGGTATTGAGACTGCGCTGCTCCTTAGGAGTAGATGAGGTGGGCTTTACGGCCACCCTGAAAACCAGTTCATTTCCGTTGGTGAGTCCGCCGACCACTCCACCCGCATGGTTGGTGCGAGTGGCACCCTGACTATCTTCAATGGCATCGTTATGCTGACTACCAAATAGTTTTGCCGCGGCAAAACCAGTTCCAAATTCTATACCTCGAATAGCCGGGACGGCAAAGACCGCATGGGCCAATAACGATTCGGTGGCGTCAAAAAAAGGCTCTCCCAGCCCAATGGGCAATCCGTTTACACGACATTCCACGATCCCCCCCACACTGTCGTGCTGAGCAAGGGCCCGCTCGATCCCTCTTTCAATATCGGTTTCGCCACCCACCTCGGTAAGCGTTGCTTGGATAGTAATGGAGCCCAGCAATTTCTTAGCCACCACACCGGCCGCCACCAATGGCAAGGTGAGTCTTCCACTAAAATGTCCGCTGCCGCGATAATCTTCGAACCCGCCAAATTTTTGAGTGGCTACAAAATCGGCATGCCCTGGGCGGGGAATCGTTCTTTGCTTTTCGTAATCGCTGCTACGC
>VHAT01000009.1 GCA_016872195.1 Sphingomonadales bacterium | reverse complement strand
GTATGATACCAACACCAATATTCTCTCCGGCGTTATCTTGGGAATGGCGCTTGAGATGGACGGGTTTATCGATCTGTACAAAGACCGTTATGATAACTTTAACGTGGTCTTAACCGGGGGGGATATACCCTATTTGGCCGCCCACCTTAAAAACAAGATATTTGCAGACCCCGATTTAATATACAAGGGCCTGTATGCTATTAGCGAAGTCAATAATAAGTGAGATAATCAATAAGTTACGTATTAGTCTGCCACTCGCTTGCGGGCTCTTTTTGGGGTTTAGCATCCCTCTTTTTTCGCAAGATAATTCACCTTATTCCCGATACGGGATCGGAGATCTGGTTCCTACCAGCAATATTAGTAACCGAAGCATGGGCGGAATTTCGGCCGGATACACCGACGCCTTATCGGTGAACTTCAGTAATCCGGCTTCGTTCTCCGGTTTTCAAGCGTGGAAAGAAAAAAAATCCAACAAGCTCAGTTCAGGTCGCGTAGTGCTCGACATGGCAGTCAATATCGATAACCGGATGTTACGTGATCCACAAAAGGAACAACGCTATACAGCCAGCAATGCATTATTCTCTTACGTGCAGGTGGGTGTTCCATTACGTAAGAATTGGGGAATGAGTTTTGGAATCAGACCTATTTCTCGTATCAGTTATAAGATCAATCGCTACGAACAACTTACCGATCCGGTCAATGGCACCAATATCGATAGTAGCATTACCCAGTTCGAAGGCGATGGCGGATCGTATCTGGGTTCGCTCGGAACCGGCCTTGCGCTGTATAGCAAAGACCGAAAAGGATTGGAAGAAAAATTGTCGATCGGTATCAATGCAGGCTATCTGTTCGGAAGAAAGAACTACATGACCCGTCGCAGTTTTCTAAATGATACGGTCTCTTATTATCAAGCCAAATTTCAGAATACTACCAATTTTGGCAACCTGAGTTTGCAAGCAGGGCTGCAATATCAGCTTCCACTGAACAAGAAAATAATGTTGACAATTGGGGGCTTTGGTCAATTGGGACAAACCCTTTCTGCTAGTCAAGATCTGGTGCGCGAAACCTTTTTCTACGATCAAAGCCAGGGACAATTGCGTTTGGATAGCGTCTCCGATCTCCGTGACATAAAGGGAACCATCGAATTGCCTGCTTCTTTTACGGCGGGATTTGTATTGCAAAAATTCGCGGTGCCCAATAAAGAAGGGGGTTGGATGGTGGGGATCGATTATAGTACGCAACCTTGGAGCGACTATCGGTATTACGGAAGAGCGGATTCTTTGCGCGATAAATGGGAGTTACGACTCGGTGCACAGATCAGTCCCGTTCCGCAACGTAGCTATTTTACCAATGTATCGTATCGTTTTGGTTTCTTTCTGGGTCCGGACTATATCAAGGTGGGAGAATCCCTTCCGCAGTTCGGTGCCAGTCTTGGATTGGGCTTACCCGTTGGTATTAGCCGTCAGGCACCCAATCAGGTTACTTTTGTAAATCTGGCATTCGAATATGCCCGCAGAGGAAATAGCACCAGTGTCTTGCAAGAGAACTTGTTCCGTGTCTCGCTCGGTTTCTCCTTGAGCGATATCTGGTTTATCAAGCGTCAGTATGACTAAAGGGTCATTATCCTTACTTATCTTTTTTTGCTTCGGGCTGCTGGCCTGTGAAAACGACGATCGTGTATTGAACGATTGGACCCGCTCGATCATACTAACTGAAGAGGCTACGGATATGCAGACCTATATTAGTCAGCGTGGCCAACGAAAGGCCCGTATTCAAGCCCCTTACATGGTCAAAGAGAATCGCGATACAGTTTCGATGACCTTTCCCCGTTCGGTCCATTGCGATTTTTATGATGACAGTCTTCGAATCGATTCTCGCCTCGATGCCCGTTACGGTGTCTACTACGAAAATCTCAATAAGGTCTTCTTGCGCGATAGCGTGGTGGTGATCACTCAAAAAGGCGATACACTTACGTCTCCCGAATTGTGGTGGGACCAAAATACCCAACTGTTTACGACGGACAAGTACGCGATATACCGCGGACCTGATCAACAGTTCGCGGGGGGAAAGGGTCTCGAGGCAACCCAAGACCTTAAGCGGATTACTTTTCGCTCTACCACCGGTACGGTAAAAGCGCCTGCTGTACAATAATACCGAGCCCCAATATCAGTTACCTTTGCTATTCTAAACGTAATTGTATGGAATATCGTTACATGGGCAAAAGCGGTTTGCAGCTTAGTGTTCTTTCCTTTGGCAGCTGGGTCAGTTTTCATAAGCAGATCAATGATCAAATAGCCGACGAGCTAATGGGAGTGGCCTACGATCAAGGCGTCAATTTCTTTGATAATGCCGAAGTGTATGCCTTGGGAGAGAGCGAAAAAATGATGGGACGGGTATTACGTAAAAAAGGATGGGATCGTACTTCGTATGTGGTCTCTTCAAAAGTTTTTTGGGGATGGAGAGGAAAGGAGAATAAGCCCAATCAACATGGATTGAGCAGAAAACATATTACCGAGGCTTGTCACGAAGCCTTACAACGTCTTCAAACTGATTATCTCGATCTATATTTCTGCCATCGTCCCGATAAGAATGTTCCCATCGAAGAAGTAGTCTGGGCCATGCATAATCTTATTACGCAAGGAAAGATCCTTTATTGGGGAACCAGTGAGTGGAGTGGAGTAGAAATTATGGAAGCGCATCGTGTTGCGCAGCACTATGGTCTGATCGGTCCCAGTGTCGAGCAGCCACAGTATAATCTTTTTGAACGCAGCAAGATCGAGAACGAGTACCTGATGATCTACAAGACCGTGGGATTAGGCACCACCATTTGGAGTCCGTTGGCCTCTGGATTGCTTTCAGGAAAGTATAATAAAGGAATTCCTGCCGATAGCCGCTTAGCTATTCCGGGCTTTGAGTGGTTACGCGACCGCCTGATGCAAGAGCAAGCCATTGCCAAGGCCGCCAAGATCGGCGAATTAGCAGCTGAACTTTCCGTTACGCCCTCTCAATTGAGTATTGCTTGGTGTATCAAAAATCCGAATGTGACCACCGCTATCTTGGGCGCCACCAAAAAAGAGCAATTAGTGGAGAATCTCGCCGCACTGGCCGTTGTAGAAAAATTAACGCCCGCTGTTATGCAACAGATAGAAGCGATCGTTCAAACCAAACCAATATTACCCGAGTATTGATAAATTTTCGTTGGATCGATACATCCATCCCCTATTGATCTGGCCTTGATCTTTTAAATTGATATACTATGTCTTTTGCCAATAAAACGGTCCTGATTACCGGTGCCACCCGTGGTATCGGAAAGGCCATGGGTCTTCGTTTGGCTCGCGAAGGCGCCCATATTGTTATTGCCGCTAAGAGTGTAGAAGAAAATCCCAAGCTGGGCGGCACTATCTTTTCGGCCGCAGCCGAAATGGAGGCAGCGGGAGGCAAGGCGCTGGCCGTTGCGTGTGATATTCGTTTCGAAGATCAAATCCAACAAGTGGTTGCTAAGACCGTAGAAAGATTCGGTGGCATTGATATTCTTATCAACAACGCATCGGCCATCTCGCTTACCGATACCGAAAAGACAGAAGCCAAGCGCTTCGACCTGATGCACGATATTAATGTGCGTGGTACTTTTTTGATGACCAAGGCTTGTATCCCTTTTTTACGAAAGGGGAATAATCCGCATATCCTGACCCTTTCTCCCCCCATCGATCTGCAACCTAAATGGCTCAAGGGGCACGTGGCCTATACCATGAGTAAGTATAATATGAGCATGATGTCCCTTGGATGGGCCGCTGAGTTCAAAGAAGCGGGTATTGCCGCTAATTCACTATGGCCCCGTACCACCATCGATACGGCTGCGGTTCGCAATCTGTTAGGAGGGCAAGCGTTGGCTAATATGAGTCGAACCCCCGAGATACTGGCTGATGCCGCCTATTATATCTTGCGACAGTCCGCCGCCAGCTGTACAGGTAATTTATTTATCGACGAAGCCGTATTGGCCAAAGAAGGTATTACAGATCTATCGGGTTATTCGGTAGTGCCCGGGGCAGAATTGTTCAATGATCTTTTTGTAGGGTAAGGCCTTTTATTCCTTGAACGCTATTACACCTCTCCTTCCGTGGTTTGCTCTGTCTGTTGCTTCTCGGGTCTCATCTGTGGAAACAGCAACACATCTTGAATAGAAGGACTATTGGTCAGTAGCATACAGAGGCGGTCGATACCAAATCCAATACCGGCAGTAGGAGGCATCCCGTATTCGAGGGCGCGTAGAAAGTCCTGATCGATGAACATGGCTTCATCATCGCCTCGGGCAGCCAGTAGTGCTTGCTCTTCGAAGCGTTCACGTTGGTCGATGGGATCGTTCAATTCGCTGTATGCGTTCGCTACTTCTTTTCCATTGATCATTAACTCGAAGCGCTCGACAAGTCCCTGTTTCGTGCGATGTTTTTTGGTAAGCGGACTCATTTCTACAGGGTAGTCAACAATAAAGGTGGGCTGTATGTATTGTTTCTCGCACTTTTCACCGAAGATCGTGTCGATCAACTTAGCTTTTCCCATGGTAGGATCGACGGCAATATGCAGTTGTTTACAAACGGAACGTAGTTGATCTTCGCTCATTCGGCTTACATCAAAACCGGTATGTTCCTGAATAGCGTCAAAAATGCTGATGCGTTTAAAGGGGGCCTTAAAAGAGAGTTGTTTATTGCCAACGGTAACATCGGTAGTGCCACAAACATCAATGGCGGCGCGCTCCAGTAATTGTTCGGTGGTTTCCATCATCCAGAAATAATCCTTGTAGGCAGTATAAAATTCCAGGATGGTAAATTCAGGATTATGCGTACGGTCCATGCCTTCGTTACGAAAATTACGACTGAACTCGTATACCCAATCAAATCCCCCTACGATCAGGCGTTTTAAGTAAAGTTCATTGGCAATACGCAAATACAAGGGGATATCAAGTGCGTTATGATGCGTAATAAAGGGGCGAGCGGCCGCACCACCGGGAATGGATTGTAACACCGGCGTATCTACTTCCAAGGCGCCGCGTTCATTTAAAAAGGCGCGAATGGAATTGACCAGCTTGGTTCTCTTGATGAATGTTTCTCTGACCGATGGATTAATGATCAGGTCGGCATATCGCTGACGATACTTGAATTCAGGATCCGTTACCGCATCGAATGTGTGACCCTCGGCTTCTTTTACGATCGGAAGTGGACGCAGCGATTTACTCAGCAGCGTAAATTCTTTTACGTGTAGGGTGATCTCGCCGGTCTTGGTACGAAAGGCATATCCTTTGATGCCAATGAAATCACCTATATCGAGCAACTTCTTCCATACAATATCATAAAGTGATTTGTCGTCACCGGGGCAGATCTCTTCGCGTTTTATATACAGTTGAATTCTGCCTTTGGCATCTTGTATAACGGCAAAATTCGCTTTGCCCATATCGCGTACGCTCATGATACGACCCGCTACGCAGCAATCAGCGAATTGGGCGGCTTGCTCATCACTGAATTGTTCTTTAATGTCCGTAGAGTAGGTGTTTACGGGAAACAAGGCCGCCGGATAGGGTTCGATCCCCATCATAATGAGTTCGGCTAGTTTTTCGCGACGCAACTGTTCTTGTTCTGAAAGGATCGGAGCACTCATGTATACCAGGTTTTCGGGCGCAAAGTTATCGGTTCGTCATGGGGTTACAAAGCGAAAGCCTCCCGTAAAGGAGGCTTTCTGTATCCCGCAAAAGCGGGCCTGATTATTTATTTTTTACCAAATAGCCGATCCGCAATCCCATAAAGTGATTGCGAAGACCATCGCTGCCGGTAGCATTGGGATTGATATTGCGAAGACCGACCGTGTAGTTGTATCCTACAGACCAGCCATTTTTAACGCGATATCCGATCATCAGATTCACACCCCAGTCCGGACCTACGAAATCGGAGTTAGAAAGAGTGCCGAAATTGACAGAACGCTTTCCGCTCTTTACAAAGTCGTTACTCAAGAGTGGATCGCCATTGAGCAAACGTGTTTCGGCAAAAGAAGGAAGGTCAACAGCGAAAGCAGGACCACCTCCTACATAGAAAACATTCGACTTATTGTGAGGCATATTGTACAAGAAGTTAGCCTGCAATTCTGCATAGCGAAGACTCCAGTAGGTTTTCTCTCTGAAGCTGACATTTTCGATCCGGCCTTTTTGTGAATAGAAAATACCGGGATGAAAACTGAATTTACCTTTGCACATGGGGGCATCCATCTCTAACCCAACAGTGTACCCGACCTTTTGATCGTCGGTGATCAGCTTTCCACCTTTCTTACCGTATTGATTGGCCATGGTAATACCTCCACTAAAGCCAACGCTGGCTTTTTGGGCAAAAGAAGAAGTAGAAAATAGGGCCGCAGCAGCTAGCAGAAAACACAGTTTTTTCATATCAGTGTATTTGGTTCGTTTGAAAACGCTTTTCTAAGGTAAGGATTTATCCCTTAGTACGTTGCGCGCAAAGATAAATAGGTTTTGCTAAATGACCACCAGAAGAGCTAAAGTTCAAATTGCACGTAATTGAATGTATATCAATTATTTAAAAAAATTCTGCTCTGCGAACTTGTTCTAGCTCGCCAACAAGATCTGCCAGGCTCCCTGTACATCCCCCTTTTGTAATCGCTCCTTGGCATAATGGTGCAATTCCTTTTCCATTTCCTCTGGATTGATGGAAAAATATTGAATGATCTGTTTTAAATGGGCATCATCAAAAGAAGGATCCAGATCGGGAATACGGGTGCAATTGGCCAATTGGCCAAGGTCGTTGCCAGAAAAGATCTGGCTGTTGCGTATAGCAACGGGCAGGGCATCCATTCCCATACCTAGCTGGGTGTTGGGTTTGGCAACCTCAAACAGATTTTGCTCATTGACCACACTGTACCAGTCTCCTCCTAGTCGCGCTACGAGTGGCAGCCGACGGGGATCCATTTTTTTATTTTGGTCGAGCAGACTATCATCTATATGAATAACCAATACTTCGCAGATGACCAGGTTGCCTGCCCCCCCCTCGTTCCCAAGCGGTTTGATCTCTTGCACCCTGCATTCCATTTTAACCTTGCATTCTTTGATCATCGGGGGCCGCACTTTTGTGGCCGGTTCGGGTGTAAAGCCCGCTTTTACGAACTCATTCACGTTGCGCGGATATTCACAACTGGCCAAAGATTGCTGCTGCACCATATCGGCTGTGACCATATGGATGACCACTTCTGGGATCTGCTGCACATTCTCGAGCGTGTGTTTGGTCGTATTATCTCGTACTCGACGGGCAGGCGAAAAAATGACTATTGGGGGTTGGGCAGAAAAGACATTGAAGAAACTGAACGGACTTAGGTTTACCTCTCCAGCGGCAGAAATGGTAGAAGCAAAGCAAATAGGTCTGGGCGCAACAACCTGTTGCAGATAATACTGCTTTTCGATGGCGGGTAAAAGGGACAGATCGAATTGCATATTAACTGGCCTGCTTTTTTTTCTGCTGTAAAATACTCCAGTCGGTCTCTTCTTTTACAATTATATTGGTAAGAGTACCGAGGCCATCGATGGTCATTTCAACGATGTCTCCGGGTTGCAGCCATTGCTCGGTGTAAGTAGGATCTTGTAGTTTACCGGTTCCATTTAATTCCAAGAAGCAACCAGTTCCGACTGTACCGCTTCCAATTACATCACCGGGATAGAGGTCAACGCCATAGGATGCGCGTTCTATGATCTCGGCAAAGGTCCAGTCCATATCGCCCAGATTGCCCTGACTGACCTGTTTGCCATTGACCTGGCAACGCATTTCGAGATTCCAATTCTTTCCGGTATGCCCGGGTTTGGCAGCGATCTCAAACGGTTGTAACTCGTCGAGTGTGACCAGCCAGGGACCAATGACCGTAGAGAAATCTTTGCCTTTGGCGGGCCCCAGGTTCAATAACATTTCTTCCATCTGAAGGGTCCTTGCACTCATATCGTTCATGATCAGCAGTCCGGCAATATGCTGATCGGCTTCGCTGGCCCGGATATTGCGACCTGGACGTCCGATCACAATGGCCGCTTCTAGTTCAAAATCGAGTTTTTCAAAGTGATCGGGCATGCAGCGAATGGGCCCGGGGCCTTGAATGCTATGATGATTGGTAAAATAAAAGATAGGGTACTCATCGAATTGCGGTATCATCTCTACCTTTCTGTTTCTACGTGCCGCGGCCACATGTTGGCGAAAAGCATATCCATCGCGGCAAGAAGAAGGATAGGGGACAGGGGCTAGTAAATGTACCTGTCCGACCGGTATACCCTGCTTTGCAAACGGTCCTCCCTTGCGAATGACCCGTTCTGCTGCCTGTGCGATAGGAAAAAAATCATCCCAGTAATTCAAAAACAGGTTCATGCTGCCGGGCAGATCGGGGTGCAGCTGCTCTACATCGTAAATATACTCATCTATAAGAACCCCTAGTTGTTCCCTGTCGTCTCGTTGGTAACTGAGTAATTTCATTGGCGGCGATTTCGCTGGCGCTAAGGTAACAAGGTTGACGCGATTTTAAGAGCTTGTTATGACAACGGTCAGTTTTAAATTTTCTTTTTGCATAGTATCTTTGCAACATGGAATTTGAAAAAATACACAATAAAGGGCAGGCTCGACTCTTTAAAAGTGATTTTCTCGAAATGCTCACCAAGGCTCACCCCATGGTGATCTGGGGAATGTATCTTCCTGTCCTGATTTATTTGCCGTATCTGGCCTATGCTCAGTATCATTTTGGAGCTTCTTCGCTGGCCCTGTACTTTTTTGTAGGTATTTTTTGCTGGACCCTCTTTGAGTATATCGCGCATCGTTTTCTTTTTCATTGGATGCCAAAGACACCCTTCGCTACCAAGGTGGTCTACACCGTGCACGGAAATCATCATCATTTTCCTCGCGATCGGCAACGACTTTTTATGCCCCCGATTCCCAGTGTATTGATCTCTTCTGCTCTGTTCGGTTTGTTTTACTGGATGATGGGGTCCTACGCCTTATTGTTCTTTCCGGGCTTTTTGCTAGGATATCTTCTCTATGCGTCTATGCATTATGCCATTCACGCCTGGAACCCACCATTCAAATGGATGAAACCATTATGGCGCAATCATCATTTGCATCATTATAAGAACGAGCACCAGGGCTTTGGCGTAAGCTCTACGCTCTGGGATTGGGTTTTCGGAACCATGTTCGATCTCAAGAACGAAAAAGAAGACAAAGAAAAGGTCAAAGCCCTTCAATTTGAAAAGCGGTCGTAGAGACTGGGTACTAATCAATGATCGCTAAAACGATCTTCTCTTACCCAATGGCCCTCGACAGATCGTCGATGAGATCGGCAACATCTTCGATCCCTACGCTTAAGCGGATCAGTTTATCGGAGAGGCCATTTCGTAATCTCTCTTCGCGGGGTATCGAAGCATGTGTCATGGTGGCGGGATGATTGATGAGTGATTCCACTCCTCCTAAGCTCTCTGCCAGCGAGAACAGTCGGGTACTCGATAATACTTTTTTAGTAGCGGCAGGATCGTTGTCTTTTAATTCGAAAGAGATCATTCCTCCAAATCCTTTCATTTGTTTTTGTGCTATGGCATGACCGGGATGTGATGCGAAGCCGGGCCAGTACACTTTTTCAACCTTAGGATGATCAGCTAACCATTTCGCAATAACAGCTCCATTTTCGCAATGCGCTTTCATGCGGAGACCCAATGTCTTGATACCGCGCAACACCAAAAAACAATCCATCGGTCCGGGTACGGCCCCACTGCTTTTCTGAATAAAATAGAGTTGCTCTCGTAAGGCATCGTCATTGGTGGCAAGCGCGCCTTGAATAACATCGCTATGGCCACCCAGGTACTTGGTCGCAGAATGCATTACAATATCGGCACCCAGTAATAGAGGTTGTTGCAGGGCGGGAGAAGCAAATGTATTGTCAACGGCCAACCATATTCCGTTCTCTTTGGCCAGCGAGGCAATAGCTGTAATATCAGAGATGTTCATCAATGGATTGGTCGGCGTCTCGATCCAAATGAGTCTGGTCTTAGCATTGACCTTCTTTCTCACTTCGTCTACCTGTGCCGTGTTGACTTGATGAAATACAATACCCAGTTTCGTGAAGATCTTGGTGAACAAGCGGTACGTACCGCCGTACATATCATTTCCGCAGATCACCTCATCGCCTACTTGTAGTAGTTTGATAACGGCATCGGTAGCAGCCACTCCGCTACTAAATACCAAGCCATGTTTGGCGTTCTCGAGCATTGCAATGGCTTCTTCCAGTGCTTTGCGCGTAGGGTTTTGGCTGCGGGCATATTCGAACCCCTGGTTTACACCCGGGGCCTCTTGCACATAGGTAGAGGTTTGATAGATCGGAGTCATAATGGCTCCGGTCGATGGATCGGGATGGGTTCCTGCGTGTACGAAAGTGGTATTGTTGCCCCATTTTTTTTCTTGCGCTGCCATAAGGATATGTTTCGGAGGGTAATTAAGTGTAGTAGGGAGTATGCCTTACACTATAGTATGTAGGCGTTTCAAAATTAATTGAATTTTCCTTTCACAAACGAACAGATGGGTTCTACTAACGCTGCCATGACAGGTAGGTTCGGATTGGAATAACTGGCAATATTTTCGGCACTCCCCGTAGTTTCGATCTTTTTTAAGACATGATTCATCTGGGGAATGATGACCAGTTTGGCTTTGGGATTGGCCTTGGCCAATAAATGAGCATCGGTCTCTTTTACTTGCAGGTCGAGGGTGCCCTGAAGAATAATGGCGCGGGTGGGGAGCGATCGCATCAATACTTGTGGATCGTAGCCAAGCCAAGAGATCATATACGGTTGTACCGAAGGGCGAAAGATAGACAGCAGCATCGGATTCGGTTTGACAATACGCTGTCCCATCAGTAGCGTATCGAGATAACGGCCCGCCAGCTTTTTCAGGGAATCAGGGCCCGCACCGACTCCAATTTGTTCTCGTAAGACCTTGTCGATGGGGCGTCCCACTCCGGCAATACTGATAAATCCATTGATCTTTTCGGTTTGTGCGGCTATAAGACCCACCAACGAGCCTTCACTATGCCCAGCTATAAATATCTTTCGAAAGCCCTGTTGCCGCAGCCACCGGATCCAACCAATAACATCATCTACTCCATCGCTGAATACCATTTGCTCTTCTTTCAGTCCCTTGATCTGACTTTTGGCCACTCCTCTTTTATCGTAACGAAGGGAGGCAATACCCCGTGTTGCGAGGCTATCGGCTAATTGAAGCAGTGAATTATTTTTTCCGGGTAGCATGGGGCTATTACCGTCTCGGTCCGTGGGGCCCGATCCGGCAATGATAAGCACGACAGGCGGTCTTTTAACACCATTCGGGATAAACAACGTTCCGCGCAATGACCCGCCGGATATCACTAATTCCGCTTCTTGCTGCCGAAACAGTTTAGGTTGCACGGAAGCGAACTGCCCAGCGGTGACTTGCGAATGCTGAGTTTGCCCTGCCAGTATCTGCATCGATACAATCGGGAGCGTAACAAGCATAGAGAGCATGCACCCGTGAGAGAACCAATTCTTGTTCATGTTAGCAAAGTTGCATGTATTTCGCATTTTATTGATCCTTTATCTTTGCAGCGCCCGCAATGTCTCACCCTTTTGTGATCTGAAGGCGGATAAAAATCATCCTCCATGCAAAAAGGACCGATCTCTCACTTTGTACAACATCATTACAGACATTTTAATGCCGCTGCCTTAGTCGATGCCGCCAAGGGGTACGAGCAACATCTGCTCGAAGGTGGTAAAATGATGATCACCCTGGCCGGTGCTATGAGCACGGCCGAGCTGGGTGTCTCCCTCGCTGAAATGATCCGACAGGGTAAGGTGGATATTATCAGCTGTACCGGGGCAAATCTCGAAGAAGATGTAATGAACCTGGTTGCGCATTCACATTATAAGAGAATACCCAACTACCGCGACCTGACACCGCAAGAGGAGTGGGACCTGCTCGAAAATCACTACAACCGGGTTACGGATACTTGTATCCCCGAGGAAGAGGCTTTTCGCCGCTTACAAAAGCACCTGGTCAAGCAGTGGAAGGATGCCGAAGCAAAAGGAGAGCGATACTTCCCTCACGAGTTTTTATACAAAGTGGTATTGTCGGGCGAATTGAAGCAGTACTACGAGATCGATCCCAAGGACAGTTGGATCGTAGCAGCTGCAGAACGTAATCTGCCAATCGTGGTACCCGGCTGGGAAGATTCCACTACCGGTAACATCTTTGCCAGTTATGTCATTAAGGGAGAATTAAAGGCCTCCACCGTAAAAAGCGGTATTGAATACATGGCCTGGCTCACTGAATGGTACCGTGCTAACTCTTCCGGAAAAGGTGTCGGCTTTTTTCAGATCGGGGGCGGTATCGCCGGCGATTTTCCGATCTGTGTGGTGCCCATGATGTATCAAGACCTGGAGTGGCATGACGTTCCCTTCTGGAGTTATTTCTGTCAGATCAGCGATTCTACCACCTCTTATGGGTCTTACTCAGGGGCGGTTCCCAACGAAAAGATCACATGGGGGAAACTTGATATTCATACCCCGAAGTTCATCGTTGAAAGCGATGCGACTATCGTGGCGCCATTGATCTTTGCCTGGGTGCTGGGCTGGTAAAATCAATCCAGCGTAGCTTTCTCCTTTTCTCTTAGCGGCTTGGAGGCATTCCCAAGGGCATGTCCCTTTTTAGCATGGCCTCTCTATTCGCCATTTCCCATGCGGTATAAAATACCAGTTGCGTACGCTTGGCCAACAGGGGATAATTGATCTTGTCGGGTGTATCGGTGGGTTTGTGGTAATCGGCATGCACTCCATTGAAATAAAAAATGATGGGTACTCCCTTTGCGGCAAAATTGTAGTGATCGCTGCGATAATAAAATCGATTCGGATCTTTTGGATCGTTGTATTTGCCATCCAGTTTCATCTTTAGGTATGTATTGTTTACCTGTTGCGTAATGGGGGCCAGGTCGGAGCTTAATTTATCGTCTCCGATGGTGTATACATAATTGACGGAATCTTTATCGGTAAGGTAATCGGTGCCGATCCGACCGATCATGTCAATATTCAGGTCAACCGATGTTTTCTCCAGAGGAAAAATGGGGTTCTCTGCATAATACTGACTACCCCATAATCCCTTTTCTTCTCCGCTTACCGGCATCAGTACGATCGTGCGGCGAGGGCCTGCTCCTGCTTTCTTGGCAGCAGTAAATGCTTCGGCCAACTCCAAAATGCCTGTGGTCCCGCTTCCATCATCATCAGCGCCGTAGTAGATGGTGCCATCGTTTCGTTTGCCCACATGGTCGTAGTGCGCTGTAATAAAAACATATTCATCTTTTTTATCCGTACCCTCAATGAGACCGATTACATTCGATACGGGAGCGGTGATGGTCTGTTTACTATAGCTAACCGAGGTAAGACTCTTATAGGGTTTATGGGTAAAGGAATTCGATTTTATTTTTTGAATCAGGGACGCTGCCTCTGTATTGAGTATGGTCGCAGCAGCCTTGGCCGATACATAAAATCCAAACAAAGACTGTGTGGCTTTGAATCCGTTCAAACTCCAGTTACTGGTTACCGGCTGGGCCCTGCGTGGAAAATTACTGTGAATGATCAGCAGTCCTGCCGCCCCTCTGCTCAGGGCTGCATTTAATTTGCCATTCATCGAGGCAGGAGAAGAAAATCCTCCTACGCTGGGTTTGTATCCTTCAGGCATTCCATCCATGATCAAGACCAGTTTTCCGGTAACGGGCAAGTCTTTATAATCGTTACGCAGGTCGCCATCACTGATACCAAATCCGGCAAAGACGATCTCTGAGAACCGCATAGAGGCGCTATAATTTCCGGGTAGGGGTTGAAAATCTTCGTTCAATCCATAGGCCACTCCATTGATCTCGAGCGAGGCCGCGGTCATGGAATCTTTATACAGGGCATACGGTTGTCTATAACTTCCGTTGTTGCCAGGTGTCAATCCTAATTTGCGAAAATGATCTTCGATATAATTAGCGGCTTTTTCTAACCCGGGAGAAGGGGTATCTCTACCTTCCATTTCGGGACCCGCCAGGGTATACAAATGTTTTTGCATGTCTTGTGCCGTAATCGTAGCCGCGGCCTGTAGGGCCGCTTTATCTTTTTTCTGGGCAAAGAGGATGGCAGGAGTAAGCACGATCAAAATGAAAAAGATCTTTTTCATAATATCAAAATTTGATTGAAGATAAAAAATGTAGAGGGCTCAGCAGCCGGATATTTTATTGACGCGATTCTGGTGTCTTCCTCCTTCAAATGGAGTTGCGATAAAATCAAGTACCATTTTTTGCGCCAATTCTTCCGAAACAAAACGGGCAGGCAAACAAATAATATTAGCATTGTTATGAGCGCGGGCCAGTTGCGCTAATTCGGACTCCCAGCAAAGGGCAGCTCTGATACGAGGCTCTTTATTGGCGGTAATGGCAACGCCGTTTCCACTTCCACAGATAAGGATTCCAAAGGCAGCCTCGCCAGCCGCTACTTGTCGGGCCACGGGGTGGGCCATATCTGGATAGTCTACCGAGTCGGTGCTGTAGGCACCATGGTCTTTTAGCGTCCAGCCCTGTTCACGAAGCAGGGCACTGATCTTTTCTTTGTAGGCAAACCCGGCATGGTCGCATCCAATGGCAACGGGCAGGGTACGATCGAATTCGGTAGACATAATAGGTACTAATTAACTCCATTGTTGTTCTTCTCGGGCGCGTCGCTTATCGATTCGGGCGGTAATGATAATGCTGGCCTCGAAGAGTAAATAGAGCGGTATGGTAACAATCGTTAAACTAAACGGATCGGTTGAGGGAGTAATAATGGCTGCTGCGATCAAAATGATGATAAACGCGTGGCGGCGGTACTGACGTAAGTAGCGAGCCGATAAAATACCGAGACGGGCCAGCAAGCTCATCAACAAAGGCATCTGAAAGAGTAAGCCGATTCCCGCGGTGGTATAGATCAGGTTCTCCAGATAGTCGGAGAAGGTCGGCATGATCTGAATTTGATCACTCAACTTATAATTGAAATAAAAGTTGACCATAAAGGGTGTCAGGATATAGTATCCGAAAAGGACACCTGTAAAAAAAAGTAGCGACACCCAAAAAATAACACCTCTTGTTTCTTTGAGCTCTTTTGCGGACAGGGCCGGTCTGACAAAGCGCCAGAATTCCCAAAAGATATATGGAAAGGCCAAGATGAATCCGCCAATAAAGGCCAGGGTAAAAGAGGCTACGAATTGCCCGGTCATGGTCGTTTCCAAAAATTTGGCTTCTACCTGCTGAAAGCAAAGCGCCTCTCCGATACCGATCTTCTGCCCCATAGTACAGAGCCATTTGGCCGAGATAAAGTCGGCGCGGGTAGGGCCAAAGATCAATTCGCTAACGATGTAGTCCGAGTTGATAAATATCACAATGGCGCAAATGATCACGGCAATGACCGCCCGGATCAGATGCCAGCGCAACTCTTCGAGATGATCGATAAAGGTCATCTCTCCAGAAGGGGTGGTATCGCGTTTATTGAAAAAACTGAATAACGACATAGTTGCTTACAGGGAACAAATATACGAGTACCCCTTTATAGCCCTCAACGGTCAGCGAAGTCTTTTTAGCTTGACGATCTCGATACGGGTATCTGATACCTGAACGATCTCGAACTCGTACCCATCGATGATGATACGCTCTTTTTGACTGGGAATTTTTTCGTGGTAATGGATGATGTAGCCCGAGAGTGTCTCGGCCTCTTCCTGGCCCCATTCCAGTCCGTACTTTTCGGCAAGGTAATCCAATTCGATGCGGCCCGAAAAAAGGAACTCCTCGTCATTTACTTTCTTCTCCAACAATTCTTCGGTATCATATTCATCTTGGATCTCTCCAAAGAGTTCTTCGAGTACATCTTCCATGGTAATGATCCCTGCTGTCCCTCCGAACTCATCTACGACCCAGGCGATACTTTTTCTTTCGCGGGTAAATTTACTGATCAGGTCGGCTGCACTCATACTCTCCGGAACTGCAGGAATGGGGTATAGGATCTCGCTGATGGAAGTTGGCGCGGCAAAGAGATCGAGCTGATGTACGTAGCCTACAATATGGTCAATATTCTTATTGTACACGACAAGCCGACTGAGTTTGGTATCTATAAATTGTTGCTTTAGTTGTTCGATGGTGGCTCCCTGCTCGATTCCCACGATCTCTTTACGAGGTACCAGGCACTGTCGAATCCGCACCTTAGGGAGCTCCTGCGCATTTTCCATTAATTGCGCACTGCGTTCTTCTCTTTCTTCTTTGTGATGGGGCCAGAAGAGTCCTTTCAGGTCCGATCGAGTCAAGGTCTTTTTGTGCGGGTCCACTCGGACATTAAAGACATAGACCAATAGCCATTCCGAAAAGTTCATCAGGCTTACGGCGATCGGTTCTAGTACACTAAAAAAAAGGTGAAAGAAGGGGGCGGTAGCCAACAGCAAGCGATTGGCCTGCGCCCGAAAGATGGCGCGTGGAATAAATTCGACGAAATAAAGTACGATCAGGGTTACTAAAACGATCTCCGTCAAGAGGCGCCCAATATCATTGCCGATCTGAAAGTGCGCCCAAATAAATTGTGTCACGCCGCTCAATTGAAGTCCCAGCAGGACTAAGAAAAAGGTAAAGCCCAATCGTGTGGTGGCCAACAAGCGATCGGGATGCTCATCATATTGACTGATGATCCGATGCGACCGCTGCTGTTGTTTTTTGCGTAGCTCGAGTCCTACTCGGTTGGCACTATAAAAAGCCATTTCGAAACCAGCAAAAAAGCCCATCAGGACCAGGGTGATCAAAAACCATATGAGCGATTCCCATTCCATGACCTTATTTCGCTAAATAGTCCTGCACCAGCGCCAAGGCCTGTTGACAAGCCACGGTCAATTGATCGTTGATGATAACATGATCGAATCGATCGCGATAGCCGCATTCTTCGCGGGCTTTATCTAAGCGCATTTGTAATGATGAGGCCGACTCGGTACCCCGGGCGGTAAGACGGTCTCGTAATACATCGAGTGATGGTGGCTCAATGAACAGGGACAAACTATCGGGATAGTGTTGCTTGATGCGCAGCCCGCCCTTTACATCAATATCGAGTAGCGGTGTTTGTTGTTGGTTCCAAATGCGTGTCAGTTCGCTGTGTAGCGTGCCGTAATATTTTCCTTCATAAACCATTTCCCATTCGGCAAATTCGCCAGCTTCTATCCGTTGCGTAAATTCAGCGGGGCTAATAAAATAATAGTCGACCCCATGGGTCTCTTGCGGCCGTGGACTGCGGGTAGCACAAGACACGGAAAAGTTCAATTGACCGGGTAAGGCGGCTAAAAGATGTTTGACGATCGAGGTCTTACCCGCTCCGGAGGGAGCAGCAATAATGATGATCTTATGTTGCAGCGGCGACATAGTGCGATCTTCTGCCTAAGAAGATCAGTAGCGTTTTTTCTTGAAGTTGCCTCCCGGACGATTATCTCTGCGGCCATTGCCGGGACGATACTTTCCTCTTCCTTTTCCATAGCCCCCTCGGCCCATATCCCGACCTTCTTGGTGTGGACGGTAAGCTTTGATAAAGGGCGTGTTGGTAAAGGTCAATTGACCATCGGTGATCGCGTTGAGCTCGCTTTGAATGGCATCATCGTTAACAAGTTCTTTGTGCCAGTTATTATAGGCCAGTTTCATATAATAGGCGATCGCATTGGCGAAGCCTAGTTTTTTATCGGCTTGTTGCTCTTCGAGGGCTTTGTTGATGATCAACTCCAGGTTTTTACCCAAGTGAGAATAGCGAGGGTATCGTTTAGGATAGGAGAGCGGCTTGGGTTTAGCCTTGAGGGTCTCGCGCGTGGGGATCGGGTACGGAGACTCTACATCAAGGTTAAAATCGGAGATCAAAAAAAGATGATCCCATAATTTATGCCTGAAATCCTCCATGTTTTTTAGCTGCGGATTCAAAAATCCCATCAACTCAATTACCGCCTGAGCGTTACGTTGGCGTCTTTCGGGATCTTCGATCTGCTGTACATGTTCGATCATTCGTTGTACATGCCGGCCGTATTCCCGCATGATCAGGTAATTGCGGGTGGTATTGTACTCCATGTTTTGAGCATCCATAAGAAACAAAGGTAAGAAAGACAGCATGAGTAGACAACTGGCTGGCTTGGACCCTACCTTTGCCCTGAATGCGCGTGGCTTTTCATATTGGTGATCCATTGACCGACGGTGTGTCGGCCATTGCCCTTTCTTGGGTACAACAACTGTCCACACAATACCCCTCGGACCGTTTTATGTTGCTTACGGACAGTATCCTTTCGAGTCCCCTTGATAACAACATACAACTGGAGCGATTACCCCGCCGATACTCCTTGTTGTCTGCCTGGTCTCATTGGGTGCTCTATAAAAAGCTAAGGACTTTTAAACCAGATCTCTTGGTTCATACCCTTGCGGAATCTCGTCTTATGGCTCGGTGGAAAAAAGTTCGGGTTGGCCCGATGGCTCGCTTTGAGACGCGTTCTACCACAGACAGGTTTATGCCGCTTTCTTTTTCGCAGGTCTCGGTCTTATCTGCCGAAGAGAAGCATACGATCAAGGAGCAATGGTCTTTTGGCCGGGAATTTTTTATGCTGACCGGTCCCTTGCCTTCCGAGGCGCAGCTGACCCTGCTCTTACAGGCCTTCTCACTCTTTAAGCATCGTCAGCAAACGGGGCTGAGACTGGTCTTACCGTTTTCGCTTTCTGCCTACTATCCCGCACTTGCTAAAAAGATCGATCAATACAAATACAGAAGTTCATTAATCATTACCGAAATGCTATCTCCCCAGCAAGTTGTACAGTTGGCCGGGTCTGCCTATTCATTGATAGCGATAGGAACCCCTGGCGCGGCATTGATCGCTTGCCTTCAGGCTTGGCAAGTAGGAGTTCCTTTACTGTCCATACAAGATAACGATCTGGAAGCGGCTGCAGGCGAATCGGTCTTATATGCCACGGCTGATACAAAAGAAGCGCTCGCGACCATCATGATGCAGATCTATAAAGATGAGTCCCTTCGATTAGAACTGATCCGAAAGGGTCAGCAGCGGGTCAACGAGTTGGACCAACACCGTATAACGGCGGCTCTTTACGAACAGCTTCAGCAATTTATACAAGGCGTAGCCGACCCCAGTGCTTATTGATCGTTGCCTATCTTTGCCGCATATACTTTTATACATGGGCCTATCTTCTATTACAATAGACGTTCATACCGACGAAAAGAAAATTCCCTCTTCCATCCAATGGAGCGCTTCCGATACCGGGGCCGACAAAAAGCAAGCGGCCAAAGCGATGATGATCGCTTTTTGGGATGCGGCCGAGAAAGCCGCTTTGCGGATCGATCTGTGGACCCAAGACATGATGGTCGATGAGATGGCTGATTTTTTTTACCAGACACTCATGACCATGGCTGACACCTACGGAAGGGCTACCCAACACAACGAGGAGGTAGAAGAGATGAAGCAGTTTGCTCGTCAGTTTTATACCCGTTTTCGCGAAAAGCAACTCAAAGAAAATAAAGCACAATAAGTACCATGTCTCTTGAACAAAAGATAATGGCCGATCTAAAAGCGGCCATGTTGGCCAAGGATGAAGCCGCCTTGCGTAGTCTTCGTGCCATCAAAGCAGCTATTTTATTGGCAAAAACAGCAGAAGGTGCCACAGGCGACCTTAGTGAAGAGGCCGAGATTAAATTGCTACAGAAAATGGTCAAGCAACGAAAGGATTCGCTTGAGATCTTTCAGCAGCAGTCTCGTCCGGAGCTGGCTCAAAAAGAAATTGAGGAGATCGCTGTGATTGAAAAATTTCTTCCCCGACAACTTGACGAAGCCGCCTTGCGTACGATATTGAAGGAGATCATGGGTAAGGTGGGCGCCGTTTCGGCCGCCGATATGGGTAAAGTAATGGGGATGGCCAATAAGGAGCTGGCAGGAAAGGCCGATGGGAAGACGATCGCCTCTATCGTAAAAGAGCTCCTGTCTTCTCAATAGTACAGTATCTTTACTGACATGCTGATCGATATTATTTTATTATTTCTTTTACTCCTGGCCAGTGTTAAGGGGTATAGACGAGGTCTGATCGTCGGCGTTTTTTCCTTTGTAGCGGTCTGGGTGGGATTGGCGGCTGCCGTAAAGCTCTCCGTGGTAGCGGCCGGATACCTGAAACAACACTTTAATATATCCGGTATCTGGGTACCGTTGCTTTCTTTTTTACTAGTTTTTTTCGCAGTTTATGTATTGATTCGATTAGGGGCCAAGGCCATCGAAGGAGCGGCCAGCGTAGTGATGTTGGGCTGGTTCAATAAGATCGGCGGTATATTTTTTTACACAGCATTGTATACGCTCGTCTATAGTGTTATCCTTTTTTATCTTTCCTCGATGGGGGTGTTGGGGAAGAATACTACAGATGCTTCCCTGACATTCGAGACCTTACAAACCCTGGGCCCCAGCACCATAGAGGGTATGGGTACGCTATTCCCTTTCTTGCAAGACATGTTCGCTTCCCTTAAAGAATTCTTTGCCGAGGTCCCCAACGCTATCCCAGGCAGATAACGATGGGTTTCTATATTGGCATTGCTGTTTACAGCCGATTGAAACAAAACGACTATTTTAGCAACGGAATAAGCCTTACCGCCAGCCTATGAAGTATGAGATCAGAGAAAAAGATAAGTTCCGCTATGTAGAGGAAGGAGTTGGAGAGCCGCTGGTCTTACTGCACGGACTCTTTGGAGCCCTGAGTAACTTTGCCGGACTTATTGAGCATTTTCGTGCTTCTCATCGTGTTATCGTTCCCATACTTCCCTTACTGGATATGGATATTTTGCACACCTCGGTAGGAGGTCTTTCAAAATATGTCCATCGTTTTTTTGAGACCATGGATCTAAAGGGGGTTCATGTACTCGGCAACTCGTTGGGAGGGCATGTGGCATTGGTGTATACACTCAAACATCCGGAGCGCGTTCGGTCACTGATCTTGACCGGTAGTTCTGGCCTATTTGAGAATGGTATGGGAGACAGCTATCCCCGCAGAGGCGATTACGAGTACATCAAGAATAAGACCGCTCTTACATTTTACGATCCCAATATGGCCACTAAAGAGTTGGTCGATGAGGTATACAGTATTACAAATAACCGCTTAAAGGTCATCAAGATCATCGCCCTGGCTAAAAGTGCCATCCGGAATAATCTGGGCGAAGAGCTCAATCAGATACAGGTACCCACCTTGCTGGTATGGGGCAATAATGATACCATCACCCCGCCCTTTGTAGGGCAAGAATTTCATAAGTTGATTCCCAATAGCGAATTGCATTTTATAGATAAGTGCGGTCATGCTCCAATGATGGAAGTTCCCGAAGCATTCAATTCTATCTTAGCCGGTTTTTTGGCCAAACTAAAATCAAGCTAACGGGTTATTATAAAGGACAGGTGTATTGCCTGCTCGCCCTTCTATTAACGATCCTTCAAATGCTGGTACGAGATCTACCCTCCTCATCGCTCCCCTGGCTGCAGACGTCTGATACGGTTGCCGAGGCCCTTCAGTTGATGCAAGATCATCATGGCGAACAGCTGCCCGTAGTGGAAGCGGCGCAGTATGTGGGTCTTATTTCAGAAGATGAACTCTTGGAGCATTCGTCAGTGGACGATACGCTGGAGACGCTCTTACCCCTGTCGTTCGCTCCTGCTGTAAATAGCGATCAACATTTTTTACAGGCCCTCAGTGTGGCCGCCGCTCAGCAACTGGTGGTGGTGCCGGTACTGGGAGATGAAAAGGAATTGGTAGGCTTACTTACGCTTTCATCTTTGATACAAGCATTATCTCGTTTTATGGGGTTGCAAGAAGGAGGAGGGTTGATCGTGCTGGAAAGAGAATCGAATCAATATTCTTTTGGGGAGATCAGCAAGCTTGTGGAGACCAACGATGCGCAGGTAACCCAGTTGAATACCTATAACGATCCGCAAACCGGGGTGGTACAAATTACCCTTCGGATCAATAAACCCGAGGTCTCCGACCTCGTTGCCACTTTTCAGCGCTACGATTATAAGGTTTGCTTCTATGTCGGTGAAGAGCAATATACCAACCAGCTCCGCAGCCATTACGATCACCTGATGCATTATCTTAAGATCTGACCCCGCATTATCGACTCAAATGCCCGATCTTTCGCAGGAATGCTGAACTTTGCCCTTGCATTGAAACCTGCCTTTCTTCGATTATCAATACTACTAATTTGCTGTTGGCTCGGCCGATCGGTCTATGCCCAGCAAGATACACCTGCCGTTGAACAGACTTCACTTCCACTCTTGCAAGACTCGGTGCCATCTGTTTTTCGTAACGGGACATCGACAGAAGTAGTGATGGTGCCGGCGGGTGCTAAATTACTAGTAGCCTCTCTTACGATCAATGGGAATAAAAAGACCAAGTCTTCGATTATTACGCGCGAGATCCCTTTTGAACCTGGTCAGACATATGGTTTACAGCAATTGGCCGACCTTTTCGAAACCGCCCAGCAACAATTGATGAATACGACCTTGTTTCACTCGGTTACGGTGGCAGCCGGTCGCTTCGATGGTAATTGTGTTGAAGTCGTTGTCAATGTGGTGGAGCGTTGGTATATTTTTCCTTTTCCCTATTTTAAACTGATCGATCGCAACTTCAATCAATGGTTGATCGACCAAGGGGCCAGTTTTAAGCGGGTCAATTATGGAACCAAACTCTTGTACAACAATGTAACGGGTAGAAACGATAAGATACGGGTTTGGTTATTTACCGGGTATACACAGCAATTCTCCTTTAGCTACGAGCGACATTATTTTGATCGGAAGCTGCGCTGGGGATATCGTTTATCGATGAATAGGGGAAAGGCCAAAGAGATCAACTATAATACGGTAGATGATAAACAAGTCTTTTGGCGCAGCGATGACCAATATGCCCGTCAATTTTCAAGTGTTAGTGCCGAGTTGACCTACAGAAAAAAATTATTTGCCCGTCATCAATTCGGAATTACATATTTCTCGGAGCAGATATTGGATACGATTTCGCAATTGAATCCAACCTATTTCTCTGGTGGGGCCACCCGGGTGCGGTTTCCGGAATTATCTTATCGATTCTCTTACCAACAGGTAGACTATATCCCCTATCCCTTAATCGGGAAAGCCTACAGAATACGATTCAGCAAGGGAGGGTGGAGCAAGGATACAAGGGTATGGCAATTGCATGGAGAGGCTTTTCGCAGTTGGCCGCTGGGACCCGATTATTTTTTATCGGTGCAGGCCTATGCGGGCATTAAGCTACCGTTTACGCAACCCTTTTTCAATCGCCGCTTTTTAGGGTATGGCGATATCTTCTTGCGTGGCTTCGAATATTATGTGATCGATGGTGTGGCTGGAGGATATGTTTGCACTTCGCTTACAAGAGAGTTGACTGAGTTGCGTGTTCCTGTTCCTGGGGTCATCAGAAGAAAAAAAGGGGTATCCCATGTACCTGTCCGGATTTTTGCCAGGGTATTTGCCAACAGTGGGTACGTGCATAATCCACAGCACGGGCTCAATCAACTTAATAACAGAGTATTACAGGCCGGGGGCATCGGTATTGATCTATTGACGCTCTACGACATTACCTTTCGATTTGAGTATAGCTTTAATCAGTTAGGGCAAAACGGACTATTTTTGCATCGCAATATTAGTTTCTGATCATGCGGGTTGCCATTTATAGTCGTGTCATTGAGGAGGATCAGCACTTGCCCCTTCAACTTTTTTTCGAGGCCTTGCGTCTTCGTCAGATCGAGCCGGTATTGTATGCCCCTTTTTACCAACAGATCAAAGACCGCATCGATTTTCCGGCGTCAATCGCTACCTTCTCGCAGTCTGCAGAGCTTACCGATGGTATCGAAGTGATCATCAGTTTGGGAGGAGACGGTACCTTGTTGGATACGATCACATTGATTCGCGATAAGAAGATCGCTGTAATGGGAATCAATTTTGGACGGCTTGGTTTCTTGGCAGGGATTGGCAAAGACCAGGTTGATGTGGCGGTCAAAGCCGTGGCAGAGCGCACCTATATCGAAGACAAACGTTCGCTGATTCACCTTGATTCCAATATCCCCTTGTTTGGGGAAGTGCCCTATGGGCTCAATGAATTTTCGATCCATAAGCGCGATGTTACTTCTATGATCAAGATCCATACGTATTTGAACGGCGAGTTTTTGAATACCTATTGGGCCGATGGGTTGATCGTGGCCACGCCGACCGGATCGACGGGGTATTCTCTCAGCTGTAATGGACCGATCGTATTTCCGGAGGCCAATAGTTTTATGATCACACCCGTAGCGCCGCATAATTTAAATGTGAGGCCCATTGTAGTACCCGACGATCATGTAATTTCTTTTTCCATAGAAAGCCGCAGCGATCAGGTAATCTGTGCCCTCGATGCCCGTCGTGAGATCGTACATAAAGATGTACAGTTGGCCGTACGAAAAGAAAAATTTGCGGTAAGTCTGATCCGACTGAGTGAGAATAATTTTTTACAAACCCTTCACAATAAACTTACCTGGGGGCTCGACAAACGAAATTGACCGCATACGAATTGCTTCTTTTTTTCGTTTGATAGATCACAAACCTTTATGTCGACTATTTTTCGCTTAGGAATGCTCTTGGTCTTTGCCGCGCTGCGGGTCTTACCCCTACGCGCACAATATGGGGATCAGGCAGCGGCCGAGATCGGAATAGGTCTGGGGGCCGCCCATTATTTTGGGGATTTGAATGCCACCACCAAGCTGAACCATCCGGCGCAAGCGGCCACCCTCTTTTTTAAAAAAAATATGGGCCGCTATATTGCAGCCCGGGCTTCTCTGACCTATGCGCAACTGGGTTTTGCCGATCGTTTTAATACACAAAATGAAGTGATGCGTTCGCGCAATCTCGACTTTAGGTCTCCCGTCTGGGAGGTAGCCCTACAGGGCGATTTTAATTTTTTCAGATTTGTACCCGGCGATCCCGGCGCTTCTTTTACGCCGTACATGACATTGGGTGTCGGTGTATTTGGATACAATCCCTACACCGACTTACAAGGGGAACGATATTATTTCAGGGAATTGCCGGTAGGGACCGAGGGCCAGAACAGCCCGTTGTATCCGGAACGAAAAATGTATGCCCCTTCGGCCTTTAGCATTCCCTTTGGAGGCGGGATCAAATATGAATTGAGCGGAGGCCGTATGAATATTTCCTTTGAGGTGCTGCATCGCTTTACGACCACTGACTACCTTGATGATGTCAGTGCGATCTATGTCGATCCGGCCGCCTTTCCCAAGCCGCCCGGGGGAGTGTCGGTGGCACAGTTGCTCAGTGATCGCTCCGGTGAGCTAGGGATCACGCCCATTGGATTGCCAGGTCGAGAAAGAGGAAATGGCAGTCGTCAAAAAGACCAGTTCGTAACGGCCATGGTCACTCTTAGCTTTAACCTTTCGACTTACCGATGCCCTGTAGCGGATTAATGCCATAGCCTTGCCCGCTGGCCAACCAGCCGGGAAACTGATATCAATGGCCGCTAAAACTTAAACCCAAAAATTCGGGGTAATTTTGCTCCCTCATTAAACCTTCCACCTTTATGCAGGCCTTGCTCGATCAAATTGAAAAGGAAAGATTGCCTCGGCATATCGCCATTATCATGGATGGGAATGGCAGGTGGGCCAAGGAAAAAGGCGAGGACAGGCTGTTTGGTCATTACCAGGGGGTAGAAAGTGTACGCAACATTGTAGAGGGCTGTGCCGAGTTGGGCATCGAATATCTCACACTCTATGCTTTTTCTACCGAGAATTGGGATCGTCCCGAATACGAGGTAATTGGGTTGATGGAATTGCTGGTCAGCACCATTCGAAAAGAAGTAGAGAGCTTGGGAAGAAACAATATTCGGTTGCATGTGATCGGAGACATGGGCATGTTACCCGATTATGCCCGAAAGGAGCTCGAAGAGGCCCTGGAGATGACCAGCAAGAATACGGGACTCAACTTGATTATGGCCCTTAGCTACAGTGGTCGTTGGGAGCTGTTGAACGCTGTCAAAAATATCGCCTACGAGGTAAAAAAGGAGAGATTGGCCATTGAGGACATTAACCAAGATACTCTACAAAACTACTTGACTACCAGCAAGTTCCCTGATCCTGAGCTCATGATCAGAACCAGTGGAGAGTACCGCATCAGTAATTTCTTACTGTATCAATTGGCCTATGCCGAACTCTACTTTACACCCGTTCGCTGGCCCGATTTCAGAAAAGAGAATTTGTATGAGGCCCTGATCGACTATCAACAGCGCGAAAGAAGGTTCGGAAAGACCAGTGAGCAGCTTTAACAAAGACTTTCGATTTTTACACTTAATTTGCCAGCCATTGTTTCGAATGAATTCTCATTAATAAGCTGAAAACTAACTAATTGCGTAATTTCTCTTTTTATTGGATTTGTTTGTTCGCGGGTTTGATGGCCGCCCAGTCTCTTTTGAGGGCACAGGAAGTCCCCGATACGACTCGACCCACTTCGGTCGATCCCAAGTTGCTCGAGTGGCAAAATGCCCGCATCGTAAAGGAATTTGTGATTGCCGATGTCAAGATCACGGGTATTCGTTATCTCGATACTGCCATTGTATTATCCATTGCCAACCTGCAGCCTGGTGATAAGTTCGTGCATCCCGGAGCAGAGATCTTTGGCAAGGCCATCAATAATCTGTGGAGACAGAAACTTTTTTCCGGAGCACAAGTATTGGTCACACGCATCGAGGACGATAAGGTGTGGGTCGAGATCAATGTACAGGAGCGCCCCAGACTGGGTAATTACAAGTTTGCCGGTATCCGTAAATCGGAAGAAGAAGACTTGCTGACCAAACTTACTTTATCGAAGCAAACCATCATTACGGAGAATACCAGAAGGGAGATCGTTGAAAAGATCAAGAAGCATTATGCCGAAAAAGGATTTCGCAATGTAAAGGTGTTGATCGAAGAGAAGCCTGATCCCACCTTTGCCAACTCTAATTTTTTATTGATCCGTGTAGAGAAAGGATCGAAGGTCTTGATCGGGGATATCAATTTCTATGGTAATACCGCTCTCGATAATCTAAAACTCAAAAAACAACTGAAGGGAACCAAGGAAATGACACGCATTACCCTGAAGCGTGACAGTACCCAAAGCCCCTATGGCAACCGCCATCCTGTTTCGTTTAACGAGTACGTAAAGGATTGGGGATTTTTATCGATCTCCAAGACCAAGCGGGTACTTGATCCTTATTTCCGTTTCAAGTTGCTGAGCTCAGCAAAATTCGATACCAAGAAATACGAGGAGGATAAAGAGAAAATACTCAATTACTATAATGCCAACGGATATCGCGACGCTCAAATTGTAGCCGATACCCAATACATGACCGACAACGGACGTTTGAATGTCGATTTTAAGATCACGGAGGGAAACCGTTATTACTTTGGCGATATCGTTTGGAAAGGAAATTCAAAGTATTCCGATTCGATCCTCAATGTGTTGTTGGGTATCAACAAAGGTGATATCTACAACGTAGGGTTATTGAACAAGCGATTAGGTAAAGAAGCCGCGCAGGAAGGTGGCGATATCAGTGGTTACTACATGGACGATGGTTATCTTTTCTTCCGGGCCGAGCCCATCGAAATGGCGGTCTACAACGATACGATTGATTACGAGATCCGCATCATGGAAGGTCCTCAGGCGCGTATCAAGAATGTTACGATTGCGGGCAACGAAAAAACAAAGGACTATGTAGTACGCCGCGAATTGCGTACCGTACCGGGTGAATTGTTCAGCCGTTCTCAATTGATTCGCTCTCAACGCGAGCTGGGTAATCTTCAGTTCTTCAATCAAGAAAAGATCAATCCAGGGGTGGTGCCCAATCCGGAGGATGGCACCGTGGATATCAACTGGCAGTTAGAAGAAAAATCGGCTGACCAACTTGAACTCTCCGCCGGTTGGGGAGGAGGCATCGGTCTAACCGGTACCATGGGTGTTACGTTCAATAATTTTTCCGTTCGAAACATATGGAAAAAATCGGCATGGGATCCACTTCCTACGGGGGATGGTCAGAAGCTGAGTGTTCGTTTACAATCGAACGGTCGAGCCTATCGCTCGTATAGCGCCTCTTTTACCGAACCTTGGTTGGGTGGTAAGAAAAGAAATTCATTGACCCTTGGGTTCAATAGCAGTCGTTTCTCCAATGCTTTCGATCCCTTTACAGGCCGTATCGATAAAGCGCGTTCCGATACGAATTATCTGAACACAAGTGGTATATCGGTAGCCTTCGGAAAGCAACTTAAATGGCCAGACGACTATTTTAACCTGGTCTTTACCTTCAATCTTACGCAGTACAAGCTGATGAACTATCCCATCTTCAGCAGTGATTTTACCAGTGGTACCTCGAGCAACGTAAGTATCAAGCTTGCTTTGCAGCGATCTTCTGTTTTCAATCCCATCTTCCCTACCAGTGGTTCTAACTTTTTAGGAAGTGTACAATTGACGCCACCTTATTCGTTGATGAGCGGGGTCGGGGCGGGTTACAATGCGTATCGCCGACCTGAGTACCACAAGTGGCGTTTTAATGCGGAGTGGTATGTTCCGATCGGTAAGCCCTTGGGCGCAGAGAAAAATCGCCAATTCGTGGTCAAGATGGCTGCCAAGTTTGGATTTATGGGACGCTATAACAAAGACCTTCCGTTCTCACCCTTCGAACGTTTTCAGGTGGGGGATGCCGGTCTTACCAATAACTTCGGATTACTTGGCTTCGATATCGTCGCACACCGTGGCTATCCGGTCTATCAGACCTCGGACCCTACAGTGAATCCCGATCAGCAAAGTGCCAGTCAGTTCTTTACCATCTTCAATAAATACCAGCTCGAGGCTCGATTCCCCTTGGTGACCAATCCCAGCAGCACCATTTATGCGCTTACCTTCTTTGAGGCTGCGAATGGTTGGTACAATTACAAAGATTATAATCCGTTTCGTTTGCGCCGCAGCGTAGGAGCTGGTATGCGTTTCTTTCTTCCCATGTTCGGCTTACTTGGTTTCGATTACGGTCTGGGACTGGATCGTGCTGTGCCCGGACAAACAGGTCTCAAAGGGATCTCGCGATTTACCTTTATGCTGGGCTTTGAGCCGGAATAGAAATTATCGTACATGAAAAATATCTTCTTTGCCATTGGTTTCTTGATGCTTGGTTTTCTGGCCGGGGCACAGAAATACGCTGTTATCGATACGCGTTACATCTTAGACCGCATGCCCGAGTACAAGGCAGCCCAGCAATCGCTCGACCGGATGGCGGCTGTTTGGCAAATGCAGATCGACAGTATGCAGGTATCCCTCGACAAAATGTACCGCGATTTTGAAGCGGAACAAGTAATGCTCACCCCCGAGCTGAAAAAACGCAGAGAAGACCAACTTTTCGCAAGAGAAAAGGAACTCCGCGATCTGCAGCGTCGTCGATTTGGTTTTGAAGGCGATCTGTTCAAAAAGCGGCAGGAGCTTGTAAAGCCCGTGCAAGACAAAGTATACAACGCCATACAGAAAATGGCCAGTGCCCGCGGCTACGATTTTGTGCTGGACAAAAGTGAAGGAATAACCGTTATATTTGCCGACCCCAAACTGGACAAAAGCGAAGATGTGCTTCGTGAGTTAGGGATCAAATAAATGTCATTACAACTGTTTTAAACTATACGCAACATGAAAAACCTAGTCGTGATTTTAGCCATTGCTGGTATGCTGGGTCTTACCGGTATCGCATCGGCACAGACCAAGATCGGATACATTAGTGTAGAGAACGTACTCTCGCTGATGCCCGAGATCAGCAAGTTCGATTCGATCTTGTCTCGTTACCAAGCTGATTCCATCAACCCTCAGTATGCCTCGTTGATCCAGACCTATCAGTACAAAGACAGTATGTACAAAGACACGCTGAAGCCTCCGCCTGCTGCCGTTAAGAAGCAACTCGAAGAGGAACTTCCTCAGCTGATCAATACCATCCAAAACTGGCAACAGATCGTTAACCAGGCCATGGAAGCCAAGCAAAATGAATTGCTGGCTCCCCTTTATCGTAAGATCTACGATGCCATTCGCGCCGTAGCCAAAGAAAAAGGGTATACCCATGTACTCAATAAAGAGGGTTTACTGGTAGCCCCCGAAACGGATGATATGATCGCTGCCGTGGCGGCCAAGTTGAAATTATCATTACCCAAGCCGGCTGCTCCGAACGCACCCGGAAGGTAAGCGAACGTAAAAAAAATTCATGCCCGGTCTCTTGTAGATCGGGCATTTTTGTTTTAGCAGAGTACATTTGTGACATGCAGGCATTATCAAAAGGGCCGATCGGTGTATTTGATTCGGGTTACGGAGGGTTGACCGTATTGCGCGATCTGGTGACCGCTCTGCCTGAATATGATTATTGTTATTTGGGAGATAGTGCGCGTGCTCCGTATGGGAATCGCTCTTTTGCCACCGTCTATCAATATACCTTGCAATGCGTACAATGGTTTTTCAAACAAGGCTGTCCGCTGGTTATCTTGGCCTGTAATACAGCCTCGGCCAAGGCACTTCGGACGATACAGCAAAATGATCTTCCTAAATTGGCGCCCCACAATCGGGTGCTTGGGGTCATTCGCCCCACGGCCGAAGTGATCGGGCAATACACTAAAAAGGGGAAGGTGGGCGTGTTGGCCACACAAGGTACCGTTACTTCTGACTCTTATCCATTGGAGATCGCAAAGTTCTTTCCTGACGTGACCGTTTTTCAAGAGGCCTGCCCGATGTGGGTTCCCTTGATCGAGAATAACGAGCACCTGAGCGAGGGTGCCGATTATTTTGTAAAAAAGCATGTAGAGGCCATCTTAAAAAAAGATAAGGACATCGACACTCTATTGCTGGCCTGCACACATTATCCATTGCTTCGTCCTGTTATAGAGAGGCATCTTCCCAAGGCCGTTCGCTTGATCTCGCAAGGAGAGATCGTGGCTTCAAGTTTGGCCAGTTATCTACACCGCCATCCTGAGATCAGCGATCGATGCACCCGAAAGGGGGAGCTTAAATTTTTTACCACCGACTCGGCCCCCGATTTTGATGCCCAGGCCGCACAATTCTTTGGCGCCCCGGTACGCGCCTATACGGTCAATTTAGCCGGAACGGTCATCTAGTGCATTGAAAAACAATGGTTTAATTTTCTTTCCGATCTCCTTTCGATCCCTTACCTTTGCGGTCCTTTCACAATACGACGGGTGTGGTGACCTGACGTAAAAGGAAACCCGGACCGTTCTCCCGGTCTATTTTTCTAAATGAGTGAAAAAACGAACACACTATGAAACGTACATTTCAACCTCACCGTAAGCGTCGCAAGACCGTACATGGTTTTCGCAAGCGCATGGAAACAGCTAACGGGCGTAAAGTATTAGCCTCTCGTCGTGCCAAGGGTCGCAAGAAATTGACGGTCTCCGACGAGCGCAAACTAAAATAACGATCCCTCTCCGGGCTGCCGGAGGTTTTGATAATTTTATAGCGCCGGAATTTCCGGAGCTTTTTTTATGAGATCTCTTTTTATCAGAAATACGCGCGCTTGACCCATCGCTATACATTACCATCAACTGAGCGACTAAAAAGCAAAAAGTCGATCGATGCCTTGTTCCTTAACGGGCAGCGACACAGCGTAGGAACGCTACGTATTTTGCATGCGCGCTCCAGCGAACCCGGTATTCGCGTTGGGGTGGGGGTCTCCTCTAAATTATTTCGACGCGCGGTGGACCGTAATCGGATCAAGCGGCAGCTACGGGAGTGTTATCGGTTACAAAAAAACATCTTATCGGAGCGAATAGCTCCCACTGCCGGGATCGATATTTTTTTTATTTATACCGATAAGGAGATGCCCGACTATGCGCAGCTTTTTGCCCACCTGCAAAAGGGGCTCACCAAATTAGTGACCATTTATCAAGCGGGATAATATGCTAACCAAGCTGGCGACTCTATTCAAGCGTTTATTGATCTTTCCTTTTTTGGTATTGATCAAGCTTTACCAATGGATCATTTCGCCTTGGCTTGGCCCTTCTTGCCGCTATACGCCAACCTGCTCTCATTATGCTGTAACAGCTTTAAAGCGACATGGATTATTTAAGGGTAGCTGGTTGACCCTAAAAAGAATTAGCCGCTGTCATCCTTGGGGAAGCAGCGGCTATGATCCGGTTCCGTAAACAGTGTTCTTAGTTGGCTTTTTCGTAGCGGTCGGCCACTACGTTCCAATTGACCACTTGCCAGAAGGCCGCTAAATAATCGGCACGGCGATTTTGGTATTTCAGGTAATAGGCATGTTCCCATACGTCTACGCCAAGTAGCGGAGTTCCTTTTGTTTCCGCAATATCCATCAGCGGATTATCTTGATTGGGGGTAGAGCAGATCTCCACTTTTCCATTGTTCACGATCAGCCAGGCCCATCCGCTTCCAAAACGGGTCATACCGGCGGTAGCGAATTTTTCTTTGAAGCTATCGAACGATCCAAAAGATGCATTGATGGCATCAGCTAGTTTTCCTGAAGGGGTACCACCGGATTGAGGAGCCAGGCTTTCCCAAAAGAAGGTATGATTCCAGTGCCCACCTCCGTTGTTGCGAACGGCGGGCGATATACTGCCAGCGCTGGCTACCAACGATTCGAGAGAAAGATTTTCGTTGGGGGTTCCTGCAATGGCTTTATTGAGATTATCAACGTAAGCTTGATGATGTTTACCATGATGGATCTGCATGGTAAGCGTATCGATGTGTGGCTCTAGTGCATCATGGGGGTACGGGAGGGGCGCGAGTGTAAAGGGCATATCAATATAGTTTTTAGATACTGCAAAGGTACTGTGCAGCGGGCAGCTCAGCGTTTTTGTTGAAAGAAATCCTTCATGAGTTGGCTCCCTTCTTCGGCGCAGCATCCTGTTGTCAGGGTTGTGCTCTTATGAAAGGGCCAGCGATCGCCTGCCACTTTTTTATATCCATTTTTAACATCCTCGGCCCCATATACAATGCGTCCGATCTTACTCCAATAGAGCGCCCCGGCACACATGGGGCAGGGCTCCAAGGTTACATATAGGGTCGCATCGGGCAAGTATTTGCTTCCAAGGGCATTAAAAGCAGCGGTAAGCGCGATCATTTCGGCATGTGCAGTGGGGTCCTGCAGTTTTTCGGTCATATTATGCCCCCGGGCAATGATCTTTCCATTCATTACCACCACGGCCCCTACGGGCACTTCCTCTTCTTCCATGGCCCTTTGGGCCTCTTGTAAGGCTTGCTTCATGAAATGAACATCATCCATCCTCTATCGTTTTACTAACTTGTCACAAAATTTCTGCTATGTCCTATCTGCCTACACTGACAAAGATGCGGGATTATTTCTCATCAGGGGCCACCCGCCCGATCGAATTCAGAAAGCAACAGATCCGTCTTTTGAAGGATTGTCTGTTGGAACATGAGCAGGCCATCAACGAAGCGCTTTATCAAGATCTGCACAAGAGTCCAGAAGAAGTATGGGTATCTGAAACAGGTCTCGTACTGGCAGAATGCAAGCTGGCCCTAAAAAAACTAGACCAGTGGACCCGTCCGGAGCGGGTACGTACCAATTTAGCTAATATCCCTTCTTCTAGCCATATTATGCCCGAGCCACTTGGCGTCGTATTGATCGTCGCCCCCTGGAATTACCCCCTTGAATTATTACTGGGTCCCTTAGTAGGGGCCTTGGCTGCGGGCAATTGTGTGGTCTTAAAGCCCAGTGAGTTTACTCCTGCCACCGCAGCGTTGATGAAAAAGATCATCGAACGCGTTTTTGACGAGCGCTATGTGTGGTTGATAGAAGGAGACGGCGCCAGCGTGGTGCCTTCGCTGATGGGATCGTTTCGCTTCGATCATTTATTTTATACCGGTAGCACAGCGGTAGGAAAGATCGTTTATCGTATGGCGGCCGAGCAGCTTACACCTGTTACGCTAGAGCTGGGTGGAAAAAGTCCCTGTGTGATCGAGAGCGATGCGAATATTGAAGTGGCGGCCAAACGTATTGCCCTAGCCAAATGGAACAATGCCGGACAAACCTGTATTGCGCCCGATTATATCTTGGTACATCAAAGCGTACGCGAACGTTTCATCGAAGCGCTCCAACGCGTGATCGAAATGTTTTACACGAACAATCCGGCCCGTTGCGATCACTATGGGCGGATCATCAATACTCGACAATTTGACCGGCTGGTATCTTATTTATCGTCTGGTAATATTGTTTGTGGGGGGCAACACGATAGGGATCATTGCTATATTTCTCCAACGGTCCTTACCGATGTATCGCTTGATGCGCCCATAATGCAAGAGGAGATCTTTGGCCCACTGTTACCCATCCTTAGCTATCAGCACTTCGAAGAAGCCAAGGCCATTATTGACCGTCATGCCAATCCGCTCTCTTTCTATGTATATACCGAGAGTCGGCAAAAAGAAAAAAAATGGTTAGAACAAGTACCCGCCGGTGGCGCATGTGTCAATAATTCGGTCTTTCATTTTTTGAATCATCGTCTTCCGTTTGGAGGAAGAGGTAACAGTGGTTTTGGGATGTATCATGGAAAACATTCCTTCAATACCTTTTCGCATTTTAAAAGTGTATTACGCACGCCCAGTTGGATCGATCCTGCTATCAAGTATCCTCCCTTTAAAGGAAAGCTAGGGCTTTTAAAAAAATTGATCGGATGAGAAAAAGGCCTTTGCGTCGCTGGCTCTTGCTGATCCTTGTCCTATTCATTATTACCTTAGGATCTTTAGAACTACTACAATCGCGACATGATATGACCCTTCGTCAACGACTTTTGAAATTCGCATATCCGGCCCTGATGTGGGTGACCCGCCTGGTCGGTAAGAACAACGACATCATTACCCATTCGGCGCAAACACCACCCGTTTCGTTCTACGGATTATCTGCTGTTTCCATTGAGGGGAAGCCCGTTGATTGGACTTTGCTTCGCGGCAAAAAAGTATTATTGGTCAACACGGCCAGCGATTGTGGGTATACCGCACAATATGCAACGCTACAAACCTTACAAGATCGTTTTGCAGACCGCTTGGTCGTGATTGGATTTCCGGCGAATGATTTTAAGGAGCAAGAACAAGGCGATAATGTATCGATCGCTTCTTTTTGTCAACGCAACTATGGGGTTCGTTTCTTACTGATGCAAAAAACCTCGGTCGTGCCGGGTACGCAGCAAGATCCGATCTATCGATGGCTGACCGACCCCGCTCAAAACGGCTGGAACAGCAAAGCACCCTCTTGGAATTTCTCAAAATACCTGGTCGATGAGCAAGGACGACTGACCCATTATTTCGATCCTTCTGTTTCTCCCCTCGATGAGTCGATCATACAGGCCTTGCAGTGATTAGTCCACCGGACAATTTTCGTGATAATTGATCAGGGAGATAGGCGTTTTTTCAAATTGGAATCCCTCGTATACGCGAGCCATTTCGTCGAACACGGCGCAAAGTTCTTCTTCGGTCTTTAAGGTAACCAGCTTATTGCGGTATTCTTTGATATTGGGAAGTCCTTTTAGGTAATTGGCATAGTGCCTTCTCATTTCATTGATGCCGACCACGGGATTTTTCCACTCGATCGAATACCGCAAATGTTTTCTACACACAGCCAATCGGTCTTCGATATTGGGGGCGGGTAGGTGCTCCCCTGTTTTTATAAAATGTTTGATCTCGTTGAATATCCAAGGATAGCCAATGGCTGCTCTTCCTATCATCACACCATCTACGCCATATCGATTCTTGTAGGCTAGGGCTTTTTCGGGAGAGTCAATATCCCCATTGCCAAAAATCGGGATAGTAATGCGGGGATTATTCTTGATCTTACCGATGAGGGTCCAGTCGGCCTCTCCCTTATACATCTGTACGCGGGTCCGACCATGTATGGCCAGTGCTTGAATACCTACATCCTGCAGTCTTTCGGCGACCTCCTCAATATTTTTATTTTGATCGTCCCATCCTAATCGAGTCTTGACCGTTACGGGCAGCGATGTAGATCTAACCACGGCCTTAGTGAGTCGTACCATCAGGTCTACATCTCGTAATACCCCCGCCCCGGCGCCTTTTAGCGCTACTTTTTTGACAGGGCAACCAAAATTGATATCCAGCAGATCGGGCTGTGTAACTTCTACTATTTTAGCCGCCAGCCCCAGGCTTTCTTCATCCCCACCAAAGATTTGTATCCCTACCGGTCTTTCGTAATCGAAGATGTCCAACTTCTTCTTACTCTTGATCGCATCTCGGATGAGTCCCTCAGAAGAGATGAACTCGGTGTACATCAGATCGGCTCCCTTGTCTTTGCATACGGCCCGAAACGGAGGGTCACTCACGTCTTCCATGGGGGCCAGCAAGAGCGGAAAATCAGGAAGGGTTACAGGGCCAATCTTTACCATCTTGGTGTTTTACCTAAATTTGTTCAATGCGCCGGCCAAACCGGGCTGACAAATGTACAATCAAAATTTTCCTCGTGTTTAAAAAAGGATATTATCAGGATAGATCGCCCATCGAACAATTTTTTATTTTACTAGCCCTGGCATTTTTTAGTGTTTTTTTCGTTGGGATTTTTGGCACTTTGCTGCTTTCGGTCCTGAGCGGTATTCCTATAGATCAATTATCCTCTCTTGGCTCCTTAAAAACAAATCCCTCTCAACTAGGAGTAGTGATCAGGGCGCTGCAGTTCGTTCAATTCGTAGGATTGTTTTTAATACCCTCGCTGCTGGCTGCCCGCTTGTTCTCGGAGGCTCCCGCCCGGCAATACCTGAACCTGTCCAAGCCATTTCATCCTGGTTTTTGGTTGGTCGGGGTATCAGCCCTGTTTTTTTCTATTCCCTTAGTGCAATGGCTCGGTGAACTCAACCAGGCCGTGGAATTTCCTCCGGTCATCGCAGAGTGGATGAAGGCAAAAGAGAACGAGGCAAATGATACCGTACAGTCATTGCTAGGATTACATACTACGAAGGACCTTTTGCTCAATATCATTTTTTTGGCAGGCTTGGCCGGTATCGGCGAAGAGCTCTTGTTCAGAGGGGTCTTACAGCAATTGTTTCAACGACTATTTGGAAGTGTTTGGCCTGCTATTTTATTGTCCGCATTTTTATTCTCGGCCATGCACATGCAATTCTATGGATTTTTACCCCGTTTCGTTTTAGGTATCGTCTTGGGGGCACTGTATTGGTATAGCGGTAGTTTGTTAACGGCCATGCTGGCGCATTTCGCTTATGATGCTTTGTTGATCGTGCTGGTGTATCAAAGACCCGTCCTATTACAAGAAGAACCTGTCGTAGATATGCAAACCCTGATGGTAACCGGTTTAGTAAGCACCCTTATCGTGACCTTGCACATACATTGGATGCTTCGTCATACCCGAACCAACGAAGATCAGGATCATTCCAGCGCCTCTTCCGATCTGAAATCATAATTTGACTAATGGCATTTAACCGGCAGGTTTTTTCGCAACGGGCAGTTACCTCCGTTTTTTTTGTAGCGGTGATGCTGGCTGGCCTTTGTTGGAGCAACTGGAGTTTTTTACTGTTGGTCTTGGTTATCCATGCTGGATGCTGGGTAGAATACGAGCAACTGTATTCTGCTTTCCGCTTTCCCGTTCGGTATATGCTGCTTGGGTTTTTCTATTTGTCGCTTTCCTGGACTTTATTTATCGATTCGAAATTGCATGACCCGCTGGCAGCGGTCATGTCCACATCGTGGCCGGTGCTGCCCTTGTTCGTATTGGCCTGTATGTGGATCAATGATACGATGGCTTATATGGTCGGCTCGCTCATAGGGCGCACACCGCTGAGTCCGGTATCTCCAAAAAAGACCTGGGAGGGCACCATAGGCGGTGTCGTACTCACGGTGCTGGTCGCAGGCTATACATTGCCTGCTATTGTGTCTTCTTTGCTCTCTGTTGACGCTATCATGCCGTTGAGAACACTAGATAGTTACCTGATGGCTTTTGGCGCTGCGGTGATGGGTACGGCCGGCGATCTCTTTGAGTCGAAGTTAAAGCGCATGGCAGGGGTTAAAGACAGTGGCCGTATTTTGCCCGGACATGGTGGATGGCTCGATCGCTTCGACTCGTTGCTCTGGGCCACTCCGGTGGTCTGGCTTTATGCCAGACTCTTTCTGTAAGCAGCGAGGGCAATCATTATCTTTGCCCCTTTAATTTTTTACTTCATGACTATTCACCGCGAAGGCTACCCTACCATTGCTATCGTAACCCTTTTTTTGGGGCTGGGTAATACGGCCAGTTATTATTTTTTGTCTGCGTCGTATGGGGTGGTCTTTATCTCGATCTTACTTATATCGGTTCTTTTCTGGGGGTTTATTCTTTCTTTTTTTCGAGTCCCCTCTCGTATTCATACTCAATCGGAAAATAGCATCATCGCCCCCGCCGATGGTGAAGTGGTGGTGATCGAAGAAGTAGAACCCGATGAATATTTCAACGATCGTCGCATTCAGGTCTCTATCTTCATGAGCCCTTTCAATGTGCATGTAAATCGTAATCCCATAAGCGGCACCGTGGTCTATTCTACTTATCATCCCGGTAAGTATTTAGTGGCCTGGCATCCAAAGTCCTCTACCGAAAATGAACGCCACTCGGTGGTCTATCAAAAGAATGGTCGCGAAATTTTAGTAAAGCAGATCGCCGGCGCCTTAGCCCGTCGCATTGTCAATTACCTGCAGCCGGGGCAGACCGTGCAACAAAACGCCGAAATGGGATTTATCAAGTTCGGCTCTAGGGTCGATCTCTTGCTTCCGCTCGATGCTGTTATTAAGGTCAAGATCGGAGACCGTCCGTTGGGAGGCGTTACCGAAATTGCCACCTGGTAATGCGACTCTTATTTAGCGTACTTACTATGGCACGTTCTTAGCGCATTGACCTAATCCTAGAGTATCTGCATAATCTCTTGCAAAGAATAAACCGTATGGGTCGGATAGCTTCCATCGGATAAGGCTATGCGCTCTTGGCTGAGGTGATTGACATGAATCTGATCGATACCGGCATTCTTGGCGCCCCAGATATCTACTTCGGGCGTATCCCCGATCATGATACTATTCTCTTTAGTAGCTCTAGTTTGTTCAAGGGCATACGAAAAGATCTCAGGCTTCGGTTTTAGACTACCCGATCCTTCCGAGGTAATGACGGCTGTAAAATAGGGGGCTAATCCCGAGTAAAGCAGTTTACTATGCTGTGTTTTTTCAAAGCCATTAGTGATCAGATGCAACTGATACCCTTTTTGCAATAGGTAGTCAAGTAGTTCTTTTGTATATGGAAATAAGATCGTTCGGGTGGGCAAGAGATCCAAAAAGCGGATATTCATGTTAGCGGCCACCTCTTCGTTAACGACCCCAAAATCGAGTAAGGCCAGTCGCATACGTTTGATACGGAGCTCTTCTTGTTTGATAAAGCCCTTTCGGTAACGATCCCATAATTTTTCGTTGTGCTCTAGATATTGTCGGTAAAAACGCTCAAAATCATCTATTCCTAATCTGTTCAGATCTAGTTCGGTGTAGAGTTGTGCCAGGGTTGCCCGTGCGTTGGCTTCAAAATCCCACAAGGTGTGATCCAGATCAAAAAAAAGGTGCTGATAGCGAAGTGCGGATAACAAAGTATCTTGATTGTAAGAAGAGGTCAATAACTTTGCAATGTACAATTTAATTGATGAGTATGGATGCTTCAACTTCTCCTCGTTCTGCCAATGCCTTGACCGTGATCGTAACCGGAGGATCACGAGGTATCGGTAAAGAGATCGCGTGGTTATTTGCTAAGGCTGGGTATCGGTTGTTGCTTACAGCCAGCGATCCGACGCGCTTACAAAAGACAGTGGAGGAATTAGCGGCCGCCTGTCCCGAAGCTGTAATCCATGGCCGCGCCGCTGATCTGCGTATTGCTCAAGAGGCGATCGACTTTGGACGTTGGTGTTTGAGTTATGGGGAGCCAGATATTCTCATCAATAATGCCGGTCAGTTCTTACCGGGCTCACTGGCCGAGGAGCCATCTGGCCAATTAGAGCAGCAAATGGCCGTGAATCTATACAGCGCCTACCATTTGACGCGTACACTACTACCCGATATGATACAGCGTGGCAGTGGGCACATCTTTACCATCTGCTCCATCGCTTCGCTGAAGCCCTATGTACAAGGAGGTTCATACAGCATTAGTAAATATGCCTTGCATGGATTTACCCAAAATTTGCGCGAAGAGCTTAAGCCAACCGGTGTTAAAGTAACGGGGGTTTATCCTGGGGCCGTTCTTACCGATAGTTGGGGCAATTTCGACAACAGCAATGGTCGAATCATGGAGCCATCCGATGTAGCCAAGATGGTCTTTCAGACCGCTCACTTATCTCCGCAAGCTTGTGTAGAGGAGATCGTGATGCGTCCGCGGTTGGGCGATCTTTAAATTATTCGGCGTATTTATAACCGACTCCTCGTACCGAGTGAAAGTAGCGGGGATTACGAGAGTCCTCTTCGAAATATTTTCGAAAGTTCAGGATAAAATTATCGATGGTGCGGGTCGTAGGATAGACCTGATAGCCCCACACCGCTTGTAATATCTTTTCGCGGGGCACCACTTCATTTTTATTTTCGATCAGCAGCTTCAAGAGCATCGTCTCTTTTTTGCTCAGCCGAATGGTGGTCCCATCAAATCCGGTGGCCTCTTGTGCTTTAAAATCGATCTGATTGGCCCCAAATTGATATAGATCGCTAACGGTCGACCTGTCTTGTAGCTTTAAATTTTTATTGATCAGTTTAGAGACGCGTAGCAGCAACTCCTCCAAATTAAAGGGCTTGGTCAGGTAGTCATCTGCCCCCTTTTTGAGCCCGGCAACACGGTCGGCACTACTATTGCGGGCACTCAGCATCAAAATAGGGGTATCGTTATTGCTTATGCGGATGGTCTCGGCTACTTGTATGCCATCCACAACGGGCAGCATTACATCTAAAATGATCAGATCGAAATAGGCCTCGTCAATGGCTTTTAAGGCAGCGGCCCCGTCAAAAGCAGATGTTACCTCGTACCCTTCGAGCTCTAAGTTGAGTTTGAGTGCTTCGTGCAGGTTCTCTTCGTCTTCGACCAACAAAATGGAGGATGGTTTCTCTTCGCTCATGCGGCAAAGATAACATTGAAAACACTGCCGCTCGGATGGTTATCTTTTATCTCGATGCGACCCCCATGGTCTTTGGCGATCCGCTGGCAGAGGTAAAGACCCAGTCCGGTGCCCTTGGTCGTTCGCATTTGTTCATTCCCGATTCGGTAGAATCGATCAAAGACCTTTCCTTTTTCGCTATCAGGGATGCCCGGACCCTGATCGGCCACGGTCAGCACGATCTCCTTTTCGTTACGATCCAATACCGTTTTGATCGGGGAGCTGCCCGGGGCATATTTAATGGCATTTTCCAGTAGGTTATTGATCAGGATCTGCAAAAGAAGGGCATCGCCTCTCAGGTCTATCTCTTCTTCGATAGAGGTCTCGATGATCCTATCCGGGAACCTTTTTTGAATAGCAGCAATGCATGCTTGTAGCAACGAAGAGAAGTCTAGCTCTTCTTTGCTGCTGACGAATCCTTTATTGTCCAATTGGGCCGACACTAAGATATTGTTGGTCAGAAAATCCAGACGGGCCGTTTCGTCCAGCGTTGTACGGATCAGCTTCTGTTGTTTATCGGGCTCCAATTGGTATTTCTGAAGGGTCTCCAGATTTAGCTTGGCTACGGCAATGGGGGTCTTAAGTTCGTGCGTAACAGCCATCATAAAATGTTGCTGTTGTAATTGCATCTTGAATTGTCGACCCACGGCCCTATAAATAAATACGGCCCCGATCATGATGACCAATAAAAAAGTAATTCCTTCGCTGATATATTTATTCTGATTCCTTTCAAATACATTTTCGATCTCCTGACGCATGGCCGAACGAGTTTGTGGGCTGAGCGTAGTTGATCGCCACTCCAGCGATTCGATCTTCTCTTGGGTGATCTGTCGGTTTTGCTGCTGCAAGGAGATCAGCCACCACAACAGGGCTGCCAGCACATACAACAGCAACGCCCAATAGATAAGGGTAGTACGTCTCCATTTTTTTTTGATGACATCTGGCATAAGCGAAGGGTCAGGGTTTCTTTTCTATTCGTATGCCGATATTCATGACTTCCTCTAGTGGATCTTCGCGCATCAGTTGTTTTATACGAAAGCGGTAAGTGCCGGCCTGCCGAAAAGAAATCCCCTGTGCCACCAGCTCTTTTTGCAGCGAAATGCGGTGCTCGTAAATATCGTCCATTCCGGCTCCTAGCCAGCCGGTTTCATTGGTGCCTAATACAAAGTCGGTTTCAAAGGAGTAGCTTTCTCCTTGCGGGTCGGTAAGGGAGAGCTGCAACCAGATATTGTTATAGTGATAACGATCCCTATGGCGTAATACCAGGGCCACGTCGTAGCGGGCGGTGGTATCGGCAATATCAAAGTCAAAGGAAGGGGTGTATTCACTTTTCCATTGCTGGGCTGGTAGGGGGACCGTTCGTTCGTATAATTCCAACGACGTACACCCGCTAAGGGCACCAAGCAGTCCACATAGGATCAGGGTTGGTAATGACCAGCGATTCGCATTTGGCATACTATAAAATTACATCACATTTAAGATTTGCTCTTTGGCTTTTTCGAGCTCATCCTTCATCTGGACCACCAGCCGTTGTATGGAGGCATCATAGGCCTTTGAGCCTGTCGTATTGATCTCCCGTCCGATCTCCTGTAAGATAAAGGAGAGTTTTTTGCCTTTACTCTCGTTCTTTTCGTCGAGTTGCTGTATAAAATAGTCGCAGTGATTTAGTAGTCGCACCTGCTCTTCGCTGATATCCATTTTCTCTATGTAGTAAATCAGCTCTTGTTCCAGCCGGGTTTGATCGTATCCTTCGCCTCTCAGGCTTTCTTCCAGCACTTTGGTGATACCCTGCCGTAGTTTCACTCGTCGCAGCGGATCGAGCTGGCTGATCTCCTTTTGCAACGACACGATCGTATGGATGCGGTTTCGCAGATCGGTTTCCAGCGCTTTTCCCTCTGTTTCGCGATGCATATTGAGCTGCTTGACAGCTTGCGCAATGCCTGTTTTACACTGCTCCCATTCTTCAGCTTGCAGGACATCGGCCCCGGTGGTAATGACCTCGGGCAATTTTAAAAGGGCCGTCAGCAATTGTGAGGTGTCGAGTTGCAATTCGGAGGCCAGTTTGGACAATGATCCGTAGTAGGCTTTAGCCAGTTGCGTATTGATGGATACGGGTTGCGACCCGCCGGTCTCTTTTAGACTGATGCTACAGTCGACCGTCCCGCGATCGAGCTCCGTGGCCAGCCAACGACGAATATCGAATTCGTAAGGCTTAAGCAAGGCAGGCAGTCGTAGTTGCAGATCGAATTGCTTTCCATTGAGCGATTTGATATCGATCACAAATAATTTTTCTCCCGCCCGCATTTCGGCTCTTCCAAAGCCGGTCATTGATTTGATCATAGGGATGAACTTTGCGTAAAGGTATTTTAAAAGCGCATGTGAAGGGAGAGCCGTATGCAAACAAAAAATCCCTCCGAAAACGGAGGGATCCTATATGGATGGGTTAGTAAGTACTGGGAAATAAATTTCCCTACACAATATTAGTATTTATTTTAAATATCCAAAAAATTTTTTTGTTTTGAATTATCAACATTTTAAAATGTTTTGTGGATAAACGCAAAAAAGCAAAGGTGACATTACGCCTACTACCTTTGTGAAAAATAGTACATCATGCAATTTGAAAAGCCGGTTTCACTTACATCATTGGCCGAATTAATACAGGCTACTCTTGTTGGAGATGCAACCGGTAGCGTTACGGGTATCAATGAAATTCATAAAGTACAAGTGGGAGATTTGGTTTTTGTGGACCATCCCAAATATTATGATAAATGCATTCGCTCTGCTGCATCCTGTATCATCATCGATCAGCAGATAGCCGTTCCACCCGGTAAATCACTCTTGGTGGTCAGTGATCCGTTCGCGGCTTATCTCCGTATCGTTGACACCTATCGTCCATTTGTTCCCTCATTGCAACCCATTAGTGAAACGGCCGTTATTGGAAGCAATACAATCGTGATGCCGGGCGCCTATATCGGCAACCAAGTGACGATCGGAAAGAATTGCCTGATTCATCCTCAGGTGACCATTCTGGATCATTGTCAACTCGGTGATGACGTGATCGTACAGGCTGGCACCGTTATTGGCAGTGATGCTTTTTATTACAATCGAAAGAAAGCGCTTCCGGTCCAGTATCGCAAGATGAAAAGTTGCGGACGTGTTGTTATTGCCGATCAGGTAGAGATCGGGGCGGGCTGTACGATCGATCGAGGGGTAACCGCCGATACCTCGATAGGAGCCGGAACCAAGATCGATAACCAGGTGCATATTGGACATGATTGTGTGATAGGACGTAATTGTCTAATAGCGGCTCAAGTGGGACTTGCCGGCGCAGTCGTACTCGAAGACGAGGCCGTGCTGTGGGGACAAGTGGGCGTTAACAAGACCCTGACCATAGGTAAAGGCGCGGTCGTAATGGGGCAAAGCGGAGTGGCTAGCACCATATCGGGGAACAAGACCTATTGGGGTACCCCTGCCATAGATTTCCAAGAGAAGAAAAAAGAGTTGGTTTGGGTTAAGCGGATTCCCCAGATTTGGGAAAAGCTAAAAACAAGTTTTCGCTGAGCAGAGAACATTTTCGGTGATCAGATAAAGTCGTTGGTCAGGGTGTAGCTTCCGCTAAATAAGACGCTCGCTCAGCATATTGTCTGCAGGCCTCTTGTATGGTCTGTTGCAGCGGGGTATACGAAAATGCTGAAAAGTCGTTTAGTAATTTACTGTTATCGAAGCGGGTGGCACTGCGAGCCACTCTTGCGCTTTCGCGTGTCAGTAAAGGACGCTTACCCGTTAAGAAAGACCGTATGGCCTCTATCCGCCAGGCAAGACCTAATAAAAGGCCATGGGCCCTTGCGGAGGGTCTTTTACGATTGAATCCATCGGCAATGCAAAACTGCAGTTGCTGAAAGGTCCAATTATCACCGTTTACAATATAACGTTGTCCCCCCGTTGCTTTCTCTAAGAGCATCACGGCGGCGCGAGCCACATCACGCACATCCACAAATCCATTTAATCCACTGGTGTACCAGCGAAACCCATCATAGAGTTGCTTAAAGATGGCGCAGCTGCTTTGCTCCCAATTTCCATATCCTAAAATGGTGCTGGGATTCAGGATGACCGTATCGAGTCCTTCCGCAAAACCGCGCCAGGCCTGCAATTCTGCCTGAAATTTGCTGCGTGCATAATGAGTGTGTAAGGGGCCCTCTTTCCATTTGGCATTTTCATTGACCACGCCGCCCCCCGCTATCCGACCGAGTGCCGCGACTGAACTGATATGTATCAGTCGATTGATTTTTTTTTCGAGGGCCGCATTGACCACGTTGGCGGTCCCATTCGTATTAACCTGATAAAGTAATTGACGGTCTTGGGGGGCAAACGAAACCAGGGCCGCACAGTGAATAACCGCATCCATGCCGTCCATCGCTTCTTCGAGTGAGAGAATATCCAGTATATCGCCTTCGAACCACTCTACTCCTTCGAGTGCAGCCGGATCGATCCAGGTGGGTCTTTTTTGTTGACGCACCATGCCTCTTACCTGATAGCCCTGCTTCAATAGGGCCAATAGCAAGTAAGAACCTAAAAAGCCACTGGCCCCGGTCACTAATACTTTTTTAGCCATTAGCCTGATTTGTATTGATAATACCCCTCGCCGGATTTCTGTCCCCATTTGCCTGTTTGCACCAGCTGTTGCTGGATCGAAGAAGGTCGGAGTCGTTCTGGTTTTCCGAGTTGATCATAGACCGAGCAGCTTACGGCATAGTTAATATCATTACCGATCAGATCCATCAGGGCAAAGGGTCCCATTTTAAATCCGGCTGCAGTAAGGATGCGATCCAACTGTTGCATGCCGGCTTTTTTTTCTTCTAGCAGCCGAAGTGATTCTATATAAAAAGGCCGGGCGACCCGATTGACGATAAATCCCGGTGAATCGATACACAGCACAGGGGTCTTTTGAAAGTCCTGCATCAGTTTCCAGGCTATTTCTTGTACCGAAGGGGCGGTAAAGGGAGTGGTAACGACCTCGACCAGTTTCATAAGGGTGGCCGGGTTAAAAAAATGTAAGCCGATAACACGCTCGGGGTGTTGAATGGCCTTGGCCATTTCAGTAATGGAGAGCGATGAGGTATTGCTAGCAAAAATGCAATCACTGTGATTACGTTCAGCAAGTTGATTGAAAAGGGCGATCTTGGGTTCGGCTTGCTCCACAATCGCCTCGATAAAGATCTCGCCTACACAAGCATCGATATCTTCGGTAAATTCAATGCGCGCCAAGGCCTGTGCGGCAAAGGCTTCGGTGTATTTTCCTTTTTCGATACTTTTCTTGAGCTCTTTTTGTAGTTGCTCTTTTGCCCTTTCTAACGCGGCGGGCTGCAGATCAAAGAGTCTTGTATTGAATCCGGCCAATGCAGCCGTTAAGGCGATCCCTCTGCCCATCGTACCTGCGCCACATACTCCGATCGTATTGATGTCCATAGGGGAAGCTTATCAGGTGGCTGCTGCAAATTGTCGTAAGAAGCGGATGTCGTTCTCACTGAATAAGCGTAGATCGTTGACACCGTATTTGAGCATTGCCGGTCTTTCTACCCCCATACCAAAGGCAAAGCCGCTGTATTTTTCAGGATCGATGCCGCAATTACTCAATACATTGGGATGCACCATGCCACAACCCAATATTTCTACCCACCCCGATCTTTTACATACGGTGCATCCTTTTCCGGCGCAAATAAAGCAGCTCACATCCATTTCGGCACTGGGTTCGGTGAACGGAAAATAAGAGGGGCGAAAACGAACTTGGGCATTGGGCCCATACATTTCCTTGACAAAGAAGTAAAGTGTTTGCTTCAGGTCGGCAAACGAGACGTTTTCATCTATATACAATCCTTCTATCTGATGAAAGAAACAATGGCTACGGGCACTGACCGTTTCGTTACGAAAGACCCGGCCCGGCATCAGCATGCGAATGGGTAGCTGGCCCTTTTCCATTTCGCGTATCTGTACACTACTGGTATGCGTGCGCAATACCCAATCGGGATTTTGCTGAATGTAAAACGTGTCTTGCATATCCCTTGCCGGGTGATGGGCCGGCAAATTGAGGGCGCCAAAATTGTGCCAATCATCTTCGATCTCTGGTCCTTCTGCTACGGCAAAGCCCAGCCGCTGAAATATGGAGATGATGCGATTTTTCATTAAGGTGACTGGATGACGCGACCCGATCGGAAAGGGTTGTCCCGGTAAACTCAGATCGATAGTGGACGCATCTTTATCGGATATGATCCCTGTCAGAAGTTGCTCATAATGGGCGGTAACGAACGATTTGAAGTCATTGAGCAACTGCCCTGCTTCTTTCTTTTTTTCGACAGGCACCTCTTTCATGGCGGTCATCAGTTGCTTGACCACCCCTTTTGTTCCCAGGTACTTGATCCGAAAAGCCTCTACCTCGTCGGCCCGGGTGGTGGCGAAGCTGCCGATCTCACTGCGGAGGGCATCAATTTGTTGCCATAGATTCTCCATACGACAAAAGTAAGTCCAAACCGGCAATTAATTATCTTGCAAGTATGGCAGATCATCTTGGTATTGAAGATTTCCTGGACCCGGTCAACAGGGCGATGCTCTCGCAAGACCGGGGATACAAAGAGGGGCAGATCGGGTACAGTATTCATTTGCATGAGCAATCTCTTCCGGATTTGGATGAGACTCAGTTGGTCATTGTAGGATGTCCCGATCATCGGGGAGCGGGTATTGAGCAGCATCAAACCATGGGTCCGGATGCGATTCGACGTCAATTCTATAATTTATTCTACTGGCATTCCGATCTGGTGCTGGCCGATGTGGGTAATATTCGTACCGGTGCTACACTTCCTGATACCTATGCTGCCTTGCGTACGGTTGTATCAGCGTTGATCGGAGAAGGGAAAACAGTCATCATCTTAGGCGGTTCTCACGATCTGACCACGGCGCAGTACCAAGCGTATGTTCACAGCCGTCAACTGATAGAGGCCACCTTGGTGGATGCTCTTATCGATCTGGATCCGGAGGCGATCTTACCGGCTGATCATTTTTTGATGGATATGCTGACGGCCACGCCCAATTTTATAAGGCATTATAATCATATAGGGTTTCAGAGCTATTGTGTCAATCCTCAATTACTCGAAACGCTCGACAAGCTTCGCTTCGATTGCTTTCGGGTTGGGAATGTAAAGGAAGCGCCCGACGAAATGGAACCGGTTATTCGCAACAGCCATCTATTCAGTTTTGATCTTTCTTCGTTGGCCAATGCCTACTCTCCTGCCAGCACTATTTCTCCCAATGGGTTTACGGGAGAGGAGGCCTGCACCCTGTTTCGCTATGCAGGCATGAGTCCAACGGTCAATACGGTGGGGGTATACGGATACGATCCTCGTGCCGATCGGCAAGACCTTAGCGCCAAGCAGGTCGCACAAATGCTTTGGTATTTACTTGACGGTAGAAGCCGCGGTCGCAGAGAAGCTTCCTTGCAAGAGAAAGATTCATTCAATGAGTATTATATGGCCTTTGCCGAAGTAGAGACGATCTTTTTGCAAAGCAAAAAAACCGGCCGCTGGTGGATGCAATTGCCCAACAAGCAGTTTATCGCCTGTAGCTATAAAGACTATTTATTGGCCAGCAGTAATGAGATCCCTGAGCGTTGGTTGCGCGCCCAAGAGAGAGGGTAGTCGTACCAACAAAAAAATCAATCAATGCATTTTTCTTTTTTGTCAAATCGTATACAGTTCTCTTGGCTGTTCTTCTTTGCTTTAACATCGTGTAGTTTACAACGCCAGGTGCAACAGCTGGCTCAACGAGAAATAGCAAGCGCTAAGTCATTCGACAATGCGCATTGGGGTGTCAGCATTATGGAACTCTCTACGCAGACCTATTGGTACAATCAAAACGGGCATAAATATTTTGTGCCGGCCAGCAATGTCAAGATCCCCACTTGCTATGTGGCCATGAAATACCTGGAAGATCGCCTTGTGGGGGCTGTCTTACAAGAAACAAACGACACCCTCTATGTACAACCGCAAGGGGATCCCACTTTTTTACATCCTGACTTTGTAACGCAACCTTTGTTGCAACGAATGCTACAGGGCCAAAAGCATATTGCTTTACGCTATTCTATTCGTGATCGGGTTGAGCCCTATGGTAGTGGGTGGTCTTGGGATGATTTTCAGGAACCCTATCTCGCCGAGCGAAGCGCTTTTCCTGTCTACGGAAATCTGGTTTATTTTCAAGCGCGCGATCAGCGCTTAGAAGCGCTTCCTTCGTTGGCTTTGCGCCCCCCTTTTATGAAAGAAGCACTCGTACAACTGGTGGGTACAGGGGGTAAGTTCGATCTTTCACGCAGCCAAGATGAGAATCTATTTTCCATAAAAAGAGGTAATAAGACCTTTGGCAAGTCGGCAATTCCCTATAAGACCAATCGGGGTGTAACCAATTATATTTTCTTGCAAGACACCTTGCAGCAATTAGGGCTTCGTTCCTCCGTGAGTGTAAGTGGCTTACCGGTAGAGGGGACACCATTGTATTCGCATCCGACCGACTCCTTATTGACTCCCTTGATGCACCGTAGCGATAACTTTTTTGCAGAGCAGAGTTTGCTCATGGTCAGCCAGCGTCTGCTGGGGTATATGAGCGATCGTGCCCTTATCGATACTGTTTTAGCGACCGATCTCGCTGACTTGCCACAAGCACCTCGCTGGGTAGATGGATCGGGGCTTAGTCGCTATAACCTGTTTACACCACAAGACATGGTCAGTATATTGGATCGGATGCAGCGAGAATTTGGCTGGGAGCGGATCCAAACGATCTTTCCGCGTGGCAATGAAGGTACCTTGAGCGGTTATTATGTGAAAGATAGCAGTGCCATCTTTGCTAAGACCGGCACCTTGAGTGGCGTGGTAGCCCTTAGCGGGTTTTTGCAGACGCGCAAAGGAAAATGGCTGGTCTTTTCGGTCTTGGTCAATAACCATCAATCTACTGCGACCGAGATACGGAGAAAAATAGAGAAATTTTTATTGGCAGTGCGGGCGCGATACTAAGTTGATTCAGTTCGATCGGCCTGGTTCTTTATTCTCTTCCAAAAAAATTATCGAGATAGGATTTGCTGATAGACAGATAGGTCGGTTTTCCGTCGGGTGTTTGTCCGGGTTGTTGACAAGCTAAAAGTTGGGCGACCAGCTCTTGCATTTCTTTCTCCGTTAGCGACGTGCCAGCCTTGAGTCGTCGTTGTTTGACCATTGAACGGATCAGTTTTTCGCGCAAAGTAAAATTCGCATCTGCATTAAAGTGTTTATACTCCTCCAATAACTGCTCAATGATGGTTTTCTCTTGCCCGGGCGACAAATCGCTGGGCGTTCCCTGAATGGTAAATTCACCCGTTGCGCCGGGTTCCAGAAGAAAGCCCAGTGTACTAAGCGGAATACAGAGTTCGCTCAATAGTACCGTATCGGCCACGGGCACAGAAAGCGTTACCGGAAACATGGATCGTTGGGTGGCCACCGGTTTTTCGGCACTGCTTTGCTGAAGTTGTTCGTAGAGGATTCGTTCGTGTGCCCGTTGCTGGTCTATCAGCCACAGGCCCTCCCGATGAGGGTATACAATATATGTATTGAGTAGCCCGATTAGGTTTTGCACGGGTTCGGAAGCTGCTAGATTCAAGAGGGGATTTGAGGGGGTCGACTCTGGTTCCTGAGCCTCCCATTCGGAGCGATACGATCTAAAGCCACTAGGTTGTATCAGGTGTGCCTGGTTCTTCTGGGTAAAACTTCTGAATAGGGCACTATCAGTGGCAGCCGATTTTTTTTCTTCTGTAAACGGTTGTTGTATCGATGATAATTGCTGAATGGAGGCATCCAGATCAAAGTCAAGGGTGGGCATTATACTAAATTGCGCCAAGGCATGTTTTACCGCTGCTTGAACAAATGCATAAACGATCTTTTCATCCTCAAATTTAATTTCTTGCTTCGTGGGGTGTACATTGATATCGATCTGCTGTGGGTCCAGATCGATAAAAAGAACATAGAGTGGAAAATGATCAGGTGCCAACATCCCTTGAAAGGCATTCATAATAGCATGATGCAAGTAGGAGCTTTTTATAAAGCGATTGTTGACAAAGAAGTATTGTTCTCCGCGCGTCTTGCGAGCCGTGTCGGGCTTACCGACAAAACCGCGGATGGTCAGGTAATCGGTCTCTTCCTTAACGGTAACCAATCTCGATTCGTAAGAAGCGCCCATCAACTGCACAATACGTTGTTTGAGTGTGCCGCTATCGAGCTGAAAGAGTTGTTGATGGTTGGCATGCAAACTAAAGGCAATGGAAGGAAAGGCCAGCGCCACTCTTGTAAACTCATCGATAATATGACGCATCTCAGCCGCATGACTCTTTAAAAAATTGCGGCGGGCCGGCACATTGAAAAAAAGATTTTTCATGGCCACACTGGTACCTACAGGCGCAGCAATGGGTTCGGTTTTGATCAGCTGGCTGTTTTCTACCTCTACATAAAAGCCTAACTCGTTTTCTGCCGTTCGGGTTCGCAGCTCCACTTGGGCTACTGCCGCTATCGATGCCAGGGCCTCCCCACGAAAGCCCATGGTCTGAATACAAAAAAGATCTTCGATACGACTGATCTTGGAGGTAGCATGTCTTCCGAAGCAAAGTCTGGCATCGGCCTCATTCATACCTCTTCCATTGTCGACGACTTGCACCAGTGATTTACCGGCATCGTTTACGATCAACTGTATAGCGGTGGCTCCGGCATCTACGGCATTTTCCAGTAGTTCCTTGACCGCACTGGCCGGACGCTGAATAACCTCTCCGGCAGCGATCTGATTAGCAATATGGTCAGGTAAAATGGTGATCAAGGGGTGTAGACCGATTAAGCTTTCAAAAATACGGTATTGCCCTCTATCCCTTGGGCGAACAGCCCGCTTTTTTATCGGATAGTGGGGTTAATCTGACTTGCTATTTAGTAGGGCGATCACTATTCACTTGGCAGTAAGGGTATTGCCGAAAAGGAGTATTTTTAATACCGGATCTTGTAAACTACTTTTCATGCGAATACTTTTGGCCTTTTCCCTATTGGTTACCTTCTCTTGGCAAACGTTAGAGGCGCAACCACTTGCTCAATCATCTCGACAGCAATGGGTAGACAGCGTATTTAACAGCCTGACCCAAGACCAACAGATCGCTCAATTAATGGTCATACGAGCGCATTCTAACTTGGGGCCTGAGCATATTGCCAAAGTAGAGCGAGATATTGTCGATTATAATGTAGGGGCACTCTGTTTTTTTCAGGGCGGACCTGTTCGGCAGGCGCAACTTACCAACCGTTATCAGCAATTGGCTCGCACCCCCTTGATGGTGACCATCGATGGCGAATGGGGTTTGGGAATGCGGTTGGATAGTGTTACCCGTTTTCCCTATCAACTAACATTGGGGGCCTTACAGGACGAGGGGCTGGTCTATCGAATGGGAGTAGCCGTTGGTGAACAATGTAAGCGAATTGGGGTGCATGTCAATTACGCCCCTGTGGTCGACGTCAATAATAATCCTGATAATCCGGTAATTGGATTTCGATCTTTTGGCGAAGACCGCGATAAGGTAAGTCGATGGGGCGTGGCCTACATGAAGGGGATGCAGGATGCAGGTATTATGGCCTGCGCCAAACATTTTCCCGGGCATGGTGATGTGGCCGTCGATTCTCATTACGACCTGCCTGTCATCAATAAATCGATGGCACAACTCGATTCTATGGAATTAGTTCCGTTCAGAGCCCTTTTTGCGGCGGGGGTCGGGAGTGTGATGATCGCGCACTTGGCCATACCGGCCATTGATACCACGGCCAAGCGGGCCACTTCTATTTCTCGTAACAATGTAACCGAATTACTTCGAAACAAATTGCAATACAACGGGATCAGTTTTACCGATGCCCTTGAGATGAAGGGCGTTGCCAAATACTTTCCGGGCGGCACCATTTCGGTAGAGGCGATCATAGCCGGTAACGATATGCTTTGTCTTCCGGCCAGTGTGTCCGAGTCGATCGCTGCCATCAAAACGGCGCTTCAAGAAGGACGTTTGCAACAAGTCGATATTGACAGTAAAGTAAAAAAGGTATTAGCAGCAAAATATGATCTGGGGTTATATCGTCCTCAGATAATTGATACCACGCGGTTAGTAACCGATCTTAATGCCGCCACCGATGCTATTCGCGAAGAGGTAGCACGTAAGAGCTTAACCGTACTGGGTACGATTTCCTCTTCGATTGTTTGGCCTCTTAAAAAGGAGGATCGTCGTGTGGCCTTTGTTCAACTGGGTGGTTCTTCTATTGGTATTTTCGGGAAAAAAGTACAAGAGCAATATCAGGCCGATACTTTTCGTCTGGCCCTTCAAGACAGTACAGTAAACGTAGATAGTCTTCTTCAGGTGCTAAAGGGAAGTGGTCGTTACAACCTGTTTATCGTTGGGCTGCAGGGCTATTCCAATAAGCCCATGAATAATTTTGGCATCGGTGAACGTGTGCTGACCTTGCACAAGGCCCTCAACGGCGATTCTACCATTAGTGTTCTATTTGGGAATGTGCAGGCCCTAAAGCATATCTGTGAGGCTCGTCTTGTGGTAGCGGCTCATCAAGATGATGATATCACTCAATCGGTAGCGGCTCAATGGCTACTGGGTGAATTCCCTGCCAGGGGGGTACTGCCTGTCTCCGTTTGTCGATATCCTATGGGAGCGGGTATACAGCAAAAGTCGATGCCTGTATCGAATCGTAAAATGGATGCGGCCTTTGAGCGGATCGAGACCACTGTACAAGAGGCCATTGTTAAAAAGGCTTTTCCCGGATGTGTTGTTATGGCCGTTCGCAAAGGAGAGATCTTGTATCATAAGGCCTTTGGATATTATGATTACGAAAAAACGCAAGCCGTAACGCCTGAAAGTATTTTTGACCTAGCCTCCGTCACCAAGATCTCCGCTACGACCATTGCCATAATGAAATTGTACGAAGAAGGAAAGCTGCGACTCGATGCCCGATTGGGCGAATATCTTCCCTATGTGCGGGGCACCAATAAAGAAAACTTACTTGTTCGTGATATTTTGTTGCATCAAGCAGGGCTGGTTCCCTTTATTCCTTTTTATAAAGAGACCCTTTCTGCTTCGGGCACACCCGATACCCTCCTTTTCTCTACACAAGCTCGTCCAGGATTTACGATTCGGGTAGCCGATCGTTTATATGTGCGAAACGACTGGCAAGATACCATCCGGCAGCGTATACTGCAAAGTCCTGTCGGGCCTGCCGGAAAATATGTTTACAGTGATAACGATTTTATTTTTTTGGGACATATCGTTGAGCAGCTCTCAGGTCGATCGCTTGATGCCTATTGTCAAGAGCATTTTTATCGTCCCTTAGGAATGTATGCTACCGGCTTTACCCCTCGCGAACGTTTTGCACTCGACCGTCTGGTACCCACCGAGCGTGAAAAACATTTTCGTGGTCAAACGACCCGAGGCGACGTACACGACGAAGGAGCGGCTCTGATGGGCGGTGTGGCCGGACATGCCGGTCTGTTCTCGAATGCCTACGATCTGGCCATCTTGTACCAAATGCTCTTGAACCAAGGCAGCTACCAGGGGCGTCGCTATCTGCAACCCGAAACGATCCGGCTATTTACCGACTACCAGCGAAGTGGGAGTCGTCGTGGACTAGGTTTTGATAAGCCCGAACCTGATAATAAAATGCGTCGCGATCCTTATCCATCCTTATTGGCTTCTGGTACCACCTTTGGTCATACAGGATTTACAGGAACCTGTGTATGGACCGATCCGCAACGCGAACTAGTTTATGTATTTCTGTCCAATCGGGTAAATCCTACGCGCGATAACAATAAGTTATCTCAACTGCAGGTCAGAGGAAAAATTCAGGATGCCCTCTATAGCGCCATCGGGGCCGATGAATAAGCCGTCTTAGTTTCCAGGATCTTGTTGCGGTGGTCGAGGCCCTTGTTGGGGTCTGGGTCCACGAGGTGATTGCTGACGAGCAGGACCTCCGCTTCTGGGAGAATTATTTCTTTGTGAAGGTCCACCGTGCGCAGGTCCTCGTTGTGGCCCTCTTCCTTGTGGCTGTTGTGGTCCTTGGCCACCTTGTTGAGGTCCACGGGGTTGTTGCCCTCCATTGCGCCGGGGTTGATCAGGACGATTTCCGCTTTGCTGTCTTCTTTTTTTCTGTGCGGCCCGATCCAGCGATTTAAGACTGATCTGTCCGACCAACTCTACAAATTCAGGCTCTTCTTCTTTGGGCTTGGAGGAGACGACCTCGACCGGTTCCAGTTCTTCGGGGCGAATGCCTTGTCTGTTCAGTTCTTTGATCTTCTTTACCCGATCGATCGAGAGAGGATATTGTTTATTGCTGTCGGGCAGGGTGTACCACATCAAATTTTTGAAAATATCTTTTTTGATCAAGAATGCATTTCCCTTTGCTACTTGCAATACATCACAGTTATCCGGAAAATGCTGCAGCGCATCCAAATACGTATCGAGTTCATAATTCAGACAACATTTAAGTCGTCCGCATTGTCCACTCAACTTGGTTTGATTGATCGATAAATTTTGATAACGTGCCGCTGCGGTATTGACCGATTTGAAATCGGTAAGCCAGGTACTGCAACAAAGCTCTCTTCCACAGCTGCCGATGCCTCCTACTTTTCCAGCTTCTTGTCTGGCACCGATCTGGCGCATTTCTACCTTTACCTTGAACTCGGTCGCATATATTTTGATCAATTCTCTAAAATCTACCCTTCCGTCCGCAATGTAAAAGAAGGTCGCTTTTCTGCCATCGGCCTGCATTTCGACCTGACTGATCTTCATATCGAGTCGTAATTGCTTGGCAATAGCTCTACTTCGAATGACCGCCTCCGGTTCACGACTTTTGCTTTGTTTCCATTGCTCGATATCACGATCCGTGGCCCGTCGCAATACTTTTTTCATTTCGGGATGATCTTCCTTGACCCCTCTTTTCTTTAGTTGCAGTCGTACGATCTCTCCGGTAAGCGATACTTCGCCCACATCAAATCCACTGACCCCTTCTACGGCGATCAGGTCTCCCTTCTCTAAGGGCTGCAACGTGGGGTTCACAAAAAAATCTTTACGGGTACCCTGGCTAAAACTCACTTCGATAACCCGGCATTGACTATCGATATCGGCCAGGGGAAGATTCTTGAGCCAGTCATGGGCGTTCATGCGGTTACATCCGCCGGAACTGCATCCACCGTTACTTTTACATCCATTTGGTTTACTGCCGGTTGCAGTTCCACAGCCCGAACAACTCATGTAAGCGAAAATACGAATTTGTCTGCAATGATGTGGTAAAGTCTGATCGTAAGGGCGTGAAACAAGATCTTCGCATTTGCGTTACGTTCTATTTGATAATGAGCCTTGTTCAGTTCGTTGACCATGGCCTCTTGTTGCTCGATGGCAGCGATAGAATTGAGTCGATCGGCAAAGTCTTTTTCTTTTTCACTGATCCGGTATTGCCCCCCCTGCATGCGGACCTGTACGGCTTGCTCGAGCAAGTGAATAAAATAGCGTAAGAATTGCTTTTGCTTTTCCCTTCCCAGCCGACTGATCTCCTCTACCCATTTGGTCTGGGCTACCGGGCCCGTTTTGATAATAGCATTGAGCCAGTCGCGTACTAAAACTTGCCAGTCCTCTTCGGCATGTTGTACCAATTGTAAGGCCTCTCTGTAATTACCCTCGCAAAGTGGAGCAACTTGTACTGCAAGCGAAGCGGGGGTGTTATTTCGTTCTATCAGGGCCTTTTCGATCTGTGCGGTATCCAATAAGGGCACTTTTATCAATTGGCAACGACTTACGATCGTAGGCAGTAATTGCGATTCATTTTCACTGATCAACATGATCAAGGTATCGGCGGGCGGCTCTTCGATAAGTTTCAGCAACTTATTGCCTTCGTTACCCATCAATTCCGGTAGCCATAGGATCAGGATCTTCCAGCGGCTTTCAAAACTTTTGAGACTTAGTTTTCGGTTGATATCATTGCATTCTTCGGAAGTGATCTTGCCCTGGCTATTCTCTTTCGACTTGATCATTTCGATCCAATCAAATAGGTTACCGTAGGGGTGTAGCTCGATAAAAGTGCGCCATTCCGTGATAAAATCGGTAGCGATGGGTTTCTCCCCTGGTTTTTTGGTAACGGTAGGATAGGAGTAATGAATATCAGGATGAATAAGCTTTGTGGCCTTATGGCAAGCCGGACAAGTGCCACAAGGTGCTGAGCCTCCCTGTTGAGCGATGGTCTCACATACAAGATATTGGGCAAAGCTCATAGCCAGAGGAAGCGCACCGGTCCCTTCCTTCGATAAAAAAAGTAAGGCATGGCTGAGTCGGTTCTGTTGTACCAGTTCAGTCAGTCGCCGCTGTAGCGCTTCTTGTCCAATTACCTGATGATAATGCATCAAGGCGAATGTAGTTCATCCGAAAGAAAAAGTGGAAATGGGCCCTCGACTTTATTCAAGCCACTTAGTGATCTCTTTACTCATAGGTTCGGTGCGGGGCGAAAAAGTAGCGATCAACTCTCCTTTTTCATTCAGCAGGAATTTTCCAAAATTCCAGCTGACCGGGTCGTTGAGATCTTTGGCTTTTGCCTGCTCTTTTAAGTATTTGTAGAGCGGGTGGGTATCATTCCCTTTTACAGAGATCTTTTCGGCCATGGGAAAACTCACGCCATAGTTACGCTTACAAAAGGCACTGATCTCTTCGTTGGAACCGGGTTCTTGTCCCATAAAGTTATTGGCCGGAAAGCCGATGATCACCAGCTTTTTGCCATAGGTTTTGTAAAGCTGCTCCAATCCTTCGTACTGGGGGGTAAGTCCGCAGCGGGAGGCCGTGTTCACGATCAGGATCTTTTTGCCCTTATAATCAGCAAAACGGATGTCTTGGCCTTCGAGGCCCGGCACTGTAAAATCATAAATGGATCCTGTCGAAAAGCTAAGTAAGCTCATAAGAAAGGTAATGATGAGTTTCATAACGGTAAATTTCAAGGTTTACAACAACTAATTTACTAAAAGGTTAGAAGTTTCTTTCGTATTATAGAGAAGAAAGGCAGAGAGTCGCGATGCTTAGTTTGAGGTCGGGTATCTCGGCCAGTACTTGCCCGCAGGATTCGAGCGTGGCTCCCGTTGTCAATACATCATCGATCAGTAGAATCCGCTTATTCCAAAGTCGGTGCGGGTGGGCAATACCAAACAAGGAGCGGCTATTCTCCCAACGTCCAATACGACCCAATCGAGTCTGACTGCGATTAAAATTTTTTCTGATCAAAACATTTTCAATGATCGGGATGTCCAGTTGGCGGGCTACTCCGGTACAAATAGCCGATGCTTGGTTAAATCCTCGTTGTCTTAATTTTTTAGGATGAAGGGGCACCGGCACCAAGGCATCTGCCCTGAACCGTCCGCTTTCTTTTAGTTGGGCGCCCAGCAACATACCCAACTGCTCCCCCAAGTTTTTTTGATGCTTATATTTTAGCTGATAGAGGAGTTGTTCCATCAGCGAATCACGATTCAGAAAAAAACCGGCATGCACTGCTTCGACGCTCAAACGCCCCCAAAGGATCTTTTCGGCGGGATTATCTTGTTGATCGGCAAATCCCGTGGCCGGCAACTCATGCAAACAATACCAGCAAAGGGAGCTGTCTTGACCAATTTTGTCACTACCACATCCCAGACAGATATGCGGATAAAATAAATGAGTGATCGCCGCAGCGATATCGGCCACTAAATCCATACGAACGAAAATAATTGGGCTCTCTTAAAATAAATAGCGATAAACATCTTCTACCCGGGCCATGGTCACGACCTCGATACCCCGATCTTTTGTATTCTTTTTGGCGCTATTGTCCTTTTGATTGTAGCGCGAGACGATAATTTTTTCAAAGCCCAGCTTGGCCGCTTCGGCAATACGCTGATCGATTCGATTGACGGCACGCACTTCTCCACTCAGGCCTACTTCTCCTGTAAAACAAAGTCGTGGGGAGAGCGCTACATCCTCATAAGAAGAGAGTAGTGCACAAAGCACCGCCAGATCGATAGACGGATCCTCTACTTTCAATCCACCAGCAATATTCAAGAACACATCTTTGGTCCCGAATTGAAATCCTCCTCTCTTCTCTAGTACGGCCAAGAGCAATTGCAGTCTTCGCAGGTCAAACCCACTGACGGTCCGTTGCGGGGTTCCATAGACCGAAGGTGTAACCAGGGCCTGCACTTCTATCAACAAAGGTCGCATCCCCTCCATGGTGGCCGCAATGGCAATTCCACTGAGTTGTTCGTCTTTTTGCGTGAGTAGTAGTTCGCTAGGATTCAGCACTGCCCTCATCCCGGTATCATTCATTTCATATATCCCTAATTCGGCCGTGCTGCCAAATCGATTTTTGAGGGTACGCAAGATGCGGTATGTATAATGGCGATCTCCCTCGAACTGCAACACGGTATCGACCATATGTTCCAGCATCTTGGGACCTGCGATCTGTCCTTCTTTCGTAATATGCCCGATCATGAATACGGGGGTATTGGTCTCTTTGGCAAAGCGCTGAAATTCGGCTGCACATTCTCGGATCTGCGATATCGATCCGGGAGAGGCATCGATATGCGGGGTTTGCAGGGTCTGGATCGAGTCTACGATCAGCAGTTGAGGCTTTAGCTTTTTTATTTCTTGAAAGATGATCTGGGTATTGGTCTCGGTAAGCAAATAGAATAGAGGATTTTTTGTTTGCAACCGATCGGCACGCATCTTGATCTGCTGTTCGCTTTCTTCGCCACTAATGTACAATACGGTCGTGTCGTGTAGCCCCAGACCGTTTTGCAAGAATAAAGTTGATTTACCGATACCGGGCTCTCCGGCAACTAATACTAAACTGCCCGGTACAATACCGCCACCCAATACACGATTGAGTTCGGAATCGGGGGTGATGATCCTTTTTTCTTCGCTACTCTTGACCGCATCGATCGTAATGGTGCGCCCGGCTCTTTTCTCGCCACCGAACTCTTTCCAATCAACAAAATCTTTTGATTTATCCTTATGCACCAGCTCTTCTACAAAGCTGTTCCATGCACCGCAGCCCGGACATTGCCCGATCCATTTTACACTCTCGTGTCCGCATTGCTGGCAAAAAAAACTGCTCTTGGTCTTACTCATCTCTATAAAATACAAAGGGCCAATCTTTCGACTGACCCTTTGCTTACTAACCCATTAAATTCTATTGCTAAATTAGCAAGGAGGGGGGATTTTTAAAATTAAATTTGTCGTTTGTGCATAACTTTTCTGTTTAAGTTTTTGACTGCCAGCGGACTTGAAGAAGGGCTTTTTTAATTTATATAAAAATGATTATCAGTTAGTTATAAAAATATTTTTCCTGTCGCTTTGAGGCAGACGAAAGCGCCGAAAAAGTATTTTTCTCACGCGAGGTGACAAAAAGACGCAAAAAAAAGGGGCTTGTAGCACTGGCCATAAATTTGTTGTAATATTGAGTATTAAATCAATCCTTTTTAACCATGTTATTCATTTCACTTCTCTTTTTGGGGATCAGCTTTCTGGTCTCTTCTATTCTTAAGGGCAAGTTTACCCGTTACAGCAAGCAAATTCTTACTAACGGGTTGTCCGGCAAGGAGATAGCTGAAAAAATGCTGCGCGAAAATGGCATTTACGATGTTAAAGTCACCTCGGTGGAGGGCTTTTTGACAGACCACTATAATCCAATGGATAAAACGGTTAACCTGAGCCCCGAGGTTTATAACGGAAACAGCGTTTCAGCCGCCGCCGTAGCTGCACACGAGTGCGGACACGCTGTTCAACATGCCACTGCCTATGGTCCTCTGGTCTTTAGAAGTCGTATGGTGCCCTTGGTTCAGTTCAGTGCCAATATCGTCAACTGGGTCTTATTGGCCGGTATGATCATGCTGGCGGTTTCTAATAATGACACAGTGTTACTCTTAGGTATTATCCTAATGGCCGTTACAGTTGTATTTAGTTTGGTGACCTTACCTGTAGAATTCGATGCCAGCAATCGTGCACTGGCTTGGTTGGATAATACCAACATCACCAATTCCGAAGAGTATCCCATGGCTAAGGATGCGCTCAAATGGGCCGCCACTACCTATGTGGTAGCAGCACTAGCGGCTGTAGTGACGCTGATCCATTATGTAATGATCTACCTGGGTGACCGGGATTGATCGATTTTAGAGCGCCGCCGCCGCAGCACCAGCGGCGAAACTCATTCCTCCGCATCCCTCACTTCGGGCCGCTACGGTATATCCCGAAGAGCCGGAGTAGCACTTCATACCATCGATTCTGCCAATAACAGAATATCCTGATGACCCGCCATAGATCTTTTGACCATCAACGCGGGCCAGTACAGTATATCCGGAGGAGCCGGAATAAATTTTCGTTCCATCAATACGGGCAATTACCGTATAGCCTGATGAACCACTGTACACCTTTCCATTTTCAACTCGGGCTATTACGCTATAGCCACTGGAGCCACCATAGATCTTGCACATGCTCGTAGGTTTTTCTTTAGCCGATTCGATGGGGTTCCTATTTCGAACCGCTCCATCATTTGACAAGTAGGGGTTAGTTACAAAAGTAGAGGATATCCCAGCCATTAGCCACTGATTAGGTATCATCCGACTGTCTGCGTAGCTCCCAACCAATAGGAAGAGGAAAAGGAATGACCACTTGTTCAAAAGCATATTTTTTTTGAAAGGTATAAAAAAATTGAATCAGTACGCTTCAATATAAGCCGGTTGCTGGCGCTACCGTATGCCTACTCAACTAAACAACTTGATCTCTTCTTCATTCTTATCAAAGAAGCGATATTCTGTTAAGTGATAAGAGGTGTCGGCTTGAATCTTTGTCTTTTGTCCGAATTTTTTATTCCACTTTGCCATCTTGGTGCTCCAGGGCCAACCCTTGGTAAGAAAAGCATGTACGATGGGATGCACAATGAGGGTGAGTCCGGTATGTTTATGGGTAAGCAGATAACTTAAATTCTTTTCGATCTCATCTTCTAGCAACAAGGCCGATCCGATCTTGCCAGTTCCTTTACAACTGGGGCAAGCTTCTTGGGTGTTAATATTAACCTCGGGCTTCATGCGTTGCCTAGTGATCTGCATGATGCCGAACTTAGAGATCGGAAGTACGGTATGCTTGGCCCGATCGGCCTTCATACAGGCTTCCATCTTATCGAGCAGTTTCTTTTTATTGTCAGGCAGCTTCATGTCAATAAAGTCTACCACAATAATTCCACCCAGATCGCGCAAACGTAATTGTCTGGCGATCTCGTCGGCGGCTTCCAAGTTGGTCTCGAGTGCATTTTGCTCTTGGTTGCTGCCCACACTTTTATAACCGCTGTTGACGTCTATTACATGAAGCGCTTCGGTATGTTCAATAATGATGTAGGCCCCACTGTCGAGATTGACCGTTTTTCCAAAAGATGATTTTACTTGTTTGGTGATCCCAAAGGAGTCGAACAAGGCCGAACCATTCTGGTAGTAAGAAACGATCTCTGCTTTTTCAGGGGCTATACGCTGGATATAACTTTTGGTATCGGCAAAAATGGTTGTGTCATTGACGACAATGCGGTTAAAGTCGGCATTGAGCAGATCGCGTAAGATACTCGTGGTCTTGGTTTGCTCGCTAAGGATCTTGGCGGGGGCCACGGCACCTTTGAGATTTCGCTGAATGGTCTTCCACATTTCTATGAGCATGGAGAGGTCTTCGTGTAACTCGGCTGTCTTTTTTCCTTCGGCCGCAGTACGCACGATCACACCAAAATTTTTGGGTTTGATGGCTTCTACGATCTTTTGCAGGCGCTTGCGTTCTTCGCCCGAATGGATCTTGCGCGAGACGGCTACAATGTCATTAAAGGGAGTAACGACCACAAATCGGCCGGGTAATGATATTTCGCAACTTAAGCGGGGTCCTTTGGCAGCAATTGGTTCCTTTAAGATCTGAACCAACACTTGCGGTTTGCCGCCCATCACCTCATTGATCTTTCCGGTCTTGAAGATCTCGGGCTCTACGGTAAACTTGTTAAAGTCAGCAACGGTTTCGTTGGTATCCTGTATGCAGTACTGGGTGAATTTGAGCAGTGATTTTACATAGGGGCTCAGGTCGGAATAATGCAAGAAGGCATCTTTCTCGAACCCCACATCTACAAAAGCAGCATTGAGCCCGGGAATCAGCTTCTTGACCTTGCCTAAATAAAGGTCACCCACTGCAAAGCGGGCGTCGCTTCTTTCGTTATGAAGCTCCACGAGCTTCTTGTCTTCTAGCAAGGCGATCTCGACACCTTGCGAAGTGGCATTGATAATAAGTTCTTTGTTCATACAGCTTGACTACTGTATCTACCTTTCACCTTTCTTGCAGGAGAACCCGAAAGAATGAGGGTGGTAAACGCCGGTTGCGACGCATCCAATAAAAAACAGAAACGGTCTAAAGCAGACCTGGACTGTAGGGGGAATTAAGTAAAGGAATACCGAAGAACAACCGGGGACTGTGAATAAACACAGCGATGCCGCAACCAGGCGGCACCTGCTATTATTTATTTCTCTTCTTGTGACGGTTCTTTCTCAGTCTTTTTTTACGCTTGTGCGTCGCAATCTTATGACGCTTTCTTTTTTTACCACAAGGCATACCAGAATAATTTTTTTGATCTTGTTATTAAATACGTTTATCTAAAAAGTTTATAGAGACTATTTGTTCAGTTCATTGATCCTCTCCCTTATCGCGGCCTTTATCTCTTCTGACGGGATCAGCCGGATACTTTTCTGATACCAGTCAACGGCCAACTTTTTGTTGCCGGTTCGCTCCTGTAGGTCGGCCATCAACAATGTGGCTTCCACATTGTCAGGGGCCAGCCCCAGTACGGTATTAAGTCGGCTGATGCCTTTATCGTACTGACCGGAGAGCAGCGATCCACGTACCAGCATTAGCTGGGCGTAGAGGTTGGTGCTGTCTTCTGCCAATACTTCCCGAATCTTGGCGATTCCTTCCATCGGGTTGGTGCTGATATTACCAAAAAGGTAACAAGCGCCCAGCCCAACGCGAGCAGAGTCGTTATTGGGATTGATCGTCAAAGAGCGTTCGAATAAATCCTTGGCCTGCAATGCCTTCCATTGTCTACTGGTCGGGTTATCATCGGACTGCAGATTGTCCAGAAATAATCGGGCTGCAAAGGTCAGGGTTTTTTCCGACTTTTCCAATCTTGCCGCCTCCGCTTCGTACCAGGCATAGGGCTCAAAGATGCCCACGGTGTCTCTCCAAAAATGAGCCAAGTCGTGATAAACAGCGAGTTGTCCATTTTCGTCGGTCACATTTTTACCTTGGATCAAGGCTAAGCGTTGTTTTTGTTCTTCGTTTAGTCGGCCCGATGCCAGGGTAAGGATGGTATCAATAGAAATAGCGGGTGCCATTTGGGTAGCACCGGTCGAAGAGGGGGTAGGAGTCGTTTGTTTTTTGGGAACGAAATTCCCGAATAATAGAAGCAGGACAACGAGCAATAAGGCACTACCGGCCAAGATCCATTGAGGAGTTTTCACACGCGATTAATTTCGGTACAAAAGTACCGCATTGAACGCGTTATAGTTCATCACCGGGGCCCGTGTCGGGCTTGGGCTCTTTCAGTTTCTTCACTTCTGCAACAAATTCCTTGGCGGGCTTAAAAGCGGGGATATAGTGCTCCGGAATGTGCACGGCTACATTTTTCTTGATGTTGCGGCCGATTTTTGCAGCTCTTTTTTTCGTGATGAAACTTCCAAAACCTCTGATGTAGATGTTCTCGCCAGCGGAAAGCGTGTCTTTTACTTCTTTGAACATGGTTTCAAGAGTAACAAGCACATCCACTTTGGGAATACCTGTTTTTTCGGCAATCTGATTTACCAAATCGGCCTTTCTCATGGGGTTGGTTTTGTGATTACAATGCCAATTTAAGCTAAAATTATGTGATAATCAAATAACTAGGCATAATTTTTTTTAGCTTTATGGCGAAATGAAGCAGAAATCGGCAAAAAATACCTTTTCTGAGGTCCTTTTGAGGTGGAATTCGGCCAAAAATGACCGAAAAATGCCCTGGAAAGGCGAAAAAGACCCCTATAAGATCTGGTTAAGTGAGATTATTCTACAGCAAACCAGGGTAGAGCAAGGACTAGGGTACTACCAGCGCATGGTAAAGGCCTTTCCGACTATCAAAAAACTAGCTAAAGCCGATGATAGTCAAGTATTTAAGATTTGGGAAGGGTTAGGGTACTACTCGCGTTGTCGAAACCTGCTAGCCTCGGCAAGGCAGATTACCGAAGAAAAAAAGGGGGTATTCCCCTCTACCTACGAGGAGATTCTTGCCTTAAAGGGGGTGGGAACCTATACAGCCGCTGCTATTGCCTCATTTGCTTATGATCTTCCTTATGCAGTACTGGATGGGAATGTATTCAGGGTATTGGCCCGTGTTTTTGGCATCGACCTGCCCATTGATTCCAAAGAGGGCAAACAAAAATTCAGCGAACTAGCCCAGTCGCTACTTGATACGAAACGACCCGGCTTGTACAATCAGGCGATCATGGATTTTGGAGCCGTTATTTGTAAGCCCGTTTCGCCACAGTGTACTAAATGTCCTTACGCTAGATCTTGTGTGGCCCTTGCAAAGAATAAAGTAGCTAACTGGCCTGTAAAATCCAAAACCCTGGCATTGCGTCAACGCTGGTTCTATTTTTTAATGTTAACCTATCGAGGACGCGTAGCGGTGCGGGTGCGTACCCAAAAAGATATTTGGCAGGGACTCCACGAATTCCCATTATTGGAGACGAGCGCTGCTGCCACCTGGACATCTCTTTCTAAACTTGCCGAAAAAAAAGGGTGGCTTTCTCCCCAGGGCTATCAAACCGAACAAGTATCTGCCCTGTATCGACAAACGCTCTCGCACCGATTGATCGCGGGCCAGTTCATTCATATTTCGCTTAAGAAAAAGCCGACGCTTGATAAAGAGTGGGAATGGGTCTCATACGAACGTCTTGAGCAGTTGGCCTTTCCGCAGTTTATCAATCAGCATCTTAACGCCAATAGCCGACAGACCTCTTTATTCTAAGGGCAGTTGGGGCGTAACGATAAGCTGTCTTTTCAGAAAGCCCCTTATCGGTGTGTGCCACTACACCTAGGCCTGCCATTACATCTTCAATTGCTGCTGCACTTACCTCTTTGCAGGTCTCTTTCTTGGCCTCCCCAATAGCTTCTTCACTGGCTTCTTTGTTGGCGTATTCATAGGAGGATCTTATGTCGACAGCGTGGAAGACAATCTCAAATGCGGTAACTTTACACGGTTATTCAAAATTTTTTTTCTTGGATCCTTACCCGGACGCTGCATTGGCCAGCATTGATCTGTTTTCTGTTTTGTTGACGATGGCCCCGCAGGGAGCTGCGGTCCTGACGATCTTACTGCTGTTATTACTGATCATCTCTTTTTTGATTGCCGGAAATGAGGCAGCCTTATTCTCCTTGCAAAAAAAAGAGATCGACCTGCTA
>VHAT01000008.1 GCA_016872195.1 Sphingomonadales bacterium | reverse complement strand
GTGTGACCTATTTACCCGAGTTCAATAACAGATTGCTCAGTGGATTTGAATTTATTTATCCCTACGACAAGAAAAACATTTTTTTAGCCGGAGAGACCGGTATCTATCATTTGAACTTCGAAAAATATAAAAAACAAAAACCACTGCTGGCGGTCAGTATCAGAAGTGTGCGGATCGGTCAACAAAGCGATAGTCTGCTGTATGGTGGCTTTACCCATCTTGGCACACCATCGCAAAATGCCACCATCATCGATCATGCCTGGAAAAATATTCGCTTTGAATTTACGGCACCGCCCTATCCCTACGCGGAATCATTGGAGTATTGTTACCGCATGAGGGGGTTCAATGGTACCTGGTCCGAATGGACAAAGCGTACCGATAAGGAGTTTACGAACCTGCCGGCAGGTGACTATGTCTTTGAGGTAAAAGTTCGAAATAACCTGGGGGCCGAATCACCCGTCAGCCAATTTGCCTTTACGATACTACCCCCTTGGTATAGAAGCAAACTGGCGATCGGCCTCTACATACTACTTCTCTCCCTTGCCCTAACCTGGGGCTATAAGAGACAACAAAAGAAATTCAAAAAACAACAAGCCCTCTTTGAGGCAGAACAAAAAAGACTATTGTACATAAATGAGCTGGAACGAACAAAGGCCGAAACGGCCCTGATAAGCTTACGCACGGAGAACCTCGAATCGGAAATTCAATTTAAGAATTCTGAATTAGCCTCCTCTGCCATGCACTTGGTAAAAAAGGGAGAACTGATCACTAAGATCAAGAGCGAATTAAACCAATTGGCCAAACGAGTTGATGATACGCAGGCACAGACCGAACTAAAGAAGATGATCAAAGCCCTCAGTGAAGATGAACAGATCGATCAAGAGTGGGATCATTTCGCAAAACACTTTGATAAAGTACATAGCGATTTTGTAGTCGTATTAAAAAACAAACATCCCGAGATCAGCCCCGGCGAATTAAAACTTTGTGCGTATTTGCGAATGAACCTTTCCTCAAAAGAGATCGCTCAATTGCTAAACATCTCTTTAAGAGGGGTAGAGATCAGCCGTTATCGTCTGCGAAAAAAACTGAATCTGGCCCCGGGAGAAAATCTGTTTGACTATTTGATCCAATTGCAGAAAACCTGATACGACGTAATTGGATTCGCAAAAGCAGATCGGCCATGATCTAATGAGGAGAGTTTTTTCCAATGATCGCCATGCAAGATCCGGGAGGTAACTGCATGTCCATCAGGCCCGCCGCCAGTTGTCGAATGGTTTGACCGGCATTGTACCAGCTATGCTGCTGCATGATCCCTTCGAAGGGCTCGGCTAAAAAAAGTTTTTCTGGTTGCTCTTTTTCGTACTCGTAAAATTTCTCGATACTACTTGGATAAGATACCCTATCAAATAGGGAACTAAAGAAATTGATTGGGAATACCCCCCATGCCGCGCCCCGGTATCTTTCCTTGAATGGGACCGAAAAAATGCAGGATGCGATCAAAGTCCTCTCTGCTGTTTTCGCCAGGGTAAAAAGGGTCGGCGACAATAATGCGACGATGTAAGAAATCGAACCCGATCATTACAATAGGCACATTGGCTTTTTTGGCGATATAATAAAAGCCCGTCCGCAGTCGATCGACCTTTTGACGAGTTCCTTCGGGCGAGAGTGCGATCATGATCTCGGATTGACTATCCAATACGGATACGACCTGATCGACAAGATTTTGTTTACTAGACCGGTCAACAGGTATACCCCCTACCCACCGAAAGAAAAATCCGAGCGGACCCGCAAAGAGTTCTTTTTTCCCTAAAAACCGAGCGGAAGGGATCTGCAGGATACTTCTATACGCTAGCCCCACAAAAAAGTCCATCCAGTGCGTATGAGGGCCGGCAATAATGACACATTTCTTTAGGCCGGGAGGAAATCGTACATGCGTATCCCATCCTAACAGACGAAATAGCCAAGTCCAAAATAAACGTCGCAATCGTATTGATTTGAGTCAAGATATAAAAAACAACCAAAAACGACTAATTTACGATACTACTTAACTAGTATTTACTATGATGCGACTCCCCGTTTTTTTGTTTTGGATTGGAATGACTTGCTCGCCCTTTCTTTTTGCACAACTTCCCGCTGTAAGCTCCGGAAAAATTGTGCGACATAGCGCCTTTCCTTCTGAGTGGGTTCCTGCTCGTACCGTTGATGTATGGCTGCCGGAAGGATATAGCCCCTCGCAAAAATATGCCGTACTCTACATGCATGATGGGCAAATGTTATTTGACAGTACACTGACTTGGAACAAACAAGAATGGGGTGTCGACGAAACACTTCAGCTACTGATGAATGAAAAAAAGATCGAGCACGTAATTGTAGTAGGCATTTGGAACGCAGGCATCAGAAGACATGCAGAGTATTTTCCGCAAGCTCCCTTTAACGCGCTTACAAAAGAACAACAAGAGAAGGTATACGATTCGTATCGCAGCAATGGACAATCGATCTTTTCGGGTATTCCTATTTCGTCCGATCGCTATTTAAAGTTCATCACAACAGAACTCAAACCTTTTATCGATAAAACCTATTCCACCCGCTCTACGCGTGAGCATACTTTTATAGCGGGTAGTAGCATGGGCGGACTCATTTCGTTGTATGCCATTTGTGAATATCCCGAAGTATTCGCTGGCGCCGCCTGTCTGTCTACCCATTGGCCGGGCCTGATGCATATGGACGATAATCCGGTACCCGATGCTTTTTTCTCGTATATGCAAAAGAAATTGCCCGATCCCCGCACGCATCGACTTTATTTTGATCATGGAACCGAAACGTTGGATAGTATGTATGCCAGCTTACAAGAGCAAGCCGACCAGGTTTTGCAACAAAAGGGATTTCGCGCCAAAAGTTGGATCACCAGGTCCTGGCCTGGACAAGATCATTCTGAGCGATCTTGGCGAAGCCGGCTGGCCGTACCGCTCACGTTTTTGATGGCTCCCAAAAACTAAGTGGGCAATAAAGAGTATCTTGCACGCCCAAAAGTTCTCCGCATGAAGTTTTACAATCTACTGATAAAATACAGACTCTGGATCGGTATCGTACTGCTGGTACTGGCCGGGGTAGCCAATTTCTCTTTTTCGTTTTGGCCCTCCCTACCTCTTTATATACTGGCTGTAATTTTGATAGGCGGTCATTTTTTCTTTGGTCCGTTGCGGTTGATCCAAGAATACATGGAAAGTGGCGATATGGAGGGAGCAGAACGTATTATCAATTCTATCCGCTATCCGCAACTGCTGTACAAGCCGATTCGTTCTGTTTATTATACGCTAAAAGGCAACCTGGCCATGATGAAACAAGATTTTGACGGGGCCGAAAAGATGATGAAAAAAGGGCTTGACCTGGGTATGCCTATGAAAGAAGCCGAGGGGGCCAGCCTGTTGCAAATGGGTATGCTGGCCATGCAAAAGAACGATCTGAAGCAAGCAGAAGGATATATTCGTCAAGCCCTTCGCAAAGGACTACCCGATAAAGAGAACCAGGCCGCTGCCTACTTACAAATGTGTAGCTTAATGATGAATAAGCGCGAGTTCAGGGCCGCTAAAGACTTCTTTCGTAAAGCCAAAGCGCTCAAACCGACCACCTCTCAAATAGTCGATCAGATCAAACAGATCGAGAAGTACATTTCACGTATTCCCGGTTAATAACTGCTGATAGTGCTGCTGACTGGCGCGGGCATGTTCAGCGATCATCCTTATTTTTATTTGTAATCGCTTACCTATCTCCAAGAACCATTCTATATCGGCGGTCTCGGTCCGCGAGGCGCTTTCTTGCAGCCAAGACAGTTTCTCATCTAATGCCCTTATTCCTAGTACCCCAAGCGAAAACTTTAATTGATGCGCAATGTCTCCGATCTGTTGCGTATCGGTATTACTTATGGCCAAGTCAAGTCGTTGCTGTAACGACTCTGCGTTCTCTAAAAAAGAATCGAGCATCATTTTAATAAAAGCAGGATCATTATTGCCGATGCGCTGAAGATAGCTGAGATCGATCTGAAGCGACGAATGCAGGTCGACAGAGAGTAAATACTTTTCTTCGGCAAGCGGAGAGGAGAGCAACCGCGATAATAATGGAAGAAAGGTGTCTTTCTCTACCGGCTTAATGACCGCTGCATTCATACCCATGGTAAAGAAACGCAACTGCTCTTCTTCGAACATGTGCGCCGTAATGGCTACAATAGGAACCAGGGCATTCGGGTTCGTTAACTTTCGAATGGCTCGACAAGCTCCTACACCGTCTAGCAAAGGCATCCGTATATCGAGTACGATCAGATCGAAAGCATGCTCCTGACAGGCCTTTACTGCCTCCAACCCGTTTGATACAAAGGTCAATGACAAGTTATGACCCGCCAGCAATTGGGCCATGAGGAACTGATTTAGCTGCATATCCTCGGCGACCAGCAATTTTTTGCCGCTCAAAAGGGGATACTCAGATCGGGTATTATCAGACATTACTATTCAAAATAAATTGATTTACAGTACTTTAAATAAAATATTAGTAATAAGTTTCCAGTTCATCCTTCAAAAAGGACCAGGTTGCGTGTATTTTGCTACTAAATATAGTTATATTTATCTATTAGTCCCTTATAGTCGTTTATACCTATTAAACCCTTATTTCTTATTTAATGAAAAAGACCAAGTTATTTCTGGTAGATGACCACAAGATGATGATCGATATGTGGTCGGCCTTACTTAATGCCGATGCTAATTTTGAAATAGTGGGCTCTGCAATGGACGCTGAATCAGCCTTTGAACTGATCAAAGAGGTGTTACCACAGGTAGTCATCATGGATATTACCCTACCCGGCATGTCGGGTATTGAACTTACTAAACTAGTCAAAGAGAAATTTCCGACGATCAAGGTCCTGGGCGTATCGATGCACACCAATATTTTACTGATCAAACAAATGCTGATAAACGGGGCCAGTGGATATGTATCAAAGACCTCTTCGTTCGAAGAAATGAGTCAGGCTATATTGGCCGTTCAAAATGGACAACGCTTTATCTGCAAAGATGTAAAGGACTATATCACCAACCAGGTGATCAGTGAAGAAGATGGCGACCCCGCCTTTAAGATCAACCAATTGACCAAACGAGAATTAGAGATCGTCAATATGATCAAAGAAGGCCATTCCTCTAAGGAGATCGCGGAGAAACTGTTCATTTCGAAACGAACGGTCGAGGTCCATCGCTATAATATCTTCCGAAAATTAGATGTGAACAATATTACCTCGCTGATCAAGGTTACGAACAAGAACATCTATTCATAACAGAGGTCAGGAACGCCAAGGACCAAACAACTCCTCTACTTTCTGATATCTATAATCGAAGATCTGGCGTAGCTGCGCCGCCACAAAAAGAGTATTGGCCAATTGACCAAGTGGGCCCAACGGAATTTTGTAATGAACAATATCGCTCATTTCGACACCTCCTTCGATCGCGGTAAAATGATGCTGGTGATGCCAAAGTGCATAAGGGCCAAACCGCTGTTCATCGACGAAGTATACTCCTTCTTGTACATGCGTGATCTCTGTCATCCAATATAGCGGGATACCCAACAGAGGACGTACGGTATATTCGATAAGCTGTCCAGGGTACATCTTCTCGCCATGATAACGACTGATGATGCGAAACCCCATATGAGCAGGGGTAATACGTTGCAAATTGGCCGGGCTGGAAAAAAAATCCCACGATTCCGCCAAGGAGATAGGCATACGTTGGGTGGTCTTAAAAGAATAAACGCTCATTCAAAATATGTATTGACTTGCACTAATAACCTATTAGCGCCCGAAAAGTTCGCTACTGGCCCCACATTGTGAGGTACTTAACGCCCTATTACTGGCAAACCCTGTAAGTTTGCAACGCATGAAAAAGGTCTCCGCTTTTCTTGGGCTCTTGCTGACCATATCCTCGCTTTGTATCGGCCTGTTGACGACAGGTTGCGCCAATATTGTTCCCCCACAAGGAGGCCCTCGCGATACGCTGCCGCCCCGACTGATCAATGTGCTGCCTGCCGATTCCAGCACCGGTATTACGACCCGAACAATTCAGCTTTTTTTTGATGAGTACATAGAAGTACAACAGGGGCAAGATAATCTGATCATTTCGCCATTGCCGACCATCGCTCCGGTTGTTGAATCGAAATTGCGCGATCTGACCCTGAAATTGAAAGACTCACTATTACCGAATACCACCTACAGTATCGACTTTGGAAATACCGTAAAAGATTTTACCGAAGGCAATATCACCAAAGGGCTTCGCTATGTGTTTTCGACAGGGAGCTATCTGGACTCACTCGAATTGGTCGGTTCGGTACAAGTAGCCGAGACCGGACGCATTGATAGCACCCTTATCGTGATCTTACATAAAGACTCTACCGACTCGGCGCTCATAAAAACGAAACCGATTTATCTAAGCAAACTGGACAAGAACGGACGATTCCACTTTCGCAATTTGCCTCCTGATCGGTTTTTCATTTATGCACTAAAAGACGAAGGCGGCATGCGCCGTTTAGCAAAGAACAGTCAGTTACTAGCTTTTGCGGACGCACCGGTGTATCCTTTACTTCAAAAAGATAGCCTATTGCTTAGAGCCTTTGCCGCCGAACAAGAGATCGTGACCAATACCGCAACGCCTGGCGAAAGACCGAATGGCAAAGGCGATACTGACAAGCGTATCCGTTGGCAAAGTAGTCTCAGCAATAACCAACAAGACTTGCTTGAACCCCTGGAATTTCGCTTTGAGCACCCCATTCAGCAATTCGATACTGCTCTGATTAGTCTGTACAAAGACTCCACGTATATGAAAGTGGACAGTCTGCGTATTACATTAGATAGTACCCGAAAAAAATTGATCCTGAACACGGGCTGGCTCGAAGGAACGGCCTACCACCTGGTACTCACTAAAGGGGCCTTTAGCGATTCGACCGAAAGAACTCAGAGCAAGACCGATACCGTACAGTTTACCTCCAAGCGAAAGATCGACTATGGAAAGGTCAAACTGAGATTAAGAGGACTGAACCTGTCCGCCACCCCCGTTTTGCAATGGATACAGAACGAAAAACTAATTCGATCTTTTACCCTGTCAGCCACTGAGTTTACCAATGATCTTTTCGTTCCAGGCGACTACCAACTTCGTATTTTGTATGATGCCAATGGGAATGGTCGCTGGGATACCGGACAATTTTTTGGAACCCGCCGTCAGCCTGAAAAAGTACAACCCCTCGATAAAAAAATTAGTATCAAGCCCGGTTGGACCAACGAGTACGAGATCGACATAACGGACCGTTGAGTCAAGCCCTATCTTTGTTGTATGCAGTTGCCCTCTGTTTTACTGGAGAATGCCGTTAATGCCTTTGCCGCCCTACCGGGGATCGGAAAAAAAACAGCGCTGCGATTGGTACTGCACCTGATAAAACAAGAACCCGAAGAAGTGTATCATTTCAGTGAGGTGATCAAGACCTTACGTCGTGAGATAAAAACCTGCAAACGATGCGGCAACATCGCTGACAGTGAGCGTTGCTCGATCTGTCTACAGCCTGGCCGTAAGCAAGGGCTGCTCTGTGTGGTAGAAAGTATCCGGGAATTGATCGCTTTTGAAAATACGCAGCAATACAATGGGCTCTATCATGTGTTGGGCGGAAGTATATCACCCCTAGATGGGATAGGTCCCGACCAACTGAACATTCATACCCTGATAGAGCGTGTACAGCAAGAGGGGATAGAAGAACTGATCTTTGCCCTGAATCCTACCATACAAGGTGATACGACAGTGTATTATATCCAGAAAAAACTCAAAGACAGCCCCGTTAAGATCAGCACCATTGCCAGAGGTGTGGCCTTTGGCGGCGAACTGGAATATACCGATGAGATGACCCTGGCCAGAAGCTTACAGAACAGGCTTCCGTTGGATCGCTATATCAGTGGCTTATAGACTTGGTCTATAGACTTCTCCCTTCAATTATTGGTCAATTGACCAACCTGCTGTAACTTTGTGTCCCTTACGGGCGGATTTGTTTATTGTTCGGCCTTTCCTCAACAGAACTAATAAACGGCTGGGAGTTCCAACAGACTCCTATCGTTTACTCAGTTTTTCCGAACCAATACATACCGGTCGTGTCAGGAACAAACCCTAAATGACATGCAGCGTATCGAAGAGAGCTTACAGCAACGAATTTTGGTGATAGACGGTGCCATGGGCACCATGATCCAACGACACAAACTGGCCGAAGCGGATTATCGCGGAGAGCGATTCAAAAATTGGCCCTGCGACGTAAAAGGGAATAACGATCTGCTGAATATTACGCAACCGGAGATCATCATTGGTATTCACCAGCAATACCTAGAAGCAGGTGCCGATATCATAGAGACGAACACCTTTAGCAGTACGACGATTGCTATGGCAGACTACGAAATGCAATCGTTGGCCAAGGAACTAAATATGGCCGCCGCGAAATGTGCGCGCGAAGCCATTTCACGCTCAGGAAAAACCGCTTGGGTGGCCGGTGCCTTTGGTCCGCTCAATAAGACACTATCCTTATCGCCCGATGTGAATAATCCCGGCTATAGAGCCGTAACATTCGATGAGGTAGTCGCGGCCTATTACGAGCAGGTAGAGGGACTCGTGGAGGGTGGCGTAGATCTTTTGCTGATCGAAACCATATTTGATACGCTCAATGCAAAAGGAGCGATCTATGCCATCAAAAAATATTTTCACGAAACCAAAAAAGAGCCCCTGCCGATCATGATCAGCGGAACCATCACCGATGCATCGGGACGGACCTTGAGCGGACAGACCCTGGAGGCCTTTTATACTTCCGTGATGCATGCCAGACCCTTGAGCGTGGGGTTGAACTGCGCCTTAGGAGCAAAAGAAATGCGTCCGCACATTGAGGAACTATCACAACTAGCGAGTTGCTATGTCTCGGCCTATCCCAATGCAGGGCTACCTAATGCTATGGGTGAGTACGATGAACGACCAGAGGATACCGGGCATTATTTAGAACAATGGGCACGCGAAGGATTTGTAAATATCGTCGGTGGTTGTTGTGGCACCACGCCCGATCATATTCGTCATATTGCAGAAAAAGTAAAAGGACTAACCCCTCGTCCATTGCCTGTCGTAGAAAAAACGATACCCTCCACTGTGTAAATAAATTGTGATGATGCAAGAGCCTGTTACTATTTTTCCCTTTATGAGACTATCCGGACTGGAGCCCCTGGTGATCCGGCCCGAGACCAATTTTGTGAATGTAGGCGAACGCACCAATGTGACCGGATCGAAGAAGTTTGCCCGCCTGATTCGTGAAAACAAATATGAGGAAGCCTTGAGCGTGGCGCGCCAGCAGGTCGAAAGTGGGGCCCAGATATTGGATGTAAATATGGATGATGCACTTTTGGATGGGGTAGTGGCCATGACCACTTTTTTAAATCTCTTGCAAAGTGAGCCTGATATTGCCCGTATTCCTGTGATGATCGATAGTTCTAAGTTCGAGATCATTGAAGCCGGATTAAAATGCGTACAAGGAAAATGCATCGTCAACTCGATCTCCCTGAAAGAAGGAGAAGAAAAATTTTTACAACAAGCTGAGATCTGCCAACGCTTTGGAGCCGCCGTGATCGTAATGGCCTTCGACGAAAAAGGACAGGCCGATACCATGCAGCGCAAAGTAGAGATCTCGGAGCGCGCCTATACGCTGCTGACCACGCGTCTTGGCTACGATCCGCAAGACATCATTTTTGATCCTAACATTTTTGCTGTCGCGACCGGCCTGGAAGAACATAACAACTATGGAGTAGACTTTATTGAAGCGACCCGACTCATCAAACAAAAAATGCCGCTCACCAAGGTGAGTGGTGGGGTGAGTAATCTTTCTTTCTCGTTTCGGGGTAATGAACCCGTGCGCGAGGCCATGCACGCGGTATTCCTGTATCATGCCATAAAAGCGGGAATGGATATGGGGATCGTCAATGCCGGGCAATTGGCCGTTTATGACGAGATCGAACCCACCTTACGAAACCTGTGCGAAGAGGTGATCCTGAACAAGAACAATGACCAAAACGAAGCCACCGAAAAACTGATCGCCTTTGCCGAGACCGTTAAGGCTAAGGACAAGACCGAAGAAAAAAATGAAGCATGGCGCTCGACCTCAGTAGAGGATCGCCTAAAACATGCGCTGATCAACGGTATAACGGACTATATTGATACCGATACCGAAGAGGCCAGAAAAAAATATCCTCGCCCACTAGATGTGATAGAAGGACCGCTAATGGCCGGAATGAATGTAGTGGGCGATCTTTTTGGCGCCGGTAAAATGTTCTTGCCGCAAGTCGTCAAAAGTGCAAGGGTTATGAAAAAAAGTGTGGCCTGGCTGACCCCTTTTATAGAAGAAGAAAAACGAAACAACCCGCTGGCAAGTCAGGGAAAGGTGCCGAAAGTATTACTGGCTACTGTAAAAGGAGACGTGCACGATATTGGAAAGAATATTGTTGGTGTGGTGCTGGGGTGCAATGGCTACGAGATCATCGATATGGGTGTGATGGTGCCGGCCGATAAAATATTGGACAAGGCCGAGCAGGAACAAGTTGACATCATAGGACTAAGTGGATTGATAACCCCTTCTCTCGATGAAATGGTTCATGTAGCGCATGAGATGAAACGAAGAGGTATGCAACAACCCCTGTTGATCGGCGGGGCCACTACATCGAGAATGCATACCGCTGTAAAGATCGCTCCTCAATATGGGCACGGTGTATTACATGTGCTGGATGCATCGCGCAGTGTAACCGTGGTCAGCTCGCTGCTGAACAAAGAGCAGAAAAAAGAACTCCTACAACAAACCCAGACGGAATACGAAGGACTACAACAGCAATTCTTGAACAAAGGAAAGAAAAACCTGATCCCCTATCAAGAGGCCGTTGTGACCAAAGAATATTTTGACTGGAAGAAATATCGCCCGGTTACTCCTTCGTTCACGGGCATACAGGTATTAAAAAATTATGACCTGGCGACCATTGCTCGGTATATTGACTGGGGGCCCTTCTTTATTGCCTGGGAAATGCCCGGACGCTATCCGGCTGTACTCTCCGATCCTATCTTTGGAACTGAAGCCACTCGACTTTTTCATGATGCTCAAGGGCTTTTAAAAAAGATTGTGGCAGAAAATTGGTTTCGTGCCGAGGGCGTGATCGGATTTTGGCCGGCGACCAGCAATAATGCCGATACGATCACCTTACAAACCGAACAAGGTGAGGTCAAGATCGAATCGTTGCGACAGCAACTTAAAAAGGCGGTAGGGCAACCTAATTTTTCGCTGGCTGATTTTATTTGTCCGGCTGAGTTAGGGACCGATTACATGGGCTCATTCGCCGTTACAATACACGGTGCTAAAAAATATATCGATCACTACGCTGGCGAGCAAGACGAATACAATAAGATCTTGGTACAAATTTTGGCAGATCGCTTTGTTGAAGCCTTTGCTGAGTGCTTACACGAAAAAGTACGAAAAGAATATTGGGGATACGCCAAGAACGAAGTGCTCGGCAATGATGAGCTGATCGCTGAAAAATACCAGGGGATACGTCCGGCTCCCGGTTATCCGGCTTGTCCTGACCACACGGAAAAACGTAAACTTTTTTCGCTGCTACAAGCCACGGAGCATATTGGCATTACCCTTACCGAGAGTCTGGCCATGAATCCACCCGCCTCGGTATGTGGTTGGTATATTGCCCATCCCGGCAGTCATTATTTTGGATTGGGAAAGATAGACCGCGATCAATTACAAGACTATGCCCGCCGTAAAGGAATGAGTTTGGAGGAGGCGGAGAAATGGCTTCGCCCGGTACTGGAATAAGTGGCAAGCCAATATCCAGGCAATACAGGACCCTAAGGGAATACAGGACAAAAAGGGAACATAGGACGAAAAGGGAATACAGGACCCCAAGGCGTACAAGAAGCCTACCGATTATAATACACCCTTCGCGACCAATTCGGTCTGCAAGGTGGCAGCTGATAAAAAGTGAATACCGGAAAGCCCCAATTCCTCGGCCGCTTTGACATTACGCAAATTATCATCTATGAATAAGGCGCGTGACGGATCGATAAGATAGCGATCGAAAAGTAATTGATAAAATGCAGCAAAGGGCTTCCGAGTCCCTTCTTCGCCGCTCACAAGTCTACCGTCGAACCCCTGGAGAAAATCAAACCGTTGCAAAGCGATCGGAAATGTTTCGGCACTCCAGTTGGTAAGGGCATAAAACCGATATTTCTTTTGCGCCCTGAGTTTTTCAAAAATACTAACGGTCTCCACTATTGGCCCGCGAAGCATTTCCTCCCAGCGACCATAAAAATCGAGAATGGGTTGTCGCCACCGCAGATCCGGAAATTCCTTTAGCTTCTCTTCGGTAGCCTGTTGTAGCGAGTAGCCCGCGTCTTGTCGCTCGTTCCAGTCGGCGGTGCAGATATGCTGAAAAAAATAATCGCGCTCGCTAGGATCGGAAAAGTAACGATCGTCGTACACGTACAACGGACTCCAGTCGACCAGTACACCGCCTAGATCCCAGATAAGAGTATCGATTTGCATTATCGATGATTATACTTTAGCTTAAGAGCGATCATCAAGGCTGTCATAAAAAGCATGACGGCATTGGTAATGATAATAACAGAATCGACCCGCAAGATGCCAAAGGCCAACCACAAGATCTGATTGGTCAGGGCGATCAGGAACATCGCTAACGATACATCCTTGGCCGACTGGGTCTTCCAGGTTTTGATGACCTGCGGCAGAAATGTAAAAGCAGTGATTAGCCCGGCTACATAGCCCAAAATATCTACTCCGGATAGTTGCATATATTATTTTTGTAAAACAAACTTAATTGAAATTAATTTCATCGCTTTTCGAATAACCACCAATATCGCTTACGAGGTTTGATCGCATAATTTTTACTGATATACGAAGAGATGAAATCCATGGCCTCGTCGATGTCATCGGTAAATTTTACCAGCGACAGGTCTTCCGGAGAGATCGTACCCTGCTTTTCCATATCATGAATAGCCTCCATTAAGGGTTGATAATACGCTTTACCAAACAGAACGATCGGGAATGGTGTGATGGTTTGCGTCTGCACCAAAGTGAGTGTCTCAAATAACTCATCCATGGTGCCAAATCCGCCCGGCATGATTATAAAGGCATAGGAATATTTTACCAGCAATACTTTTCGAACAAAAAAATGTTCAAAGGTGACCGAGTAGTGCAGGTAGGGATTCTCTTTTTGCTCAAAGGGTAAGATAATATTACACCCTACCGACTGGCCATTATTCTCGTAGGCTCCGCGATTGGCCGCCTCCATAATACCAGGTCCGCCTCCGGTAAGGGTGGTCATCCCTAAGGCGGCGATTCGCTTACCGAACGTACGAGCCTGCTGGTAGTAGGGATGCTCCTCCGAAAAACGAGCCGATCCGAAAACGGTAATGCAAGGTCCTGCGAAGTGAAGCGTTCTAAAACCTTTGATGAATTGTTTAAATACGCGCCAAGCGAACAATAATTCATACCCTCTGCTTTTGGGTCCTTCGAGATAGACCGATTGGGCAGCCGGGATCAGCCTTTCTTGAGCCGGGCGAGAAGAAGCGGTACTCATACGAACAAGATTTAAGCGGTTAATACTGTAAATTGCCGGCCTGTCGGAAAGCCATATTCAAAATTCGAGCTTTTTCGGCAAGTTCCCCATGCGTATTATCTCTTATAATGTTAATGGTATTCGAGCCGCTATTAAAAAAGGCTTCTGGGAATGGCTTGCTACCGATCCGGCCGATATTATTTGCCTGCAAGAGACCAAGGCAAGACCCGAGGATGTAGATCTGACCCCGCTTCATCAAATGGGCTTTAGCGACTACTGGTTCAGTGCCGAAAAAAAGGGGTATAGCGGAGTAGCCGTTTTTACCAAGATCAAACCCGATCGGGTAGAATATGGAAATGGCCACGGACCAAGCGATGACGAAGGTCGAGTCATTCAGCTCGACTTTGGAACCATTCGCCTTATCAATGCCTACTTTCCAAGCGGAAGCGCTGGCGACGAACGACAAGCGTTTAAATACGTATGGCTCGAAGAATGCTCCGGCTGGCTAAAAAAACTACAAAAAAAGTACCCCCAGCTGATCCTCTGCGGAGACTATAATATTGCGCATACGGAACTCGATATTCATGACCCCAAGGGTAATAAGAATTCATCGGGTTTTCAACCGGCGGAAAGAGAGTGGATGACGAACTTTTTCAAAAGCGGATGGATAGATACCTTTCGTGTCTTTCACCCCGAACCCCATCGATACAGTTGGTGGAGCCAGCGTTTTCCCTCGGTGCGATTGCAAAATAAAGGATGGCGTATCGACTACATAAACATTAGTCAACCATTGGAGAAGAAATTGGCCGATGCCGATATTTTATCATCCGTAAAACATTCGGACCATTGTCCTGTGTATTTGCAATTAAAAAAATAACGATCATGCTCATTTACAATGTTACCATCAAAGTAGCGCATGCTATTGCCCACGATTGGCTGCAATGGCTACAACAAGAGCATATTCCCGACATGATTGCAACGGGTTGTTTTGATCAGGCTACCACCCTGCAACTGCTGGAAAATACCGACGAAGAAGGCCTTACCTATGCCGTGCAGTACCGGGCTGCCTCTCGTGCGGACTACGATCGATATATGACTGAGTTTGCGCCGGCTATGCGGCAAAAAGGACTCGAAAAATGGGCTGAAAACTTTATCGCCTTTAGAACGCTCATGAAAATTGTGGATTAGTAGTGCAAAAGCAAGTTTTAATTTTTCTGCTATGAAAAAGCGGCTAAATTTGTCGCTCTTTACACGTTGCCAAAACCACTACATGAACAAAGCCGATCTCATTTCCAAAATTGCCGACGAAACCGGCATCACCAAGGCCCAAGCCAATGCTGCTATTGATGTATTGACCGAATCGGTCACCAAGACCCTTAAAGGAGGCGGTAAGGTAACCCTGGTGGGCTTCGGTACTTTCTCGGTGTCCAAACGATCGGCCCGTAATGGTCGTAATCCCAAGACGGGAGATCCCATTCGGATAAAGGCCAAGAAAGTAGCGCGTTTTAAGGCCGGCAAAGAATTAGCAGAAAGAATTTAATTTTAACCTTCAAAAATAAATACCATGGGAAGAGGAGATAAAAAAACCGCAAAAGGAAAACGCTTCAAAGGATCGTTTGGTAAAAGTCGTCCGGCTAAAAAGACTACCGTGACCAAAAAAGCGGCTAAAAAGAAAGCGTAGTAAAAGAGAGTTCCTTTAAAAGAAGTAAATGACGAGGTGTTTGATCACTTCGTCTTTTTTTTAGGCGGTATTTACTTACTGAACAAGCGTACCCACCTTTTCGCCGGTTACCACGCGACGAAGATTATCGGCCTCATTCATATTGAATACAATAATGGGGAGCTTATTTTCCATGCAAAGAGTAAAGGCCGTCATGTCCATTACCTTAAGCTGTTGGGCCAGACAATCCTGAAAACTGATGGTTTGATATTTAGTGGCCTTGGGATCTTTTTCAGGATCGGCCGTGTATATACCATCAACGCGCGTTCCTTTTAAGATCACATCGGCCCCAATCTCAATGGCGCGTAAAGAGCCGGCGGTATCGGTGGTAAAATAAGGATTGCCGGTTCCGGCACCAAAGATCACTACCCTGCCTTTTTGTAAATGCCGAATGGCTCTGCGACGAATATAGGGCTCAGCGATCTGCTCCATTTTTATTGCGCTTTGCAGGCGGGTATACACTCCTATCTTCTCCAATCCGGCCTGCAAGGCCATCCCATTGATGACCGTGGCCAGCATCCCCATATAATCTCCATGCGCCCTCTCGATACCGGTTTCTTGTTCGTTCATGCCCCGATATATATTTCCCCCGCCGATCACTACGGCTACTTGCGCACCTAAATCGGTAATGGACTTGATATCACGGGCATATTGCGCAATGACATCGGTATCGAATCCAAAACTTTTATCTCCCATCAGCGCTTCGCCTGAGAGTTTCAATAAAATACGTTTGTACTTAGGTAACATAAGCAGCAGCTTGTAAAAAACGAAGATACATCTTTTGACAGCCCATAAAAAAAGCGCCAGAAAAGAGCTGGCGCTTTAAAAATCGTACAGAATGGCGGGATCTTACCCCAGGGCCACACGCTTAAAAGAACTAATGGTCACATTGCCCGACTCACGCAGGTAATCACCTACTGACTTGCTGCTGTCCTTAACAAAGGCTTGGGCGGTGAGCGTCTGCTCCTTAAAGAAAGCTCCCATTTTACCGTCAACGATCTTATTGAGCATCTCGGCGGGCTTACCAGCCATTTTGGGATCTTGCTTCATCAACTCCAGGATAATATCTTTTTCGCGAGCGATCACATCGGCCGGTACTGCATCAGCATCTACTGCTACAGGATTAAGGGCCGCAATTTGCATGGCCACATCCTTGCCTGCTTCGGCGGCGACTTTGTCGAGACCGACCAATACCCCGATACGGTACGCTCCATGGATGTAAGAAGCTACATAGGGAGCATCGATGCGTTCGAATTTGGTGACTCCGATCTTCTCGCCGATAGTAGCCAACTTTTCGTCGACCAGGGCAGCTACGGTCAGCTGACCAATAGAAACGCCCATCAGTTGATCGAGAGAAGTAACATTATTGGCAATGGCCGCATCAGCAATGCTCTTGGCAAAAGCGATAAAGTCGGCATTCTTTGATACGAAATCGGTCTCGCAACTCACACAGACAACGATACCCGTCTTGTTATCAGAAGTAGTCTGAGCGATAACAACGCCTTCTTTTGCCTCACGGTCACTGCGCTTGGCCGCTACCTTTTGGCCTTGTTTGCGAAGCCAGTCAATAGCCGCCTCAAAATCACCATTTGTTTCAGTAAGTGCCTTACGGCAATCCATCATGCCGGCACCGGTGGCCTGGCGAAGTTTATTAATGTCTTGTGCACTGATCATTACGGTACTCATAACTAGATTTATTAGATATAAATAGATTAACGACGAGCTCCGCCGGGTCCACGGCTGGAACTTCCGGTGCTGGTACGGCGACGAGCACCCCCGGGACCACCCCGGCGACCGGCTCCACGTCCGCCCTCGGCTTCAGCCTCGGCCAACAATTTGGCAGCCCTTCTTTCCTTTTCATCGTCGGTCATTTCCTCTGTTTCGTCTTCTTTAGCCGCTTGTCTCTCCGCCAAGCCTTCGGCAATGGCAGCGGTGATATAGTTGACCAAAACAGTAATGGACTTGGTCGCATCATCATTGGCAGGAATGGCAAAATCAACTTTGTTGGGATCGCAGTTGGTATCGACCAATCCAAAAGTGGCAATGCCCAAACGCTTTGCCTCGGCTAGTGCGATATGCTCATGCCCGATATCAACCAGGAACAAAGCAGCAGGCACACGCCCTAATTGTGCGATACCCCCTAACACTTTCTCCATTTTATCCTTATCGCGGCTCAGGGTCAGGCGCTCTTTTTTAGTGATGCTGTCGAAAGAACCATCGCCGAGCATCTTTTCGATACTCTGCATCTTCTTAACGCTCTTACGAACGGTATTGAAATTGGTGAGCATTCCTCCTAACCAACGCTCGGTCACAAAGGGCATGTTGACACGCTTGGCACATTCGGTTACGATGTCTTTAGCTTGCTTTTTGGTACCGACAAAAAGGATCTTCTTTCCGCTGCGGGCGATCTGCTTTAAGGCAGCGGCGGATTCTTGCATACACTCAACGGTCTTGTTAAGATCGATGATATGAATGCCTTTCTTCTCGGCAAAGATGTAAGGCAGCATCTTGGGATTCCACTTCTTTTTCAGGTGACCGAAATGAACGCCGGCTTCCAGAAGTTGCTGTTGTAAGGATGTATTATTTTCCATGGTAGGTATAAAAACTTTATTGATGAATAGGCTCGATTAACGTTTAGAGAACTGGTAGCTGCGACGCGCTTTCTTGTGACCAAATTTCTTACGCTCAACAGAACGAGGATCACGCTTGAGCAAGCCAGCAGCTTTGAGGGCCGGACGAAACTCGGGATTCAACTCTACCAATACGCGGGCGATACCGAGCATGGCCGCTTCGGCCTGTCCTTTTACACCACCACCATCGGCATTGATCTTGATATCGTACTTACCGGTCGCTTCCACAGTCTTGAGGGGACGCTCTACCTGGTTTTGTAAATAGACCAGTGAAAAATAATTTTTATAATCCTTGTCGTTGACAGTGATCTTTCCATCTCCTTTCGAAATGAAAACACGGGTTACGGCTTCTTTACGACGACCGACTCTGTTGGTTTGGTTTGTTGCCATTTATAGATTATTTGAAAGTTTTAAATTAGAATTTGAGGGCCTGGGGCTGCTGGGCACCATGGGGATGCGCAGTGCCAACGTACACGAATAATTTCTTATACATTTTGCGACCCAAACGATTCTTGGGGAGCATTCCTTTTACGGCGCGCTCAATGACCACTTCGGGACGACGCTTTTGCAGATTGGCAGCCGTCTCTTCTTTACGTCCTCCGGGATATCCGGTAAAATGATCATAGATCTTTTGCTCGAGCTTGTTGCCGGTAAAGACCACTTTTTCGCAATTGATGACGATCACATAATCGCCGGTGTCAACGTGGGGAGTATAGCATGCTTTGTTCTTACCACGGAGTACCGCAGCGATCTTGGCACACATACGACCAACGGTTTGATTAGTACCGTCCACAACATACCAGTTGCGTTTTACGGTAGCCTCGTTCGCATGTTTGGTAGTGAAATGTAATTTGCTCATGACTTGTTTTTTGGGAGCGCCGCTATCCCGGCACCCGATTAAAAATTGGGATGGCAAAGGTAGGTGCCCATGGGCATAAAGCAGCGGGAAAAACGACTAATTTTTAATCGAACCTCTACAAAACATTGATTTTCAATAAAAATTTTGATCGGCTGCAAGCACCCACAGGAAAAAGGCTATATAGACTAGCTTAAGGCTAGTCGCAAAACGGGCGCCTGGCAACGAGGAAAGGCACAAAAAAAGAGTAGCCCGGATAGGACTACTCTTTTACTAAAAGATCAGATACGATTAGTTGATCGTAACGGTCTGGAGATTTTCGTTGAGGGTAATGGTGTAGGTACGAGCCGTAGTGGGCGTCTTAAAGTTATTACCTCCCTCCCATCTGATACGACGAGGCGTTCCTACGGACTGGCTGCCTCCACTAGCATCTTCGTAATCGAAGGCACCCCAGCCATTACCGGCCAGGAATTTGATATCCTTGTTGGCCTCAAGGGCAATAGAGATAGTCCATACACCGGAACCTACATAGGTCATCTGTGGGCTGGCCCCGGGGTTCCAGGCAGAAACACCAGTGATACCATCTCCTACTACGCGCATTTCGGTAGCAGGTGAGATCTCATATTTGATATTATTGACATCACGACCATCCCAAATAACACGATAACGGCCGGTGGCACTTACATCGGGCATGTTCGGACCATTTACCTGCATGGTAGAACCACTACCACCATTGGCGCCATAACTGCGGGCATTGGAGGCGGTAATATCTCCGCTATTCCAGCCATTGTTGTCGATCAGCTTCCATCCTCCGGCACTGTTAAGGTTGGTTAATCCAACGAAGAGATTTTTTTCAGGATGCCCCATCGCATAATCAGGGAAAGAAGCACCGGGATTCCAGTTGGCACCCGTAGCGCCTCCTACAAAGCCCATACGACCTTCGCGGATATCGTACTTCATGTTGGCACGATCGATAGATACTCTGTAAACACCGGCAGTTGAAACAGTAAAGTTAGCCCCATTCTGAGCCAGATTACTATTGGTACCGCCGTAGTTGATATCCCAAGAACGGCCCTGTGTTACCTTGAACTCCGCGTTGGCAGGTAAGTAGAGATAGATGTAATACAACTTATTCATGGCCTCGGGACGAATGTCACGGATCAATTCAGGAGCCGTTCCAGGATCCCAGTTGTTTCCATTACCCGTAGCGGACTGATAGCCACCAGGCATGTAGAAGCGCAAGATGGGCACATAGGTATTGATCGTTACACTTACTGCATTAGAGAAAGAAACAGCTCCCTGCGCTGTAACCGCTCTTACACGGTATTCGATACGACCGGTCGTTCCACCCACCACACCATCGTTAAGGGCGGTCTCGTTCATCTCAAAATTGGTCAGCGTTACATTCAGCAGATTCGCACCCACGGGAAAATCGCGGGGGGTAGCAAAGTTCTTTCCGGCAGAGTCGTATTGCAATGTGTACGTGATATTACCGGTGTAGCCGGGAAAAGAGCGAGTCCAGCTAAAGGTATTGCCCGGATTGTTAGAAACAGCGAGCGTGGGACTCAGCGTAGCATTTTGCGTTGTCAACACAGCGGGATCATCGAAAGGCGTAACGGTTACCCGAACCACATTGGACTCGAGTTTCTCGTTGTTATTTCCGTAAGAGGAAGTAACTTTTACTTCGAGCGTATGGGGTCTGCCCACCGCGAATCCGTAATTCAATAAAATATTATTCAGCTCGCGTCCAGTGAGCGTGGTGCTTCTGGCACCCATAACGGTCTTGGTCACTTCGCGCGCAAAACTGCGGCCTGCACTATCGATAGAAAGCACAAACTTGTAATTAGCAGAATCGGTTCCGTGCCGGGGATTCGTCCACGAGAAGCTCACCACATTGCGATTAGAATCCGCCTGCGTAGAGACAACGGTGGTAAAAGAAGTACTCAAGGTAACGGCCTTGCCCCTGTCATAAAAAGGAAGATCGGCTACTTTGGTACAGGCCAGTACGGTTAACACCAGTACCCAACCCAGCGAAAGCAGTTTAAGACTATTTTTCATGTTGTAATGATTTAAGGGTTTAGAGTCGGGTTAATTTATACTTACCGGTTTGAAAATTCACCTCGATGCGGTAACGACCGGCTCCGGGAGATCTGAATCCGGGATCAGCGTCACGCTTCTCGAACTCGCCACCCATGGGACCAACATTGGAAACATCAGTAGGAGAAGGGCGGTACTGAGTACCCCATACTCCTTGTGTTTGGATCAGCTTGTAAAATCCACTGGCATTGAACGTAACGTCATCCAACACATAGAGCAACACATCGGCTCTTCTGAAACGCTGCGAGGTGTTGTAAGGAGCCAGCATAGGATTGTTCCATCCAGAGGCAAAGGCATCACCCAAGGCCCATAAGCCGGCATCGTTGTAACTACCTGCCTCGGTTCCGGGAGGTTCTACCGCAAAGTCCAGGTAGGGGGTAATACGAACCGTGATCGTATTGGAGGTTAAGGGCACAGTAGCATTGATGAGTCGAGAGATCACACGCATTTGCATGTTGTAAGCCACCCCCGCGCGAAGCTCCATTTTACTTAATACGGTATTGATTTCCTTGACGGTCATCCGCACCCCTAACTCTTTGGAGATAGCGATCTCTTGCTTGTTAGGGCTGGCAAAATTGCCACCTACCGTATCTACTTGCAGCAGGTACGTTACATCTTGCGAACTAACGCCGGTGGTAAACCGATAATTAGGATTGGTCCAATTCAGTACCAGCCCAATATTGTCGCGATCTTCCTTACGCAGCACGATCGGGGTGGTTGCTGTCGTAGAGAGCACCGGAGCAGACCCACCCAAGTAGGTGATTCTGTTTTCTTCCTTTTCGCAAGACCAGAGTCCTGTTAGTAAAAAGGATCCCAGTATGAGTTTGAATATATTTTTCATAGCAGGCAATTTTTACGATGATTAAAATCCGGGGTTTTGTGTCAGATTAGGATTAGACGTACGGTTAGAGGCTGGTACAGGGAACAAGTTGTACTTGCTGTCAACTGCCGTTCCGGAAGCGACCCCGCCTTTCCATGGCCATACATAGGTGCCGGTAGTCAGTAAACCATAGCGAACCAGGTCGGTGCGACGATGTCCTTCCCAATACAACTCGCGGGCTCTTTCGTCGAGAACGAAGGCAAGCGTGAGTTGGCTAGAAACGATATCAGCAGAAGCATTTCCACTGTGGGCGCGGCGGCGAAGCAAGTTAATATAGCTCAACGCCGTGGCAGCATCTCCACCGGTGCCCCCTCTCAGGGTGGCTTCGGCATAGATCAGATACATCTCCGCTAAACGGAAAACAGGAAAATCGATATCAGACCAATAGGTGGTAGGATCAGAAACAGCCTGCCCATCGGAACGAATGTTGCGCCATTTAGCCACGTGCAAGCCGTTGCTAAAATCAGAAACATCATTGATCTGGATCTGCGAAGCGCTGGTTCCATATAAAGAAGTAGTGAACATGGCTCTTCTATCGGTAGCGCCAGTCAGATCGGGGAATTTATCCGCCAACCCTTTCGTGGCGCGATATCCAAACCAACCTTGGTTAGTACCAAAGTCGGCGAAGTCGCCACCGGCAGCGGCATGAATAAAGAAAGTAGTATTTCCATAAGAGCGGGCACGCAGACCATCACAGGTAATAGCATAAATGATCTCGCTGGTGCGCTTGTCGTTATCGGCCATGAACAGCTCCCTATAATTGGAGTGCAAACTATAGCCGCCCGTGATCACTTTTTGTGCGTACGTAATGGCATCGGTCCAGCGAGCCGTACCGGTATACACTTGTGCGTTTAGATACAGGCGAGCGAGTAAGGCCCAGGCAGCTCCCTGGTCTACACGACCATATTCGACAGTGCGAACAGTCTTGAGTTCGGTCTCGATCGCCTTGAGTTCGGTTTCGATATAAGTGAACAGCTCGGCACGAGTACGCTCTTTGGGAAGCGTCGTACCTACTTCGTTAGCCTCTGTAATAAAAGTGGAGCGGCCGAACAGGTCCATCATCACCCAATAGTTGAAGGCACGCAAGAAACGTACCTCGGCACGGGTAGCCTTGATGGCCGTCGCATCGGCACCGGAGATCTTACGAGCCGCCAACTTGGCGTCGCTGGATTCACGCAGGTACTCGTTTGCCACCATGATATTATAGATGGGGCGAGCATACATTCCTTTTAAGAAAGGATCGGCACTCGAATAACTAAGATTGTGAAAATCCTTGATGGTCTGGTCGTTCCAGGAAACAACCGCCTCGTCTGTAGTAAGCTCTTGACAGTTGAAGAACCCACGCAAGAAGGGAGATTGTGATCCCTCATCGAGACCTTGAATATCCGAAGCGCCCGCAGGACCCACATTACCCGTAGTGGCCAATCCTCCGTAGATCTTAGCCAACACCTGGCGATAACCGGCAGGAGTAGCGTATACGTCTTCTGAGGTCAGGTCATTCTGCGGAAACAGATCGAGCTGCTTGGAGCAAGAGCTGATCATTACCATCGCCACGAAAGCGAGCAGGATGTTTTTGATTGACATATTTTTCATAACGCAAACCTTTTTTTAATTAAAAATCAAGATTGAATCCTACTGAGAAGACACGAGGTCTGGGGTAGATATTGTTATCTACGCCACCATCTCCGGCATTCTCCGGATCCAGCCCACTATACTTGGTAAGAATTAACACATTCTGCACGCTGGCATTGATGCGCAGCGATGCTTTGTCGTTAAGTACTCTTCCGGCATTGTATCCCAGATTGATATTGTCTAAACGGAAGAAAGAAGCATTCTCCAAATAGTAATCGGAGAGATACCAGTTATTGACAAAATTCGTAGCCAGGAAATTACGAGTAGCATTACCAACGAAGTTGACAGGATTCTTGACAGCGCGCATGACCGCGTTATTGGAATTGACGTTATTATAGAGATAGTTGCCCAGCATACCGTGTCCGGTAAAGCCGAGGCTAAAATTCTTGATGGTCAGACTTGTGCTGAAACCCAACAACACATCGGCGGCAGGTTTTTGACTGATCTGGCGATCATCGTTATTGATAAGTCCATCACGATTGGTATCCTCGAACAGCCCTTCGATAGGATTACCATTTGCGTCATAGATCTGCTTAAGCATGTAAAAACTATTGGGGAACGCACCCACGGCATGAATACCGATGGTATTACCCGTACCCCCTCCGATACCCGTTACTTCTTGTCCTTTGAACTTAGGATCAGGGTTGCGCAACAGGTTGGTAATAGTGGCCTTATTATAGGCATAGTTCAGGGTGAGGTCCCAGGTAATATCTTTTTTACGGATGGGCACCAGGTTCAGTACCACTTCGACCCCTTCGCTGTTGATATTTCCTACGTTGGTTACGATCTCGTTGACAAAGTTGGCGCCCGAGGCAACGGCTACGTTGGCCAACAGGTCTTTGGTCTCACGAGAATAATAATCTACCGTACCGGAGATACGGTTATTGAGGAATCCATAATCAAGTCCTACGTTAGTGGTCGTGGTCGTTTCCCAGCGAATGGAAGGATCGTATCCCTCTGGACGCAGGTAGCTCACGAACGCATTGCCGAACTGTTGCATGGCCGTATTGCTACTCAATGAATAGCGGGGCAAATAAGAGTAGTAACCGATACCGTCTTGCTGACCCGTTACACCCCAGCTGGCGCGGAGTTTCAACTCATTTACGTTCTTGGAATTCTTAAAGAAGTCCTCGTTGGCCTTCCAGGCAACGGCCACAGAGGGGAAGTAACCGATACGATCATTCGGATTCAGCTTCGAGCTGGCATCGCTTCTGATCGTGGCGGTAATCAGGTATTTGTTCATCAACGTGTAGTTGATACGACCGATATACGACTCGAGACGATACTCTGGACGATCGGTCAAGAACACAGGTTCAGAACCGATGATAGTATCTTTCTTGGCAGGATTGGCAGGATCGTAAATGCGACGATAACTGAGTGAAGGGAAATTAGACACTTTGGTCAGGAAGCTTTGATAGCTATGGGCCACCAAGACATCTACTTTAGATTTGATCTTCTTGATATCCTTAGCATAGAATAGCCCCACATCAGCGAGCTGATTGACCTTTTGCTGCTCATAATATCTTCTACGGCCTCCATCTCTGAAAGCGGTTGCCGAAACCGAATCGGTATTATCATTACCGCTTCCGTCCGCAAAATCCATACCCAGATTTGCCTGCAGTTTCAGATCGCGGAAAAAGGGAAGTGTATACTCCAATTGTGCATTACCGATCACCCGGTTAACGGTAGAGCGATTATCACGCAACATCAGTAATCCAACAGGGTTACGATTAGAAAGGTCGTTGGGAAGTCCGCCGGCGATCCACTCGTAATAACCTCCCCAGTTTCTATTACCGGAAAGAACAGGTTGAGTGGGGTCGAAGGTAACGGCATTACCAATGGCACCTTCGTTAGCAAAACGATTTTGTGTCTGCGAAGCTTTAACGGAGATGTTCACCGACAGATTATCATTGAGCAATTTGGGAGAAAGATTGATAGCGGTAGAGATACGACTGAAATTATTGGTCTTGAGAATACCATTTTGATTGAGGTATCCCACCGAAGCGCGGAAGGGAATGTTACCCAGCGAACCGCTGGCACTGATCGTATTATCTACTCCAATGGCGGCTTGGTAAATTTCTTTTTGCCAATCGGTGTTGGCAGTTCCGAGCATCGCCTTATACGTATTATTGCCAGTGGCCGTTGCATCACGATTGATGATACCACGGATCTCGTTGGCAGAAAGCACATCGACATAATCAGCGATCATACCCACCGAAGTGACATTATTAAAATTGAAGCGAAGAGCCCCTTTGCCCCCTTTTTTAGTGGTGATGATGATCACTCCATTAGAAGCACGAGAACCGTAAAGCGCGGTAGCGGATGCATCTTTAAGGACGGTCATCGACTCAATGTCGTTAGGGTTAATCGTGTTGAGTAAATTGGCGGAACCCGAAATACCATTACCATCTACAGGAACTCCGTCGATTACCAGTAAGGGGTCGTTACTTGCATTAAGTGAGGCTCCACCGCGAATACGAAGACGGCTTCCGCCACCGGCAGAACCCCCGCCCGTAGTTACAGAAAGACCCGCTACCTTACCCACCAGCAATTGCTCGGATGAGTTGATGTTACCTTTTTGAAAATCTTTGGCCCCGACCGATACCACCGATCCGGTAAGATCGGTCTTACGACGAGTACCATAGGCCACCACCACTACATCTTCCATAGAAGCGGCCGCAGCAGCCAAGGTTACATTGAGCGTTGTACCCTGAATGGCCACTTCGCGAGCTTCAAACCCGACAGAAGAGATCATTAAGGCATTTACGGAGGCAGAAACAGAGAGACGGAACTGTCCGGCTGCATCAGTTTGTGTACCCTGTGTGCTGCCTTTGGCAACTACACTGACGCCGCTAAGCGGGGCACCACTGGCATCTGAAACTTTTCCGGTAATGACTCTGTCTTGTGCAAAGGAGACCTGTACTACAAGGGCAAGCACAATAAGGCTAAAAGCCCTTGAGAGTTTTGATAATGACATAAGCAATCATTAATGGTTAAGCAATTCGGATCGACTACACAGGCAATAAAATGTTTTCTACAAACACAAATGAATGTGTAGTTAACACACAATATTACCAATATTTTATATCAAACAAAAAATTTGTTAAACTAAAGACAAGTATTTCTTGATTTGGGCTGCTCAGAATAAAAATGAATTATAAAATTGATAATCAACATTTTACACATTATACTACTTTAAATATGGCCCGCAGACGCTTTTTTAGGGCAGGATTCAGCTTGTACAACTTACCCGGCCGGTGGGGGACGTCTTCTTCCATTTCGTTCAGGTCTACCAACCAGTCTTTTAAGCTGACCTTCTTGCGAAAGTTCCTGCGGTCCAGCTCGGTGCCTAAGATAGCCTCGTATACCTCTTGTAGCTGACGCAGCGAAAACTTTTCGGGCAGCAGGCTAAAAATGAGAGGCCTTTCCAATACTTGTTGTCGAAGACGGTGCAAACAACTCTCTAAAATGTCCTTATGGTCAAAGGCCAGCTTACCGATCTTGTGGATGGGATGCCAGTGCAAGTCGTTTTGATTGATCCGTAACTGATGATGATGCAGATCTAACAATGAAAAATAGGCGGTGGTAATAACCCTGCCGGAAGGATGTCGTCCAATGCGCCCGAAAGTTTGTACTTGTTCCAGATATACATCGTTGAGTCCGGTACGCTCCCGCAAGATGCGATAGGAGGCCTCATCGAGGTCTTCGTCGGGACGCACCAGATCGCCCAGCAAAGAATTAAGCCCACTGAACTCCTCTAGGTCCGATTTGATCAGCAAGACTTTTAGTTGCTTGTCCTCGTACCCCAATATGACACAATCTACCGATACGGCAATATTGAAATAATCAAGGTGACTGATCTTTTCGGTCTCAGCGTTCTTGAACGTTTTTATGATCTTGTCGGACATAGCGTATTGTTTCGATTACTGAATGACCAATTTGATGGTTTGCGTACCACTGGGTGTGACCACTTGTGCAACATAAAGGCCGGCGGACAAGGTAGCCAGCTTAGCGGAAATATCGATTCGGTGGATGCCTTCGGTCAGTTGACCATTATGAAGTGAAAGCACACGCTGACCGGCGAGATTATAGAGTTGGGCCTGCACCGCACCCGCCAAGGGAAGTTGCAATTCTAACTGCGCCGATGTCAGACTACTGCGCGTCAAGAGATTGGGCAGCAATTTCACGGATAATTCAGTAACGGGGTTAGTACCACCTCCACCGGTACCGCCACCACCAGTGCCGCCACCGGATCCACCAGCACCTACAATATTGCGATTAACATAGACCTTGTATTCTCCAGGCTGCAGTAAAATAGACTGCCCTGCAGCCGTGGGATTGTAAGTGGACCCAGAAAAATAATCATACCAGGTACCGCCGCCGGGAAAACTAACGGTAGCCTGCGAAGCCGTCACATCAAAATTACCTACCACCACAATATTCGATGTATCGGTGGTAAGCTGCATCCATTTAAAGGCTCCCGATAGGGAATGCACGATCCGATTAGAGGTAAAATTATTTTTATACAGCGGGTGCATGCGCAGTTGGTTGAGCTTACTGTATACATTGAAGAGACTCTTTCGCTCTGTTACATTGTTATAATCCCAGCGAATCGGTTTATTCGACGTGCGGCAATTGTTATTGACGGTTCCGTCCGGACAATGATTGATGGAAAAATCATACCCTAATTCACCGAATTGCCAAATCATTTTAGGGCCGGGGATCAATTGACCAAAGGCCGCGGTCAATTCCATACGCTTAAGCGCTGTAGCCAGATTACGAATAGAATAGCTGCCAAATGAACTACCGAACTGCAGGGCCTTGTACATCAAGCGCTCTTCGTCGTGGCTTTCCATATAAGAGATCAGGTGCGGTTGAGACCACCCACGGGCCGTAAAGATGCTGCCGCTGAAATTGGAATTACTGACAAAACCCATGGCCGCCTCTTGGTAGTTATAGGTGTTATTGCCCCACAACATCATTCCGTAATTGGCCAGTTCGATCTCTTCGGCATTGTCAGCGAAATGCTCCAATATGACATAGCTGCCGGGTGATTTTAGCTGCATCGTATCGTAATACCTTTTCCAAATGGCGATCCGCGTGGGATCGTATCGCCCCCAGGCCGCCACATCCGAGCCCGTATTATTTTGTGTAAACCCTTTGGAAAGATCGAAGCGGTATCCATCTACCTTATATTCTTTGAGCCAATGCTCCATTACACGACTGCTAAAATTCCGGGTCAACAAACTCTCGTGATTAAAATCATTGAATACATTAAACGGATGGCGTGCCGTTTCGTTAAGCCAGGGATTATCTGCAGCCGGACGATTGGCCGTACTATTCCAGTACAACGCCGCAAGAGGATTACTCCCGGTTGTATGGTTCAGCACCATATCGAGGATCACGGCTATGCCGCGACGATGACAAGTATCAATAAATTCCTTGAGTGAATTCTTTGGGCCATAGTACTTGTCGGGGGCAAAATAATAGGACGGATTATAGCCCCAACTTTCGTTACCATCGAACTCGCCGACGGGCATTAATTTAATGGCATTGACACCCAATCGCTGTAAGTAGCCGAGTGTATCGCGTAGCGTCTTCCAATCGTGGGCTGCTATAAAATCGCGAAGCAATAACTCGTAAATGATCAGCCCTCTTTTATCGGGTCGTGTAAAATTGGGTACTGTCCAGTTATAAGTCGGTGAATTGGTCTGCAGAATGCTGACGATACCACTGGTTTGTCCGGTTGGATAGGGTTTCAGGTTGGGAAAGGTAGCCGATGAGATCGAAGGATCGTTCCAGGGATCCAACACCTTCTCTGCATAGGGATCCCCAACGCGCAGGGTCCCATCGATCAAATATTGAAATGCATATTCCGTTCCCGGCGTGAGACCTGCAATACGAAGCCACCAATAATTTCCATCTGGCGTTTTACTCATGGCATAATTGGTTTGCTCTTGCCAATTGCTGCCGGGCAAATCGCCGATGACCGATACCCGTTGCTTACCGGGTGCATATAATACTAAGATTGCCGATGTATTGCCAGCTTCGTAATTGATACCATCTCTAACACCGGCCGGAAGGGGGGCTACTGTCACGGAGCCTCCCACAAAAAATCGAAGCGTATCTCTTTTGGTAAGGGTGCCACTGATCGCTTCTGCCACTATTACCTGCGAACCTGGGGTGCTGATTACCGGGCTACTCGTGATGGTGCTGGTATTGGTCACCGTTTGCACTATGGTTCCGTTATAAGAGAGGCGAAGGGTTGAGGCCGTGCTACTGGTCTGGGCCGTAACTGAAAGGGTTTGGCCTACTTGCCGAGTGATGGGCTCGGGAACAGGGGTAGCCGTTGGTTGAAAGGGCGGGTCGGTAAAGCGAACGGAGAGTTCGTTAGGATAGATCGACAGGTACATGTCGGATCCATCCGTGTTAGTTTGCTTTATATTGCCATTGCCGCTGCGAAACAGGATCGCGATCTGGCGAATGGTCTCCCCAGCGGGCACGCCATAAAAAGTCCTGATATTGGTAATGTCGTAACGCCATTTGTTATTCCCTAGCGAAGTGGCCTGTAAACCTGGTACTAATTGCCCCCATGGATTTTGTGCTCCGAATTTTACATAGCGCCAATCGGAGGGACTGGAGCTGAGGTTTGTAATAACGCCGGTGTGTACGTATACGTCGGTGGGATTAGCGTAATTATTGAGACCCCCATTGCCCTTGGTGGCATCCACGATGATGGAAACATTATCGTTATCGCGTGGAAATAGCAGAGTAGAGGTCAGCAACTGAGAATAAGCAGGCAGTAGCCAAGAGGCCAGCAGGCACAACAGCAGCAGGTTCTTTTTCATATGACAGCGTTAATAGCTATTTAAAAATACAAATATGTACCTGAAACACATTAAACCAGCGTTGATTTTTTTAAGGACCTTTCGTCCCAGCAGGTAAACCGCTACGGCAGACGTACCTTTACCGACCAATTGGTTACATGTACAGTAAAAAAGATACACTAAGCTGGCAGCACCAGACAGAGCAGCTACTGAAGAAACAGCATAGCCAGGCCATCGGGGTAAAAGAGGTGGATACGCTTCGGGGTGTACTACGCTTTCATGAGTATCGATATTATGTACTAAATGATCCGCTGCTCTCTGATTTTGAATATGATCAACTATTCAAATCACTTGAGAAGATCGAGCAAGAGTACCCTTCACTGATCACCCCCGACTCTCCCACCCAGCGAGTGGCCAAAGATCTGACACGCGACTTTCCGACCGTGCAGCATTTGGTGCCCATGTTATCGCTCGACAACTCCTACAACGCCGAAGACCTACGTGATTTTGATCGAAAAGTAAAAGAACTCTCCGGACTGTCTTCGGTGGTGTATTGCGTTGAACCAAAATTCGATGGCAGCAGCATCTCCTTGATCTATCAAAACGACTTGTTGGTACGCGCTGCCACCCGTGGTGATGGAGAACAAGGAGACGAAGTGACCAACAATGTAAAACAGATTCGCTCTTTACCGCTTTCTGCTTCGTTCAGCCAGTGGGGCATCGATGAAATCGAGATAAGAGGAGAGGTCCTCATCAACAAAGAGAATTTTGAACGATTCAACCAGTCCCTGCTGCAAGAAGGACTGCCTCCGCTGGCTAACCCCCGCAATGCTGCGGCCGGCACCTTACGCCTTAAGGATCCCACCGAAGCAGCAAAAAGAAAACTAGAGGTATTCGTATATCATATCAGCTACACGCATGCTACCAAAGGATCCTCACTTCCACCATCATTGCAAACACATGCGGGCTCGTTGGATCTGCTCTGGGAGCTGGGCTTTCGAAGTCCGCATCGAGAGAAAAAAATATGTCAAAATATAGAGGAGGTAATGGCCTATTGCCTGTCGTACGAGGCCTTACGCGATGAACTTCCTTATGAGATCGATGGAATGGTCATAAAAGTAAATGATATCGGGCTGCAAGAAAGCCTGGGCATGACCTCGCATCATCCTCGCTGGGCCGTGGCCTTTAAGTTCAAGGCAAGACAGGCGACCACGCAGTTGACCGGCGTAGAGTTTCAGGTTGGCCGCACCGGTGCCGTAACGCCCGTTGCAAAACTAGATCCCGTTGCCGTGGGAGGAGTGATGGTTTCCAGTATATCGATCCATAACCAAGAATACATACAAGAGAAAGATCTGCGCATTGGTGATCAGGTACTCATCGAGAGAGCCGGTGATGTGATCCCACAGATCGTCAAATCGTTGATAGAACTTCGAAAGGGCAAAGAGAAAAAGATCGTTTTTCCGACACAATGCCCGGTTTGCAAAAGTCAATTGTTCAAAGAAGAAGAAGAGGCGGTTTGGCGTTGCATCAATATCGAATGCCCCGCACAGGTAGTGGAACGTATCATTCATTTTGTGAGCAAAGACGCCATGGACATTCGAGGATTGGGCGAAGCCAATATTCGGAAATTTTATGAGCTACAATTGCTGCACGATATACCCGGTATCTACACCTTTAATTTTTCAGCACTCGAGAACCAAGAGGGATTTGGTAAAAAATCGATAGAAAACTTGCAAACAGCCATTGCCGGGTCAAAAACCCAACCACTGCATCGGCTGATTTACGCATTGGGAATACGTTTTGTGGGCGAAACAACCGCTCGTACACTGGCCGCTGCGGTAGATCACTTACTGGATTTCGAAAAATTCTCCATGGAGCAACTACTCGAATTGGAGGATGTAGGACCCAAAGTGGCCGGCAGTATCCACCATTTTTTCAGCAACAAGGATAATATTAGTATGATCCGAACGCTCGAAAAACTGGGGTTATCGCTGCGCAACGAGAAAAAAGGGAGCTTGCCTGCTGGCAACTTGAGTGGAAAGACATTCCTATTTACCGGCACCTTACCTACCCTTAAGCGATCGGCCGCAGAAGAGATGGTTCGAAGTGAGGGGGGGATCATATTGGGAGGAGTTAGCGCCAAACTAGATTACCTGGTAACTGGCGATGAGGCGGGCAGTAAATTAGAGAAAGCAAAAAAGATCAACACCATTCGCATTATCTCGGAAGCTGAGCTTTTGAAACTCCTGGAACGATAACCCGAGATTTTTCTCATCATTACCTGGAATTTTCTCATTTGATTTTGATTGGATCCTCTTGATATACCAGCTACTAAAAAGTTAGCTTGATCATATTTTGATCCAATGCGGTTTTATTTTTTAGCAGGATGCTTATTGACTCTTTGGGGCGCTGTCGCTCAATCCCATCACAGCGTATTCATCACAGAGTTAATGCCAGACCCCAGCCCCTCTATCGGATTGCCCGGCTATGAGTGGATAGAGATACGTAACGGTTCAGGGCAACCCTTGCAATTGCAACAATGGAGAGTAGGTACCAGCACGTCCCTATCGGGCCCCCTTCCTTTCTACTCGCTGGCCCCTGACAGTATGCTCATCTTATGCTCGGCCACGGCGCTGCCATTCTTAGCCCTTCATGGGAAAGCGCTTGCCGTTAGCAGTTTTCCGGCACTAGATAATGAGGGTACCACTGTATGGCTTCGTCATCCAACCGGGCGGGTGATTCATGCGGTCGCTTATGAAAAGTCCTGGTATAAAAATCAATGGAAAGCAGAGGGAGGCTGGTCGATCGAAATGATCGATTGGCGTTGGCCCTGCGCTGGCAAAAATAATTGGAAAGCCAGTGTGCAAGATAAAGGGGGCACGCCCGGTGAGATCAACTCCGTACAAGATCTGCGAACAACATTGATGATACCAACGGCCCTATACTCGTATGCTTCGGCAGTCAATAAAATTTGTATTCAATTCTCAGGATCGATCGATAGTGGATGGTCCGTTCAAACGGATGGCTACCAGCTGAGTCGTGGGGTCAAGATAGTAAGCGCAAAAACAATTGATCTTAGCCATAGTCTCTTAGAATTAAGTGTCGACCAACCATTGCAAACCGATTCGGTATACGGGCTCTCCTGGACAGGAATAAAAACGTGTTACTCCGATAGCAGAGGAGCGGCCGGGCAATTAAAAACCGGGAGAGCCTCTCCGGGCAAGTCAATGGATGTGATCCTTAATGAGTTGCTTTTTAATCCACGTAGTGGTGGCGCTGATTTTATAGAATGCTTTAATAATAGTAGCCACATTTTGGATCTATCAAACTTATACCTGACCAACAGACAACCCGGTGGCGGTTTAGGTACTTTTATCAGACTTTCTCAGGCAACTCGCCTACTCTTCCCGGGCGAATACTATGCTTTTAGCAGCGACCCTGCGTTGATCATGCAACAGTACTTGGTAAGTTCGCCCACGCACCTTTTACAAACAAATGGTTTTCCTTCCTTACCCGACGAGACAGGGCACGTAGTTTTACTAAACCATCAGGGAGAAATACTGGATGAACTGCAATACAGCGAAGATTGGCATTTTGCCCTTTTGCAAAACAAAGAAGGTATCTCTCTTGAGCGGATCAATCCGAAAGAGCGCACACAATGGGCCAATAACTGGCACTCCGCTGCAAAAACTGAAGGATTTGCTACTCCTGCCCGAAAGAATTCTCAGCAACGATTCAATGAAGTAGCTGACCTTAGTTTTCGGGTAGACCCCCCTCTGTTTACTCCTAATCTCGATGGGCTGGATGATGTTTGTACCATCTATTACCAGACTGCACATCCCGGCACCTTGGCCTCTGTTCAAATCCTGGACCCGGCAGGACGTTTACTGCGTGTACTCGCTGCTCGCTCTCTGCTGGGCACCCAAGGGTATTGGTATTGGGATGGAAGAGATGGACTAGGAAATCTACTAACTTCTGGCAATTACCTGTTGGTCTTGACGACCTATACACTTCAAGGTGTCATTCGCCATTACCGACAGGGAATTGCGCTATGGAGATGATTTTCTAAAAGTTTTAACAGGTTCTGCTTTTTTTAAAAGCAACGAGAATTATCTTGCACTTGTCTATAAAAAAAACCACATGAGAAACCAACCCACTTTCCGATCTCTTTTTTTGCTGTCCTTTCTTACGGTAACAACCATGGCCTTTGCGCAACAACAACAAATAAAATTTCCAGAGCAAGCCCCTCGAAAAAACGTATACGTTGAGTTAGGCGGAAATGGGATCGCCTTTAACGTGATGTATGAAACTCGTCTAAAGAAGTCGGCGGACGGAATCGGAATCAAGGCCGGTCTGGGTGGATTTAGTGGATCTTATGAGAAGGTATTCACAGTTCCCGTTGGAATTAACTGGCTGCTCACCAAAGACAATAAACATTTTTTTGAAGCAGGAGCCGGGCTTACCTTTTTTCATTACAACTATACCTATAGCCCCTTTTGGCCCGGAGGCACCTATGATCTTTTCCCTGTAGATGTGGCCGGACTCACTATCGAGCAAAAGAATTCAGTGTACGGACATCTTACACTGGGGTATAGAAGACAACCCAAGAACACGGGGATTACCTGGGGCGTAGCCCTGACACCTCATTTCAACCAACGGGGGTTTTGGCCAGTGTGGTTTGGTTTCAAATTCGGATACTCCTTTGCCAGAAAATAGTAGATAAGAATAGTTAGGTAAGCTCGATATCGAAGCTTACTAACTCTTTGAACTGGCGGATCCGATCATGAATCTCTTTTTTACCGACCTCTTTCAATCGGGTGGGACCAAATTTCTCTACACAGAAACTGGCCATGGCAGAGCCCACGATGATCCCTCTTTTCATGTTTTCGAATGAAACATCTCCGGTCTTTGCGATATGACCGATGAATCCTCCTGCAAAAGTATCCCCGGCACCGGTCGGATCAAATACGTCCTCGAGCGGTAGCGCCGGTGCATAAAACACTTCGTCTTGTTGAAAGAGCAAGGCGCCATGCTCTCCTTTTTTGATGATCAGATAGCGAGGACCCATGGCTAAGATGGCACGAGCGGCCTTGACCAGAGAATATTCACCGGATAGCTGACGGGCCTCGGCATCATTGACCATTAACATATCTACATAGCGTAGTACGATCTTAAGCTCACTCATGGCCGTCTCCATCCAGAAATTCATGGTGTCCATAACGATCAAACGAGGGCGATGCTTTAATTCCTGGATCACATTAAGCTGCATGCGGGGCTGCAGGTTGCCCAGCATCAAAAATTCAGCACCCTGATAGGAAGCGGGCACCTTGGGATCGAAATCGGCCAGTACGTTCAGGTCGGTCACCAGGGTATCGCGACTGTTCATGTCGGCATGGTAGCGCCCACTCCAGAAGAATGATTTTTTATCGGATATGATCTCGACCCCCGTTGTCTGAACACCCCGACGACGGAGCTCTTCCATTTCTTCTTGTGGAAAATCATATCCCACAATGGAGATCTGCTGTACGGGCTGCACAAAGTTGCTGGCCGCATAAGCCACATAGGTGGCCGATCCTCCTACAATACGGTCTGTTTTTCCAAACGGGGTTTCAATGGCATCAAAGGCCATGGTTCCAACGGTAATCAATGACATAGGGTGCAAACCTATAGCAAATCCCCAATCTAAAAAAAGCATTATTTATGTATCTTTCCGCCTCTACTGACAATAGCTATGGCAAAGGCAATGCGAAAAAAGGCATCTAAAAAAGGGTTGATCCTGCAAAAAGCAGCGGCCATGTTCCGCCAGCGGGGATTTGCGGCCACCTCTATGCGCGATCTGGCAGAAGTGGTGGGTGTTGAAGCGGCCAGTCTTTACAATCACATTAGTTCCAAAAACGAGATACTCGAAGCAATTTGCTTTGAAATGGCCAATCTTTTCAATACGCACATGGACCAGATCGAAGCATCGCGCCAGTCGACCCTTTCGGCCTTAGAGGCGGTCCTTCGATTCCATATCAGACAGATGATCGACAATTACGAACAAGTTTATGTAAGTGACCGCGAATGGAAGCACTTGCAAGAGCCTTATCTGTCTAACTTTCAAATTCAGCGACGTAATTATCGTAAACGCATTGGACAGTTGATCGAGACCGGTATTCAGAAAAAAGAGATCCTTCCCATTGACAGTGCCACCGCCGTACTGATCATGCTGCATGCGATCGGCGGTATTGAGAGTTGGCATCGTAGTAAAAAAAGGATCAGTGCCCGCGAATTAGAGGATAATATGCTGACCATCCTGGTAGGCGGACTTCGGAAAAATCACTAGGCCATGTCACTTCATTTTCATTCCCTGCGCATCAAGGAAGTTCGACGAGAAACGGCCGATTGTGTCTCTTTACTTTTTGAATTGCCTTTATCGATACAGCATCTTTTTCAATTCGTTGCCGGTCAAAACCTCACTTTAAAAACAACGATCAACGGGCAAGAGCTTAGACGCAGCTATTCTATTTGCAGCGCTCCGCACGAGAATGAACTAAGGGTAGCTATCAAAAAAGTAGAGGGAGGTCTTTTCTCTGGATATGCAAACGAGAACCTTAAGGCCGGTGACACCCTCGAGGTAATGCCTCCCACCGGAAAATTCAATACGCCACATAGCGAAAAGCAGACCAACAACTATTTGATGATCGCAGCCGGGAGTGGTATCACCCCGATCCTGTCGCTGATAAAATCTATTTTATATACGGAGCCGTCCAGCCACGTCACGCTGCTCTATGGCAATCGTAATCGGGCGGGGATCATTTTCTTTGAGGAATTGGAACAACTAAAAAACAAGTACATGGAGCGTTTTAATTTGCTGCATGTACTTAGCAGAGAAAAAACCGATAGCCCGTTGCAAATGGGTCGCATCGACGAGGAAAAGCTACTAACACTGCATCGACTCAATGAATTTGAAAAGATGGACGCTTGTTTTCTATGCGGTCCGGAAGAAATGATCTTACAGAGCAAGGCTTTCTTGGAGAAGGTCGGACTCTCTCCCAAGAAAATCCATTTCGAACTCTTTACCAGTTCGGCTATGGCCACGCGCCCCAAAAAGACCGAGGCCGATCCAACACAGAAAAAAGTCTGCAGCCTGGTGACCCTCAAACTGGATGGCAGAGAGATACCCATTGAGATCCCTTTGCAAGAAGACCTGACCATTTTAGATGCGGCCCTTGCACAAGGCGCAGATCTTCCGTACGCTTGCAAGGGGGGTATGTGTTGTACCTGTAAGGCTAAACTTGTGAGCGGAGAGGTAATCATGGACATTCATTGGGGGCTTGAAGAAGAAGAAGTTGAACAAGGCTACATCCTGACGTGCCAAAGCTTTCCCAAGACCGAAAAGCTGATCGTGGATTTCGACAGTAAATAAGGCAGAACCTTTGACCCTAACAGTTGTTAGTTTTCTATACATTTGTACCCAAGCATGGTGACTATGGAAAATCTTACGTTCGAAACCCATTTTCAAGACAAGATCGATCAGGAGATCAAGATCGAACCGCGCGACTGGATGCCCGAAGCCTACCGGAAAACCAATATCCGGCAGATCAGCCAGCATGCGCATAGTGAGATCGTGGGAATGTTACCCGAAGGGAACTGGATCTCGCGCGCTCCCTCGCTGAAGCGGAAAGCCATTTTACTGGCCAAAGTGCAAGACGAGGCGGGGCATGGACTCTATCTCTATGCCGCGGCGGAAACACTGGGGCTGTCTCGCGAGCAAATGATCGAAGACCTGCACAGTGGTCGGGCCAAATATTCATCGATATTCAATTACCCTACGCTCACCTGGGCCGACATGGGTGCCATTGGTTGGCTTGTAGATGGTGCTGCCATCATGAACCAGGTAATGCTGACTCGCACTTCGTATGGACCTTATGCCAGGGCCATGGTGCGGATCTGTAAAGAAGAAAGTTTTCATCAGCGTCAGGGTTTCGAGATCTTACTGGTACTGTCCAAAGGAAGTGAGGCACAAAAAGCCATGTGCCAAGATGCCATCAATCGTTGGTGGTGGCCGGCCCTGATGATGTTCGGGCCTCGTGACACCGAGAGTACCAACAGTGATATGAGCATGAAATGGAAGATCAAACGAAAAAGCAACGACGAACTGCGACAACAATTCGTAGATATGATCGCCCAACAGGTTACACTATTGGGTATGACCTTGCCCGATACCGAACTACGCTGGAACGAACAAAGAGGTCACTATGATTTTGGACAGATCAATTGGGAGGAATTCTGGCAGGTAGTAAAAGGGAACGGTCCCTGCAATAAAGAGAGATTGGCCGCACGTAAAAAAGCATGGGACGAAGGTCGTTGGGTACGTGAGGCGGCCACCGCATATGCCGCCAAGCAAAAACAAAAACAAAAAGCAGCCTGATAATTTTTCATCATGCAACTGATCCGAAAATTCTATTACGGTGATATTCCAGAAGAGACCGGTGGCGCGGCCAAGCCCGCATCGACTTCGTCCTCTTCCGACTGGCCCCTATGGGAAGTGTTTATCAGAAGTAAACAAGGGCTGGAACATAAGCATGTAGGCAGTCTGCATGCTGCCGATGCCAACATGGCCATAGAAAATGCCCGCGATGTCTATACGCGTCGTAGCGAAGGCATTAGTATTTGGGTCGTGGAGAGTAAACATATCAAGACCTCGAACCCGGAGGCCTCCGCTGAATTATACGAGCCGGCGCAAGACAAGATATATCGTCATCCCACTTTTTATGATCTGCCCGACGAGATCAAACACATGTAATTGTTATGACGAATTCATCGCTTGTTGATTTTACCTTATACCTGGCAGACAGTACGCTGGTGTTAGGACAACGCAATGGCGAGTGGTGCGGTCATGGACCGGTGCTAGAGCAAGACATAGCCATTACCAACATTACTCTTGACCTGATCGGACAAGCGCGGAGTTTTTACCAATACGCTGCAAAACTGATCGGCAACGATTGCACCGAAGATCGCCTGGCATACTGGCGAAACGAAAGAGAATTCAAGAACGGTCTGCTCTGCGAAAGACCGAACGGAGATTGGGCACAGACGATCGCTCGGCAAACTTTTTTCAGCTTCTATCAACGCGAACTCTTTACGCAACTACTGAATGGATCGGATAGCACGCTGGCCGCCATTGCCGAAAAATCGCTAAAAGAAGTTCGCTATCATTGCCGCTGGAGCAGTGAATGGATCTGTCGGCTGGGCGATGGCACCGACGAAAGCCACCAACGTTTACTGAACGCACTCGATAATTTGTGGCCCTATACAGGAGAGTTATTTATAGCAGCCCAATACGAAAAAGACCTGAAGATCGATACAGCAGGTATGTCTATAAGCTGGATGACGGCCCTTAGCGATCTATTTGCCGAGGCCACCCTGCCCCCTCCCTCGTTGACCTCTACCTTTATGCATACCGGCGGTAAAACAGGACAGCACACCGAATCACTTGGGTATCTTTTGGCCGAGATGCAATACGTACAACGGTCTTACCCAGGATGCGAATGGTAAAGATCGAAGTAAGGGCCACCACGCAGAAAGAAAAAAGTTCATGAACATCCCTCACACTGACCAGCAAGAGCGTAACGAATGCTACCACTGGCTGTCTACCATACATGATCCTGAGATACCCGTACTATCTATCATCGATCTGGGCATTGTCAGAAAGGTAGAACTGCTGAGTCCAAGAGCAGATCAAGGAATCGTCAGCGTAACGATCACGGCCACTTATACGGGTTGTCCTGCCATGGATACGATCGCCACGCTCATTACTATGGAATTGCTCGGCAAGGGATATAAAAAGGTGGAGGTAGTTAGGGCCATCAGCCCCGCCTGGACAACCGACTGGATGAGCCAAGCAGGAAAAGAAAAATTAAAGACCTACGGTATTGCACCGCCCGATGGACGATTCCAACGACCAGACGATGGAATTAGTTGTCCGCAATGTGGGAGCCATAATACCCGTTTGCTGAGTGAGTTTGGCAGTACGGCCTGCAAAGCGCTCTTGCAATGCAATGATTGCGCCGAGCCTTTCGACTATTTTAAATGCCATTAGCCAATGGCAATAATTACCTTTATTCTAAATGCAAGAGCATGTCCTCTATTCTCGTTGAGATCAAAGAGCAGGTTGCCCTGCTGACACTGAACCGTCCCGAAAAGTTCAATGCCTTTAACCGGGAAATGGCCCTTCGATTACAAACCGAACTGGATGCCTGCGAAACATCGGCCATTCGGGCCCTTGTTATTACCGGCAATGGAAAAGCGTTTTGCGCCGGACAAGATCTGGGAGAGGTCGTTGATCCGCAGGGGCCGGGCATGGCAAGAATATTGGCAGAGCACTACAATCCGATCGTAACCCGAATCCGTAAACTGAACAAACCGGTCATTGCTGCTGTAAACGGTGTAGCCGCAGGCGCTGGTGCTAATCTGGCGCTTTGCGCAGACATTACGCTGGCGGGCAGTTCAGCTATTTTTATACAAGCCTTTTCGAAGATCGGATTGGTCCCCGATACCGGCGGCTCCTATTTTTTACCTAGGTTAATTGGAATGCAACGAGCGGCCGCCTTGATGATGACAGGCGAAAAAGTTACCGCTACCGAAGCAGCGAGTATGGGTATGATATGGAAAGTGATCCCCGATACAGAGCTAATGCAGCAAGCCCAAGGTCTGGCGACCCAACTGGCAACGATGCCCACCACGGCCCTGGGATTGATCAAACAACAACTGAACGCTAGCTTTGGCCATACCGTCGAGACGCAGCTTCAACTCGAAGACCAACTGCAACAACGGGCGGCCGCCACCGCCGATTTTCGAGAAGGCGTGCAAGCTTTTCTCGAAAAAAGAACACCTCATTTTACCGGACAATAATCATTTACTATTTATGCATTCAACTGCCGATCAATTAGCCCAGCACGTCGTAGCGCACATGATGCAACAGGATCTTTTTTCGCAATGGCTTGGGATTGAAGTGCTCGAAGTGCGAGAAGGATATAGTCGTATTGCCATGTCGATAAGACCTGAAATGGTCAATGGCTTTGGTATTGTACATGGGGGCGTCAGTTTTTCGCTTGCTGACAGCGCCTTTGCCTTTGCTTGTAATAATCGCAATCAACTCTCAATGGCCCTCGACACCTCCATCAATTTTACCCATCCTGTTCGGGTGGGCGATCGATTGACCGCAGAGGCCCTTGAGCTGCACCATGGAAAAAGCACAGGACTCTATCAGATCAGTATTCATAATCAAGTGCAAAAATTAGTAGCCCAGTTCAAGGGGCTTTGTTATCGCACCGATAAGACGTTGATCGATCCTTAATCCCTCTCCTTATTATGTATTATCAGGCAAACGGAATAAAACCAGTCGTCGACAGCAGTAGCTATGTTCATCCGCAAGCTATCGTAATCGGACAAGTGTTGATCGGTCAGCATTGCTATATTGGACCCGGGGCGGTACTGCGCGGCGATTGGGGTTCGATTGTGATCGAAGATGGATGTAATGTGCAGGAGAACTGCGTGATCCATATGTTTCCCGGTCTTACCGTTACGCTACAAGCGGGCGCGCATATAGGACATGGAGCCGTAATACATGGGGCTACCATTGGACGTAATTGTCTGGTGGGCATCAACAGTGTCATCATGGATCATGTACAGCTGGGAGATGAATCGATCGTGGGGGCCTTGACCCTGATCAAAGAGGGAGAACAGATCGCGCCGCGTAGTCTTGTGGTGGGGAACCCCGGAAAGGTCATTCGCCAAGTAGATGATACCATGCTCCGTTGGAAGACCGAGGGAACAGCCCTTTATCAATCATTGCCAAAACAATGGAAAGAGGAGTGTAAAGAATGTACCCCCTTGCGCAAGCCTACAAAACAAACGCCCTTACGAAGACCGCAGTATCCATCTTGGAAAAAACAAAGCCAGCCGGCTTCCAAAAAAAAGTAATGAGTGCTTAGCGAGGCAAAACCTTATCGAGAGTTGCACCCAAATCTTCGCCCCGTAATGATTCTGCTATGATCTTTCCCTGCGGATCGATCAAAACATTATACGGAATGCCATTGATCCGATAAAGCGATACTACCGGGCTTTCCCAGCCGGATAAATCGCTCACTTGCGTCCAGGTCAATTGATCTTTCATGACCGCGGTCATCCATTGGTCCTTGTCGCCGGGTTGATCGAGCGAGACCCCCAATACGGTAAAGTTGCGATTCTTGTACTGCTGATAAGCGGCTACGACCACCGGATTCTCCATACGGCAGGGCTTACACCAACTAGCCCAAAAATCAACAAGGACATATTTTCCGCGGAAGGAACTAAGACTTATCATTTTTCCTTTAGGGTCAGGAAGACTGAACGCAGGTGCGGTCTGACCGATAAACCCTTGTGCCGTTTGTTGCTGCTGCGTCATCATCGTCTTGACCGAGGCTAATCCCTGGTGGGCCGGAAACTGGTTCGCTAATGATGTTACCATTGCGCTTACCTCGGTGTCATCAAAACCACGGAGTCCAAAGGCCGGATTACCGGCCATATTCTGATAATAGCCCAAGATCATCATAGTAAGGGCGGGACTGCCACCACTACCCATTTTCGATTTGGTAAAATAATAGAGTGAATCCGCTTTTTGCTGCCAAGCCGCTGTACTGCTTTGCAAAAGACTGTCTTGGGCCGGCGTACGCACCCCTGTAAGAGTCGAAATACTATCGGCTACGCGGCGCAATACAAAACTATTCTCCAACTGCGTATTGAACTGAAGCATATATTGCTGTAAGGCCTTACTAGCCGCCGATCCGGTTACTTCGTAGCGGTCAGGAAAGCGATCGTTGGCCGGATCAAAAAAAATAGAAAGGGCTATTGAAGAAGCATCATTGATAACCGAGGCAGCAGGATACGCTTGCTGATCGATCCGGATATTATAGACCATCTCTTCAGCGGCCGTTGTCTTTAACTCGTAAGATCCTTCTTCGTCAAGCAGAGCAGAATCGACTACCCTGCGTTGCATGGTGGCCATCGGGACTTCTTCGAGATATACTTGCTTAGCCTTGATCCCCTTGACAGATCCTTTTACAGAAAAGGTCGTTGGGTTGGTGTTGGAGCCGCAAGAGTATAAAAACAGAAGCCCTAAGAATACTGCAACATATCGTTTCATGTAGCCAAATTTAAAGAAGTGACTTGACGGCATTGATCACGTCGGCCAAGCGGGTCCCGTCTTGCCCACCAGCGGTAGCTACGGTTTTTTGACCCCCTCCGCCTCCTTTGATAAGCGGCGCTACGACGGTCTTTATGATCGCATTGGCATCAAGCGTGCTTGACTTCGTCAATTCATCGGCAATGCTGATAGCCACAAATGGTTTTCCTTCAATGAGTGCCCCAAGCACGACTACCTGATCTTTATTTTTTTCGCGCAGCTCCAGACAACATTTTTTTAAGGCCTCGGGTTGGGCAACCTCTACGATCTCACCAATGAACTGAACGGATCCTACTGGTTGTGTCTTCGATAAGAGCTGATCGCGAAGCAAGAGGATCTCCTTTTGCTCGAACCGCTCTACCCGCTGGCGCAAGGCAAGTTGTTCTTGTTGTAACTGCTCGATGGCCTTAGAAAGATCTTTGGGATTTTTCAGTAACTCGCGCAACGATTGTACAAGCTGTGCCGTAGAGCGAACATGATCCAAGGCCTGTTGACCGCAGACTGCCTCTACACGACGGACACCCGCTGCCACGGCCGATTCACTCAGCAAACAAAAAAGGCCAAGTTCGCCGGTGGCTCCCACATGCGTTCCTCCACACAATTCCACGGAATAATGGGGGTCGGTGATAACGACCCTTACCTGGTCGCCATACTTTTCTCCGAATAAGGCCATGGCTCCCAACTGTAAAGCCTCTTCCTTGGGTAAGGTCTTGATAACAACCGGAACATTCTCTCTGATCTTATTATTGACAATGGTCTCGATCTCTACTAATTCTTCGGCACTTACCTTGGCAAAATGAGAAAAGTCAAATCGAAGATGACCCGCCTCGACTAGCGATCCTTTCTGCGCCACATGCGTACCCAATACTTTTCGAAGGGCAGCATGCAAGAGGTGAGTAGCGGTATGATGGGCAGCCGTATCACGTCGTAAAGCACCATTAACAGAAGCCACTACCGATTCGGTAATCACTTGCGGTGCCTGATGAGTATAATGAACGATAAGATCATTGTCCTTTTTAGTATCCACTACCTCTATTGCTTGCTCGCCGAAACGAAACCATCCCGTATCGCCCACTTGTCCGCCACTCTCTGCATAAAAAGGTGTTTTACTGAGCACCCATTGGTATCCTTCCTTTCCCTTGGCCGTTACTTTTCTGTACTTAAGTAGTTGCGCTGTAGTCTCTAGTTGTTCATATCCCACAAACTGATTGGCACCCTCTTTCAAGATGACCCAATCACCGGCATCTACTGTGGTTGCCGCACGACTACGTTCTTTTTGCTGCTTCATCTCGGTCTCGAAGCCGGCCTCATCTACTTTTAACCCTTGCTCCGAAGCGATCAGTCGAGTCAAATCGATTGGAAATCCATACGTATCATACAATTCAAATGCGGCCGATCCGGCAATGGTCGCTCCCTGAGCGGTCTGTACAATATCGTCGATACGACGAAGTCCTTTTTCGAGTGTGCGCAGAAAGGCCTCTTCTTCTTCGCGAACGACACGACTTACAAAATCACTTTGCTGCTGCAACTCGGGGAACACCTCCTTGAACTGAAGGGCCAAGACAGGGACCAGTTGGGTCAGCAGAGGCTGACGATATTGCAAATAAGAATAATAATAGCGGACGGCACGACGAAGAATACGACGGATCACATATCCGGCGCCCGTATTGGAAGGTAACTGCCCATCGGCGATGGTAAATCCAATAGCACGAATATGATCTGCGATCACTCGAAAGGCCACTGCGGTCTTTGTATCGGACCCATCATAACGAATGCCACAGATTGTTTCTGTTTTTGTAATGGTGCCGCTAAAAATATCCGTATCGTAATTAGATGTTTTTCTCTGCAGCACGCGTACCAGTCGCTCTAATCCCATACCCGTATCGACATGCGTGGCAGGGAGGGGTTCGAGACTACCGTCTTTTTTACGATTGAATTGAATGAATACATTATTCCAGATCTCAATTACCTGCGGATGATCTTTATTGACCAAGGTATGACCCGGCACCTTCTTTCTTTCCTCATCAGGCCGACAATCGATATGGATCTCGCTGCAAGGGCCACAGGGACCTGTATCGCCCATCTCCCAAAAATTATCTTTTTTGTTTCCAAAGACAATATGATCGTCGGGCAGCAACGTTTTCCATTTTGCCAGGGCAATTGTAGAGGCCGGGATCTTTTCCTTAGCATCTCCCTCAAAGACCGTAGCATACAATCGATCCGTTGGAATCTTATATATCTCGGTTAGTAATTGCCAGCTCCATGCTATCGCCTCATCCTTAAAATAGTCGCCGAAGCTCCAGTTCCCCAACATCTCGAACATAGTATGATGATAGGTATCCACCCCTACTTCTTCGAGATCATTATGCTTACCACTTACGCGCAAACATTTCTGCGTATCGACCGCGCGGGGATAAGGAGCTTTTTTATTGCCCAAAAAATAATCCTTGAATTGGTTCATGCCCGCATTGGTAAACATGAGCGTGGGATCGTTCTTGACCACCAAAGGAGCAGAAGGGACGATCGTATGGCCTTTTGAAGCGAAAAAATCCAGAAAAGCCTTGCGTATTTCGAACGAGGTCATCATGGGGGGTAAATGCTATATTTGTCTATAAGGCAATGCTGACAAAGGTAAGGCAATAATAAACGCCTCTGCGCTTTGAGATGAGGAAGGCTAAATACTACTATAATACCAACACGCTTCGCTACGAGAAGATAGAGACCCCGCTGCGGGTTAAATTTTTGCGCGTGTTTGGTTTTGTGGCCTCGGCCCTGGTTACCGCCGGCCTGATCGCTTATCTGGCCTTTCAATTTATAGGTTCGCCCAAAGAGAAAATATTGGAGCTGCAAAACAAGGAGATCCGCGAAGAGTATGTTGCCCTGGCCGAACAGCTACAACGAATGGAGCAACAAATGAAAGAGCTGGAAAAAAGAGACAATGAGGTCTATCGAGCCATCTTTGAGGCCACCCCCATTCCGGATAGTGCCCGTGCCCAAGAATTGGCCACTCAACTTGAAATAGCCAAGGTAGAGAAACTCGATAGTCGCGAACTGGTAAGTTCCATTACCCGCACCATTGATAACCTACTGACACGGATACAGGCCCAACAATCATCGTATCAAGAAGTGGCCCAATTGGTCAAAGACAAAGAGAAGCTGCTGGCGCATACCCCTGCCATTCAGCCGGTGAGCAATAAGAATCTGAATCGTATCGCCTCTGGATTCGGATACCGCATTGACCCCATTTATAAGACCACCAAGTTACATGCCGGTCTTGATTTTACGGCACCGCAGGGTACCCCCATCTATGCCACGGCTAATGGCACCATAGAAACGGCCGGTAACACGGGTGATGGATACGGACGCCATGTGATCATCAATCATGGATACGGATATAAGACACTCTATGCCCATATGGTACGGGTCAAGGCCCGAGCGGGGCAACCCGTTAAGCGCGGAGAAGTGATCGGGTGGGTAGGCAGTACGGGCAAGTCTACGGGGCCGCATTGCCACTATGAGGTTATCAAAAATGGAAAACCGATCGACCCGATCTATTTCTTCTACAACGACCTGACACCAGCTCAATTCGATCGTATCTTAAAACAGGCCGCGGCGTCGAATCAGAGTCTGGATTAAGAAACGCTAGTTTTCCACAGCAAAACGATAAAGACGCAATCGATAGCGGGTTTACTATCTTTACAATAGCGTATGGCGAAAAAACCGCTCACCCAGATACAGCTGGACTTTGATACTCCTCCACCGGTAACGGTTAGTAACTCCATTAGTGTGGAGCCTGCCGAACCATTTCGTACTACCCCGCCTACAATAACCGTTAGCCCCGAGCCGGTACAAACAGCACCGGATCCAATTCCGGTCGAACCCCCGCCAGCACCCTTGGCCGTTTCCACTACAGAAGAGCCACTGGTAGGGGTAAGAAGAGTAAAACTAAAAGAGAATCCGGCTACCCTACCCGGAAAACGAGGAAGGCGCTCCTTAAAGGACATTGCCAGTCGTTTAGACCAGATACAAATACCCGCCGACGAAGAACTGTTCAAGAAGCAATACTATTCGATCGGAGAAGTGGCAACCATGTTTCGAGAAAAGCAGTCCCTGATCCGTTATTGGGAAACCGAGTTTGATATTTTACAACCTCGTAAGAACAGAAAAGGAGATCGCTACTTTAGACCTGTAGACATCAAGAACCTGGTCTTGATCTACGATCTTTTGCGCCGAAGAAAATTTACCATCGATGGCGCTCGCGATTATCTTAAGAAAAACAAAAAAGCAGAAGATCGCTTTGCGCTGATCCAATCGCTTCAGCAGATCCGTACCTTTTTAATAGAGTTACGTTCTAACCTATCCTAATCACATGCATCAAAAGCTATTGCTGGGAATCCTATTGATCCTGACGGTTACGGTCGCCACTGCCCAAACGCAGTTTGAGACGATCGAGGAAAGACCACATGAAAAGACATTCAAGGGATGGCTTACCCGATCGAACTTGGAACAAGAAAAAAGTTTTACTTGGTTCGCGGAGAATTACAAAGCCTATCAACCCCATGTGGCTGGCTTGCAAACCCTGCAGCAATACAGAGACTCCATTCGCTTTTTAGTGTTTATGGGTACCTGGTGCGAAGACTCTCATTTTATTATCCCTCGCTTTTTTGCACTGGCCGATACGGCAGGGATCAAAGCCGATCATATTTCGCTGGTAGGAGTAGATCGAAACAAAACCACTTGGGGGCAACTCAGTTCTACGCTGCATGTCGATCTCGTTCCTACTATCATTATTTACCATCAAGGGAAAGAATTAGGACGAGTTGTCGAATACGGTCGATACGGCCAATTCGATCGAGAGATCGGTGAGATCGTTCAAAAAGCCTTTGCACGCCATTGATGGCATGCAAACGTCTTTTATTTTGGCTCAGGCCATTTGAGTCCTGATTCGTGCACGACCGTTAGCACCTGCATATTGACTTTTTCTCTTAACAAATTGAACTGCTCTAACGGCAGGGGGGCCGTATAATAATCGGCCTCTACCCAAACGGCTCCGGAACGAATTTCGGACAATAAGACCGTAGCATGTATAATGGGCGGCTGCTGTAACAGCGCTCGGATACGAGTAAGTAATAGCTCGAGCTGTGCCGGTGTGGCGGCAGCCGACAACTCTAATTTAATATCGGCCCTTCGCTCAGAGCGCAGCGAGAGATTATCGAGTACGCTGTCTACCATTTGCTTGTTGGGAACGGTCACGAATGTTTTTTGCTCTGTCCTAATGCGCGTACTGCGCAAACCGATCTTCTCTACCACGCCCGTGATGGCATTGACCTTAACCTGGTCGCCCGTTATAAAAGGCTTATCGAAAAAAATAATAAAAGAGGCGATCAGGTTTTCGAGACTTTCACGAAGGGCCAATGCAATGGCAGCTCCTACGATACTTAATCCGGTAACGAGACTACCGATGTTAAAGCCAAATACAAAACTTAGAACAAGCAGGATCGAGTTGATGACCAGGATCACCTTAAAAAAATCCTTGAAAAAAACGATCAGTTGGTTATCGGAAAGATCGGGCGTGTGATTGGCTCGCTGCTCGAGCAAAATAGCTACAAAATCGATGGCCCGTAATAGCAGCGAGGTAAGCGTAGCGATCAATAACAATTTACCAATGGCATGTAAGATCTGCTGTGCATTGAATTGATAAACAGGAAAATTCAAAATGTCGGGAAACTGTAATCGGTATAAGACGATCGTCAGGACCAGCACCAGAACGAATCGCTCCAGCGGTTTGATGATCAGCGAATCGAATTGAGACCGCTCGAGTTTGGTCAAGACCTGGCCCAACCAGCGAAAAAGCAGTCCAGCCAAGGCAGAAGAAAGAAAGCGGCGACATAACCACACCAGCACAATGATCCCGACAACAATAGCATAGGCCATTAGTGAATTATTACCCCATTGCTGTTGCCAAAAGCTATTCATATACTTACGGTTTTCGGTTGGTGATCAATTTATGTTGCTGATCTGTAAAGAACTTCAAAGATAAACTGGTGCCATCCAACACAGCATAACTATAATAACGGATCCAATCTCCCAAGTTGATATACCGAACGATTGATGGATCGGACGAAAGCTCCCAATCGATCGGTAAGTGACGATGTCCAAAAAGAAAATAATCGACAGGGTCCAATGCCATTCGTTCTTTACAATAGCTGATCAGCCATTCTCGTTCCGGTCCTTGAAATACCTCTTCGGCCGCCCCGGTCTTGGCTCGACTCTGCCTGCTAAAAAAGGCCGCTATGCTAATACCGATAACGGGGGGCAGCCAACCGAACAAGCGCTGGCAGATAGGATTTCGAAAGATCCGTTTTAACCATTTATACCCTGTATCACCAGGACCCAGTCCGTCTCCATGACCAATATGAAGTCGCTGCCCGTTGCGGACGATCGTGACCGGATCGTAATAAACGTGCAGGCCCAACTCTTGCTGAAAATAATCCTTGACCCACATATCGTGATTACCCACGAATAAATGCAACTTGATCTCGGCATCTTGCAGCGTAGCCAATTTTCCCAATAAGCGTACGTACCCTTTAGGAACTACCTTTTTGTATTCGTACCAAAAATCAAAGAGGTCGCCCATTAAAAAGATCTCAGCCGCATCCAGCGCTGCCTGATCCAAAAACTGACAGATCCGTTGTTCTCGTTGTAAACTTTCTGCGGCCGTAGGAGCCCCCAAATGAAAATCGGAAAGAAAATAGATCTTATTCCCGCGGGGAGCCAAACGATCTGTACTGCGCATGGTATAAATGTAAGAAAGCAGGATGATATCAAGCCTCGACCAAAAACAAATAAACCTCTTTTGGCCCATGTACGCCCACCACCAATGTTTTTTCTATGTCGGCCGTGCGGCTGGGTCCGGTAGCTAATGTAAGCAACGAAGGAAATTGGGTGCCGTGTTTCTCCCGGGCGGCGGCGAGGGCATCTTTAATATCATCGACCAGCTGATCCACAAAAGCAATACAAATATGAATAGGAGCATACACGCTGGCGGTTCGTCCTTGTTGCTGTGCGCTGCTTAAGAGGATAGACCCAGTACGAGCCACCAGGTATTCGCAACTTGTTACGGCTACCTGACAACCGGCCAGGTCAGTGGCCGTAAGTCGGTCGGTCAGGGGCTCCCCCAATAGATCGACCAATTTATGTTCGGCACAATAAACAGGAGCCCAATCTTGCTTGCGGACCAAGCTGGCAAATTGAAATGCCAGCTCTTGTCGATTGATACAATAGATGAATTTTCCTTGTAGCCTGGTAAACTGTTCGGCGAACTCGATCTCCTTTTCTTGGCCAGGGGCCGGATAGACTGCCTGGTTTTTCTCACTCTGCGGAAAGGGCATGGGCGTGGTATGTGCCAGCGCCTCGCGTATACGCTTTAAAATATTTTCTTTGGCAGGAGAAACGTTCATAAAGCACTATTAGTAAGGAGGCGCCTCATTAGAAGCATCGGCTTCGTCCGAAAAAGTAGGGGGCATAATGGCCGGACCACCCGTAGCCGCCGCAGATGGCTCTGCAGCGGAAGTGGCGGGAGCTGAATCGGTAAGTGGCTTTTTTTCTTCGAAAGGACGTTTCCCGATCAAGGCCTCCACATCACTTTGAAAAAGTACTTCTTTTTCGAGCAAGGCATTGGCCAAGACCTCTACCTCATGACGCTTTGCGGTCAATAGATCTTTTGTTTTGATATAGGCCTCGTCGATCAGATGACGTACTTCGTAATCGATCATTTTAGCTGTATCGTCCGAGTAAGGTTTAGTAAAGGCATTCTCTTGCTGCGGATCGTAGAAGCTTACATTACCCACCTTATCGTTCATACCATATACGGTAACCATTGCATAGGCCGTACGGGTAATTTGCTGTAAGTCATTCTGTGCCCCGGTCGAGATCTTACCAAAGAAGATATCTTCACTGGCCCTTCCACCCAAGGTCATACAGATCTGATCGTTGAGCTGATCGGTATTGTAGAGGTATTGTTCTTTGGGAGTGTATTGTGCATAGCCGAGTGCGGCCGTACCCCGCGGAACGATCGTTACTTTAAGCAACGGATAGGCATGTTCCAAAAACCAACCACAGATCGCATGTCCGGCCTCGTGGTAGGCAATGATCTTTTTTTCTTCGGGTGAAATGATCTTGTTCTTTTTTTCGAGTCCGCCGATCACGCGATCTACGGCATCTTGAAAATCTTGCATCTCAACCGCTTCTTTATTCTTGCGAGCTGCGATCAGGGCCGCTTCGTTGCAAACATTGGCAATATCAGCTCCGGCAAAACCGGGTGTTTGCTCAGCCAACTTATGAATATCGAGTGATTTTGAGATCTTGATAGGCTTTAGATGTACTTTGAAAATATCCTCTCTTCCTTTCAGATCGGGTTTGTCAATAGTAATCTGACGATCGAAGCGACCTGGACGCAACAAGGCACTATCCAACACATCGGGTCGATTGGTAGCCGCCAGAACAATGATACCAACATCGGTACCAAATCCATCCATCTCTACCAGCATTTGGTTTAACGTGCTCTCGCGCTCATCATTGGTCATCATGGCATTTTTACCGCGCGCTCTACCGATCGCATCGATCTCGTCGATAAAGATGATACAAGGTGCTTTTTCGCGAGCCTGCTTAAAGAGATCACGCACACGGCTGGCGCCCACTCCAACGAACATTTCCACAAAATCAGATCCGCTGAGACTAAAAAAGGGTACCTGCGCTTCGCCTGCAACCGCTTTTGCCAATAAGGTCTTACCCGTGCCCGGAGGACCGATCAATAAAGCTCCTTTGGGGATCTTACCACCGAGGTTCGTATACTTCTTGGGATTCTTCAGAAAGTCAACGATCTCCATCACTTCTACCTTCGCCTCATCGAGTCCTGCCACATCGGCAAAATTGATACTGACTCGGGTGCCTTTATCAAACAAAGTGGCTTTAGATTTTCCGATACTGAAAATTCCTCCGCCTCCGGGTCCGCCGCCAGCTCCCCCTCCCATCTTACGCATGATCAAGATCCAAACAGCAGCAAAGGCCAAGATGGGTAAGATGAAATTCAATATACCCCCAAACCAATCGCGATCGCTCTCTACATCGTAAGGAATCTCGCGAATAGTGGTGACCTCGCCATTCTCATTTTTGAACTCTTTGTTCTCTTTATAAAAATCATCCATTGACCGTTTAAAGGCATCGGCCCCGGTGATCTTAAAGACCATGTGAGGTCCTTTTGCATTGGCCGTATCGACCTTGGCTTCTTTCAAAAGGGCATATTGGGTAAGAAGTCCCTTTTTGGTCAGCGTGACCTTGACCGTTTTATTGTTATCGATTATAGTATAGCGATCGACCTCTCCCCGAAGCACCATGCCCCTGAAATCGAGTTCATTGGTCTTGGCCGTGTTAGAACCAAAGGATCTGGCAAAATACGAGCCGATCAAAAAAATGAATATGATGGCATAGACCCAATAAATATTGAAAGAAGGGGACTTGCGAGGGGAATTTCCGGAGGGAGGTCCGCCGGGCGTTCGATTTTCGTTGTTTGAAGACATATTATCGTTACGGTTCATAGCTTTTAATAATAATGCAATTCTGGCAAAATAGTTGAGCAATCCATTTAGTTGTCAATCCTCTCCATGCTCTGTAAGAGCGGCATCACTCCACATTTCTTCTAGTCGGTAAAAAGAACGGCTGTCGGGATGCATGATATGCACGACTACATTGACATAATCGAGCAGGACCCATTGTAACTGCTGCTGCCCCTCTTGCCGAAAAGGGCTTTCTGCACAACCTAATTTTACCTTGTCTACAACATTATCTGTAATGGCGCGTATTTGCGGGGCATTACCGGCTTGACAAATTATAAAGAAATCGGCTACGGCCTCATTGACCTTTCTGAGATCGAGCGAAATAACCCTCTGTCCTTTTTTCTCACCAATGGCTGCGATAATGGTCTTGATGATCTTGGAGCTTTTTGTAAGACGCTTTATCGTCTTTTTTCCGGTGGTCGAAGCTTTGTTCTTGCCCCCGGCCAGTAATGCCAGTTGTTCCAACTATTCGATTGCTTTAGTTTCGTGTATCCGTTGACCTTGTAAAAATAGCAATTAATTGCCACACCCCTTTGCTAACATAGGCGAACCCTTTATCCATTTTTCGCAAGTAGGTAGCACCAATGATGAGGCCCGAAAAGCCATTCAAAATGGGTTAGCTACCCATGGCATGGCCTTTTTTAGCACTAACCAGGTAGCCGGGCGGGGGCAGCGGGGTCGCAGCTGGCAGGGAGAACCCGGCGCTTCGCTGGCCCTATCGGTGCTGATCAAGACCGATTTTTTAACTGTTTTACAACAGTTTGAACTATCAATGGCTGTGGCCCTGGGCGTGTGGGAAGGAGTAGCCGTTAGCACCGGATCGGAGTCGTTACGGATCAAATGGCCCAACGATCTGTATTGGAAAGATCAAAAGCTAGGGGGCATACTGATCGAGTCGGTACTCAATACGGCCGGTCAATGGCCTTGGGCGATCGTAGGTATCGGTATCAATATCAATCAAAAAATATTTGACCCCGCACTACCCAATCCGATATCGCTTTTTCAAATTTCCGGACAAGAACAAGATCCTGCTGCCGTAGCCAAACGACTCTGCGTAACGATCGGTACCTATTTAGAGCAGTTGCAAGAACAAAAGGGCACTGCATTACTAGCAGCCTACAATCGCCTTCTCTATAAAAAAGAGCAGATCGTGCGTTTCAAAAGCGGGGACAGACTATTTAGCGCCTTAGTAAAAGAAGTATCCCAACAAGGACTATTATGTTTAGAGAACGAACCCCATCAGTATACGACCGGTTCGATCGAATGGATCCAATAAGGTTCGCTTGGACCTGGGCCCAGACACAGACGCTGATGCAGGCACTGATACAGGTAAAGACTTACTAACTCACTGATTCTTTCTCTGACGCAGGCGTCTGTTCAATAGGCCGGGTCCACGATCTCTTGGGCATGTTCGCTGCTGCGGGGCTTGGTAATGACCCGATCAATGATGCCTTTTTCATTGATGATAAAGGTGGTCCGAAGCACTCCCATGTACTTTCTCCCGTACATCGATTTTTCTCCCCAGACCCCATAGGCCTTTAGTATTTTTTGTTCCGTATCGGCCAGCAGTGTAAAGGGTAAGGCATTTTTTTCGCGAAACTTACGATGCAAGGCCTGGTCATCGGGGCTAACGCCCACTAAGACATACCCCTTTTTAGTAAGCATCTTATAATGATCACGAAGGTTACAAGCCTGTACCGTACAAGTAGCGGTCAGGTCTTTGGGGTAGCAGTACAAAACCAATTTTTTCCCTTTAAAAGAAGAGAGGGAAACTTTATTCCCATCCTGATCGATACCACTGAACAAAGGGGCTTTATCACCGGGTTGTAAAGGAGTCATCTTTTTCGTTTTGATGTGTATTTTTTCTTTTTGACAGGCGGTTGATAGGGCCCTCGCTTGATATACCAGCTACGGGTAGTTTGATTACCCACACCATCTTCTACTGTCACTGTCAACTGATGGGTCCCATAGGGGCATCGCTCGTCAAAACGATACACCCAGGTTTTAGCCTTGTCATTTGTAAAACGTAACCATTGCCCATTTAGTTCGGCGCGAAAAGACCTGATCGATCCAAAATTATCGGTGGGAGTAAAAACAAGGGCACGCTGGGCGCTCAAGTCGATCGTATCGCCTTTTCCTTTGAGTTGCACCACCGGTGCTATTGTATCGAGATACACCTGAAAAGATCCAAAAGACCCAAAGGAGACCATTACCCACCCTTGTTGATAGGTAGCAACTTTACTCTTTGTGGTCGACTCTCCACTATATTGCAAGACCAGTTTTTGCTGAAGCGAATCCGGGAGCGGTTTAGCTAATTTGAGTTTGAGCTGCCCATCTTTATGCAATGGCCAGGCTGTTTGATTGACTCTATATCGCGGCGTCAGCGCTCCGGGGGACAATACGCCCACCTCGGTTTGGTAAAAAAAAGGCAGGCTATCATAAACAGCCCCGGCCGGAAGGGATAATTCCAGTGTAGATCGTTTGAACGAAAAAGCTTCATTGGGGTTAATGAATGCAAATGGTAAGTCCTCTTTTTTAGATGGGAGCGGGGACGGTGTAAACAATGGATCGAATTGTACTGAAAAGCAAACGACCGATTCATTTCCATTGGTATCAGCGACCTTAATAACCACCGTATGTGCCGCGGTGTCTGCTAAAGAAATAAGACCATCTCCCGAAAAAAGCTGGTAGACCCCACTGGCCTCTTCGCGTAAGGGACTAAGATGTTGAAAATACCGCCCGACCCTTTTTTTATGGGCATAGTCGATATGGGCATTGATATAGCCTGTTTCTTCGTAATCGATACTATCGAGTCTAAAGCCCGATATCTTTTTATCATCAAAAAATAATTCAGCACTATAAATGCCATTGGGGTTGGGCGAGCCACTGACCTGATCGATAGCTTCGATGGCAAAACTGAGCCTGGGGTGGGTAGTCTTGATCGCTTTGCCACCCACGAGCTCATAACCGAGTGTTGTTTTTCGTAGTGAAAAGGTTTGAGGAGACTGGTCGCTCATACTGCGACCACGATCATAGAGCGCCAAATTTTTTATTACAGGTGGCACCTGGTCCGATAAAGAAAATCCGAACAGCAACGGATTGAGTCGTTTAGAACTCTTGGTGTCGAAGATCTCAAAATGCAGGTGCGGGCCGGCAGACCCCCCGGTGTTTCCGCTATAGGCAATCAGTTGTCCCTGGCGAATGGGGAACTGATCGGGCGTAAACCGAAGATCGATTGCCCAGGATTCTTGTTCGTACTGCTTTCGGGTAACAAATTCTTCGAGTGCCGGCATAAAATCGTTCAGGTGTGCATAGAGAGTAGAAAGCCCGTTAGGGTGCCTGATCTCAATGTATCGTCCAAAGCCCAGCGGCCGAATGCCGATAGCCGCTATATACCCGTTTGCCGCTGCCCGCACCGGAAGATCTTCGCGGGTATCGGTACGAATATCGAGTCCCATATGCCAGTGATCGCTGCGCAACTCGCCAAAATTGGCCGTCAATTCCATAGGAATGGAAAGGGGGTTTATAAAGTAGTCCTTCGGATAGGGGGGATACTGTGCCGTGGCCCCCAAAAAAAGCAGGAAGCACCCTGCCAGTAATAAGATCCTGTGCATGCGCAAAAATAGCAGGGTTCTTGAAAGAAAATACCTGTATTTGGGTATGAAAAACAGCTACATTCCCTTAGCTTTGCACAATTTGTTTTTTTTTAATGCCCCGCTCGAAAAAATAGAAAATGCCTAAAGACACCTCTATCCGCTCGGTACTGATCATTGGATCGGGCCCCATCATTATTGGACAGGCTTGCGAGTTCGATTATTCCGGTACCCAAGCGGCCCGTAGTTTACGCGAAGAGGGAATAAAAGTGGTATTGATCAATAGCAACCCTGCCACGATCATGACCGACCCCATGATGGCCGACAAAGTGTATTTGTTACCCTTGACCGTTGAGAGCATAGAAAAGATCTTAAAAGAAAACCAGATCGATGCCGTGTTGCCTACCATGGGAGGACAAACGGCCCTGAACCTGGCCAAAGAGGCAGAAGAACTGGGCCTGTGGAAACAATATAATGTTCGATTGATCGGGGTCGATATCAAAGCCATCGATAAAGCCGAGGACCGGGAAAAGTTCAGACAATGGATGATAGAACTAGGCGTAAAAGTTGCCACGGCCAAAACCGCCAACTCCTTTTTGGAAGGAAAAGAATTTGCACAAGAGATCGGTTTTCCGCTGGTGATCCGACCCTCTTTTACATTGGGCGGAACCGGTGGCGGATTTGTGCACGATAAAGAAGATCTCGATGAGGCTCTCAACAGAGGATTACAAGCCTCCCCCATTCATGAGGTACTGGTCGAAAAGGCCGTATTAGGCTGGAAGGAATTTGAATTGGAACTACTGCGAGATGCGGCCAATAATGTCTGTATCATTTGTACCGTCGAGAACTTTGATCCCATGGGCGTGCATACGGGTGATTCCATAACAGTAGCCCCGGCAATGACACTCAGTGATACGGCCATGCAATTGATGCGCAATACAGCGATACGTATGATGCGCGACCTGGGTAATTTTTCCGGAGGATGTAATGTGCAATTTGCCCTTGACCCCGAGACCGAAGAGATCATTGCTATTGAGATCAACCCCAGAGTGAGTCGCTCTTCTGCCCTGGCAAGTAAAGCTACCGGCTATCCGATCGCCAAGATCGCTGCTAAGCTCGCTATCGGATATCATCTCGACGAATTACAAAATCAAATTACCAAAACCACCTCGGCCTATTTTGAGCCGGCTCTCGACTATGTGATCGTCAAGATCCCACGTTGGAACTTCGATAAGTTCAAGGGGGCCAACGATACCTTGGGGCTACAAATGAAAAGTGTGGGCGAGGTAATGGGCATCGGAAGAAGTTTTACCGAAGCGATCCAAAAAGCCTGCCAGAGTTTAGAAAATAATGCGGTAGGACTTGGCTATTATGGAAAGAGTCTAATGCGGGCCGAAGAGTTGCTTGAATATATCAAGACGCCAAAATGGGATCGGCTGTTTCGTATCAAAGATGCCTTGCAAGCCGGTATCTCGGTAGGGTCCATATCGAAAGCCACCAATGGGATAGATCGCTGGTTTCTCTATGAGATCCAAAAGATCGTAAACATCGAAAAAGAGTTAGCCGCTTACAGTCTGGAGGACGTACCCGAGGCCTTACTGGAAAAAGCAAAAATTCATGGCTTTAGCGATGAGCAGATCGCTCGTATCCTTCGTAATGGCGATGAGGATGCGATCTATGAAAAAAGAAAAAAGCTGGGTCTAACCCGGGTCTATAAAATGGTAGATACCTGTGCCGCCGAGTTCGAAGCTAAAACGCCTTATTTCTATTCGACCTTCGAAAGAGGGCATCATAACGAGAGTATCGTCAGCAATAAGAAAAAGATAATAGTACTCGGTTCAGGCCCCAATCGCATCGGGCAAGGCATCGAATTCGACTATTGCTGTGTGCACGGACTGCTGGCCATTAAGGAAGCCGGCTTCGAAGCGATCATGGTCAATTGCAATCCCGAAACGGTCTCTACTGATTTCGATATGGCCGATAAACTTTACTTTGAGCCTGTGTATTGGGAACACCTCTGGGAGATCGTAGAACACGAAAAACCCGAGGGGGTCATTGTACAATTAGGTGGGCAAACCGCCCTTAAGCTAGCGGAGCGGCTTCATAAAAAAGGAATTAAGATCATAGGCACTTCTTTCGACAGTTTGGACATTGCCGAAGACAGAGGCCGTTTCAGTGATATGCTGAAAGAATTGGCTATACCCTACCCGGAGTATGGAACCGCTTGGTCGGTAGACGATGCAGTTGAAGTGGCTAATAAAGTAGGCTATCCGGTACTGGTGCGACCTTCTTATGTGTTGGGGGGACAACGCATGCGTATCGTTATCAATGACGAAGAAGTAGAAAGAGCCGTGGTGAGTTTGCTAAAGCATATTCCCGGTAATAAAATTTTGATCGATCACTTTTTAGATCGCTGCCAAGAGGCCGAGATCGACGCCATCTTTGATGGAGAATCGTTTCATGTAATGGGTGTGATGGAACATATTGAACCGGCCGGCATCCACTCAGGAGACAGCAATGCGGTATTGCCCGCCTTTAATTTGTCGCCACTGATCGTACAAAAAATGGAGGAGTATGCCGAAAAGATCGCCCGTGCCCTTGAGATCCGCGGACTTATCAATATCCAATTCGCGATCAAAGACGGTAAGGTCTTTGTGATAGAAGCCAATCCTCGCGCATCGCGTACGACACCCTTTATCGCAAAGGCGTACCAGATCCCTTATTTGAATATCGCCACCAAGGTGATGCTGGGCACTCATACACTGCGTGACTTTACCATGAAAAAAAATCTAAAGGGCTTTGCCATCAAAGAACCCGTCTTTAGCTTCAATAAATTTCCAGGCGTCAATAAAGAGTTAGGACCCGAAATGAAATCGACCGGAGAAGCCATTCGGTTTATCGACGATCTGCGCGACCCTTACTTCCGTCAGCTTTACAAAGACCGAAGTATGTATTTAAGCAAGTAGGCCCGAGTTTTATCACTGGCATCCTGATGGCACCGACATTATTTTTTTGTCTGTGCATACTACCCTTCTTTACTATTGGTACCGCGTGCCCATGCTTTCTCCTGTATTGGCTCTTGCCGCCGGAATCTGCTGCCAGTGGTATAGGCCCCAACCCCAATGGGTTCTGCTCAGTACTTCTATAGTCGGAGCGCTGCTATTGGTCAGCATCTCTTTTTGGCCCGATACACTTCGGATACGATCTACGCCATTCACCTTATTGGGTAGCGGTCTACTCTTTTTTTCAGCAGGCAGTGGGCTCTGCATAAAACAAGACATTCGAAAAGACCCGCATTGGCTGGGAGCAGTGGCAACCGCTGATAGCAGCGCAGTCTGGGAATACATTGTCTGTGAGGAGCCCACTGAAAAACCAAAAACCTATGGAGTGGTGGCCGAGGTGCGAAAACGATATGAAAAGAATAGCGAGCAGCATGTAAAAGGAAAAGTCAAATTATACCTGCTAAAAGATAGCCAAGGCAGCATGCCGACATGGGGCGATACAATTTGGGCCACTCGACTACCTGCCCTTATAGAGCCTCCAAAGAACCCGGGAGAGCGAAACTGGAAAGAATATCAAATGAGAAAGGGAATCACTCACCAGCTTTTTCTTAGAACAGAGGAGTACCAGCTAGCGGCTCTGCAGCAACCGTACTATTGGAAAAAAAAACTAATTGAACTTCGAAAAAAAATATGCGCCCTACTACAAAGCACCATCCCCGACCCGGAAGCCGCCGGCCTGGCCGAGGCCTTGCTGATCGGCTACCGGCAAGACCTCGATCCGGCGCTCAATCGTTCGTATAGTAATACGGGTGTCGTTCATATTATTGCCATATCCGGCATGCACCTGGCACTGATCGGCGGAATACTTAGCTGGTGCTTACGCCCCTTTACTAAAAAGAGATGGATCCAACCGTTGATACAACTACTGGTGCTGGGGAGTCTTTGGCTATTCAGCTTATTAGCCGGCGGTACGCCTTCTCTACTTAGAGCAACCCTACTTTTTAGTTCGGTCGTATTGGGAGAGCTTATACAACGAAAGGGTAATTCACTCAATACGCTAATGGTATCGGCATTCTTATTATTATGCTACGACCCTTTTTGGCTCTGGGACCTGGGTTTTCAACTCTCCTTTGCCGCAATAGCAGGGATCCTATTAATTGGAAAAAATCTGTCTCGCCAACTTAGTTTTACCAAGATCTGGTGGCATGCTCCCGGACAACTGATCGCCGTTAGTATTGCCGCACAAGTTTTTACTACCCCGATCTCACTTTATTATTTTCATCAATTTCCAGGTGCCTTTTTATTGAGTAATCTGATCGCCGTTCCCTTGTCCAGCATCATTTTAGCATCACTACTCTTACTACTGGTCTGTAGCCCCTTTCCGCTCCTGGCAGGATGGATCGGAAAAGGCATTGCCTTTTTGATCATGTTACTCAATGAGTATGTGAGTTGGGTAGAGAGCATTCCGGGACTTTTATTTACCGACTTACAGTGGAGCTTGCCCGAGACGATCCTTCTGTTTGGATTTTTCCTTGCAGGAACACATTGGCTCGTCAATAAGAGTTCTACCGGAAGATTTCTTACCCTGCTGACAGTCCTTTTGCTGCTGGGATCACAAATTGCACATCGATACGAACAGTCCAGACAAAAATGGTTGATCGTATACCAGATACCCGGCTTCACGGCCATCGATCTGATTGAGGGGACCCGTTGCACCGGTCTTGTAGATTGCAAACAAAATAAAGATCCCATGAGTGCTGCCTATATCATTCGGTCGTCCAGACAAGCAGCCGGGATTCAAAAAACAAACTCCTTATCGTATAGCCCACAAATCGTATATGATGACCAAAAAATTTGGGTAGCCGATAAAGAGAGGATACCCCCTGCACCCGACTCGATACCGATCGATCTATTGATCATCGGCCACCGGGCCCCCTACCAAGGTGAAAGTTGGGTACTGAATAGAAAGATCCGAAAAGCTGTACTAGACGGTTCGGCCGGCGAAAGAACTCGCCAGCGCTGGCTTTCTTTACTCGACAGTTTGCAGATCAGCATACATGATACAAGACGGGCCGGCGCCTTTGTAAGCTCCCTTCGATAGAGTACCTTCGCCTCTCCTTAACAGCCCTGCTTTTTGCAATGGATAAACAAATTCGCTCCGCCCTCATTTCCGTCTTTTATAAAGATGGTCTGGAACCCATCATTCATCAACTACATGCCTTAGGGATCACGATCTACTCTACCGGGGGCACACAAGCCTTTATCTCGGAACTAGGCGTTCCCGTTATTCCGGTTGAAAAACTAACGGGCTATCCCTCCATCTTAGGTGGGCGGGTCAAAACCTTGCACCCTTCTGTCTTTGGAGGTATTCTTGGTAAACGAGATGAGGCAACACATCTGCAAGAAATGCAGGATCATCATATTCCAGCTATCGATCTGGTGATCGTAGACCTGTATCCATTCGAAGAGACAGTCAAATCCACCAATGAAGAAAAGGCCATCATAGAAAAAATTGATATTGGCGGTCCTTCCATGATCAGAGCCGCTGCTAAAAACTTCAATGACGTTGCGGTAGTAGCTGCAAAAAAAGAATATACCTACCTGGTACAACTATTACAAGAACAAAAAGGGATAATTAGTCTTGCCCAACGTAAACAATTAGCGGCCCAGGCCTTTGCCATCGTAGCCCAATACGATGCCGATATCGCTCAGTATTTCGACCCATTGGGTGCTACCGGTTTTGTAGCCGCTATAGGCACCTCGCGTTCACTTCGCTATGGAGAGAACCCCCACCAGTCCGCTTTATTTTACGGCCGTACCGAAGAACTCTTTACCCAATTGCATGGCAAGGAGCTCTCTTATAATAATTTACTGGATGTGGAAGCGGCGCTGCAACTTATCAGAGAATTCGATGCCACTAGCTTTGCTATCATCAAACATAATAACGTTTGTGGTGTAGCGAAGCGGTCAACTGTTTTTGATTCCTGGCAAGCGGCACTGGCCGGCGATCCGGAAAGCGCCTTTGGAGGGGTACTCATTTGTAATCGTCCTATCGATAAAGAAACAGCGGCCTCTATTCAAGATATATTCTTTGAAGTACTGATGGCCCCCGCCTTCGAGAAAGAAGCGCTTACCCTATTGCAAACAAAAAAGAATCGAATACTACTACAACTGCACCCGCAACCGGCCGTGACCCGACAGTTTCGCTCTGTACTCAATGGAGTATTAGCGCAAGACAGCGACAACGGAAATATAAACGAATGGAAGCAGGTGGCTGGCCCCCTCTGTAACGAATCGATAAAGGACGACCTGTTATTTGCCAACCTGATCGCCAAGCATCTAAAATCGAATGCGATTGCCTTGGTGAAAAATAAACAACTCATCGGAAAGGGTTGTGGACAAACCAGCCGTATCGATTCCCTTCGGCAAGCGCTTGATAAAGCCAGACAATTTACCGCAGACCTACAGGGCGCGGTAATGGCCAGTGATGCCTTCTTTCCCTTCGGTGATTGTGTGCAATTGGGACACCAGGCCGGTATTACGGCCTTTATTCAGCCTGGTGGATCCATTCGCGATCAAGACTCCATCGATTACTGTAAAGAGCACCAACTGATACTCGTGATGACAGGGCAACGACACTTCAAGCATTAATCTTTCGCTTCTTGTCTATCTCTACCCAACAAAACACCCGGCCCAAAGCGTTCTTGGCCTTGGCGGCCGTTTGCTTCTTGTGGGGTACCACCTGGGTAGCCTCCAAAGAAGGTACTCGTCATATTCCGGCCCTTCAATTGGCTGGAATGCGTCAACTGGCGGCGGGTATCCTCTATGTATTTTTTTTCCTCTACCAGCGAGCTGCATTACCAAGGGGCAAGGAATGGAGACCGATCCTATTACTTTGCGTTTTGAATTTTGTCTTGAGTAACGGGCTCAGCACCTGGGGCGTAAAATATATTTCGGCTGGGTTGGGCTCCATTATGGGGGCCATCTTTCCACTCTGGTTAGTTATTATCGGATTCTTTACCCAAAAAGAAAAAATGCCCGGTAAAGCTATTACCGGGCTCTTGCTGGGCTTCGGAGGCGTCTGCATTATATTTTATGATCATCTTGGCGATTTTTTAGATCCCGATTTTCGATTCGGTATTACCCTTTCGCTGATCGCCACCTGGACCTGGGCCTTTGCTACCTTATACACCAAAAAACAAGCCACGCATTTCAATCCTTACTTTAGTTTAGGGATTCAAATGCTTATATCAGGAATTGTGCTGACGAGCTTTACACAAGCTACCGGATGGGCCGTACCCCTGTCATCGATTCCGCTTCGCGCTTGGATGGTGATCGGATATCTTGTCTTTTTTGGATCGGTACTTTCCTTTATCGCTTACTTGTACGCCTTACAACACCTTCCGACCGAACAAGCTTCTATCTACGCCTATGTAAATCCGGTAGTGGCCCTGCTATGTGGATCCCTTCTTTTTGATGATAAGATCACCCCCTATATTTTGGGCGGTGGCCTCGTTACACTGTTAGGAGTGTGGTTGGTCAATAAAGCCTTTACATCCGGTGCATCGGTGGAGCAACCTGAGACAGAGGGAATATGAGGATCAGGACAACGAAGTAAGTGAACTAACGATCACCGAATTTTTCTTTCCAACGCTGATTGAACGTTTTCGCTGGAAATTGTAAGTCGCCACGCTGTGCGGTCCATCCCGTTACCACTTTATTGACAAACCAATTTTTCATTTTACTCGTTGCCAAGTTCAACGCGGGACGAAACAGCATGGCTTGCTTCCAGGCGCGCCAAGCGATCTTCTCGAGTAATTCTGCCTTGCCGGCGCGCACCGATTCGTATCGATTCTCGAGCAGGAGCTCATGTAAATTGATCTTGACCGCACAGACTTCGGTACAGTTGCCACACAATGAAGAGGCAAAGCTCAAATGCTTATACTCGTCCATACCCTGCAGATGCGGGGTAATGACCGAGCCGATAGGCCCACTATAGGTAACCCCATAAGCATGACCGCCAATATTTTTATAGATAGGACAAGCGTTCAAACAGGCGCCACACCGAATACAATACAAACTCTCTCGTTGCCGTTCGTCGGCCAGAATGGTAGTGCGTCCATTATCCAGCAAGATCACGTACATATCGGTGGGTCCATCCGTTTCGCCAGGTTGACGAGGACCCGTAAGCAGCGAATTGTACACGGTAACCTGTTGTCCGGTTCCAAAAGTGGCCAGCAAGGGCCAAAATAAACCCAGGTCGTTGATAGAGGGGATCACTTTTTCGATCCCGGCAATAACAATATGTGTAGCGGGCCAAGCGCAGCTTAATCTTGCATTGCCTTCGTTTTCGGTTACCGCAATACCACCTACATCACTCACAATAAAATTGGCACCGGTAACGCCGATCTCGGCCTGCACATATTTTTCGCGCAAGATCTCGCGTGCCTTGAGCGTCAGCTGCTCGGGTGTAGCCTTGGGATCGGTACCCAGTTTTTCTGCAAAGAGCTTAGCCACGTCTTCCTTACTCTTGTGCATAGCAGGAGTAACGATATGGTAGGGAGCCTCCCCATCTAACTGCTGAATGTATTCGCCCAGATCGGTCTCTACACTATTTACTCCAATGCTTTGCATATAATCATTAAGATGGATCTCTTCGGTTACCATGCTCTTGCTCTTGACCAGCGTCTTACATTTCTTCTCGCGACAGATACGCCCGATCGCATCCAATGCCTGCTGTGCATCTTCGGCCCAGATTACCTTGGCCCCGCGGCGCGTAATGGTAGCCTCAAAGAGTTCCAATTGTTTGTCGAGCGTAGCGATCGCTTTCCACTTTGCATTCTTGGCACGCTCACGAGCCAATTCTAAATCCATGAATTGTTGCTTGCCCTTAGGCACAACGGCATTGTACTTGCCAATATTGAAATTGATCTTGCGCCGGTGCTCCCGATCGCTGGCCTTGACGGCGCTCTTGGCTAAAAATTGTTCCTGACTCGGATTCACTTGCTAAAATTATACACTATTCGGCAAAGTCGGTCTCTTCCCAATCCCCTTTTGCGATCGTGTCGAGCGCTTCCCAAAAATCAAGTCCCCATTTTCGAACAATCGGCTCCTTTAAGAACTGATAGACCGGAACCTGTAACTTTTCTCCCAGCGCACAACCTCCTGCGCAAAGCACTTGACGAGGTTCGTAATTGACTCTTTCGTAATCACCATTTTTTCCGGGCTTGGCGATTATCGGATACAGATGGCAACTGATGGGCTTTTTCCAGGGAATCTTATTTTCAGCATGCGCTTTTTCAAAAGCACATTGGATGGTCCCATCAGACAGTCTGATACCATAAGCGCAGATCTCATTATCGGAGTCGACGGTAGGAGTACCCCAGCCGAACTCATCGTTCCAGCTATAATGCCCTTTTTGCTGCAAGGTCTCCAACGCCGTAGCGGACAGATAGGGCTTAACAGTATCTGCCCATTTGTCTATGATGGCCTTTTCATCTTCCTGCAACGGAGCCCCCGCTGCGCCGTCTTCACAGCAGCCCCCTTTACAACGCGTCAGGTCGCAGACAAATTTTTTATCGACCAGGTCTTCGCTAATGAGTATGTTATCGAGTACGATCATCGAGTAGAGGTACGCCACTGCAGCGTGTTGATAAGGTGAAGCAGGTCCTTTTTTAAAAAATCATTGACAATACCCAGGGAATCTGCATTGGGCGTGGCATCAAAGTACAAGGCCCCTCGCAAAAAATGGCGGACAGAGTCGGTCACAAAAAACTGATTGGCGGTGGCCGTATTCCCCCCCAGCGAAAAATAGATACCCTCTACGCCGTTATTGGTTTGCATAACACTATCCTCTATTTGAGTGGCCATGTTAACGTGTTGTCGGTACGCTAATTTAAATCCATCTTGGACCAACGAATCAAAAACGGGCCGGCTAGTGATCGGCTTATAGCTTACATAGATACGACCGGCAAATTGGGGAAAATCGATGTTGACCCACCAATCATCGACAGGGTCTTGAAAAAAGGTAGTGTCCTTACTGACCGTAGCATAGGCGGGATATTCAAACGTGTACGGATAGCCGGGCTGATCAAATACCTGGTATTTCTTTTCTGGAAAAGAGATCCGGTAATAGCCACGCTTTTTCCCCGCTGTATAATCGCTGTTACAGGCCAGCAAAGAAAAAAACAACGCTGCTATAAAGACTATTTTCCAAAACTGTTTCATATACCAGATTTAAGAATGCGGACGGATGATGACCTGCACTTTTTCGATCCTGTTCTGAGCCGTTTGCAAGACGGTAAATTCAAAATCACCAGCCCTGATCACTTGTTGAACGACCGGCATTTCTCCCGCCAACTCCAGTACCATTCCGGCGAGCGAATCACTATCGCCTTTGACCAGATCGAATGTGTCGAGCGGTACTTGCAGTCTTCGGCAAAGATCGTGTAGCCTGATCTTGGCGTCGAAGATAAAGGTATGCTCATCGATCTGCTGACCACTGTTCTCCTCTTCGTCAAATTCATCTCGGATATCACCGATTACTTCTTCTAAAATATCTTCCATGGTTACTATACCACTGGTACCCCCGAACTCATCTACCACCACCGCAAAATGCGTTCTTTTTTGCTGAAATTCCT
>VHAT01000007.1 GCA_016872195.1 Sphingomonadales bacterium | reverse complement strand
GTTGAGAGAGAGGCAGCACAGATGAAAAAGAAAATCGCTGAGAAAAAAGCCTTGCTTGAAAAGATCGAACACAAGTTCATCACCGATCAAATCAATGAGGATATCTATCAAAAGCATAGTGAGAAAATACGAACAGAGATCGCTGCACTTTCCAAAGAAACGGACATGAGCCAGATAGAGGGTTCGAACTTGGAATTAGCGGTTTCCAAATGTTTGACCATTGCTCAAAACCTCAGCCAGGCTTGGCTTTCAGCAGAGTATGAGCAGAAGCAGCGGTTGCAAAAACTGGTATTCCCTGATGGAATCCTATACAGTAAGCAAAAAGGGGTGGTTCGAACTCCGAGAGTAAATAGTTTATTTGAAGCAATCCCTTTGCTGGCGGGCGGTTCATCGAAAAATAAAAAAGCCGATTCATCAAAGAATCGGCTTCAGTTCAATAAAGTGCCCAGGACTGGATTCGAACCAGCACACCTTGCGGCGCCGCCACCTGAAGACGGTGCGTCTACCAATTTCGCCACCTGGGCGGGGGGCAAAACTAAGGTAAAATGGGCATTGCCCAAACAGTTAGGGGCAATTGGCCTTTAGGAAATCACTAGCCCCGGGGTAATTGCGGCTTGCTGCTGTTTGCATAGTTGCACAAGCGGCCGATTTTTGCCCAAGCAGCATTAAGCAAAGGGCTTTAAAATAATTGGATTTAGCATCGCGGGCGGTGCCCTTGGCGATCACTTTATCAAAATATTCAATGGCCTTGTCATAGCGTTGCAAGGCATGGTAACACATGCCTGCATTTTCAAAGTTGGCGTAGTCATACGGATTGATCTCGCTGGTCTTCAGAAAGCCGTTGAGGGCTGCTTGATAGTCTCTTCTCATAAAAGCGCTGGTAGCGGATTCAAAATAGGGCTTCGAACGCAGCGATGCCAGGTTCTGTTTTCTGGATAGGATATCGGGGTCCGTAGGGAATAATTTGAACGCGCTATCCACCAGGGCGGTATAACGGGCTTCAGACAAGTTACCTGCGGTGGTCAAGGCGCTCAGGTAACTGCTCCAGGTCCAGGGCTCCTTTCGAAAGGTCGAAGCGATCCTAAAGGCGTTCTCAATTTCGGCGCTGTCTTTTCGTTCGGCTAGTAATTGGTTTAGTAAGATGAAATTATTTCGTACACGGGGTCTATATTCAAACGCAATGCGGGCCCAGTGTAACGCGCTGTCCTTGTTGTTAAGTTGCAAATGGCACTGCGCTGTAAAGAACTCGTTAATCGATAGATAAGGGCTCTCTTTACGACACTGATGTAAGAGGGTAAGCGCTTCTTGATAGCGTTTGGCTTTGATCAGATAGCGGCTTTTAATAAGGGTAACGGGAAAGCAAAACGCATTTAGATTCGGAATAGAAGGCAGGGCTTTATTTACTTTTTCAAATTCCAATTTGGGCTCGGCCTGTAGCATATCCTGGTTGATTTCGTACTGTGCCCGCATCGATTCAAAGACCTTACTATTAAAATAGCCCGAATAGAGCAGGGCCGCCAGGCCAACTATTCCATAGGCAGCTAACAACCCATTCTTTGTGGGAGAGAATTTATTAGTGGATGTTGAGACAGCGGGTGTTGCATTTTCGGTTGTCTCGGCCATTTGTTTTCGATAACTAAGGCGGAGTTGCACTACCATTGCCAACACAAAGGCCAAGAAGAATTGCATTACCGGCCGTTCGATAGGAAAATTAAAGCTGGCATCGGTAAAGTAACTAGCCAGTGACAGGGTAATGCAAAGCGCAGCAAAGAAAAGGGAAGTGCTATGCCGATAGACCAAGGCAAAGAGCAGCCATAGGCTTGCCAAGATAAATAGAGATAGGTAGAGGATGCCGCCAAGCCAACCGGTATCGGCTGTCATTTCTAAAAAGTCATTGTGTGCGTGATAGGCGACATAGAGCTCATCGATATGTTCCCGCTCGTACGGAATGGAGGCTAGTTTCCAATTTCCGTAACCGGCTCCCTGAAGGGGGTGTTTCTTTATATAGTCAATAGCGCTTAGCCATAGATTTTTTCGTCCACTGGTCTCAAATGTTATGGTCTTGGCTCTTTCGGTAACGGTGTTATATCCTGTAGGGCCTTCTTGTAAGTCCATGGCCGAGGTAAGCATCAGGTTTGAGATAAAATATCCAATGATGATGGGCGCTAAAGACCAGCCCAGCTCGGGAAGGATCTTACTGGGTTGTTTAGCCCTGGCTGCAAAGACGCCCATAAAGACCTGCAGTAAAATGACCTGCGCTCCCACCGATATAAAGGAGGCCCGGGCGTTGACAATGACGATGGCGCAGATGCCCAATATCAACACGATCGACACGATCAACCGTGCCCAAGTTTTCGATTGCCATAGGGCATAGAGTGTAAAGGCGATCTTGGTGGCAAGTGTGGCCGCTAAGATATTTTTATTACCGGTATTGATCTTGATGTTCGCAATGACAGTATCAAAGGCTGTACCTGCTTTGATACCCGTATAAAATTGACCGATCACCCCCATGGATTGAATCAGCAGGAATAGAGCAAAGAAGTAGGCCAGTGGTTTTAGCAGCTGAATCCGGCCGCAGAATAAAAGGCCGATCTGAAAATACATCAGCACGGTGGTCAGCAATCGGGCATATACCACCATCGATTCAACACGGTTAATGGCGCCGAAGATGGATAAGCCGGCGATCAGGGTAAAGCCCAGGAGTAATAAGGTGAGTAGCGAATTCGTGATCGATCCTAATTGAGATACTACGCGATCTTTACCGTACGTAAAAAGATAGAGTCCGGCAACCACATGCACCATCGACAAATAAAGCCATTGGGCCCCCATCACATCCGCCCCACCGAAAGAGGGGATAAAATCGACCAGTGCATAAAGGGCAATCAATAATAAAGCCGGGAGCTCGTCCAGACTGTACCAGGGGGATTCATATGATTTTTTCGACGATGAAGGTCGTTCCGTTTTGATAGGGCTCTTTTTCACGCGGTCAAATTACAATTTTTTCAATGATCAAAGCATTAGTAAACTACACCCTCGCCATTCGGCATGGTCCATTCTTCCTCTCACTTCAAAATGACCCTGGGGGTGCAGGAGTCCAATATCTTCTGTGGCAATAAAACAGCAAGAGTCAATGTTGGCCAGATCGATAATATTGAGTGCTCCGGTTCCCTGCAACCGAACCGATAACGGATCTTCTTCTTCGCGTACCATTACCTTCATCCAAGGCGGGGTTTTAAACAGGCCCTTCCCCGTTGACCAAGCCTGTGACAATAACTCGGTCATTCCGTATTCAGAACAAACAGTGTAGAGGCCAAAGGCCTTTTGCAACCTGTGGTGAAGTTCCTCCCGTGTAAGCTCGGGTCCTCTTCCTTTCATACCACCGGTCTCGATCAGCTGGGTATGGTTCAGTGCCATGGGGAAGCGCTCGGCAAATTCCAACAGCGCAAAACTGACTCCGAGTAGCAGGGTCGCTTGTTTATTTTGCTCCCGCTCAAAAAGGGTAGCATGCAATTTTTCGTAATCGTGCAAGTAAAATCCACTATGGGGATGATCGGTTTGTTCAATCAGGTGACGGGTCATATAGACCAATGAAGAATGTTCTCTTTCGAGATACGAGGGGAGTAAGGCGAGTAAACACCAGCGCTCTGGCAAGCCAAAGGTCCTTTCAAAGCCGTTACAAAAGCTTTTTTGATAAAGACCGGGGTCCTGTACCAGGTGGACGCTTGGGAGGGTCCCTGTGGTACCGCTGCTTTCAAAACGCAGCGTTTGTTCAGTTTCGGACAGTCGTCCCTCAGGGTCGGGCGCAGTCAAAACCCGGCTGCTCTTAAAAAAGCTGACCGGTAAAAAGGGGATCTTTTCCAGCGCGTTCACCTGGGTGGGGTCGATCCGGAGCGCATCGGTAAACTGGCGATAGACCTGATTAAGCGCATACTGATAGCGAAAGGCCTCCAGCGCCAGCTCTTCGAAGCGGGCCGGAGTCTGCTCAAATATCTTAACATTCCATTGCGCCCTGATCTGGTTTAGTCGTTGCAAATGCTGTATTTTTGAAATGTCAGGTAGTTTATGATCAAAAAAATTTTAGCAGCGGGGCTCGTCGTTTTTTTGGCAGCCGCTTGCAACAAAGATAAGTTTACCAGCGAACCGCAGGTGCAGGTTACCTCTATACAACCGGCCGTGGTAACGACCGGAAATGTCATCAAACTATTGGCCAATTATACCGACCAAGAGGGGGATATCGATTCGATCTATATCGTCTACAAATGGTATAATGCCTCCGGAAGCACTCGTGCCGACACCTTGCAGCGATTTCCTATTTCGCGGCTGGGCCTGCCTGGGGCCTTGCGCAAGGCCGACATTCAATTGGAGTTTGAGTATAACACCTATAACCAGCCGGGATTGGTCACCTTGCCCGGTGTGCTTCGCGATACCACGGCAAGTCTCGGGTTGGTGCTGATCGATAAGACGCGCAAGCGAAGTAACTACAGCGAGTCGGCCCGTATCCGACTCAGAAGACCCTGATCTATCATTTTCAATTCCTGCAATTATGGCAACGTTAAGAAAAAAGAGCTCTTCCAAATCTATTTTGAATGATGCATCTTTTCAGTTCTTCAAGAATTATATCAATAATGCCTCTCCCGTGGGTTTTGAGACCTGGGGGCAAAAGCTATGGCTTGCCTACTTGAACTCGTATGTCGACTCGCATTTTGTCGATCCCTATGGAACAGCGGTAGGGGTAATCAATCCTACTCATCCTTTTAAGGTAGTAATTGAGGCACACGCTGATGAGATCAGCTGGTTCGTCAATTATATTACGGCCGATGGTTTGCTCTATCTGAAGCGCAATGGAGGGGTCGATCACCAGACCGCGCCTGCTTCGCGTGTCATTATTCACGGAAAAAAAGGCCCAGTAAAAGCGGTTTTCGGGTGGCCTGCCATTCACACCCGGCTGGGCGCTCCGGAGCAAAAGGAGCCCAGTCCTCGCACCGATAATCTCTGGCTCGATTGTGGAGCTCGGTCCAAAAAAGAAGTACAAGAATTGGGTATTCATATTGGGGCGGTGGTTACCTACCAAGACGGTTTCGATGAGCTGGCCAATGGTAATTATATCGGCCGTGCTTTTGATAATCGTATCGGTGGATTTATGATCGCCGAAGTGGCCCGTTTGCTCAAGCAAAACAAGGTCAAGTTGCCATTCGGACTCTATGTGGTCAATGCCGTTCAGGAAGAGATCGGTTTGCGTGGAGCAGAAATGATTGCCCGTCGCATCAAACCAAATATTGCCATTGTTACGGATGTAACACATGACACGACCACGCCGCTCATCAATAAGAACATCGAAGGCGATGTAGCGACTGGCAAGGGGCCTTCTCTATCTTACGCTCCAGCCGTGCATAATAAGTTGTTGGCCCTGGTCGAAAAGGTCGCTGCGCAAAAGAAGATCCCTGTGCAATGGCGGGCGCTTAGCCGCAGTACCGGTACCGATACGGACTCCTTTGCTTATTCTAACGATGGTTGCCCCTCGGTGCTGATCTCCATTCCCCTTCGGTATATGCATACGACGGTAGAAATGTTGCACCGTGATGATATTGAAAATACCATCCGGTTGATGTATGAAACCTTATTACAGTTAAGCCCCAAGACCAATCTTAGCTATCTCTGATCTGCTTGGTTTTTCGTTGCGTTTTCCTGTCTTACTAGTGCGGTACACTTGGGGTCTATGCAGTAACTTCGCCACGAGTGGATATTCAATGTACCCAAAAGGAACTGGCCCTGTTGCAAGAGGTGGCAACGGCGGCGACATCATTACAGCGGGAGACCTACCTGGTGGGTGGTTTCGTGCGCGATAAATTATTGGGACGCCCCACTACCGATATCGATTTTGTATGTGTTGGCGATGCGCTGGAATTGGCCGGCGCAGTGGCTGCTCGATTTCGGCCAACGCCTTCCGTAGATTATTTTAAGTCCTTTGGGACTGCTCATTTTTTTCTCCGCCCCGACTCACCCGATACTCCCCCGTACGATCTGGAATTTGTGGGGGCTCGCAAAGAAAGCTATCATCCCAGTTCGCGTAAGCCCAGTGTAGAGCCCGGCACCATCCAAGACGATCAGCTTCGAAGGGACTTTACCATCAATGCACTGGCCATTAGTCTTAATCCGACTACCTATGGCCAATTGATCGATCCTTTTGGTGGCATCGGTGATCTCGATAAAGGGGTCATTCGTACACCGCTATCTCCGGACACCACCTTTAGTGATGATCCCCTGCGAATGATGCGAGCCATTCGTTTTGCTACCCAACTCGGGTTTACTATAGATTCCAACACCTGGAAGGGGATCGTAGATAATGCCGAGCGGATACGGATCATTTCGCAAGAAAGAATTACAGACGAACTTAATAAGATAGTGGAAGCCCGCATTCCCTCGGTTGGATTCGATCTGCTCTATAAGAGCGGGTTACTAAAACTGATCTTTCCGCAGTTGGTAGCGTTGGTGGGCGCCGAATATAAAGACGGGCAGGGGCATAAGGATAATTTTTATCATACGTTGCAGGTACTGGACAATGTTGCAAAGAGTAGTACAGATCGCTGGTTACGGTGGGCCGCTTTATTGCATGATATTGCCAAACCGGCAACCAAGCGTTTCGAGGAAGGGCATGGGTGGACCTTTCATGGTCATGAGGTAGTGGGCGGGCGCATGGTCCCGAAGATCTTTACGGCCTTGAAGCTGCCACTCAATGATAAAATGAAATTTGTTCGCAAATTAGTCGAGCTCCACCTGCGGCCTATTAGTCTTACCAAAGAAAATATTACGGATTCGGCCGTGCGAAGATTGCTATTTGATGCCGGTGATAATTTTGAATCCTTGATGATCTTGTGCGAGGCTGATATCACTTCTAAGAACAAGCAAAAAGTAAAACGCTTCCTTGACAATTTTCTATGGGTGCGACAACGTTGCCGCGAAGTAGAAGAAAAAGATCATATCCGCAATTGGCAGCCTCCTATTACCGGAGAGTTGATCATGGAGGTTTTTGGGCTCTCGCCCTCCAAGCCCGTGGGTATAATCAAGGACGCCATCAAAGATGCCATGCTCGATGGGGAGATCCCCAATTCTTATGATGCGGCCTATGCATTTATGCTCAAAAAGGCCGCTGAGCTTGGGCTGGTGCCCGTGGCCGGTCAATAGTGGGGCTTGGCGAGCTTTCCCTTCATTTATGTAGCTTTGTATGTATGCCAATATTAAAGTTCAGGGCCTATTACGAAGAAGATGAGATGGTTTATCGCGACGTGGTCATTCGTCCGTCTCAATATTTTAAGCAGTTGCACGATACTATCCTGAAGGCTTTTGAATTTGATCATAAGCACCAGGCGACTTTTTTTCGTAGTAACGATAAGTGGCAACGAGGTCGTGAGATCAGTTTAGCGGTTTATGATAAGCCCTACCAGGCACCCCCGTTGATCATGGACGAAACAACCATTGGATCAGAGGTCAAAGGACCCAATCAGCGGTTCATTTATGTCTATGACTTTGAAAAGAACTGGAATTTTCTGGTCGAGCTCATACAAGTGATCAAAGAAGAAGATCCTGCCGTTGATTATCCCCTCATTACCCGTACGGAGGGTTTAGCCCCCAGTCAATATGGTACCAAGGCGCTGTTGGGCGAAAAGTTTGCCGATATTGAAGAGAAATACGATCTCTCTCGCAGCGAAGAGGGTTTTAGCGAAAAGGATGAGGAAGGAGAAGATGTCGGCTTCGATGACGCTGCGGTCGGCGAAGAAGAACCCGAATGATCCAAACGGGGTTTTATCTCTTTTAAATTAGTATAGCGAAAATCGTTCGGTGAATCAACAGACTCATAGGATCATTGTCATTGCCGGTCCTACGGCGGTGGGAAAGACAGAGGTAGCCTTGCGTGTAGCCAGTACGTTACAAGTACCTATCTTGTCTTTTGACAGCAGGCAATGTTATCGCGAGCTCGATATTGGAGTCGCCAGACCCGGCCAAGAGCAGTTGCAACAAGTGCCTCATTATTTTATAGCCGATCATTCGATTGAGCAGCCCATACAGGCGTCCTATTACGAGCAGTATGCTACCCAAAAGGTAGCAGAATTGATCGCCAGACACGGGCAGCTGGTTATGGTAGGAGGGACCGGTCTTTATTGGAAAGCATTTTGGGAGGGCCTAGATGAAATACCGATGGTAGATCCTTCCGTGCGTGTGTTGATCCGGGCCCAGTACCAGCAAGAAGGCATGGCTTGGTTGCACGCGATGCTTGTGAAACTAGATCCACTCTATAGTACGCAAGGCGAAATGCAGAATCCACAGCGTATGATGAGGGCTCTTGAAGTAGTGCAGTCTACCGGTCAAAGTATTTTATCTTTTCAAAAGGGTAAGGTAAAAAAGCAACCCTATCAACTGTTGGGTATTGGATTAGAGCAACCTCGTGCTGTGCTCTACCAGCGTATCAATAATAGAGTGGATATGATGGTGCAACAGGGCTTACTAGCCGAAGTGACTAGTTTGCAGTCTTATAAAGAGTCTATTGCACTTAAGACCGTTGGTTACTCCGAGTTGTTTGACTACCTGGCGCAGCGCCTGACCCTGGAGCAGGCCATTGAACAGATAAAACTCAATACGCGGCATTATGCCAAGCGTCAAATGACCTGGTTTAAAAAAGACCCTTTGTTTACATGGTATTCTCCCGATCAGCTTCCTACTATTTTGAATAGTCTGTAACCAGTCTCTAGTTGCACACTGAAACGAGTCTCTAGTTGTACACGGACGGTCTCTGGCCGATCTTTAGTGAGAGAGCTGTCTTTTGTAGAGTTGGATCGTATTGGACAAGCCCAAATAAAGGGCATCGCATATTAGGGCATGACCGATACTGACCTCTTGAAGCCAGGGTATATGGCTGCAAAAAAAGTGGAGATTTTGCAGGTCCAGGTCATGACCGGCATTGACACCCAGTGAAGAAGCCTGGGCAATCTTTGCTGCTTCTACATAGGCCACGATCGCCTCTTTTTCCTTGCCGGCACTAAATTGTTTTGCATACTGCTCGGTGTAAAGTTCAACTCGATCGGTGCCGGTGTCGGCGGCGGCACGGACCATTTCCGGTACGGGGTCTACAAATAGACTCACCCGGATTCCTTTTTCTTTAAATAAGGCAACGGTCTCTTTCAGATAGTCTCGGTGTTTGATGGTGTCCCACCCGTGATCGCTAGTCAGTTGTCCTTGCTCATCGGGAACCAAGGTTACCTGATCGGGGCAGGTGGCCAGCACCAGGTCAATGAATTTTTGCTCCCTACAGTTACCCTCAATATTGAATTCGGTAGTAATGATCTTTTTGAGCGATACGACATCACTGTATCGAATATGTCTTTCGTCGGGGCGGGGGTGAACCGTAATACCGTCGGCCCCCATTTGCTGGACATCGATGGCTACTTGCAGCAGATCGGGGTTATTGCCTCCTCTGGCATTACGCAGGGTAGCGAACTTGTTGATATTAACCGATAGCTTGGTCATAGATGCAAAGATACTTGGCTAGCATTCTTTCCAGGTATGATCGGCCAATAATTGTACGGCGGCCACAAATCGTTTGAAGGGTAGGGAAGCCCCCCATTCCTTGGGAGCCACCAGTGAGAGCAGATGTTGACCGTCTTTTTTCTCGTAGAGATAATAGTGCTGGCCAATATTGGGCGTGAATGAAAGTTTGGCCTCGTAGATCTTTAACGAAAGGTCTTTGCGTTGTTGGATCTCTTGCGCCTGGAGGGCCAGCAGTTCAATTTGCTTGCGAATCTGATCGAGCTGCATGTTAGTCTGCTCTTCCATGGCCACCAGCGCCTTGTGTTTGATAACCCCTTCTTCTGTGGGTTTGATCAGCGCCCCTGATACAGAGGCCGCGTAGGGAAGTACGCTAAGTTGTTTATGATAATACTCTACATCGTGGTAATCCTTTCCGTTCTCGTCAGTGCCCTCACGAATGATACGCAAATATCCATTGGGCATGATCTCGTGTACGATACGCAGCAGCTGCTCGGCTTTTTTATAGAAGCAGACCTCAAAAGTGATCCCATCGATCACTTCGGCCCTTACGCCATCGGCCTCTCCTTGGTCTGTAAAGGCATGTAGTTCGCCGTTGGCCAGCAGGGTATAGCCAGCCGAAAAGGCCTGGTTCTCTAGACTGACCCAATTTTGAGCGATACTGAGCTCTTTTTTACTTTCTGTGGCCTCAATACGATAGGTGCCACTCTTGGGTCGTTGACTTTTCTCATACGTGCCTTTTTCGGGGAAAAGCTGCCAGGAAGCCAAAAAATTATACGCTTGGACCATTTGATTAGATACTACAAAATTAGGCTCGAAAGGTTTCCTCTTTTTACCTTTATCTTTTGATTGTCATATGAAAATACTACTCCGTTTTCTCCAGAAGGCCTCTTGGGTCGGTATTCTATTATTGGGTCTATGCTACCCGTCGTCCCTTTGGGCGCAAGACTGTAACCTGATCAAAGAGACCGACCCCTACACCCGACAAACTCGATTATCCACTGGTTTTATCGAATTGACCGGGGCCTCGTTAGTAGCGGATGCTGATAGTAAGGAGATTGATATTATGATCAGCTTCAAGACCGACCGTTGCTTCGATGATGGTTGCGCTGCGGTGATCTATTTTGCAGGGGGCAAGCAAAAGATCAATCTTCGTAACGGCGGCACATTAAATTGTGAGGGGTTATTTCATTTTATTTTTCGCAATGGCCCCACCGTCAATTATCAGCTAAAAAAGATGGCCACCCAGCCCATTAGTCATATGGAGTTTGTAGATCGCAACGATAAGAAGATCCCGGTAACCCTTAGTGTGGCGCAACAAGAAAAATTGTTACAGGTTCTTCGCTGTTTTATCGATCAGGCCCCTACGCTGGTCCAGTGAGCCCGCTCCTTACTATTTGCATAGACAACTCATGCGCAAAAAAAAGTCCCTCCATAGGGAAGGACTTAATTATTTTTAGCAAGATCGCTTTTGATCAATAACGATAAAGCTCAGGTTTGAAAGGCCCTGTTTTACTGATGCCCAGATAATCGGCCTGCGCTGTACTCAGTTCGTCCAACTCGACACCGATCTTAGAAAGGTGCAAGCGAGCTACTTTTTCATCGAGGTGCTTGGGAAGTACATAAACCTTATTCTCATAGTTCTTGTGGTTTTTCCAAAGCTCTATTTGCGCCAAGGTCTGGTTGGTAAAGGAGTTACTCATTACGAACGAGGGGTGACCGGTTGCACAGCCCAGATTGACCAAACGACCTTCTGCCAAGATGATGATGTCCTTACCATCTACGTTATAAATATCAACTTGAGGTTTGATAGTATCTTTCGTATGACCGTAATTGGTATTTAACCAGGCGATATCGATCTCAATATCGAAGTGACCAATATTACAAACAATGGCCTTGTCTTTCATTTGCTTGAAATGCGCACCGGTAATCAGGTCGCGACAGCCCGAGGCGGTTACTACGATATCGGCCTCTTTAACGGCATCGATCATCTTTTTTACCTCAAAGCCATCCATGGCAGCTTGCAAAGCGCAAATTGGATCGATCTCAGTTACAATTACGCGACAACCTGCTCCGGCCAGAGAGGCGGCCGATCCTTTTCCTACATCACCATATCCACCTACAACGGCGATCTTACCGGCTAACATCACATCGGTAGCCCGACGAATGGCATCGACCAATGATTCTTTACAGCCGTACTTGTTATCGAATTTAGATTTAGTAACGGAGTCGTTCACATTGATAGCGGGCATGGGTAAGGTACCTTTCGCCACGCGCTCATAAAGACGATGAACGCCGGTAGTGGTCTCTTCAGAAATTCCTTTAACATGCTGCGCCAGTTCGGGGAATTTATCCAGCACCATATTGGTCAGGTCTCCGCCGTCATCGAGGATCATGTTCAGTGGCTTTTCTTTGCTGCCAAAGAAAAGTGTCTGTTCAATACACCAATCAGCCTCTTCGATAGTTTGTCCTTTCCAGGCAAATACACCGATCCCGGCCGCGGCAATGGCAGCAGCTGCATGATCTTGTGTAGAGAAGATATTACAAGAGCTCCATTTAACCTCAGCGCCGAGTGCTACAAGCGTCTCTATCAGCACGGCGGTTTGAATGGTCATATGAAGACATCCGGCCACGCGGGCTCCTTTGAGTGGTTGAGCGGCTCCATATTCGGAGCGCAGTGCCATTAGACCGGGCATCTCGGCTTCGGCCAGGCGTATTTCTTTACGACCCCATTCTGCCAATGAGATATCGGCTACTTTATAGGGTAAACTAAAATCGATCGATTGAGTTAAGGTAGACATAGTATTGGCTATTAATAGGGCGCAAAGCTATACTATATTTAGTTAATAAACCAATTGTAAGGTCATAATGTAATCGTTCATGTAGTATCCATTACCCACGGCAATATCAACTTCTTCCCGAATGTGGTAGCCCATTGCTTCGTAGAAGTAGCGGGCCTTATTTTGTCGGTTTACTTGTAATTCAATGGATTGTCCTCCTTGTTCTTTTACCAGCCGTTGAATCTCTGACAAAAAGAATCGGCCGGCTCCTTGCCCCTGCTCGGTGGGTAGTATGTATAGCTTTTGTAATTTATAGCGTTGTGGACCGATCGCCTGATAAGAACCATAGCCTACGGGCTTTTCCTTATGGTACAGTATCAGAAAGGTACAGCCCTCGTTCATTTGTTGTTGCAAGGAGGTCGGACTATACATCCAATCCATCATATACTCTAACTGGTCTCTGTTTAAAATAGTGGCATAGGTAGACGGCCAAACTTTCGCGCAAAGTTCTCTGATGAGTGAAATATCCGGTATACCGGCCTCCCTTATGGAGTAAGGGGATGCTGTCATTATTAGTTATTTCTGATCCGGTTAAATAGCCCCTTTTTTTTGGGGGGCTCCTCTTTGGGGGCTCCGATCGGTGTTCCTTTTGAAGGGCTTGTCGGGTTGGACTTTGGGATCGTATCCTTTTTAGAGGCCGCAGCGGGCTTCTTTGTTTCTTCCATTATAGGGGTTGATTCCGGGCCAATATATTCGGAGGGTTGGTAATTATAATCTTCTTCTGTGCCCACCCCCATATCTTGCCCTTGGGCCCCGGGGGCATTCTCTTCTTCGTTTAACAAGATATCGGCGCTATTGACAAATTGCCCCATTTCGGCGGGTACTACAAAGCGAGCCTCTTTGTCGATGCCCGATTTAGCATCAGATAGCACTTTGCTTAGAAAAAATTCACAGATAGGTCGAGCCATTCTGGAACCATCTCCTTCGTTGCGTATAAACTGATCGTCGAATCCCACCCAAGAGCCTACCAGCATTTGTGGAGTGTAGCCAATAAACCAGGCATCTGCATTGTCGTTGGTGGTGCCGGTCTTACCACCCATCTCTGCCGCTCCGATGCGGTTGCGCATGCCGGCTGCCGTTCCAATATCAACAGCGCCTTGCATCATCCGGGCCATTGTATAGGCCGTCGCCTCGCTGATCACTTCTTTTCTATTGGAGCTAAAGTCAAACCGTTTGATTACGTTGCCGTTTCTGTCCTCGATACGACTGATGGCAAAGGGTTTGGTCGAAAATCCTCTGCCGGCAAAAATGGAGTACCCCCACAGCATTTCATATAGGGATAGGTCGCAAGTGCCCAAGGCGATAGAGGGATAGGGCTCAATACGGGTAGGGATATTGAGACGGGCCATGAACTCAGAAAATTGGGCTGGGCCCACTTGTTTCATAATGTAAGCGGTGGCACAATTCTTAGAGTAGGCCAACGCTGCTAACATCGAACCGGCCCCGCCCTTACATTCTTTACTGGCCGGCACCCAACCACTGCCCGGGAAGTATTGTGGTTCATTGGGCAATTGCATATCAGGTGTAAATCCACGTTCTTCTACGGCTTGCGTATACAGCAGAGGTTTGATGGTAGAGCCTACTTGCCTTTTGGTTTTGATATTGACGTGATCGTATTTGTATGTTTTAAAGTTGATGCCTCCTACCCAGGCCCTGATCTCGCCGGTAACGGGATCCATGGCCATAAAAGAAGCTTGTTCCATTTGCCGGTGATACTTGATAGAATCAAGGGGTGTCATCATCGTATCTTTCTCTCGTTTGGCATTCCAGGCAAAAATGCGCATGCTGACCTTTTCGTTAAAGCTGGCCCTGATCTCATCTTCACTGAGCCCTTCTTCTTCTAAATTGCGCCAGCGATCGGATTCTTTCATGGCCCGCTCGAGAATACTTTCTTTTCCTTGCCAGATCTTGCCATTTTTTATGGAGGTGCGGTTATTGACATTTTTTTGCAGCATGGCCATATGTTGCGCCATGGCTTCCTCCGCATACTGCTGCATCTTTACATTGACCGTTGTGTAGATCTTCAATCCATCATTATAGATATTATAAGGCTCTCCATCAGGTCTTCGCAGGTCTTTTAGCGCTTCTTTGACCTCTTCTTTCAGGATCTCCCTAAAGTAGGGGGCATATCCGGTGTTCTCGTCCATCTTCCGGTAGTTGAGTTGGATAGGAAGGGCCTTTACAGCTTTTGCCTCTTCGGCACTGATCTTGCCATTGACTTCCATTTGTCCGATCACCACGTTGCGCCGATCGAGGGCCGCTTTAGGATTTCGTACCGGATTGTAGAGTGTATTTCCTTTGAGCATACCGATCAGCAAGGCCGCCTCCTCTACCTGCAAACGATCGGGTTCTTTTTGAAAAAAAGTGCGACTGGCATTGCGGATGCCATAAATATTATTACCAAATGGAACTACGTTCAGGTAAAGGGTGATGATCTCTTCTTTGGTAAAATTCTTCTCGAGTTTAACGGCAATGATCCATTCCTTTAATTTTTCTACTACACGCCAGGCCTTGTTACGACTTCCCTGGGCCAGTAAGGCCTTGGCCAATTGCTGGGTGATCGTACTACCACCTCCATCGGAGCCCAGCGTAACCACGGCGCGTAAGGTCGATTTAAAATCGATCCCATTGTGGCTATAAAAGCGTTCGTCTTCTGTGGCAATAAGGGCATCAATGGCATAGCGTGAGATATCGCGGTATTTGACATTACTACGATTGCCCCTGTCGGTATAGTATTTGCCCATTAGTGTGCCATCTTGTGCATAGACTTCAGAGGCTTGCAGAATGGAAGGGTTCTCTAACTCTTGTAAGGAGGGCATTTTCCCAAATACACCAAAATTGGCGAGTAATATCATCAGCAAGAATGCAATGATGCCGCCTGCAAAGACTCTCCACAGGATACGTACAGAGGGTTTCATACTGCTAAGTTAGGGGCTCTTATCGTTGATGAAGTTTTTGTAAGATGTTAAATCTTTTTGCTCCAGCAGTCGTTCCCAATTGCTGGTTGAGATGATCATCCAAGAGAACGATTGTGATCCTAGCCAAGGTGCTATCTCGGCGATAGTACGCTGTGCGGCTCTTTCTTTAAAGGCAGCAGCCGATCTGGCGTCCGCAAAACCAGAGAGGCTGATCAGGTAGGTAGTATCAGAAAATAGACTGGTGGTAGTGTTAAGATCTTTTGATTCGTTTCGATTGCGGCTGTACCGATCTACCGCGTTTTTAGTTCTTATTTGCAATGCTGAGTCGAGTCCTGACAGGATCAGCACAACAAGGTGGGGAGACTGCGGATCCTTGGTATAGCCAACTGCTGCATTCGCTTGGGCCTGTGCTCCCGATGAGATAGAGAGTAATGAGGCCTCCACTTGCGTTCTATTCTTAAGGGCTTCGATCAAGGCGAGGGCTTTTGGGCCCAGGGCATGGCTTGGAAATTGATCGCTGATTCGATTTAGCAATCGAATCGCTACCGAGTCATTACGTTGCTTGATATAATAGATCGATTCTATGTAGAGTAATTGAGGGGTCCAGTAGCTGGATCCATAGGTGGAGTCGGCCATTTTTTTCGTGGTAAGGGCTGCTTCGTAGTTCTCTGCCGCAAAAAGTTCATAGATCCGTTGATAAATACTATCGCCATTGCGAGGGTTTTGTCGGGTGGTAAGGCCAGGTTGCAAAAGAGCCAGCGTAAGGGGATCAGTAGGGAATTGTTCCTGTAATAAGCGCAGCATTTGGTTTGCCTTCTGGGGCTGGTTCGATCGCTGGTAGCAGCGATAGAGGTTTACATACAGTTCTTGTTTGGGGGTAAAATTCGTATCGCTCGAGAGTAATCTTTCTAATAGAGCAATGCCCCGGGGACAATCTTCCATGTCCTGTATCAAGAGCTTCCCTGCATTGAATAGCGCTCTGCTGATCGAGTCGAGCGCGATACGGCGTTGTTCTTCGCGTAAAGGCAATTGATTGTACAGGGTCTCAAAATCGGTGGCGCCGCTGCCTGATACATTGCCCATGCCCGGCGTGTCGATGGACAAATTATTTACTGCACTGTTCAGCATGGCTTGTAAGGCCGCCAGGCGTCTCCAGTTGTCACTGTTAGGGCGATTTCCCCAGCGATTTTTGAATTCGGATTGTCCACGGGTGCGGCTGGCCGCATTGTAGAAGTACCATTCGCCCCTGGCCTCTCCTGGCATAAATAATGTATTGGTCACTACAGGCTGTAATGGGTTATTTCCCTTGGGCGCAAAGGCGGGGTCTTCCGAAAGTCCCTGTTGTTTTTTTAGTTCTCTAAGCTGTTTGCGAACCCACTCTTTACGCTCTTCTTCGGGCAGGGCCGCAATACGTAGTAGGTTGTCTTGGCGTTGCAATATCTCTAAGTTAGTAACCAATAGACGTAGCGCTTTTTTTCTATCCTCTATCCATTTTGCATCGTCTTGGACAATGTCTTTGATCTGTATACTGTCGTAATAGCGCGCAGACTCTTTATATTGGCCGGCTTGGTACGAGAGATCAGCCAGTTGTAAAAAAGCTTTATTGCGTTGCTGGGGGCTATTGCTGGAGGCTTTTGTACTATTGAGTAAAGAAAGAAGGGCTCGTTCGGTTTGTCCACCCGCCAGGTCCATTTGCGCCGCCATATAGTAAATGATATCCCGGTACGCTACATATTTATCTTGGCGGGCCATTTGTAAGAGTTGTCCCACATTCTTATTGATATCGGCCTTTGCATTTTGTTGATGCGTTCTGATCGAGCCTAGTCTGGCATAGATCTCGAGAATAAGGTCGGTAGTGCGAGGAATCACTTTCAAGTAGTATCGGTGAGCCTCACGATCTTTTCCTGCTTTTTCATAGAGCTGAGCGATCAGATATTCCCAGCGTGCTCTTTCTTGCTGGTTACTTGCCTCGGCTAAGGAACGTGACAAATGATGGGCCGCGCTATCCCAATTTTCTAATTGGTAGAACTGAAGGGCCATCACTTCTTCCAACGCGGGTTGCAGTCGTTTGGGAAAAGCAGGATCTTTTTTCAGTACATCGATCAGCGAAGAAGCCTCCGCATATTCGGCTTGTGCCAGATGATTGCGTATCTGCCAGATGAATGCGTCGTTACGGCTGGGGGGCTCGCTGAAGATCTTTTTGACAGGGTTATTTTTTTCCTGGCTGGCAATGCTGTTCGATCGGTTGCCATCACGACCACTGCCGATAACCTTGTAATACCCGTCCTTCTCTTTGGGCGCAAATGAAGAATTGATAAATTGAAATAGCTGATAGGCCGAATCGAATTTTTGTTGAAAGTAATAGGAAGCGCCCCATAGCAGGTATAGATTATCGACCCAATCATTGCGCAGGTCGTGCAAGGCAATGCCCGAAGAAGCTTTTTGAATAACCGAATCCAAGTGGATGGAGTCGGCCTTGATCGTGGATGGCGCGTAATTGTAAAAAGAGATGAGTTTGCTGTAGTCGTCTTTATGGGCGGCCTTAGCCTTGTCGATCACTTCGTTGAGTTTTCGAGAGGCGTTGTAGGTAAAATTGTAGTGAGTGACCGTATTTTGAATAAATCTTGGGACCGCTCGTAGTTTGCCCTCGGCGCTCTTTTCGGACCGTAACACCCTCTCTTCGTACTCTTTAGGCTTGGGGATATTGATCTTAAAACCGGTCTGCGCCAATAGGGCAGGGCTGTATAAAAGCAGCGCCACCCAGATCCACCGGGGTATTCGCAGTTGGGATATTGGTTGCATATTCACTTGCAATCTCGCTTCTTATTAACTGAAATTCAAATATTTTAGTATGTAAAAATCTTTATTTTTGTTAGTATTTTTAAGTGGGGGCGCAGCGGGGGTTCGCGTTAAGAATCTTACCTTTATTGTGATGGTTATTTATGGCTAAAATCGAGCTTAGATCGGGGTTAAAAAGGTTGCAACACCGCTACCGGCTGGTGGTGATGAATGACGACACGTACGAAGAGGTGGTAACCTTTCGATTATCTCGTTTGAGTGTGTATGTGACCATGAGCATGGTCTTTGTGGTTTTGGTGGGACTCACAACGGCACTGATCGTCTTTACCCCCTTGAAGTACTATATACCGGGCGCCGGGGCCGATTACCAGTCGGTGACGGCGCTTAAGCGGTTACAGTATCGAGTGGATTCGGTAGAAAAGCAAGATGCGCTCAAACAGCAGTATCTGCTTTCGATTCAGCAGGCCCTGGCTGGTAAAGGCCTCGCCCAGTTGGACACCAGTGTGCTGAAGATCCCCGAGACAGAATTGATCAACGATTAACGAAATTCAACTTTATATGTTTACCAACAAATCAAAAACTGACATGCAAACCAATTCTACTCCTCCCGCGGGCAATGCCACCCTTATTAGCGCAGGCACGGTGTTAAAAGGAGATCTTTCGAGCAGTGGAGATCTTCGTATCGATGGCACCGTTATCGGAAATATAAAAACCGCAGCAAAGGTGATCGTCGGTAGTTCCGGAGTGGTCGAGGGTGATGTTTCGGGCGGGCAAGCCGATGTTACCGGTAAGGTCAATGGAAATATCCGGGCTACCGATTTAATCCAGCTGCGCGGAGAGTGTATGGTTGCCGGAAACCTCTACGCAGGAAAATTACAGGTAGAGCCCTCTGCCACGTTCAACGGGCAATGCCATATGGGAGCCAATGTGGTAGAGATGACCAGCAATGAGCAGCCAGCACAAGTCATCAGCCGCTGATTCGCAGCGTACTTGGCTACGCTATGCCGGTTTGGGCACCCAACTAATGGTCTATTTGGTCCTTGCCGTATGGGGCGGGCTCAAAGTCGATCGATGGTTGCATTGTTTTCCCTTGTTGACCGCATTATTACCCTTGCTGGTATTGTTTGTTATTTTTTATAAACTGGTCAAAGAAACCGGATCCGGAAAACCCAATAAATGACCGCCAAAAAAGCTCAGTATCATTTCTTATTGATCAGCCTGCTCGCCATGGTTTCGATCTTGGTGGCAGCGTGTTGTTCTTTGCTTTCTTGGCCTGCGCTTGTTGTAGCCGCTACGGCAAATTTCTTGCTCTATGGCCTTACTCTTTTTTTATTCAGGCGCACACTAAAGACCTTTTCCGATCCGAATCCGCAGGCATCCATTCGCGCCATTTTGAGTGGATTTATGATCAAGTTTTTTGTATTGACGCTGGCTGCCATGCTCTATATTTTTTCTATGAGAAAAGGCGTGAGTATACCCGCTCTGTGCGTATCGGCCGTTTTGTACATTTTATATACGGTAGCTGAGATCAGGGCCTTGCTGCTCTTACTCAAGTCTTCTGACCATGGCTAAGAAAGAAGTACCCGTAGTCTATTTGTCCACGTATTTACCTTCCGGCGCCGATTCGCTGGTGTTGCATTACTTGCAGCGCTACCGTGTACACCTGACCATCACACAAAAAAGGCAAACCGTTTTAGGTGATTATCGCCATCCGGTGCCCGGACAGTCTCATCGTATTAGCGTCAATGGAGATCTGAATCCCTATGCGTTTTTAATAACAATACTCCATGAATTGGCGCATTTGATCACCTTCGAAAAATGGGGCCCACGAGTAGCGGCTCATGGCAGCGAGTGGAAAAAATGTTATGGAGAATTGTTGACCGCGTTATTGGAACAGGTCGTATTGCCCAGTGATATTCAAGTAGCGCTCAGGGGATCAATAAAAAATCCGGCAGCCAGTAGCTGTGCCGAGGAATCGCTGATGCGGGTATTGAAAAAGTACGATCCTCCGCGCACTGGAGTTTGTCTGATAGAACAGCTCCAAGAAGGCGAATCTTTTTGCATTGCCGATGGACGCGTCTTCGAGAAAGGAGAAAAACTTAGAAAGCGTTTCAAGTGTCGAGACCTGCGTAGCGGTGCCGTGTATTTGTTTTCACCTATTTACGAGGTAAAGCGGCTAGCTACCAATGGTTCCTACTAAGCGACCGCCTTTTTGACCAGGTCGGCTGCCTCACTCAACAAAATGGCTGATTGTACTTTAAGCCCACTCTCATCGATCAGTTTTTTGGCTTCGGTAGCATTGGTTCCTTGCAGTCTCACGATAATGGGGATGTTGATGTTACCTAAATTCTTATAGGCGTCGATAACTCCTTGTGCTACCCGGTCGCAACGAACGATACCACCAAAAATATTGATCAGGATGGCTTTAACGGCTGGATCTTTTAAAATGATCTTGAAGCCGGCCTCAACGGTCTGCGCGTTGGCCGTTCCTCCTACATCCAAAAAGTTAGCGGGCTCGCCACCACTCAGTTTGATCATATCCATCGTAGCCATGGCTAAGCCGGCACCGTTGACCATGCAGCCTACGTTACCATCTAATTTTACAAAATTCAAATTGTATTCTCCGGCCTCTACTTCGGTAGGATCCTCTTCCGTTACATCGCGCAGTGCTGCCAGTTCGGGATGACGATTCAAGGCGTTGTCATCCAGATTCATTTTGCAGTCTACCGCTACGATCTTGTCATCTGAGGCTTTAAAGAGTGGATTGATCTCGAGCATAGAGCAATCAAGACCCACATAGGCATTGTAAAGATTGGTCACGAATTTGACAGCATTCTTGAAGGCGTCTCCGGAAAGCCCTAAGTTGAAAGCGATCTTTCTGGCCTGAAATCCTTGCAGCCCGCCTCCTGGATGAACCCACTCTTTGAATATTTTTTCCGGGGTATCGTGTGCCACGTCCTCAATGTTCATTCCACCTTCGGTGCTGTACATGATCACATTTTGGCCCTTGCTTCTGTCCAGTAAAATAGAGAGGTAAAATTCTTTTCTTTCTCCGGGGCCATCGTAGTACATATCTTGGGCCACCAGCACTTTTCCCACTTTTTTTCCGGCCGCTCCAGTTTGCAAGGTTACTAGCGTCCCTCCTAATATCTTATCGGCAAATCCACTGATGTCCTCGGCTGTTTTTCCTACCTTGACCCCATTGATGCCAGTTTCTTTAATGGTGCCCTTGCCTCGGCCCCCTGCATGAATTTGCGCCTTGACTACGGCAAAGGGACTACCAAAGCTCGATTTGATCTTTTCGTATGCCACGCGAGCCTCCTCTACCGATGCGCAGGCATACCCTTCTTGAACAGGAACATTATATTTTTTGAGTAATTCTTTAGCCTGGTATTCGTGCAGATTCATAGCAAAAATTTTCGCGAAGATAAGGCAAAACGTCATTTATGATATGTGAAGACAAGGCCCTACATTCGGTCATGATCAGGATCGTACTGAGTTGCTTTTTGTTGATGCTAGGTGCTTGCCAAACAGCGCGCTTATCGACTGTAAAAAGGCAAGAAACCGCGCAGGGGGGCGCTGCTTTTTATCGTCAGGCGGCGGCCATGGGCTGGGCTGCGCGCGATTCTTTTATCATTCAACAAGTAAGGGAGGGTTCGATCCCTACTTTTTTAAGAAAGTTTGTTCGGGTGCCCGTGGTCATTGGCTCTGAGCAGCGGCGAATCAGGGTGTGTTTTTTTGTTTCGCCCGATTACGTAAGCATTGGTAACAATGGAGATTGGGCCAGAGTCAGTCTGACCGCTAGTGGTGCGGCCACTGTATTGACCCTCTTGGACTGTTTTGCCCCCACGCCCCAATTGGTCGATCGAATTTACCAGCAGGCTTCGGTAAAGCTAACCCCGGTTCCTCTGTATGCCTTCCGCGACAGTACACCGGTCATGTGGCAACACCACTTGATTATTGAGGGACAGCGAAAACAAAAAAAAGGATTGATCGCCGGTATCAAAAAGGACATTGTTTTTGTCAATACCAAGGGCGATTCGGTAAGGGCTAACCGTGTGGGGATCTATGGCTGGCATCAACCCGATGGAAAGCCCATTCAGCCTTTTTACCAGGGGCACGCAAGTTGGTATACCGATTACAGCCACGGGCTGCGACTTGTGTCGAATTATGTAAAGGTGCAAGGGCGTTTGATCAGGATCGAAACACTACGGGAAGACACGACTTTGCGGAAGAGCTTGTTTTAACCTTACCTTTCGATTGTAGCCGTTAAATTTGCGTCATCTTCAAAAACGCTGCCCATTCACTTTGTTACTGCTTCGAAAATATCTGCCCCTTTTAGTATGCTTTTTGGCAACTCGCGCCATAGCCCAAGATCCACGGGCGCAGCCCTTGCCCAGTAGAGGAAATATGCCGGTGAATCTTGGCGGGGTAGGGGGAATGGGAAATGGCCGGCAGGGAATGTCTTCCATGATGCGCGGGGAGGGCACCGATAGTCTCAAGCGACGTGATAAGAACGAAGATTCTATTACTATTTTCTATCGCCTTCTCGACCGCTGGGGGCCCTATAAGCTAGACTCTTCGGTGTCTGATTTTACCAAGCGTTTTCCCATAAAGCCGACTACCATTCACCTGGGAAACCTTGGCAGTGCCTCTCGTTCTTTGCTGTTCTCTGCGCCAGCTATGGTGGGATTTGATCCCGGACTGCATGCCTATGACCTATACCGTTGGAAAGAGGAGGATTTGCGGTTTTTTCAGACGACCCGTCCTTATTCTGAGATCAATTACCAGTTGGGAAGCCGGGTGGAACAATTGATCAGTTTGCTACACACACAAAATATCAAGCCCAACTGGAATTTTTTGTTTCAATATCGACTGGTCAATTCTCCGGGTATCTTTCAGCACCAACGCACCAATCATAACAACTATTTATTCAGCAGCCGCTATCAATCGAAGAATCTGCGTTACCATATTTGGACCTATATGCTGGGCAACCGTCTGCAGTCAGAAGAAAATGGAGGGATCATCGATACGACCCAGATTCTCGATGATCCGATCTATAGCGATCGGTTCAATATTCCCGTTTGGTTGGGTGGGGCCTCTACCTTTTCGGCCAATTTTTTCAGCAATACGATCAGTACCGGCATCCGTTACCGTCAAACACAGTTTTTGTGGAGGCAACAGTACGATCTGGGTAAGAAAGATTCTTTAGTAACAGATTCAACCGTTATTCCTTTATTTTTTCCCCGCTTGCGACTAGAGCACCAGCTTCGCTACGATCGGTCCGCATATCATTTCTTCGACAAGAATCCACAGTTCGATTATTATCAGCAATTCTATTCGGGGTTGCCCACCCGCTTCGATTCGCTGGACCTTCGCGATGACTGGAAGATCTTATCCAATAGTTTTTCGTTGTATCAGTTTCCAGATGCGAAAAACCTACAGCAGTTCATTAAGCTTGGACTTGAATTACAATTGGTAGAAGGTCAGACGACTAAAACGAATCTCTCTTTTTTCAATACGGTGGGTCAGTTCTTATATCGTAATCTGACGCGTAATAAAAAGTGGGACCTGGAAGTAGGAGCGCAACTTTTTTTGGCGGGGGAGCATAGCGGTAATTACCGGTTAGCGGTACAGCTGCAGCGCATGTTGGCTCAGGGAAAGGGCTCTTTACAGGTTGGGGCGCTTCAATTGAATCGCACTCCTTCTTTTATTTTTGATGCGCGAAGCAGTTTTTTCCTAGAATCAACAGCATTGGCGTTTAAAAAAGAGAATTACACTCAATTCTTTTCGGTTATCGATTGGAGCGCACTTGGCATTACCCTGCGGGGGGATTATTTCTTGATCAATAATTACAGCTATCTGATCGATTACCAGAAGCCACAGCAAACCAGCGCTGTTTTTAATGTTCTTCAATTACAGGCACTGAAGACCTTCCGTTTTGCTAAACATTTTCAGTGGCATGCCGAGTTTTATTTTCAACAACGAATCGGATCGGCCTCACTTAATCTGATGCCCTTTTTTACGCGCCATCGGTTGGCGTACGAAGGGGATCTGGGTTTCAAAAATCTCCGATTGGCTACGGGTATAGAGGTTCGTTATCGTCCTCCTTACAAAGCAGACCGATACTCTCCCTTACTGGGGCAATTCTTTTTTCAGGATAGTGTGTTGCTTCGTAATCCGCTACCTGATATCGCGGCCTATGTTAATTTTCGGATCAGGCCCTTTACGGCCTTTATCAGGGCCGAGAATTTAAACACGGCCCGTAATCTGCAGGGTTTTGGGTTTTCCCGCAATAACCTCTTGGCCGAGGGGTACCCCTTGCAGGGGCTACATCTACGAGCCGGCATCTTCTGGCAATTTGTTAATTAGGGGGCATTTTTTTTGATTCCTGAACCCTTAGTACCTTTGTAAGAATGATTCGGTTATTGATATCCTTTTCGCTTATTTGTCTGCTCGTCTTTTCGAACGGGTGGAATTGGACCGTTCATTTTTGTATGAACAGGGTCGAGGATGTCAGTCTTTTTGCGGAGGAGGAGCACCACTGTAGTTTTTGCGGAATGGATCAAGAGCAAAGCAGTGGATGTTGTCATCAAGAAAAGCAATTAGTTAAGCTTGTTCAAGACCAGCGTCCTCCTCAATTTATTCGCTATCTGATCGCTCCGGCCACGGATTTTGTCTTGCCCGTTCAGCCCTTTGTCGCAGCGTTGGTGTATTGGGAAACGGAAGGCACCCATCGATCTGTTGAGGATCTATCCGAGCATTCGCGGCCGCCACTCTATATTGCTAATCGGGTGTTCCGAATTTGATTCGGTTCTTTTTTATTCTTAGTCTATTCATTTTGAATGACTTATTATCTATTTCTCAATTTAAAATTCAATTATCATTTTATGAACTCTAAATATTTTTTCGCCCTCTTTATCAGTTTTATGTTCAGCGCCTCGTTGGTAGTGGCGCAGACCACGACTGAGCGTTTTCAAGTCTCCGGAAATTGTGGTATGTGCAAGTCCAAGATCGAAAAAGCTGCAAAAGACGCTGGAGCCAGTACTGCTTCTTGGAACGAGGATTCCAAAGAGTTGGTGGTCAGTTTTGCCAGTGGCAACAGCAGTGTTGCGCAAATTCAGCAGAAGATAGCAGAGGTAGGGTACGATAATGCCGGTGCTCGTGCTACGGATGCCTCCTACAATAAACTGCATGGCTGTTGCAAATATGAGCGTACGGCTGCTGCTACAGAACCTCCTTGCTGTAAGGGGGGTGTTTGTACCATGGCCAACCAAAAAAATTGCTGCAAGGATGGAAAGTGTACGGCTGTCGCAAAGAAAGAGGATTGCTGCAAGAACGGCGTTTGTACCAAGGCCAATGAGAAGAACTGCTGCAAGGATGGAAAATGCACGGCTTCTTCTTCAAAAGAAGATTGTTGCAAAGGTGGTAAGGGCGCTAATGGACCCAGTTGCGAAAAGAGCTGCTGCACCAAATCATAAGCCTATCCATGATCAAAAAATTAGGTTTACTGCTGCTCCTGGTATGGGGGCAGCAGTTCTGCTTTGCCCAATTTAGCAGGGCAAGTTTGCAGGCTACGGGCTTAACCTGTGCTCTTTGCAGTAAGGCTATTCACCAAGCACTCGAGAAAATACCATTCGTGCAAAAAGTGAGTGCTCAACTGAAAGAATCAGGCTTTGAGATTACCAACAAGCCTGACTCAACGGTCGATCCCGCGCAGATCCGGACGGCCGTAGAAGAGGCTGGTTTTTTTGTAGGCGCCCTTTATTTGACCTTGGAGGAAAACGCTGCTGTTCTTGACCCTGGCGTACCCGTTAGAAAGGGGGACCTTTATTTTGAGGTCTTGTTATCAGGTAAAAATGGGCGCACTAGGTCCTACCAAGTGCTTAATGAACATTTTTTAACAGAAAAATCCTATTCAAAATTACTGGCAAGTCCCTTAGGAGATAAACTAAGGCAACAACCTGCTGCCATAGAGGGGCTACCGGTTTTTTATCTCAAAAGCAGTGAAAAATGAGGAGTAGAACTACATTGTTCCTTCGGTTTGGGATGCGGGGTGGGATGCGGGGTGGGATGCGGTCTGGCATGTCGTTTGGGATCATCTTTCTCATCATTTTTACAGGTGAGCAAGCATTCGCCCAACCTCAATTTCAGCAACCGGCCCCCGCCTTGGTGCTGCCCGATAAAAAAGGACAGCCCATCGACTTGCAATCGTATCGAAATCGATACGTGTTGGTCGATTTTTGGACCTCTTGGTGTCCGCCATGCCGTGTTTTTAACAAGACCCTTGTCAAATTATACGGTCGCTATCATCCTATGGGATTTGATATACTGAGTGTGTCGCTCGATGAAAATAAACAGGCCTGGTTAAAAGCTATACGATCCGATCGACTTAGCTGGAAACAAGTTATTGACACGACTGCCTGGAATTCGGTGGCGGCTAAAAATTGGGATGTGCTGGGTGTTCCCAATAGTTTTTTGATCGATCCCGAAGGAAATATCATCGCTCGCAATCTGCATGGTGTCGAGTTGGAGAAAAAAGTACAGGAGCTCTATAAAAAATAATGGTCTTGAGAAAGCTGATACTATTCGCTTCGCTATGGTGGGCAGGAACCCTATCATTGGCAGCACAAGAGCTATATGTTTTTACGGAGCCTGCCTCGGTAATGCCAGCGCATTCGTTGACCCTTCGCAACAGGACCCATATGATGGGCTCCAATGCGATGTACGATCGATTTACTTTTCGCAACAGTATGCAACTGGTTGCTGGAATCACGCGTCGCTGGACTTTTAGGGCAGGAGGTAGTTGGGGAAATATGCAAACCTATGCCGTGCGACCCGAATCCTTCAATATCTATTCTCGCTATCGACTACTCACGAGCGATGAGGTTCACCGTCATTTTAGAGTAGCGGCCTACATAGACGGATCCTACACGGCTGCCCCTTTTCGCCACGACGAAGTAAGTTTAATGGGAGATAAGTCGGGCATCGAAGCAGGTCTTATTGCCACTCGCTTGCAACATAAACTGGCCCTATCGCTTACCGCTTCCCATACGCAAGTGCTGCATCATTCCAGAAAAAATGCCTCGTTGTACGATCCCTCGCGCACTTTTCAGACTCTGCAGGTGAGTGTATCGGGAGGGTATCTTTTATTTCCACGGGAATACAAAGATTATGATCAAACCAATTTAAACTTATATGCCGAGTTGCTTTCGCAGCGATCGATCGATAACAAGCGATACTATTACGATCTGGCGCCGGCCTTACAATTCATTTTTTCGAGTCGCACCAAATTGAATCTGGGATATCGCTTTCAGCTGGCCGGTACCATGGATAGAATGGCCACGCAAAGTTGGTTATTGACCTTGGAATCTACCTGGCTTGGTTATTTTAAGAAAAGAAGTTAGCGTTTGGTAAAGGCGGCTATGCGAAAGGAAATGCCCAGTGCCATATAGTTATCGATCGCGCCTTCTGAAAGCCCTGTTCCCGCCGAAATATCCAATTTAAGATCATCACTAACGTAATAAGCCACTCCGCCGTCCACGGCATGAGCAGGTTTCTCTCCGCGTATGATGCTACCAAAGGCCTCTGCATAGGCATACCATCTTTTTCCTATCTCCATACCAGGGGCAATGGTATAGATCCAGGTAGCCTGGTTGGAGAAGCCGTTCCATTCGGCTCCGAGATTATATCCTAAAGAGGTTTGCTCGCCTAGGGTATGTTGCATGGTAAAGCGAAAATTGGGTGTCCATCTTGGGGTTCGAAATAATTTGGAGCCCAGCGAAGGAATACCGGCATGAAAGATCAATGAGGTGGCAGGGAGTATGTTCTTCTCTTCACAGATAGCGATCTTGCCGCCAATTTGTACGGGTAGCAATCCGCTTTCGGTCTGGGGAAATGAGGGGCTTAATAGGGAAGGTTTGATCGTATTGAGTTCGGTGATCAGTCGCAGTTCGAATTTTTTATGTAACCCTGCCTTCCAAAGGGCCGTGGGATGCACAAAGACCGTTGCGCCCAAGAATTGCTCCTTATTGAATCCGATCTCTCCTTGAACATATCCCTTTTTGGTAATGTATACCGCATCGGTTTGATCGGGTCGATCAGTCTCCATACGGCCAGTTTGTTGTGCCGTGGCCGAAAAGCTGATCAAGGTCAGGATGCTTAGCCAACAAAAAGATCGTATTTTTAATAGGGGGATTGACAATTTATATTTTTTTTCATTTCAAATATAAGTAATAGTCGCTCGACGGGCATTGATCTTATTCATTCATTACGTATATATACTATGCTAACTGATCGTAGAAAATTTTTAAAGAGTACGGCCGCTTTGCTGGCTATTTCAAGTTGGTCTGCTGCCAACAGGGGTAATCAACCATTTTTTGGATTGCCAGAGATCAATTACCAGCAGCAGCCCTTGCCCTTCTCGTATGGAGCACTGGAGCCTGCCATCGATGCCATGACAATGGAGATACATTATTCCAAGCATGCCGCGGGCTATACTAAGAATTTGAATGATGCTTGTTTAGCAGAAAAAGTTAATACGCAGGTATTGCCGTTGGTTACTTTATTGTCTGCCATCTCGGGTTATTCCGAAAAGATGCGCAATAATGCAGGAGGACATTATAATCATGAGTTCTTTTGGCAAAGTTTACACTCGCCACAACCAGCGGTCGCCCATCAGCCCACCGGGCCACTTGCTGCTGCCATCGAAAATAAATTTTCGTCTTTTGATCAATTCAAACTGCAGTTTGCCGAGGTGGCCAAATCGAGGTTCGGAAGTGGTTGGGCTTGGTTGATCAAAGCAAAGGATGGCTCCTTGCAAATTGGGTCTACCCCCAATCAAGACAATCCTTTGATGAACATAAGTTCGCTGCAAGGTACTCCATTGCTTGGCCTTGATGTATGGGAACACGCTTATTATCTACGATATCAAAATCGACGTGCCGATTACATTACGGCATGGTGGACCTTGGTTAACTGGCCCATTGTCGAGCAGCGCTATCAGCAGTAAGCTGTTATGACGATTAGTTCTCTTGCAGGTAAGAAGAAACAGGCTCGCAGGTGCAAACCAGGTTTCTGTCTCCATGAGTGTTATTGACCCGCGATACGGAAGGCCAGAATTTATTGTGCGTTACGTAATAGAGAGGATAAGCCGCTTCTTGCCTGCCATATGAATGGGGCCATTGGTCTGCCATCACCGTTTGTTGTGTGTGCGGTGCATTTTTTAGCGGGTTATCTTTTTTATCGGATTTTCCCTCTTCGATAGCGCGTATCTCATTTCTGATCGAGATCAACGCATCACAAAAACGATCCAGCTCAGCTTTGTCTTCGCTTTCGGTTGGTTCGATCATGATGGTACCGGCCACAGGAAAACTCATTGTGGGAGCATGAAAGCCATAATCCATTAATCGTTTGGCCACATCTTCTGCTTCGATCTCGGCCGTCTTTTTAAAGGGGCGAAGATCAACAATAAACTCATGTGCGCATTGTCCACTTCGATTGGTGTACAGAATATCGTAGTGCGATTCGAGTCTTGCCCGCATGTAATTCGCGTTAAGTATGGCATATTCGGTCGCAGACTTTAATCCGGCAGGACCCAGCATACGGATATAGCCATAGGAAATAAGCAAGATGGAAGCCGATCCATAGGGGGCTGCCGATACGGCCGAAGAGGTGCCTAGGTTCGTATGCCCCGGAAGAAAGGGTGCTAAATGGGCCTTTACGCAGATCGGGCCCATACCGGGGCCGCCTCCGCCATGAGGAATGGCAAAGGTTTTATGAAGGTTCAAATGACAGACATCGGCACCGATCAGACCGGGAGCGGTAAGCCCCACCTGGGCATTCATATTGGCGCCGTCCATATACACCTGCCCGCCGTGTTGGTGAATTATACTCGTGATGTCTTTGACGGTCTCTTCATAAACACCGTAGGTGCTGGGATAGGTGATCATGATACCGGATAATTCCTTACTGTATTGGTTAGCCTTTGCTTGAAGGTCATCCATATCGATATACCCGTTGTCAAGTGCTTTTACGACCACTACTTTCATACCGGCCATGACGGCTGAGGCTGGGTTCGTACCATGGGCAGAGATCGGGATCAGCATTACATTGCGATGCGGTTCGCCGTTAGCTTCGTGATAAGCGCGTATGGTGAGCAGGCCGGCATATTCTCCTTGTGCACCGCTATTCGGTTGCATGCTGCAGGCGTCAAAGGCCGTGATATCACATAGGTATTTGCTCAACTCGTCGATCATATAGTGATACCCCTTTGTTTGCGAAGCTGGTGCAAAGGGGTGAATATGGCTCCATCCAGGCCAGCTCAGCGGCATCATTTCGGTGGCAGCATTCAGCTTCATGGTACAGCTTCCCAAGGAAATCATCGACGTGTTCAACGAAAGATCTCGATTTTCAAGTTGTTTGATGTAGCGCATCATCTGGCTTTCGCTTCGATGCGTATTAAAGACAGGATGCGTTAAGTATGCGCTGTTGCGGAGTAAATGCGGCTGGATCGACCCGCAAGCGTCTTTTTCTTCCAATTGGGTCAGCGCACGCATCGAAGTCCCAAAGCAATCGGCGATCTGCTTCACGGTTGTGGCATCGGTGGTTTCGTCGAGGGTAATACCAATATGACGGGCATCGAGATAGCGGAAATTGAAGTGAAGCTCTTCTGCTTTTTTCTGGATAGGATCGCTCGCCTCTACCGACACCACGATAGTGTCAAAATAGGAATCGGCCGCTAGTTTAAATCCCTTCGCTTGAAGTGCTAGGGCCAGTGTCCTTGTAAAGCCGGCTATTCGCTGGGCGATGCGCTTAAGTCCATCTGGACCATGATAGACTGCATACATAGCGGCCATATTGGCTAATAGGGCCTGTGCGGTGCAAATATTTGAAGTGGCTTTTTCGCGTTTGATATGTTGTTCGCGCGTTTGTAAGGCCATACGAAGTGCTCTATTCCCTTTAGCATCGATGCTGATGCCTATGATCCGACCGGGAATACTTCTTTTGAATTCATCTTTGGCGGCAAAAAAAGCGGCATGGGGTCCGCCATATCCCAGCGGAATGCCAAACCGTTGACTGGAGCCTACGGCCACATCGGCCCCTAATTCACCGGGAGGAGTCAGCAGAGTCAATGCCAGCAGATCGGTAGCCATAATTACATAGCCGCCTTGCCGGTGTACTTTTTCGATAAAGGCTCTGTAGTCTTCAATGGATCCCTTATTGTTGGGATATTGTATGATGGCTCCGAAATAGCTATTGTCAATAGAGACTTGCTGGTAGTGGCCGATCACCATTTCGATCTGTACGGGAACGGCGCGGGTTCGAAGCAGATCGATAGTTTGAGGAAACAACTCCGCATCGACAAAGAACTTGGGACGTTCAATATGATCTTGCCGATTAAGGGTATTAAAGAGCATGGTCATGGCTTCTGCCGCTGCTGTTGCTTCGTCCAATAAAGACGCATTGGCAATAGGTAAGCCCGTAAGATCGCTTACCATGGTCTGGAAATTGAGTAGACTCTCTAGTCTTCCTTGTGCAATCTCGGCTTGGTAAGGGGTATACTGCGTATACCATCCTGGATTTTCGAATATGTTACGTAAAATAACAGAAGGGGTAATGGTAGGATAATACCCCTGTCCGATAAAGTTCTTCCATACCTGATTTTGGTTACCAATTTCTTGGATATGTTGCAAATACTGATATTCACTGAGTGGTTCCGGAACGTTCAAGGCTCTATCCATGCGGATGGTTGCCGGAACGGTCTTATCGATCAAGGTAGAGAGTTGTTGTTCGCCGATGGTGCTCAGCATTTCTTTTTTCTGAGCGGCCGACCCATTATGACGCGAATTAAATTCGTTGGATTGTAACGTGAGCAAATTCATAACAATACAGGGTTGATAATTCAGAAGGCAAAGTTACGACCGGTGTGGCACACTCCACGCCTGATCGGGCAAGTTGGGGATAAGCCGTTAAGTTCATTTCTTTGCAGTATGTCCGCCGACCTATTGAGTAATTGGGAAAAGAAGGCTGCTGATCGTCAAAAGCTGTACAAGCAATTCCTTGTAAAGGCGCCTTTGAATCAAGTGTTGAAACATCAATCGGAGTTGCACGAGGAAGCCTTTGACAAAATCGATTGTTTACAGTGCGCTCGTTGTTGTAAAGGATATTCCCCCCGTTTCAAAACACCCGATATAAAACGCATCAGCCGCTTACTGGGGCTTAAAGAGAGTATTTTTATTGAAAGATACCTACGGGTCGACGAGGATGGCGACTATGTTGCCAACTCGCAGCCTTGCCCCTTTTTGGGCTCCGATAATTTTTGCGGAATTTATGAAGACAGACCCTCTGATTGCAGACGATTTCCCTACACAGACGAGGATGTCTTGGTAAAGCGACCTACCCTTACACTAAAGAATAGTAGTTTTTGTCCCATCACCTACTATGTATTGGAGCGGTTGATGCAAACGATCCCTGGGCGCTGACTGCTGCCCATCAGTATTCGAATTTTCGAAGGGTGGGCGCTTTGAACCAGGTCACTACGGTTATCATCAAGGTCATACAACCTCCAAAAATAACAGAGGGAACCAGTCCCAGGCCGGCAGCGGCGACCCCGCTCTCGAACTGTCCGAGTTCGTTCGATGAATTAATGAACATGGAGTTAACGGCCGAGACCCTGCCTCGCATATCATCCGGTACAAACAGTTGTACCACGGTACCCCGGATGATCACACTGACACCATCGAATAGTCCCGATACAAGGAGTGCCATAAAGCTTAGCCAGAATTGAGTAGAGATAGCAAATAACAAAATGCAAACGCCAAAGCCGCCAATGCAAATCAATAACTTTTTACCTTGTTTTTTTTGCAATGGGTAACGGGTTAGCCAGGCGATCGCAATAAAATTTCCTAAGTAGGTCGCCGCTACCAACCAACCCAATCCCTGTGGTCCTACGTGGAGGATATCGGTAGCAAAGGCCGGTAAGAGGGCCACGGCCCCACCGAAAAGAACAGCGAACATGTCCAGACTCATGGCGCCTAACAGGGCCTTTTGTCTCCATACAAAGCGAACCCCTTCCAGCACACCCTCCCAGGTGCGCGAGCCACCTTGCCAACTGATGGGTTTGGGAGTGATCTGCATAAAAAGAAGCACAGCGATCAAATTCAAGACCAGTACCGGGATAAAGGCAATCGTGATGTTAGTGTATCCCATCAACAGTCCGGCCAAGGCGGGTCCCGCTACAGCGGCCAGCAGCCAGATCATGCTATTGATGGAGGCTGCTTTCACTAATACGTCGGAGGGTACCAGTTGGGCTAAAAAAGCATTGAATCCAGCACCAGAGTAAGCCCGAACGGCACCGGTAGCCGCCATAATGCCGTAGATGCTCCATTCGATTAATCGAGTAGAGTAGTGGGCACGCATCCAATCAGAAGTAACAAGGGCCAGACCAATCATCAGCAGTAAATAAAGGGACATACAGATCGTCAGTAGTCGTTGTTTATTGCTCTTATCGACACGCACGCCAGCGGGTAGTGCAAGGGCAATGGCCGGGATTACCTCGGAGAGTCCCAACATGCCCAGTGCCAGTTTACTGCCGGTGATCTCATAGAGTCGCCATCCTAGTAAAACCGGAGTCATTCGTAATCCGGCTATAAAAAGAATACGCGCTACAATAAAGAGGGTGAACTCTTTATTGATGATCTCTTTGAAAAAAGGGTTTTTATGGGGTGTAGCGCTCATGATAGTTGTATATGATGTAAGCCTACAGGGTACTCTTGCTCTACCGCCTCAATTAGCGTTTGCAGGTGACGATCATTATTCAAAAAATCGGCTTGTGCTACATCTACGATGAGTGTGCGTACCGGTTGTTGCCGAATGTAGCTGCCGTAGGTCTCCTGTAACTGTTCGAGGTACTGGTCGGGAATATTTTGCTCGTAAGGGCGATTTCGTTGGCGAATATTCTGTTGCAGTTTTGAGACAGGGGCTTGTAAATAGATCAGTAGATCGGGTTGCAATAGCTGTTGATGGATGATATCGAACAAGCGTTGATAAAGTCTGAACTCATCTTCGGGCAGGGTTACTTTGGCAAATAAGAGGCATTTGGTAAAGAGGTAGTCCGAGATGGTCAGCTCTTTGAACAGATCTTGTTGGAGCAATAGTTCCTTGAGTTGCTTGAAGCGTTCGGCCATAAAAAATAATTCGACCGGAAAAGCAAATTGGCCAGGGTTCTCATAAAACTTTGGCAAAAAGGGGTTATCGGCAAACTCCTCTAAAATGAGCCTCGATTTAAAGTGACGGCTCAATAGCTGGGCCAGGGTAGTTTTTCCGGCGCCGATATTGCCCTCGATGGTAATAAACTGGTACTGCATGGGTAAGGCTGCAAGATAATTCAAATCGTTCCCCTTACCGGGTAGCCATCGGTTTTGTGGAAAAATCAGCTGACCTTGACGACCGCTCCTGCATCGGAACATCTTTGCAGCAACGCGCTGATGCTGCATTGTTCTGTGGGATGCCATTGAGTAGGGGCAATTTCGGCAAGCGGAAGCAGGGCAAATCTTCTAGCAGGAAGAGCAGGATGCGGTATGATCAGGTCTTTCTCTTGCAGTACAAGCTGATCATAGAGCAAAATGTCGATGTCAAGAAGACGGGGGCCATATTTCTCACTGCGCACTCGGCCGGCTTGTTGTTCGATCTGCAGCAGGGTATTTAGCAATTGGTGTGGCGAGAGGGTTGTGCAAATGCAAAGCGCTTGGTTTAGAAAGGCGGGTTGATCGGTCTTGCCCCATGGGGCAGTTTCGTAGCAGCCCGAGCTAAGGGTGATAGAACCCGCCCACTCTTGAATAAGCGAGGCCGCTATTTCCAATTGTTTTTTTCGATCGCCCAAATTAGCTCCAGTAAGTAGGTAGGCCATGGCCATAGAGCCCAAAGATGATAAAATTAAAATACATTTGTCGTTATGGCCTCCTCCGTACCTCCCGACTATAGTCAATGGACCGCTTTACAAGCCATGATCCGGGCTGGGTTCAGGGCTATTTTTGCCAATCCTATCGCTATTGTTTTTAGTATCATCTTTCCAATTGTTTTTGTATTGATCTTCTCGGCTTTTGGAACGGGCGGAAGCTCTTCTTATAAAATTGCCTTGCTCCCAGGCTCTGATACCTCTTCGGTATTCTATCGTTCCCTCCGCCAACATCCCCAGATCCAGTGGGTGCATTTTACCGATAGCGCCCAATTGGGAAAAGAACTACTCAAAGGAAAGTTGACGGGTACCTTATTGATCGAGTCAGCACCGACTAACACAGCTGCCACAGCATCCGTAAAAGTTCGTTTTTTCTCCACAACGGCCAGTGGTCCCAAGATCGAGCCCTTTTTGTACATACTCGATTATACCCGGTTAAAACAGTTGGCCGCTACCGTACCTGACAGTCCAGTTTCGATAGAGCCCCCGGTCATCCGAGAGGTTAGAAAGTATCTTCCTATCGATTTTGTATTGCCGGGGCAACTGGGTTTCTCGATCCTTTTTTCTACGCTCTTTGGTATAGCCTTTACTTTTTACGGTTTGCGAGAGCAGGGTGTTCTCAAACGTTTTTTTGCCACGCCTGTGCATCGGATCAATATATTGATCGGTATCGGTATCGGTCGTATCTCTTTTCAGTTATTGAGCGTAGTGGTGTTGCTGCTCTTTGGGCATTGGGTGCTCGATTTTACATTACAGAATGGATGGTTGAGTGTAGTGCAGATCATCTCCTTTACGGTTGTCATGTTATTACTATTAATGGGGGTAGGGCTCATTTTCAGCAGTATCGCCAAGACAGATGCTACCATTCCATTGCTGATCAATTTATTTGCTTTACCCCAGATGTTGCTATCAGGTACTTTTTTTTCTGTAGAGGTGTTTCCGGTCTGGCTGCAACAGGTCTGTGAGATCTTACCGCTTAAGCAATTCAACGATGCCATTCGTAAAATATCGTTCGAGGGTTTGGGTTGGCTCGATTGCGGAAAGGAATTTGCGATCTTGTCTATCTGGGTACTCCTTGTCTATTTTATTTTGTCGAGATTGCTTCGTTGGGAATAATATTGATCTGCCATGCGTGCTATACGATTTTTTTTATTGAGTGTGTTGTTCTTGTTTGTGCTGCTTACTGGAATCGGATTATTCTTGCCAAAGCAGGTCACTATCTCTAGGGCGGTCGATATACAGGCATCACGTGCCACGATTCATGCCTTGCTGTCCGATCCAAGCCGTTGGAAGTTCTGGTTTCCCGGCGCGGATAGTTTACCACTCGTTGTCAAAGAGGGAAGAGCGATCGGTATCAAGACCCCTAATGGGAATCTATTGTCAATCCGCGCCATTACGGATACCACCGTCGAAATACATGGGTTGCAATCTGCAGCTGTCGATGGCGATATGGGGTTTCGACTGGTGGGCCAAGCCTTGGAGGGTCCCGTTACCGTACAGTGGTATATGAATTTTCAGTTCGACTGGTATCCTTGGGAGCGGTTTTCGAGTCTCCTGCTCGAAAATAAATTTGGTCTGATCATGGAACAGGGCTTAAAGCAGTTACAGCAGCAAGCTCAATCTGGCACGGATATAAATTGAATATTGCGGATAATACCCTTGTAGCCTGGTCGCTTTAGCGGGGAATCCTTGAATAGTTTTGTAAACTGATCCTCTGTCATGTTCATCCATTCGCGGGTGCTTAAGTTCAAGATCTCCGCCAAAGGAGAAAAAGCAGCTTCTTCATGTGGTGTGCTAAAGCGGTTCCAGGGGCAAACGGTCTGGCAGGTGTCACATCCGAACATCCATCCTTCCATTTTTCCGCTTGCTTCTTTAGGGATTAACGCATCCTTTAACTCGATGGTATAATACGAAATGCATTGATCGGCAGCAATGGTCTTATCGGGTAAGATCGCATCGGTAGGGCAGGCATCGATGCAGCGGGTACAGGTTCCGCAAAAATCTTTGGCAAAGGGATCGTCATAGCCTAGGGGCAGGTCGGTGATCAGCGTGGCAATAAAGTAAAAGGATCCACTATTTTTATTGATTAGGTTTCCGTTTTTTCCAATCCACCCTAATCCACTGCGTTGGGCCCAGGTTCTTTCCAATACCGGCGCCGAGTCGACAAATCCGCGTCCAGTGATCGCGCCGATCTCCTCTTGCAGTTCCGCAAGAAGTTGCTTCAGTTTAGACTTTAGTACCGCATGATAATCTTTTCCCCAGGCATAGGAAGCGATCTTGGGGGCGTGCTCTTGCTGAGAATTCTCCGGAAAATAATTCATCAAGAGGGTTATTACCGAGCGCGCCCCGGGTACCAGTTTAGTAGGATCGATACGCAGGTCAAAATGATTTTCCATGTATTTCATCTTGCCATGATATCCCTGCTTGAGCCAGTTCTCGAGGCGTCGGGCGTCTTCGTTTAGTGGCATGGCTTTGGCGATACCACAGTATGAAAAGCCAAGTCGATGCGCTTTTTCTTTGATCAGTCTGCTATGGTCAATGGGTAGGGGCAATCGAGTTTTTTAATGGCAGTTAGTTGCAAACTGACGGTTGATCAGATCGATCATTTCCGCATGGAGTTCGGCTTTATGGTCCTTTAATTTGTTCTTTGGAAAAACAAGATAGATATAGCCCCTGCACAAGTCTATCTGCGACCAAGATCCTTGCATACCGGGAGCGGCAAGGGAGAGCGTCTGACCATCTTGCAGACTGCTAACCCAAGCACCATGGGCATAACCGAAAGCCTGCCCTTTTAGCGGAGAATAGGCCACCTTAGAAAAAGGGGCTTGTATGGTCAGTAAGTCATTGATGGCCGTTTCGCTTAGTATTATGTCTTGATTAAGTTTCCCTTTATTGAGCAACATGCGTAGAAACTTCAGGTAGTCTTCTGCCGTTGTTTGGGCTCCTGAAGATGGATCGATCGCCGCCCCGCTAAGGTCGGTAAAGCTGGTGCGACGCATGCCCAGGGGGGTGAGTAATTTGGATTTGATCAGAACATCGAATTTTTTCTTGGTGACCACTTCGGCTACCCGACCGGCAATATTGATGCCGACTGCCGGACTGAACCAACACTCTTTTCCCGGCTTATTCCTGATGGTAAGTTTCATCAGGTCGTTGACCTCTTCTTCGAGTGAGTTATATTTTTTTCGCGGGGCCATTATCCGCAGCGACTCTTTTGGTTCGATCCCTGTCATTTGACTAAGGCAGTGACGGATGGTAATGTATCCTTTGAAGTATTGGCCAAAGGCCGGAAGATATTTTTGTATCGGGTCATCGATAGAGAGCTTGCCCTCATCTGCCAGCTTAAAGAGCAGGGCAGCGGTAAGCCACTGGCTGCTCAACAAGAGGGGGGTCTGTGATTTGGCAGTAAAGGTTTGTCCCTCCATCTGTAAAAGCATGCTGTCCTTTGTGGCTAACATAAAAATAAAATCACCTTCCAGTTCTTTTGTATTGGCCCCCATCTTGGATTTTACGGCGGTCCAGTCCGCCTGGGCCTGTGCAAGGAGAGAATACTGCAACATTAGCAGAAATATCATTCCGGATATGACGTTCGTGCAGGGAAAGCCACCAAAAAATGACAAACTTTCGGTCTTTGAACACATTCGCATTTGCTGAATGATTTTTGAGAAGTAATTATTGTCCGCTTAGGAGCTGGATAAAAGTACAAACTAAAAAACTATCCTCATAGTATGAACCTTTCCAATTTTACCATCAAGGCGGCTGAAGCTATTCAGCAAGCACAACAATTGGCATTCAATGCCCGTAATGTTTCTATAGAGACCGCCCACTTGTTAAAGGCGTTATTGGAGCAAACCGATTCGCCGATCGACTATTTGCTCAAAAAGAATAACGTGACCATCAATTTACTGCAGCCCAAATTACAAGATCTGCTTACTGCACTTCCACGAACCGAAGGAGAGCCGGCTCAACAAATCAGTCGAGATGGAAATAACGTCGTATTAAGAGCGGGTGCCGTGCTAAAGCAATTTCAAGATGAGTTTATCACTCCTGAGCATCTACTATTGGCCTTGGTACAAGGAAATGATGACGCAGGCAAATTACTTCGTAACGCGGGACTCACGGAGCAGGGTTTGATAGCCGCTATTAAATCGCTTCGTAAGGGGGATAAAATTACCTCCGCCACGCAAAGCCAGTCTTATCAGGCGCTGGAGAAATATGCCCGTAATCTGAATGAGGAAGCTCGCCAGGGCAAGCTTGATCCGGTCATCGGGCGCGATGAGGAGATCAGAAGAACCTTGCATATTCTATCTCGTCGCACCAAGAACAACCCGATCTTAGTAGGAGAGCCCGGAGTGGGTAAGACCGCTATCGCAGAAGGTATCGCCCATCGAATTGTCAATGGAGATGTACCTGATAATCTCAAATCAAAACTGATCTATGCACTGGACATGGGCCAGTTGATCGCCGGTGCTAAATACAAGGGAGAATTCGAAGAGCGACTCAAAGCGGTCGTAAAAGAAGTAGGGACCTCCGATGGGAGTATCATTCTATTTATCGACGAAATCCATACCCTGGTGGGGGCCGGAGGTGGTGAGGGGGCCATGGATGCTGCCAATATTTTAAAGCCCGCCCTCGCGCGGGGAGAATTGCGTGCAGTAGGAGCCACCACGCTTACTGAATATCAAAAGTATTTTGAAAAGGACAAGGCGCTCGAAAGACGCTTCCAAAAAGTGCTGATCGAAGAACCTTCTCCCGAAGACGCTATCTCGATCTTAAGAGGATTGAAAGATCGCTATGAGACGCATCATCATGTTCGCATAAAGGATGAAGCCATTATTGCTGCAGTGGAGTTATCGCACCGCTATATTGCCGATCGATTCTTGCCCGATAAGGCCATCGACCTGATCGATGAAAGTGCGGCCAAGCTGCGACTTGAAATGAACTCGATGCCCGAAGAGCTAGATACCCTGGAAAGACAAATACGACAACTTGAGATCGAGCGGGAGGCGATCAAAAGAGAGAACGACGAGCTTAAGTTAAAGGAGTTGAGTACCGAGTTGGCCAATTTGGCCGTACAGCGCGATACCCTCAAAGCCAAGTGGAGCGAAGAGAAAGAATTGGTCGATCAGTTGCAAAGGGCCAAGTCAACGATCGAACAACTTCGACAAGAGGCCGAGCGGGCCGAACGCGAGGGTGATTATGGACGCGTAGCCGAGATTCGTTATGGCAAAATTAAAGAGCAAGAGAAGCAGATCAACTCCCTCAGCGAACAGCTTAGTCAAACGGCCGAAAAGCGGTTATTAAAGGAAGAGGTCGATGCAGAGGATATTGCCGAAACAGTGGCCAAAGCAACGGGTATCCCCGTAAGTCGCATGATGCAATCCGAGAAAGATCGCTTGTTGCATTTAGAGGATCAGTTACACCAGCGGGTGGTGGGACAAGATGAGGCCATTACCGCAGTTGCCGATGCGATCCGTCGCAGCCGTGCCGGTTTGCAAGATCCTAAAAAGCCGATCGGTTCTTTTGTTTTTCTAGGCACCACGGGGGTCGGAAAAACGGAATTGGCCAAGGCATTGGCCGAATTGTTATTCGATGATGAGAGCCTGCTTACCCGGATCGACATGAGCGAATACCAAGAGAAACATGCGGTGAGTCGGTTAGTGGGTGCTCCTCCCGGTTACGTTGGGTACGAAGAGGGAGGCCAGCTGACCGAAGCCGTACGACGTAAGCCGTACAGTGTGGTCTTGCTCGATGAGATAGAGAAAGCGCATCCCGATGTGTGGAATATTTTATTACAGGTGCTCGATGATGGTAGACTGACCGACAGCAAAGGAAGGCTGGTCAATTTTAGAAACACCATCATCATCATGACCTCGAATATTGGCAGCCACTTGATCATGGAGGCCTTTGAATCGGTGCGAGAAGAACGGCAAGTAGAAGAAGCGACCCAGCGGGCAAAAGAGGAGGTGATGATGCTTTTGCGACAAACCATTAGACCGGAGTTGCTCAATAGGATCGATGAGATCATCATGTTCAATCCCTTGTTGCGCAAAGAGGTCATGGGCATTGTGCGGATACAACTCAATGCCCTACGTGCCCTGTTGCAGTCTTCGGGCATTGCGATCGACTTCAGTGATTATGCCTTGGGTTATCTGGCCGCTCAAGGATTCGATCCGCAATTTGGTGCCCGGCCGCTGAAGCGACTGATCCAAAAAGAGATCGTTAACCCCCTTACCAAAAAGATATTGGCCGGGGAGATCGATAAGTCCGCTCCGGTCTTGGTGGACGTTTTTGACAACATGGTCGTCTTCCGAAACGGGGTGACCAAGGTCATTGGACTGCTTCCTTAGGTCTCTTATCTTGAAGGGGTTTGATTGGCCTCTTTTGTTGGATGTTAAGCGATTATACTGTAAAAAGGAGTAGACAGAAAAATAAAGTAATCTATATAATCTGTTGAAAATCAATTTAATTAAAGTAAAATGTTAAATATATGACAAGCGGTGGTAAAGGGGGATAAAAACCCCCTACCTTTAGCCGAAGCGGGTTGCAAAAAAGATCGGTGCAAATGCTCAACCCATTACACTAACAGTTGTTATTATTTAAGGTCCGGCTTTTCAGCTGGCAAAACAAAACAAGATGGCTTTCAAAAAGGATGATGTAATTATTATAGGTCCCCGCGAAATCTTCGTAGGAAAAAAGGATGCTCCCGTAACCTTGATGGAATTTGGCGAATATGAGAGTGAGGAATGTGCCAAGGTCAATGAGATCGTAAAGCAATTATTGGAAGAATTCGAGGGTAAAATAAAATTTCAATTCAGACATTTCCCTTTAACGCTGATCCATCAGCGAAGTCTCAAGGCCAGTGAGTCGGCCGTTGCCGCCGCACAAGAAGGAAAGTTTTGGGAAATGCACAATGTCCTTTTTAGTAATCGTAGAAATCTGGGTACCACCAGTCTAAAATTGCACAGCAAGGAAGCCGGGGTGAAAAACAAAAAATTCCTGGACGATCTGGTCAATGGGGTCTATGGTTGGCAAGTACAAGATGACCTTAAAGAAGGATTGAACCGCGGGGTAAAAGATCTTCCTGCGTTTTTTATCAATGATGTGCCCTTTACCGGTAAGCCCACGTTCGCCAATCTGAGTGCCGCTATTCAATCTGCTTTAAAGAAAACTAAATCCAAGTCGGCCGTAAAAAAAGCGCCCGCTCGTTCTGCGGTAAAGGCGGTTCCTTCTAAGAGTGTAACCAAGCAAAAGCAAAGAGCCTGACCGAAAAAGAGTACATACTTTTTTTAGCACATTATACAGACCGCCACCTTGGCGGTTTTTTATTAAAAAAAAGCCCCTTTGAGTGATCAAAAGGGCTTTTGTAGTAAAAAGACAGGATAAGTTACCAGCGACTATTAGAATAGTTAGCAGAACGAGCAGGTCTTTCTTCACGGGGTTTGGCAACGGCCACGCGAATGGCACGTCCCTCTACCGTTGCGCCATCGAGTTCGCCGATGGCCTTTTGGGCGGCAGCATCATCGGTCATTTCCACAAATCCGAAGCCTTTGCTGCGGTTCGTGTACTTGTCCATGATGATCTTGGCAGAGCTCACCTCGCCATAGTCGGCAAAATAGCTCTTGAGGTCTTCGTCCGTTACGGCGAAGGGGAGATTTGAAACATAAATGTTCATGCAAAAAAATTAAGCATTAAAAAAACTTGAGGACAACGGAAGAGTAAAGAAGACTAACTAGTGGTGACCAGAGGCTTAGCAGTAGTACGAATCGTTCAGTTACGGACAGTCAGTTGACTCAAAATAACGGGGCAAAGGTAATGGTATTTAGGTGCGTCACCAATTATTATTTTGTTTCTTTGTTTTATGATACGTTCACTACAGGATTTTTCTGCTCCCTATTTTATTGGTATTGCCGGTACCGGCATGAGCGCCTTAGCGCAATATTTACAGGGTATCGGTATGCAGGTAGCCGGTAGCGACAGACAATTCATCTTCGGTCAGCAAAATGAAGTGCAGGCCAAATTAGTTGCAGAGGGGATACGTTGTTTCGATCAAGACGGCTCGTCACTTACCAGCGATTTTGATGTTGTGATCGTATCGACCGCGATAGAAGATACTGTTATAGAAGTGCAGCAAGCAAAGGCACTGGGTATTCCCATTCTGCACCGTGCTACACTTTTATCATTGATCGCCTCCAGTAAAAAAACGATCGCCATTGCAGGGACCAGCGGCAAGAGTACTACCAGCGCCATGCTTTTTGACATTCTTGATCAGGCAGGGTATGAGCCCGGTATTATTAGTGGGGCAGGTTTGGTTCGACTGATCGAAAAGGGAAAGATCGGCAATGCCGTGGCGGGAAAGGGAGATTGGCTTGTTATTGAAGCCGACGAAAGCGATGGCTCCATTGTGCAGTATCATCCTCACACCGGAGTATTGCTAAATATCGATAAAGATCACGATGAGACGGATACCCTCTTGACGCTGTTCAAAACATTCAAGGAGCATTGCCATCATTTTATGGTCAATCGAACGCATCCCTTGGCCGCTTCTCTCTCCGTAGATCCGGCGCATGATTTTGCGGTCGGGAAAAATGAAGCAGTTGGCTACTGTGCCGAGGGCTTTCAACAAGACGGAATGACCATTCAGTTTTGGGTGAATGGAGAAAAGGTTTCTCTGCAGCAGATCGGACAACACAATATGGAAAATGCATTGGCAGCCATGGCAGTTGCTCATCAGGTGGGTGTTCCACTCGCGGTGGCTGTAGACACTTTATCAAATTACAAGGGCATTTATCGACGTCATCAAGTCTTGGGGCAAAAGCAGGGGATATGGTTGATCGATGACTATGCGCACAATCCGGTCAAATGTGCCGCTGCCATTAGGGCCTGTCAACCCGTGGCACCAAAAGTAATAGCCTGGTTTCAACCACATGGGTTTAAGCCCACTCGTTTTTTGCGTACTGATTTTGTTCAGGAGTTGGCAAATGCGCTTCGACCAACCGATGAGATCTGGATGAGTGAGATCTATTATGCAGGAGGAGCAGCGGTTAAGGACATCTCTGCAGCGGACCTGATCGCTGACCTGCAGCAACGGGGGGTAGCGGCTTTCTTTGTTTCCGACCGTCGCCAATTAGTCTCTCAACTTCGAGCCCATCTATCAGATCCCTGCGTATTATTACTGATGGGTGCTCGGGATCCTTCGTTAGAGAAATTTGCTCGCGAAGTGTGGGAGGAGATTTGACGAAAACAGAATGGGTCAGGAGACGATTAGTTTATAGCCACCCCAGGTAGCGGCCAGTGAGCCGAGTAGGGTAGTAAAAAAATAGACTAAGAAGATGGAATACTTCTGGTCTTTCAAGAGGAGAATGCTCTCTTGGCTTAAAGCCGAAAGAGTAGTGAGGCCACCACAAATACCGGTTAGTAGTAGAAGCTTGCTCTCTTCCGAAAAGGTATCAAATTTTTCACTGATTCCCCATAATATGCCTACCAGCAAAGATCCCAACAGGTTGACCAGCCAAGTGCCTAGTGGAAATGTGTTGAGCATCGCAGGATTCAGGGACCGTTGAATTAAAAATCGTAGCACCGAACCTGCTGCTCCTCCCAAGGCAACTACAAAGATCAAGCGTATCATGGTTGTTCGTGTTCGTAAAGATATTTTAGGTCTACCAACCAGGCATCCTTGGTCTTTACCACCCGCAAGGTGTCGTGGTCATTTTTAAAGGAATTAGAAAAAATAACAATGGCGAGGGAGTCGTTAATGGAAGTCGATTGATGGATCACAATCGTAGACGCTTTATATTCTTCTTTTTCAACCGCTGCTATTTTCTGATAGAGTTGCGCGGTAATATCAAGGTAGCTGTTATTGACAGAATCTTGTAGCATAAATCCCTTGGCTTCATCAAATTTTCCATCGAGCGCCAAACGAATAAAAAGGCGGGCAGCATCCAATTCGTTTTCGGCCTGTTGAGGCAAGGTGGAGGCAGGTTGGCAGCCAACAAGGGCCAAGAGTAAGCAAAGGAGTATCAGGAAAAGACTTTTATGCATGCAGCAATTTACAAAGAATTGCAATAGCCCACCTGTGAGTAGTTGGCCTTTAATAGGGCGACCTGCAGTATCTCGGCCTGCAGTATGACCACCTGCAGTAGGATCGCTTGCAGTGTGATGACTTTTACTAAAGCGACCTGGACTCAGGAACGCATTGAGGAGGGCTGCTCCTTTTCGTGTTCTTGGTTATAAGCCCTTAATATCTGCTTGACCAATCGGTGTCGAACCACATCTTCTTCGTCTAGTTCAATATGGCCGATACCGTCTATATTTTTTAGGATACGCACGGCAGTTTGCAAGCCACTACGCTGGTTGCGTGGCAGGTCAACCTGCGTCATATCACCGGTAATGATGGCCTTGGCATTGGCCCCGATCCGGGTCAAGAACATCTTAAGTTGAAGGTCTGTTGCATTTTGGGCTTCGTCGAGTATGATGAATGCATTGTCGAGCGTACGTCCCCGCATGTAAGCAAGGGGGGCGATTTCGATCGCACGGGTAGTCATGTAATAGCCCAATTTATCGGCCGGTATCATATCATCCAGCGCATCGTAGAGGGGGCGCAGGTAGGGATCGATCTTTTCTTTCAGGTCGCCGGGTAAAAAACCAAGACTCTCCCCAGCCTCTACAGCGGGTCTGGTCAGTATGATCTTTTTAACTTGTTTATTTTTTAAGGCTCTAACGGCCAGCGCCACTGCCGTATACGTTTTTCCCGTTCCGGCCGGGCCAATGGCAAAGACAATATCATTTTGCTCAGCTTCTTGTACCAATTTTTTCTGATTGGCGGTACGAGCTCGGACCGATTTTCCATTGGGGCCGAATACCAACACTTCGGCCGGATTTTTTTCCTGAAAGTGGTCGATCACTTCTTGATCATCTCCTCCCAGTACCTGCTCAAAGTATTGTTGGCTCATGTGGCCATTGCGCTCCAGGTACGAAACGATCAGCGAGATCTTCTCTTTGGCAGAATCGATCTGTTCGGGAGCACCGCTGAGTTTGAGTTGGGTGCCGCGAGAGAGGATCTTAAGCAGTGGGAATTTCTTTTTTAAGAGGTCTAGTTTTCCGTTGTTAACTCCAAAGAATTCGATTGGATTGACGGTTTCGAGGTTGATGATGGTGTCAGTCAAGGTTTATCTTTTTTGTGAGCATTTTGGATACGAAGCGAAGGCTTCCAACCAATATTAATACTCGTTTACAGAAAAACCAATCAATACTTATCAACAAATGTTAATAGAAAAGATGTTGCTTGGCATCAAAGGGAAAGCACTTTATCTCGTGCGATCAGACAGGCACCTACCACACCTGCTTTTTCTCCCAGCCGAGAGATACGAAGTTGAGTATCGCTGTTGACTAGACTCAGCGAGTATTTATTGATGGCACTTTTGACAGGAAGACGAAGATAGTCTCCCGTCTCGGACAAGGTTCCGCCCAAGATGAGTAATTCAGGATTGAAAACATTGATGAGCATGGCTAGGCCCTTTCCGATCTTCTCTCCCAAGTCGGCCAGCATTTCGATGCAAAGCATATCTTCTTGGTGGGCAGCAGCCATAATGTCGAGCAATGTAATTTCAGAGGGGTCCTTCTTTTTTTTCATGGCAGAAGAGGTAGATCCTTGTTTGATCTTTTCTCTAAACTTTCTGAGTAGCGATTGACCGGAGGCCTCTGTTTCCAGACATCCTTTTTTTCCACAATGGCAAAGAATCTCATTCTCAAAAAAAGGGATATGTCCGAACTCTCCGCTAAACCCGGACTTTCCATAATATAATTTTCCATTCACCAATATGCCCAACCCAATTCCGTAGTCTACATTCACGAATAGTACATGTCGGGCGCCTGCCACCTCGCCATTACAAAATTCTCCGTAAGCCATGGCCCTGGAGTCATTCTCTAAGAAAGTAGGAATGCCAAACGCGCGTTGTATCGTCTCTGCCAAGGGTTCTTCTTGAAAATGAAAGTAGCTGTAGCTGTAACCGCTGGTCTGGTTGATACGTCCGGAGAGGTTAATGCCCATGCCCAGGATCTTATTCTTGGGAATATTGAGTTCCTGAAGGTACTGCCGTATCAGTTCGAGTAGTTGATGAAAGGATTCTTGCGTGTTTTCCAGTCGATAGGGGATCTTCTCTTTCAGATTGACAAGGTGTTTTCTGAAATTCAGTAATCCCAAGTTGATGTAATAGCGTTTAACATCAACACCAATAAAGAAGCAGGCATCGGCAACGAGCCCATAGATGCTGGCCTTTCTTCCTCCTGTAGAATCAAATTTTCCATTGTCGCGAATCAATTTGTCTTCTATCAGCTCATTGACCAGACTGGTTATTTTGGGCACACTGGTGTTGAGTTCTCGGCTGAGTTCGGTGATAGTGAAATCGCCATGTTGGTCAAGATGGCTCAGGATACTCCTTTTCAGGAACTTATTCTTGTAAGCGACTCCCGAGGCATTTTCATCACTGAACAACTCGAAGATCCGGTGCTTGGGTGGGTGGCCCGTTTTTTTCATTACTATATGAATATCAGATCCTAATATAACTCAATCTTTGAAAAGATACGAATGGGGATAAACTAAATAAAAAAATTTATTAAGATTTTGGTTGGGAGTAATATTTTTTATGATATTTAACCCTGAACTGCAATCCTTTACTTAAAAACCGACGGTTCAACGAATGCTAGCCCAACAAACCCTGCACAAGGAGACGATCTCTATTGGTCGTTATGCCGATCTATACCTGGCAGAACTGACCAATAATATTTTGCCTTTCTGGTTGCGCTATAGCAAAGACGAAAAGCACGGTGGGTACTTTACTTGTCTCGATCGCGAGGGCAAGGTTTATGATACGGATAAGTTCATGTGGTTACAAGGACGACAAGTATGGACTTTCAGTTCTATGTACTCTACAGTAGAGCCCAGACCGGAGTGGTTGGCCATGGCGTTGCATGGGGCCGAGTTTATGGAAAAATTTGGAAGGGATGCGCAGGGTAATTGGTATTTCTCGTTAACGCAAGACGGGCGTCCGCTGGTGCAGCCCTATAATATCTTTAGTGATTGTTTTGCGACCATGGGCTTTGCAGCACTGGATAGGGCCCACCCTCAGGACCGCTACAAAAAAATAGCTACCGACACCTTCGAGAACATTCTTAAGAGAAGGCATAATTGGAAGGGTGTCTATAATAAGAACGTTGCCGGCACGCGGCCGCTTAAGAATTTTAGTTTACCCATGATCCTCTGCAACCTGGCCTTGGAACTGGAGCCAGTTATTGGGTCGCAGCGTGTTGATGCCTTGATTCCCGAGGTGATCCACGAGGTGATGGAGGTTTTCTATCAGCCCGACCGCGGACTTATACTGGAGAATGTTTACGAGGATGGAAGTTTTTGCGACAGTTTTGAGGGACGCTTGCTCAATCCGGGCCATGCGATCGAAGCCATGTGGTTTATTATGGATCTGGCCGTTCGCTTGCAGGACAATTCACTTATCCATCGCGCAAAAGATATCATGTTGCGCATGTTAGAGACCGGTTGGGATCAGGAGTATGGCGGCATCTTTTATTTTTTGGATTGCCAGGGAGATCCCACACAGCAATTGGAATGGGATCAAAAGCTCTGGTGGGTACATGTAGAGTCGTTGGTCGCGCTCGCCAAGGCCTATAAACTGACGCGTGATCCCCTATGTGAAAGCTGGTTCGAAAAGATCCACGATTATACCTGGCGTCATTTCAAGGATCCCCAATGTGGGGAGTGGTTCGGTTATTTGAATCGGCGCGGAGAAGTGTTGTTGCCTTTGAAAGGAGGAAAATGGAAAGGTTGTTTTCATATCCCACGTTCTCTTTATCAAGTATCGAAAACGTTATCATCTATATAAAGTAAAAGGGGATGGTCCTCGCTCAAAAATTTATTGGATTATTCTTACTGGCCCCGTTGCTGGGGCTGGCGCAGATCAATGCCAACAGCAAGAGCAGTACATCTATCAATACCGATGTGTTGGTGATCGGCGGTGGCACTTCGGGTGTGGCGGCTGGTATTCAATCGGCGCGTATGGGCGTCAGCACTATCATCGTTGAGGAAACTACTTGGCTGGGCGGTATGCTTAGTGCTGCCGGCGTATCGGCCACCGATGGAAATCATTTACTCCCCTCTGGTATTTGGGGCGAATTTAGGGAGCGCCTCTACCAACATTATGGGGGTCCTCAGCGCGTGGCTACCGGCTGGGTAAGCAATACTCATTTCGAGCCGCATATCGCCGATAGTATTTTCAAGTCGATGGCTCGCTCGGAGCAGCATCTCAGTATACGCTATAATCTGCGATTCGTAGCGCCCATCAAAAAGCAGACTCAATTGCGGGGAGCTCAGTTTGTAGATCTGACCACTGGTGATACTATTGTGATCCGCGCCCGGCAGTTGATCGATGCAACTGAATTAGGTGATGTACTAGCCGCTGCGGGTGTTCCTTTCTCTGTGGGAATGGAGGCCAGTTCGTCCACGGGCGAAAATGTGCAAGTGCCCATCTCTTCTGATATTATTCAAGACTTGACCTATGTGGCGATCCTTAAGGATTATGGAAAGGGAGCAGATTGCACCCTGTTGAGACCAGCTGGGTATGATCCCCTGGAGTTTGACGGTTGTTGTTTGGATTTTTATAACGATAGGTCCAGGATCGCGCCGAATGTCGATTGTGCTAAGATGATGACCTATGCCAAGTTGCCCGGACAAAAATACCTGATCAATTGGCCGGGATATGGCAATGATATTTATCTTAATCTAATTGGGTTAGATCCGTTGGCCCGCGAGCGAGAATTGCAAAAGGCCAAGCAGCAAACACTGCGGTTCATTTACTTTATACAACATCAGTTGGGTTATCGTCAGTTGGGACTGGCAGCGGATGAATTTCCTACATCCGATCGATTGGCCCTGATTCCCTATCATCGGGAGTCTCGAAGAGTTGCAGGCTTGGTCCGTTTTCAGATTCAGCATATCAGTGATCCCTTCAATAGTAATGCGCCCCTATACAGAACCGGGGTAGCAGTAGGAGATTATCCTATCGATCATCATCATCGGAAAAATCCGGCGGCTCCGCAGCATTTGGGATTTTATCCAATTCCTTCTTACAATGTTCCACTCGGCGCATTGATCCCCGCCTCCACCAGGGGATTGATCGTTGCTGAAAAATCGATCAGCGTTAGTAATGTCGTAAATGGCACAACTCGACTACAGCCCTGCGTGCTATTGATCGGGCAAGCCGCGGGTACCTTGGCCGCGCTGGCCGCCAAGCGAAAAGATCGTAGCGCCGCACGGGTGCCCGTGCGTAGTGTTCAAAACGTTTTGCTCAATGGGGGTGCTTATCTGATGCCCTACGCCGATGTCAATCCTGCCGATCCTCACTTCAAATCTATTCAGCGAGTAGGGGCTACAGGATTGTTGCGGGGTAAAGGACAACCCAATGCCTGGGCAAACCGAACTTGGTTTTATCCGGATTCCACTTTGTTGGGCACAGATTTTTTGCAGCAGATACCAGCTGAGATGCTTTCTGCTGCGGCGAGAGAGAGTAGGGCGGTGGCGTCCCCGCTTACGGTCGAGCAATCCATCTATTGGGTATATCAGCTTAGACGTGTGGCCGCTCAGCGAAGTAAGAGCACTATACCGTTGTGGGAGTTGGAAACGGTCAGTGAACTGGCCCGTACCAATTGGAAAGACTGGGGCTTACGCGATTTTAGTTTGCAGCGTCCCATCACCCGTAGAGAACTGGCCGTGCTGCTCGATGCACTCTTCGATCCGTTTTCTACTTACGCTGTCGATCATCAAGGAGTTTTCTACTTTAATCCTATACAAAAAACAAAACCCTAATTATGAAAAAAGCAACGATTCTGTGTTGGATGCTAACCCTGTTGATGGGCTTGGCACAGGCACAGCAAACCAAAGTTGCCGGTAGAGTAACCGATGCTAATGGAAATCCGCTCGAGGGGATCTCTGTGACCATCAAGGGAAAGTCTATCGGGACGGTCACGAACGCTACGGGCCTCTATTCGCTCTCCGCTGCCGCGGGCGAAACACTGGTATTTAGCAGTGTAGGGCTAGTCAGTCAAGAACAAAAAGTATCCGGCGGAACCCTCAACGTAAAGTTAGAAGCGGTAAATGCCACTTTATCGGAGGTGGTAGCGGTAGGGTATGGTCAACAGCGAAAGGCCACACTGACGGGCTCTGTTGTAACGCTGAAGCAAGAAGATCTGACACGCAGGCAAGTGGCTACCGCCAGTAATCTTTTACAGGGGTTAGCTCCCGGCGTAACGGTGCAGCAGCAGTCGGGTCGCCCTGGCGCGGATGGAGCTTCCATACGCATTCGGGGTCTTGGCTCTATCTATGCCGGGCAAAGTCCTTTGATTATGGTAGATGGGGTGGTATCCGGATTCGATGCCATTGATCCCAATGCGATCGAAAGTATCACCATACTAAAAGATGCGGCCTCCACCGCTATCTACGGGGCGCGTGCCGCCAATGGTGTTATCTTAGTCAAGACGCGTCGTGCCAAGGGGAAAGGGGTGCAAGTATCCTATAATGCTTTTTTAAGCAAGCAAGATGCGACTGCCATTCCACAGCGTACCACGGCCATTGAGCACATGGAGCTCAGCAACCTGGCCGAACAAAATCGTACTGGAAATCCCAATGCATTTTTGTTTACACAGGCGCTGATCGATAAGTATAAAACAACCAAGCCCAATAATCTGGATGTGATCGATACTGACTGGCTCGATCTGTTATTGACCAATACGGGTCTGATGCAAAATCATAATGTTACGATCAATTCTGCCGGAGAAAACTCGAACATCTTTGCATCGGTTACCTATCTCAATCAACAAGGCCTGATCCCAAATAATAGTTTTCAGCGCTATGATATTCGTTTTAATCCCGATTTTAAGCTCAATGATAAATTATCTATCAATGGGGTAATGAATATTAATAATAGTAAGACCACGGCTCCTTCTACGGGTTCTCCCGAGTTTATCATTCGTCAGGCCATTGGTCTGCCGGCTATCGGCGGTGGTAAATATGGTCCGGGCATGTATGGTACGGCCGGTCAAACCAATAATCGTAATCCTTTGGCCATGGCCGAAGCGGCTGGCACCTCAGTATCAAGAGTCAACAGTATGCTAACCAAGGTTGGCTTCTTGTATAAGCCATTCAATAATATGGAGGTCGAAGGATATTGGGCTCGTGAGCATTGGGTCCCCAATGGAAAATCCTTTGTCAAAAATGCCGATATCTATGTGCCTAATCTCACCACGCTTGGCTACGATCGAATTGCTCCTTGGCCTGGTTCGACCAGCTTGAGCGAATCATATTCTACCAATGTGCGTACTACCTATTTGGCGCAGGCCACTTGGACCAAGCGTTTTGGCGCCAATACCATCAAGTTATTGGGCGGTGCACAGACCGAGGAATTTACCTACTCGGGTATCTCTGCCTCGCGCACTGGCTTTCTTAATCCCAATCAACCATATCTAAACCTGGGTAGTGGAAATCTTAATAACGCCGGTAGCGCTTACGAAACGGCACTGGCAGGTTTCTATGCCCGTCTCAATTATAGTTATGATGATAAATATTTCTTAGAGGTCAATGGTCGATACGATGGATCTTCTCGCTTTTCACAAGCACTCGATAAGCAATGGGGATTCTTTCCCTCGGCCTCTGCAGGCTGGATCTTCTCTAAGGAAAATTTCTTTAGTGGTCTCTCCGACGTAATCACCTTTGGTAAGTTGAGAGGTTCTTGGGGCGTACTCGGTAACCAAGCATTGCCGGAGATCTATCCCTTTGCAGTTAATTTCGGAACCTCTAGCTATTCTTCTAATTTCTTGAATGGTACCAACACTTATATCAATAATATAAATACGTTGGGCTATGCCTTGTTGGATGCACCGAATCCGGGTATTACATGGGAAGAATCCCGTCAGGCTAATATCGGTCTTGATCTGACCGTTAAAAATAACCTGACCCTGACCTTTGAGTATTACGAGCGCAAGGTCGATCAAATGCTGTTGAGCCGTCCGATTCCAACCTATGTTGGCTTGAATTCACCTTTTATTAATGCCGGCTCTATGGAGAACGTGGGTTGGGAATTTAGTGCCAACTACCGTAAATCACTTAGCAATAAGGTAAAGCTCGATGTAACGGCCATGATCTCCGATGTTCGTAACAAGGTATTGAGTTTGCCTGGCGTTCCTTTCTTGGATGGTGGATCGATCCGTGCTACTCCCGGACAAGCCCTTTGGTCTTATTTCGGATATCAGTCCTTGGGGTATTTTAGGGATTCGAACGACGTTAAGGCCTCTCCAGTTCAATTTGGTGTTCCCTGGAGTTCTAATCCTACCGTGGGTACCAAGCCTGGTGATGTTAAATATGCCGATATCAGCGGACCCGATGGAAAGCCCGATGGCAAAGTGGATAATTTCGATCGTACGTTCATAGGAAATAATTTTCCTCGCTATGAGTACAGCATCAATATCAATCTCTCCGTAGGTAATTTCGATCTGAACGTATTTGGACAGGGAGTAGGTATGCGCAATAACTACTACAGCGGCACGGGGGCCATTCCGTTTGCCAGTGGTGATTTTGCCGCTTCCTTATTGAATATGCATAAAAATTTCTGGACGCCCTCTAACCCTAATGCTCGTTTTCCTCGGTTATTGCCAGCCGGTTTGGGCGGTAATAACTATATCGCCTCTTCTCATTGGATACGGGATGCGTCTTTCTTCCGGATCAAGAATCTGAATCTTGCTTATCGCGTGCCGGATGCCTGGTTAAAAAAGACTGGCGTGCCGCTGCGTTCCGCCAAGGTATATGTGAGCGGACAGAATCTGCTAACGTTTACCAAGGCATGGGATGGATTCGATCCTGAGATCAATAATGCAAATGCAGAGTTCTATCCGTTGATGAGGACTTTCACTTTTGGCGTAAACATTAATTTTTAAAAACTAAATAAGGATAGTATGAAAAAGTTTTGTTCCATACTGATGCTTACCGCCGCCTTAGGATTGGCGGGATGTAGTAAGTTCCTTGATCGTCAGCCACTGGATAGTTCTTCGTCAACTACATTCATGCAGACGCAAGAGGAGATGAATCTGGCTTTGAACGGCGTGTATGCCGCATCGTTCTGGCAATTTCCGAATAACACCCCATTATTGTTCGCCATCGAGTCGTCTACCGATCTGGCGATCAAGCGTACCGGTAACGCAGAAGATCAGGTTGCTATGGGAGATGGAGGACCTTTCTTGATCAGCAACTCGTTACCCGGAACTGCCTGGACACAGGCATATCGACTGGTTAGCCGTGCTAATACCATGCTCGATGGTATGACAAAAGGTAAGGACAATGTAGCGCCCGCCAATTACGCTCGCTTGCGGGCAGAAGCCTTAGTGCTTCGTGCCTGGGCCTATTATTATTTGATCGGATGGTTTGGCGATCCTGTATTTTACACCAAGCCACTCGATCCCGCCCAATACGAAACCATTGGACGAACCCCCACCGCAACCGCTGTGGCCAGTTTGTATCGCGATCTAGATGAGGCGGTGGCCGGATTTGATGCCGGCGGTTCTCAACCGATAATCGCATACGGACGCGTCAATAAAGGGGTGGCTTTAGGATTAAAGGCAAGATTGGCTATGTTGATAAAGGATTTTGCTACCGCCAAGGCGGCGACCTTATCTGTTATCTCTTCGAATGGTTACGGATTGAATCCTCGCTATACCGACTTATTTATGTTGGCCGGGCAACGCACCAATGCCAGCCGCGAGTTAATGTTCGTACAGACCTATCCAACCGATGTATTGAATCCGCAAAACTGGCTTACGGTACTGACGATCCCTCGTCAGGTAGGTACCTCGCAGAGTAGCCATTTTCCAAGTCAACAGTTGGTCGATCTGTACGAAGCCCGCGATGGGAATCGAATCGATCGCTCTCCCTTGTATAGCGCAGCGGCGCCCTCGCAGAACCGTGACCCACGGCTCCGTTGGACCGTCTATATGCAGGGCGATACCATGGTGCACAATACTGCTTTAGCGGCCAGCCTTCCTTATGTACAGCCTAAGGAGCGTACCATCTTTAATATTTACAGTAATACGATATTCAAGTTCAATTGGAATACGGGTGTATATGATAGTCGTCCTAACAATATCGATTGGATCGGCTATTTAGTATCTCCTTGGTTTGCCGGGGCTACCGGAAGCAGTGGTGGAGTAGGATATGTATGGAGAAAATATGTTGACTCTACGCAGTATTCTTGGGAGACTAAGACCGGCTACATCAATATGCGTTATGCCGAGATCTTACTTACCTATGCGGAGGCCAAAGTAGAATTGGGTGAGGTTGACGCAACCGTATGGAATGCGATCAACGCCGTACGGGCTCGCGCGGGCATGCCAGCCGTTACAACCACCTCTACTACTGCATTACGGGAGATCATACGCAGAGAGCGGGCTGTGGAATTTGCCGGAGAAGGTCTTCGTTTGATCGACCTACGTCGTTGGGGTCTTTACAATACCGCTATGACCATGCCGGTAATAGGGGTATCGCTTAATCCCGCCGATCCGGCGGAGACACCAAGCTTTAGTGCCGATGGGCTGCCAGTCTATTCTGCCGCCAGTATAACCAAGCGCTTAAAGACAAGAGCACAGACGCGCGTTAATACCAATGCTCGTTATAAACTATGGCCCATTCCGCAAGGGGAGATCGATAAGAATAAGAATATCATTCAAAACCCCGGATGGCAATAATTTGTTTGCTAACCCATTTCAAGAGGCTGTTCGCTACAGAACAGCCTCTTTTTTTATCTTATCATTTTACTGTTCTTTTGCGTTGTCACAAGATCAACTGTCAATCCGATTGCTATGAATCGAGAATCCTCCCTTGATGCGTTACGGGGCCTCGCCATACTGGGAATGGTATTGTCGGGTAGTATTGCCTTTGGTGGTGCCTTGCCCGTGTGGATGTATCATGCACAGGTACCCCCGCCACTTCATCAATTCGATCCATCCCTGCCGGGAATTACCTGGGTCGATCTTGTCTTTCCCTTCTTTTTATTTAGCATGGGTGCCGCTATTCCCCTTGCGCTACGCGGGGCGATCGAGCAAAGAAAGGCGACTATCTTTTTTTGGGGCTTGGCGGCTAAACGTTTTTTCTTACTGGCTTTTTTTGCCCTATTTACCCACCATGTAAAGGCCTGGGTCATTTCCCCCGCACCAGGGGTAAAAGAACAGTCTCTCTCCCTGCTGGCATTTGCCCTTTTATTTGGTATTCTTTATTCAGGATGGAAGGGTTCGTTTGCTCGTAATGCAAATGGAATACGCATCGGATGTTTTTCCATTGCCGTTTTTCTGTTATGGCAACTTCCCTTTCATGGAGGCAAAGGGTTCGATCTCTTTAAGAGTGATATTATCTTGATGGTATTGGCCAATATGGCTTTTTTTGGAACGCTGATCTATTTTTTTACGGCCAAAAATCCATGGCTGCGTTTATTGATCTTGTTGGTAGTGGCTGCTGTAATCTTATCGGCCAGGGAGTCTGCTGATAACCCGGTAAAATCGTTCTTTATGTTTCAGGAGATAGCGGGGTTTAGATTCGATTGGCTTTATAAATTTTATTTTCTGAAGTATCTGTTCATTGTATTGCCCGGCACCCTGGCCGGAGAATGGATGATGCATTCTTCATGGGATCACTTGCCAAAGCAATCCCGTTTCGAAAAATTTATCTATGGCACTATCATCTTATTCTTATTGATAGGGCTCTTATTTTTCTTATTATACCGCGATCATCCCTTGGCCGCGGGCGGCACTGGTGTGTGGGTGTTATTGTTTTTCTCTAGTATTTTACTATGGGGTTATTTACGCCGCTGTCCTGCGCTCTTTTCTTTACAAAAACTAGTCAAAGCCGGCCTTTTTCTTTTATGGCTTGGTCTCTTACTGGAGCCATACGAAGGCGGAATAAAAAAAGATCCTTCTACCTTCAGTTATTATTTTGTCTGTAGCGGTTTGGCATTTTTGATCTTGCCATTGCTAAAGATGTTAATAGAAAGCGCATCACTACGAAATGGGATGGGCTGGTTGCAGGACCTGGGAAAAAACCCCATGCTGGCCTATGTTGCCGGTGCCCTCTTGATTTTGCCTGTTCTTTCGATAACGGGGCTCAAGGTTTACTGGGATCAATTAAATCAAAACCCCTGGCAGGGGCTACTAAAGGGCGTATTATTTACAGGCGTGGTCGTGTGGGTCACCCGTTTTTCGGTGAAGAAAAGGTGGTTTTGGAAAACGTAGTGTCTGGTTTCTTCATTCGATCAGCGAAAGATTTTTGATCGTAAAACCTGCTCCGGGATGAAGGCTGGTGAACGTAACCTGATCGAGTGCGTGTGGACGATCAAAGAATAGATGCCAAGCTTTTTCTGCTTGCCCCCGGGTATGGGCATAGCAGATCCGATTATCTTGTTTAGCCCGGACTTCGGCTCCATAGCGAATGATTCTCTCTACCACCAATTTCTCTTGCACATATCCCCTAAGTATGGCAACGGGAGTTGATTCGGGTAACAAGGTTTCCGTAAAGCTTTTGCACTGGAGGCCGATGATGGAATCGCCGCTTTTTATACGAATGCTAATTTCGGTAGGTCTTTGTTGTCCTGTTGCTGTACATCTATTTTGTAGGGCAATAGTAGTGTCGAGCGTTCTTCCTACTCTTGTTTCGATTGGCTGCGGTTGTCTGTAAAAATTTTGAGTCCAGCGTTGAACGGGGTCGTACGGCAAATCTGCCGGTAATTCTTTTCTGCCACTCCAGGCGTAGTCCAAGGCCAATACATAGGCTCCGAATTGTTCGATATTCAGGAGCATGTTCTTTTCACTGCTTTCGAAATCTGCCCAGGTGGTTTGCAACAAGCCGGCTTGTTGATCGATTGCAGCCAAGGTAAAGCCTCGAACATTGTTAGGTAATAGCCAAGGTGAGGCCAAGGGTTTGAATCCGGCTTGTTTCCAACGTTGAAGACTTCCTTTGTACGAGGTCGGATCTGGGTCGCCAATGTAGTGCCAATCGGCTATCCAGGTTCCAGGGGGAATTTGGTTACGGATGGTGCGCGCTCTATTTGGCGTAATGCCATTGCAGGCATCGGGCGCTTCTCCCGGGGCCAGTCCCATATCGCCCCATATCATTAGTTCTGCTTTTTTTCTGCGGGCAAAACGGTCTAATACCCCAAGTTGTTTTTTGAAGAGATCGATCTCTTTTTCTTTGGAAAGCTGAAAGCCGATCATGCCAATTTCGTCGAATCCTACATGTAAGGTAGTGGGATTTAATAGGGAAAAGGCTTCTTCCCAAATAGTGAGGATCGCTTTACGGGCAGCCGGTTTTCTGGCATCCAGCGTATAGGGATACTGCGGATTAACGGCCCACTGGCGGGTAGAGAGCGGTTTAAAGAACCATTCCATATGACCCAGACTCTGGATGAGTGGAATGGGTTCAACTTGTTTTTCTCGGAGATAGGTAAATTCCTTTTGCAGATCTTCTAAGGGAACTGAGATACTGTTGTGTATAGAGGGAAAAGAAGTCCAAGCGGCTTGTTCGCACTGAATTACGGCCTTATTCATCTTGAGAGGTAAGAGTACCTTATCGTACATTCTCTTATGAAAGGACCAAGCAGTGGGCCCGGTAAACATATGAATCCCTCTGAATGAAAGTGCCGGACCATCTTCTATTTCACAAAAGGGAATGGCTAATTTACCTGCTCTGTTTTGCGTCAGTTGTGCCAGGGAGTAGATCGCATACTGCCAAGCGGGGTCATCAGCAAAATCAATTAGAATTCCTTCTCTATTTACACGTAAGCGGTAATGTTCCGGCCGTAGGGCAGCATCATGCTGTAGCTGAATAGAAGGATATATGTTGGGGACCGATAGCCAGGCATGCTGTAGAAGTTCTCGGTATAATATAAGACTTGAATCCATAAGCGATTGTCGATGGGGCCCATGCCGAGAAAATGTCTTTTCAGTGGCTTCTGTTATTGTTGTCGTGCTATTGAAAAGGGGTAGGTCATAAAAGTTTTGCTCATAGGTTTCTCGTATGGGGCGAGGCAGTAAGAAGGGGACAGACGCAGTTGGCGGGATCCAGCTCGTTATTCTTTTGTTTTTGGGGGTAATCTCTAGGGGTACCCTACCGGTTTCTGCTATGTCGCTGCGTTCCAAATAGGGACCGATGTGCTCAATGACGAACTTTCTTTTTAAGGGGGTAGATCCTGTAACAGGGATTTGACTTTCGTATAGCAAGAGGTGTTGAGCCCTTCTGGTATAGTTGTTTGGGGCAGGGTTAGGATCCTCGTCTTTCTTTACACGAAACGGCTGACTATTACTAAACCGGAAGTTGCCCACTGGAGAAAATACATAGAGCACGGTATCGAAAAAGGCATTTAGTTTTTCAGTTTCGATCGTACCCCGGCTGTCTTGCCATCTGGCCTCGGCAAAATAGGGGAGCCAAAGCTTGGTATAGGTCAGATCGGCCTGCCCTGTTTTAGTATCATTTCTCTTACAATCGATGGTGAGATAAGCGATATTACCTTGCTCTAACAGCTTTACGGTACCACTGATCGCCGTGTTGTGACTGCCAATGTAAAGAATATCTTGACCGGAAATGGTAGAGTCAGCATCTTGCTCCCACCAGGTAAAATAATATTCGTGCTTTGTTCGGTCGGAAGTAAAAAAATTGATTTCGGAACCTGTAGCGATCTCAATATTTTTCGTTCTTAATAGTAATCCCTTCTTTGGGATCAGTCGTGCCATTCGCTGGGTTGCATCATGCAAGACTTGTGCTGGCGCTGATGCCGACCCCACCGCCCAAAAGAGTCCTGTTAACAGCGCAAGAACCGCACTTCTCTTACTCATAGACGGTGTAGGTTAGGGTGCCTCCTTCCAATAAGGAGGCATGGGAGATGGTTTTGACAGGCACCTCTTTATTATTAAATTGTATCGATGCGATCCCTTTCTTGTTGGGCTCCTTTATTTTTTCTACTTCAATGGCCAGCGTTTTTCCATTGGGTAACTGTAGTTGTGCCGAGTGTACAAGCGGAACGCCAAATACATATTCTCCGCTCGCCGGATTCAGGGGGTACATCCCCAACGAGGTCCAGATATACCAGGCGCTCATTTGTCCACAGTCATCGTTTCCGGTGAGTCCATCCGGTCCGGTCTTGTACATGCTGTCTGCTACTACGCGCAGCCAGTGAGCGGCTTTATCCGGTGCGCCTAAGGCCGTGTATAGATAAATGATATGGTGACTTGGCTCATTGCCATGTGCGTATTGTCCGATCAGACCGGTCACATCGATGGATACATTGTCGCCATGTAGTTCGGACGGAGCCGAAAAAAGTTCATCCAATTTTTTGATCAGGGCTTGATTGCCTCCGTGTAATTGTGCAAATCCCTGTATATCGTGTGGTACGAAAAAGCTATGCTGCCAGGCGGTCCCCTCGATATATTGTCCATCAAATCCATGTTCGCTAAGCAATGGATCGAAAGGTTCTATAAATTGACCTTGACTATTCTTGGAACGAAAAAAGCCTGTGCTGCTATCAAAAAGATTTTTATAGGACTCAGCCCTTTTCATAAAAAGCGCATAGTCCTCTTTCTTGCCTAGTTTTTTTGCTACTTGCGCAATGCACCAGTCATCAAAGGCATATTCTAGCGTAATCGTCACGCTCCATCCGTGTTTATCTTGGGGTAAATAGCCGTACTTACTGTAATCCGGAGTGCCTCGTTGGGGCTGAAAGGCGCTTTTGCGCATTGCTTGATAGACGATCTCTGCATCAAGATTTTTATTTTCTTTTAAGATCGCATCGGTTAAGATAGGAATGCTATGGTAGCCGGTCATCGTATTGGCCTCCCAGCTACTGATGTCCCAAACGGGTAAGAGGCCATTGTCCTGATAAAAGGCCATCATACTTTGTAACATATCGGTGTGTCGCATGGGTTGCGTGATACTAAAAAGAGGATGTAGTGCCCGAAAGACGTCCCATTGCGAAAAAATGGTGTAGTTGTCTTTTCTGTCTTTTCCAGATCGTAGCTGATCGCGATGGGTCTTGTATGAGCCATCCCGATCGCTGTTAATGACGGGAGCCAGACAGGTCCTGTACAGGGCCGTGTAGAAGTTGGTGGCTTTGTTTGGGTCAGTCGTGTCGATCTTTATTTTAGAAAGTTCCTCTTCCCAACGAGTAGTGGCTGCGGTGGCATAGAGATCGAGTTGTCCGGGTTCTTGTTGTCTTGCCTCTGCCAGTGCTTTTTCGGTACTCACGGTGCTTAACGAGACGCTCATTTGTAAGGGAGAGTGGGTGCGAAACTGAAGGGCCAATTTTATTTTTTTGCCCCAGGCCTGTTCTCCATTCTGTAAGGAATCATCGATGAAAAAATAATCCATTACCGGTAAGGTAAAACGAGCGGCAAAATAGACTTTTTGACTCTTGGCCCATCCGGTGCTGTACCGATATCCGACCAAGGTGTACGGATCAAGTAATTGCAGCATACCGTCGGTGGATTGATCCCAGTTGATCGCAAAGCCCATATCGAAACGAAGCCAACCCGTTTTGTCCGGAAATTGATATCGATGAAAGCCGGTACGGTCCGTCGCACTTAGCTCGGCCGCAATGCCATTGTTTAAGGCTACCCGGTAATAGCCGGGACGAGCCAATTCGGATGCGTGTGAAAAAGGGATCTTGATCTTTGGGGCGCGAATAGAAAGCGTATCACTAAGAGGTAGAACAGAAATATCACACCAATCGCCAATGCCTGTCCCGCTCAAGTGGGTATGGCTAAATCCCGCGATGGTGTGGCTGCTATAATGATACCCGCTACACCAGTCCCAGCCCTCGTCTCCATTGTCCGGACTCAGTTGCACCATTCCAAACGGAACCGTAGCGCCAGGATAGACATGGCCGTGTCCACCGGTCCCTAAAAAAGGATCGACCCATTTTGTATACTGTTGTGCCAGCAACAATTGACTAAGCAGGCAAAAGCAGATTAAAAAAAAGCTGCGCATAGCATTATTTTATAAAGGGGTATTGCCCCTGAAACCAAGCCGGGATATCTTTAATGCCCTCGTAGAAGAAAAAAGATTCGCCTTTGAATCCGTTGTTTCGGTTGGCTTGTATCATTTGACTCAGAAAACCGGCAGAGGCCACATAGGTTCCTGATTTTAACAAGACACCGGGATAGAGGGGGACTTGTGAATTGCGATAAAAACTTTTTTGTTGAACCAAGGTGCTAGTATAGGCATTGATATCATATCGATAGCATTGCGGAAAGACCGCATCTACCCAAGCACTATCGACCCACGTAGGCCAGTCTTGTAAATATTCATTCAAGCTGAATGGGTAGGGACTTGGCGACATCGTAAACTGCACCGTAGGACGTAGGGTCTTGACTTCTTGGCGAAGCCGCTTTAAAAAGGAGTTTAGCTTTTTGGCGCGCCAGCTGATCCAACTCGCATCGGAAATAGTGGTGGGAGGAGAGGCCCCGGCGTTCTCTGACTGGTATAGTGCGACCGTATACGGATCGTATCCTCCTGAAGTGGGCATGGCCGGTAGCCGGTCATCTCCCTGTACGCCATCGATCGCATAATTGGATACCACTTCTTTAAAAAGATCGATCATAAATTGCTGCACTTCGGGGTGCAGTCCATTGAGCCAATCAAATCCATTTTTAACGACCAGGTTGCCCGCCATGTCGCGAGCAGCCCAGTGCGGCTTAGCCGCTACGATGGCCCCCCCGGAGGCACTGTACGAAGAAGAAAAACCATACTCGAACCAAGCATGTACTTTTAATCCGGCGGCCCGTGCCTCTTCGATGCATTCTTGTAAGGGATCTCGGCCAGCGAAACGCTCTAAAATGGGTTTGCCGATCAATGAATTCATGACCGCGCTGGGGTAGATCGTGCGGGCATTATTGTACACTACTATAAAAAGATGATTGATGCCGGCTGCTTTGCAGTTGGTAACCATTTGCCTGATCTGGTCTCTGCTATCAAGCGCCGTGCTGGCCGTGGTGGTAACCCAGGCGCCCCGAATGGCATTAGGGTCCCAGGCAGGTGTGGGGGGAATGACCGGGCCGGGTGGGGCTGTTTTTTTCTTGCAAGCTGCTAAGAGCAGTAAAAAGGCAAGTGATAGGACTATCGATCTTTTAATTGGGGCCGAGGCTAACGCTATGGATCGCATAAGATAATTAAATCGCGGGGCAAGTTCAGCTCGAATCTATTTAATAAATATTATAAAATGATTAAAAAAGTTTTTAAAATAATTTATTTAGCCAGTACCTTTCCAGTACTAAAGACCTGCCGCTTGCCTATGCAACAAAACCCTTCAAAAAATCCTTTACGCTGGATCCCTTCCACATGGTTTGCCATGGGTCTACCCAACTTGATCTTGGGGGGTACGGTTGTTTCCCTCCTGTACAAGGGCATGGGATATACTGACAGCCAGATAGCTTTATGGACCAGCCTTATCATTTTGCCTTGGAGTTTTAAGCCGATCTGGGGTCCTTTTATGGAGTTGTATAAAACAAAAAAGTTCTACATCTATTTCTCACAGTTCTCTTGCGCATTGCTGTTGGCCTTGTCTGCCCTGACCTTATACAGCGAGGATTTTTTTTCGTATTCCATTGCGCTTTTTTTTATTACGGCCTTCTTTGGCGCTACCCAAGATATTGCGGCCGATGGATTGTATCTACAAGAACTAAACGCAAAGCAACAGGCGCAATTTGTGGGATGGCAAGGCACTTTTTACAATGTAGCCAAGCTCTTTTCGAATGGGGGGATGGTCTATCTCGCCGGGGTGCTGATTCCCCTATTGGGTAGCAAGCAAAGTTGGGCGATCGTATTACTCATCTATGCATCGGTCATGTTATTACTGGGGTTGTATAATCGCGTTATGCTTCCCGATACGCCCTCTGCTGTTGCCAAGGGAAATAAAAAGGAAGTCCTGCGCACATTGGCGGATGTCATGGTCAGCTTCTTTGCCAAGAAAAATGTGTTGTGGGGTATCTTATTTATCATGTTGTATCGTTTTGCCGAGGGGCAGGCCATCAAGATCATGCCCTTATTCCTAAAGGCAGAGAAAAGTGTTGGTGGGTTGGGTCTCAATGAGGCTACAGTAGGGTTATTGACCGGCGTGTATGGTACCGCTGCCTTTGTGGTCGGTTCTTTGCTGGCTGGTTATTTCGTCGCCAACAAAGGATTGACTCGAAAGACATTATTGGTCTTGTGCGCTTTTTTTAATCTTCCATTTGCGGCCTATGCTTATTTGGCCTTTACTCAAGCCACCGCCCCCTGGGTGGTAGGCTTGGCTATTTCGGTAGAGCATCTCGGGTACGGGTTTGGTTTTATCGGGTTGATCTTGTTCATTATGCAACAATTGGCGCCCGGTCGGTACCAGATGGCCCATTACGCGTTCGGAAGTGCGTTAACCTATTTTGGTTTTACCCTTGCCTCCATGATGAGTGGAGCTATTTCCGATGCCCTGGGTTATCAACAGTTCTTTTTATGGGTGATGCTCTGCACAGTTCCTGCTTTTGTTGTAAGTTGGCTGGTCCCTTTGCATAAAACCAATTCCGATCAATAAATCTTGTTATGCTCATTACCGGTACGTTCATTGACGAGATCAGCCACGATATTCCTCACCAAAATTGGGGACCTGCTCAGTGGGAGCTCGATTTCCAGCACATGAAAAAAGCGGGTATCGATACGGTGATCCTGATCCGCAGTGGCTACCGCGATTTTCTGACCTATCCTTCTTCGTATTTGATCAAACGCCAAAATTGTTTTACGCCGCCTATCGATCTGGTCAAATTATTTCTGGAATTATCGGAGCGATATGATATGCAATTTTATTTTGGCCTATATGATAGCGGGGCCTATTGGGATACAGGAAATATGCAACACGAGATCGATCTTAATCGTTATGTGATCGACGAGGTATGGAATCAATACGGGCATTATTCTTCTTTTAAGGGATGGTATCTGAGCATGGAGATTAGTCGAAAGACCAAAGGAGCGATCGATGCATTCAGGACCCTCGGTATGCAATGCAAAGCGGTGAGTGGGGGGTTACCCACTTTTATTTCTCCTTGGATCGATGGAAAGAAGGCGGTGCTGGCGGCCAGTGGCCAACTGAGCAAGGAGAATGCCGTATCGGTACAAGATCACGAAAAGGAATGGGATGAGATCTTCGATGGTATAAAAGGAGCCGTTGATGCCGTAGCCTTTCAAGATGGACATATTGCGTATCATGAGTTAGAAGACTTTTTTCGGGTCAATAAAAAGCTGGCCGATCGATATGGTATGCAATGCTGGACCAACGCGGAGAGTTTTGACAGAGACATGCCGATCAAGTTTCTTCCCATCAAATTTGAAAAGTTACGCCTGAAACTCGAAGCTGCTGCCCGGGTGGGATACGATAAGGCAATCACGTTTGAATTTTCTCACTTTATGAGTCCGCAATCAGTTTATGGTGCCGCACATCATCTGTTTGATCGCTATATGGAGTACAGAAAGTCGCTATTATCATAACGGTCTGTCATGCGCAAGAGCTTATTTTTTTTCCTTTTTCTTTTTTTGGCTGGCTTGGGAAAGCCGGCCATAGCGCAGCCCGCTACTTCCGAGCCGGTACGCGGTGTCTGGATTACCAATGTAGCCAGTGATGCGCTTCGGTCTCGCGAGCAGATCCAAAAAGCCGTGCGCAATTGTAAAGAGTATGGGTTCAATCATCTTTTTGTAGTGGTATGGAATGGGGGATACACGTTGTATCCCAGCCGGGTGCAAAAAAAATATATTGGGATTGCGCAAGATCCTGCTTTTGCCGGACGAGATCCACTTCGTGAGATGATAGAAGAGGCACACGCACAGGGAATTAAGGTACACGCGTGGTTCGAGTTCGGATTTTCCTATGCGTATCGAGATAGTAATAACCGATGGCTGCAACGTTATCCTGCTTGGGCAGGTCGTAATAATAAGGGGGGCTTACTACAGAAAAATGGATTTTATTGGTGGAATGCATTACATCCAGGCCCGCAAAAATTAGTAGTTTCATTGATAAAAGAAGTGGTAGCAAACTACGAGGTGGATGGTGTACAAGGCGACGATCGTTTGCCTGCCATGCCCTCCGAAGGAGGCTACGATCCTTACACGGTAGGGCAATATGCCCTTGCTCATGGCGGTGTACTACCACCATCCGATCCGAAGCAAAAGCAATGGTTGCAATGGAGGGCTGATCAGCTCAGTGCCTTTGGCAGGTCGATTTACCAAGAAGTCAAGTCCATTCGTCCCGGCTGTATCGTAAGTTGGGCCCCAAGCATCTATCCTTGGAGCAAAGAGGAATACCTGCAAGACTGGCCCGCTTGGCTCGAAGGGGGCTATGCCGATCTTGTATTTCCGCAGTTGTATCGTTATAACGGTAAGGCCTACGAATCGATCCTAAAACAACTGAGCGAGCAGGTACCGCTTTCTTTGCGCACAAAAGTATATCCAGGTATCCTTACTTCACTTGGAGATGGTTACCAGGCCAGCGACAGCTTGATGCGTCAGTTCATTTCCCTGAATCGTCGCTATGGGTTTGAGGGAGAGGTTTTCTTTTATTACGAAACACTAAATCGTATACAAGGGTCTCTTTATAAAAATTAACACCATGCGAAGAGCTTATTTATTGCCGAGCTTGTTTTTGGTCCTTTTTACGGCTTGCTCAAAGACGTCGGGGGGCGGCGGAAATACGGGAGGAGGAGGTGGCAGTACTCCCACTCCTGTGGTGCCCATTATCACACTTGCTCCCGGTTGGAAGTATTCCGCAACGCTCTCTCTTAATTTCCCTTCCGGAATGCAGGCCTTTAGTTTTGATACGCTATACAATGGTAAAAAAGTAAAGGCTTATTGTGTTGCTTTTGATCCAGGCACCAATCGATTTGAATTCAAGCCGGTCATGAGTGCAACGGCCAAAACAACCAGTCAATTCGCCTCTGCTGAAACCGGGCTTGTTTATGTTGCCATCAATGGCGGTTTTTATGGCGGTAATCAATCTTATAGTTTGATCAAATACAATGGAGTGACCAGCAGCCCTAATATTAAAGCCGTTACCCGTTTGTTTAATGCTTCTTCTATGTCGTATTATCCAACGAGGGCCGCTTTTGGAGTAACGAGTAGTGGTGCGCCCGTTACCGCGTGGATTTACTCGGTGGGCTCCGGTAATGATAATATTTACGCTTACCCTGCACCCAGTCCTAATGCCGAGGGTAGTGCCCCCCAGGCGGTGCCTTCAGAAAGCTTTCCGACGGGAGGAAGTCCCTGGAATGTGGTGTCAGCGATCGGTGGATCTCCCATGTTGCTGAGAGGAGGGGTAGTCAGGATTACAGATATTGAAGAATTGATAAATGTCAATAATAATAGTTCTCGTCCTCGAACTGCACTGGGATATACCACGAGCGGTAAGATCGTTTTGATGGCAGTAGAAGGAGATAATTCCAGTGCAGGTTATCCGGGTATCACGCTACTGGAACTCGCTTCATTGCTTAACTCATTGGGTTGCACCGATGCTGTGAATTTAGATGGAGGAGGTTCTTCTTCTATGGTAATTGGCAATCAGCTTACTATTAGACCCGGAGATAATGGGGTAGAGAGACCTGTTATTAGCGCGCTCTTGATCAAGCAGCGATAGATTGTGACATACTTAGTTTAGTTTCGAAAAAAAACTACAAACTATTCAATAAAAAACTACAACCAAATTTGAAATCGTTGGCTATTTTGTATGACTATGTTACTAGTCCTATTTAAATCGCCGATTTGATGCGCTTTTTATTGCTCGATGATCACTCCGTTACTTTACAGGGGCTGGAGTTGGTCCTTAAAATGGAGTTTCCAGAGGCGGAGTTTTTTTCTTGTATGACCGCCAAGGAGGCGATCGCCGGTTTTTCAAAAGGGGATTTCGACTTGGCCATTCTTGATATAAATATCCCCGATACCAATATTCATACGGTTATTGATTATATGCTGGCGAAGAAGCCGTCACAGCTTATCATGATGTTTTCGATGAACCCGGATACGGTCTATGCAAAACGTTTTTTACGGGTTGGGGTCAAGGGGTTTGTTAATAAGGGAAGCACTCCCGCCGAATTGATCATGGCGATCCGAATGATACTCTCCGGCGGACTCTGGTTAAGTGATCGCTTGGTCCAGAAGATGTCCGATGATTTCTTATTGTCTCGCACCGAAAACCCCTTTGACAGATTGTCGCAGCGCGAAATGGAGGTTTGCTCCTTTATGATCAAGGGATATGCACTAACCGATATAGCCGATATTATGCAATTGCATAGAAGCACCATCGGAACACATCGTTCTCGTATTATGGAAAAGATCGGTGTAAAAAAGATCTATGAATTACGCGAGCTCGCCATTCAATACAATATCCCCATTCATACCTGAACCTACCCGTCCTTGCGTCACGTTGAATGGCTCAAGTAATACGGTGAATTGGGGGCTTATCAGTCCTTAGCGCTTAGTATATTTAGTAAAGAAGCTGCCTGCTTCTCGAACTTCGTTGTCTTTTTGCGATAGTGCGCAATAAAGGGGTTATCGGCGAGCTTTCCCATTACTTCGTTCATTTCCCTTTCCGTATCATAGACTAATTTTCGAAACGGGTTTTGATAATCTTTGCTTCTGGAGGCGATCAATTGTTCTTCGATCCAACGGTTGGTCGCCAGTGCTTCTTGCACGATGGCCAGTAGTGATCGTTTGGTAAGTTGCGAACGGGTTAGTCCGGTTACTTCCCATAGCGAGGCCAAGGCATGGGTTTGTTTTTGAGAGGGATAACGTAGCGATTGCTCGCGATACCAGGCATGTATGGCATCCCAGCCGTTTAGTGCACCACTTTTTATCATTTTTAGTAGCTGGCCCAAAGAAGACGCTGGGATCAACTGTCCGCCCATATTTTTAAAGGGTATTCTTTTCCCTTTTGCTTTTAAGAGCAGGGCTCGAATTGATCTTGCAGTATGGTCTTCATTGGCCATGGCCTCGAGTAATTGCTGAACAGCATAAAAGACGATCATTTTTTTGTAGAGGCGGTAGGCCTGACTGGTTTTAAGAATCTTGACCTTTCTTTTACTATTCTCTGATCCGGTAGCGAGGATAGTGAGCTGATCAACGTACGCAGTATTATTCTCGAGCAGCCACTCTCCTTTTTTCAGAAGTTGTTTGGCAGCTATCTTTTGTTGGGAGGCGACGGCATAAGCCCGACCCGTGGCTTCTTTTAAAAGGGATAGTCCGGTGAGTAGTTCGTTGACCGTGTCGGGAGCCAGGTAATCGTATTCGAGATAAATAGAGCGGTCTATCCGTTGGTCTCTGGTCTTGTATTTTTCACTGTTTCGCGCCAGCGCATACAGGTTGTACATGAACCAATAGCCTGGTAAAATGGCCAACTCGTTGGTGTCTGCGTGGTTGCTGACCAGCGAAAAGGGAAATGGAATATGTAATTCGTAGGGGTAATCCCCCTTGGCGATCATGGTATACGAAGCAAAAACCGAATTGTGTTTTATGCTTACGCATAGCGCTGGCCAAAACCCGCGGCTGGCGATCAGTTCTCCGTCGGCGGCCCTTGAATTGTGATTGGATCCGATGGTGGCGCCGGCCGCCATATTACTTTGGCCTTGTACAAGGGCGGCGCAAAGAAAGGAATTGTTATGATGCTGCTCGTGACCCGGAAAGATCAACGAGTTGAGCACCTCGCAGCAAGAAATAGTAGAGTTGTCTCCCAGATAAGAGTTGATCAAACGGGCGCCATATTTTAGCTGCGAATGACTCCCCATAATAAAGCGAACGGCCTTGACGCCATAGAAGATCCGACAACCGACCCCAATAATACCATTGACCAATTCGCAACCCTCACCGATCTGTGTAGAGGCTTGCTCATCTGAAGAGATGGTCAGGTTTTTGAGTTTATTGGCTCCTTTGATATAAGCATCGCTTCCGATCCAAACATCTTTGACGATATCGCAGTTCTTGATAACGGTACGGGCACCGATCTTTCCATAGTAACCTCTTTTGCGGTCGAACTTGTAATCGGTAAATTCTTTAAGTTTATCCAGCAGTGCGTTATCGCCCCGGTGTTTTGACCAGATCCAGGCATCCGCTGCCAACATCCCATTGAAGGGGAGTACTTTGCGGCCACCATTCTCGTTACAGATCTCCATCCAGATGCGAACCGATTCGTCCTCTCCATTCTTCACAATACCATTTCCAAATTTCGCATGATTGGATACTGAAAGTTCTTTGATATTGACCAGCATTACATCGTCCCCGACAATATAATGACTCATAAAACTGATCTGATCGATGACCACATTGTCTCCTAGATCACAGCTAATGATGGTGCTGTTGTAGATCCCCACGGGCATGCGCAGGTTATTGAACTCATGAAAAAGAGGTTCCAGTTTTCCAATGCGGTTACGCCCAAAGAAAGTGCAACGCTTGATCAGACGGGGATCAAAGGCATCGGTTACCTCTACATTGTTCCAATCATCGGCACTGTTATCGTTCTTTTGAAGGATCTGTATCTCTTTTGCATTGAGTTTACGGTAGGTCTTTGTGCTGCGATGTTGCCGGTCGCGTAAATAGTATTCGTCTTTTCCCTTGGGGAGGTACGGCTTTTCGATAAAACTAAACCCCAGTGAAGAAACCGGTTGCTTATTAATACTATTCATAGGGCTGGTTTTGAGGGTTAGGTCTGCAAATAGGTAGTAATGGCTATTCTACGGTTACGGATTTGGCAAGGTTGCGCGGTTTATCTACATCACAACCTTTTTCGACTCCAATGTAGTAGGCGAGTAGTTGCAAGGGAATCACATTGAGCATGGGAGCCAGCATCTCATCTGCGGCGGGTACATGTAGCGCGGCCTCACATAATTCCAAGGCTGCCGTATCTTCTTCGGTAATTATCCCGATGACACGGCCTTTTCTGGCCTTTATCTCTTGCATGTTACTAAGTACCTTTTCGTGGTATGAATCTCTGGTGGCAACGACCACAACCGGGAGTTGTTCATCTACCAGGGCAATAGGACCGTGTTTCATCTCGGCAGCGGGATACCCTTCTGCATGGATATAAGAGATCTCTTTTAGCTTCAGGGCGCCCTCGAGTGCCACGGGAAAATTATAGCCTCTTCCGAGATAGAGAAAATCCCGGGCCTGTGCATATTGCTTGGCAATCTTCTTTATTGGCTCCACATACGAAAGGATCTTTTCGACTTTAGCGGGGATCGCTTCCAGTTCGTGCAGTAATGCGGAGAGTCTTTCTTGACTGATCGTATTTCTGAGTTGACCGATCTTGAAGGCGATCATGGTAAGTACCGCTAATTGTGCGGTAAAGGCCTTGGTGGAGGCTACGCCGATCTCGGGTCCGGCATGGGTGTACGCACCGGCATGACTCATTCGGGCTATCGAAGAGCCCACTACATTGACCACGCCCAATATGATGGCTCCTTTTGCCTTGGCATTTTCGATGGCCACCAGGGTATCGGCCGTTTCTCCACTTTGTGAAATGGCCAAAATGATATCACCGGGATGGATCACCGGATTGCGATAGCGAAACTCAGAGGCATATTCTACTTCGACATTCAAGCGGCAGCATTCCTCAAATATGTACTCTGCCGTTAAGCCGGCATGCCAACTGGTCCCACAAGCGATCATTACAATGCGGTTGGCCTTTTGCAAGGCTTTGCTGTATTGCTCGATGCCGCTGAGTGTAATGGTGCCGGTATCGGCGTGCAATCTTCCGCGCAAACAATCAAAGATGGTCTTTGGCTGCTCAAAAATTTCTTTGAGCATAAAGTGTTCGTATCCTCCTTTCTCAATGGCGGCTAATTCAATGTCCAATTTTTGCACGTAGGGAGTCAGGCGTTCGTTACCCAGATTCTTCAAGATTAATTCCTGGGGTTTTACAATGGCCAATTCGTAATCATTTACGTACACTACTTCTTTGGTGTACTCCAGCATCGGAGAGGCGTCAGAGCCTAAAAAGTGTTCTCCTTTTCCAATGCCAATCACCAGCGGGCTTCCTTTACGTGCTGCAATGATCGTGTCGGGCATTTCACTATCGATCAGTAAGATCACATAGGTGCCGGTCACTCTTTTGAGGGCAATTCGGATGGCCTCTTCCAATGAACAAGCGTTATTGTTCTTGATCTCCTCTATAAAGTTCAATAATACCTCTGTGTCGGTATCGCTTTTGAGCTGGTAGCCTTTGTTAATTAATTCTTGCTTGAGTTGACCATAGTTCTCAATGATGCCATTGTGGATCATGGCCAACTTACCGCTGGCAGAGAGATGTGGATGTGCATTGCGATCACTGGGTTCGCCATGGGTTGCCCAGCGAGTATGTCCGATGCCCGTGTTTCCTCCCAACTCTTTTCCTAGGGTAATCTCCTCTAAGGAGGCTACTTTCCCCATTTTTTTATAGACCCTTAGGGTATCGCTCATCAGGGCAACCCCTGTGCTGTCGTAGCCTCGGTATTCTAGTCGCTTAAGGCCTTTTATAACAATGGGATAGGCATCACGAAGTCCTGTATACCCTACGATTCCGCACATACTGTAGAATTAGTGCGGCAAATCTATCTTATTCTGCTATACTATTCAGTAAAACGGCAGAAAACCGCATTAAAATAAATGCTACATAGTAACCCTTATCTTGTTCTGAATCAGAAGAGTAGGTCCTTCAACATCAAGTAGGCCGTTCCAAAATAGATTAACAGTCCTGTAACATCAACCAGTGTTGCAATAAAGGGGGTAGACGAAGTGGCTGGGTCGGCTCCCATTCGCTTGAGAAAAAGAGGTAACATAGATCCCATCATGGTTCCCCAAAGCACTACGCCCGTAAGGGCTGTTCCAATGGCCAGGCCCACGGTCGCATAGTGAGGTCCAAAAAGTCCCAAGAAAAAATGCCCGGCCATCACGATCAAATAGCCAAGTACCCCGAGCGTAAGTCCCATAAAGAATCCTGACTTGATCTCTCTTCTGGCAATGCGCCACCAGTCATGAATGGTGATCTCGCCCAAGGCTAGCGCCTGGATGATCAGCGTGGCTGCCTGCGATCCGCTATTACCACCGCTGGAAATAATAAGCGGAATAAAAGTGGACAATACCAAGACATGTTCCAGGGTTTGTTGAAAGCCGGACATGGCCGCAATGGTAAAGGTTTCTCCCACGAACAGGATCAATAACCAGATGATCCTTTTTTTATACAGTTTTAGCAGGGGGATATCCAAATAGGGTTCTTCGAGAACGGCAGTACCTCCCATTTTTTGCATGTCTTCGCTGAACTCTTCACTGGTTACCCACAGGATATCGTCGATGGTTACAATCCCCAGTAGTTTATTGCTCTGGCTGACCACGGGTAAGGCTACCCGGTTATTCATTTTAAAGATCTCTCCGGCTGTTTCCTGGTCGTCTTCGGGATGAAGAGCGATCACGCGTCCGTCAATGAGTTCCTCTACTCTCTTGTTGGGATCACTGAGGATGATATCACTGATTCGAATATCATCTATCAGTTCACCTTTTTCGTTGATTACATAAATAACGTTGATGGTCTCGCTATCTTTTCCATATTTACGGATCGTGGCAAAGACTTGTTCGATCGTATCGGCAGCATAGACATATACATAATCAGGTGTCATCAGCCGTCCGATACTGTTTTCGGGGTAGCCCAGTAGAGAAAGGGTGATCTTACGCTCTTCGGGATCAAGTAATTTGATGAGCTCACGCACTACGTTACTGGGCAGTTCTTCCAGAAAGTCGGTCCGGTCGTCGGCGGGTAGTTCGTTGAGCAAGGAGGCTGTTACCGAGGCCGGTAATTTGTGGATGATACTTTTTTGAGAGGAGATATCCAAGATCTTAAAAACGCTGGCGGCCCGATGCATCGACATGGCGGTTATGATCGTGATATCCTCATCGGGATACACATCGACCAGCTCGGCCACTTCGCTGATGTTTTGGTCGTCCAAAAAATCGCGAAGGGCCACCGGATCTCCGGATTGGAGCAACCCCTCGAATTGTGAGGCCAGTAACGCTTTTATTTCCTCTGCGGACATGCGTCAAAAGTACAAAGGAATATGCGTACTTCGTAGTACCATTTGTTATGCTATTGCCTTCGTTGTTTATTGCCCCAAGTCCATTGAGAGGTCGAGGAGTCTTTACCCGTCAGGAATTGGAGCCCGGTCAACTTATAGAATGTTCACCGGTAATCGTATTGGATGCAGCGGATCGTGTCTTATTGGATCAGACCCTATTGCATGATTATATTTTTGAGTGGGATCCGGCGCATCGGCAATGCTGCATGGCGCTCGGCTATGTACCGATATACAACCATGCTTGTCCCAGCAATTGCGAGTATGAGATGGATTTTGATTCCCTGCAAATCTCCATTCGCACCGTTCGTGCCATTGCCATAGGAGAGGAATTATTCATCAATTATCATGGTCATTTTGATGACCAGCGGCCGGTTTGGTTCCATTCCCACTAGGTACAAAGGCCAAAGCGAAATGTTACTGCACAAAAAACCCTGCCTTTTTAGGGCAGGGTTTAATATTTTTTTAGCTATCGATTAGAATTTGATCTGGGCTCTGATCTCTCCCATTGGGTTGGCAGCCGTACGAATGCTCACATAATAAACGCCGTTGAGGATATTTTGTTCTGTAACGACAACACCATCTGCAAAAAGTCTGCCGCTGACAGAACCGCAACTCGTAGTGGTTACCGTGGCACAACGGGTGATGGACGATAAATTAGAAGAGGTAATAAAGTTTTGTACAGGGTTTGCAGCAAAACCGGTAGGAGCCATACCATGTATGGAGGCGCCCGTTACCGCACCGGTAAGACCCGACCAGCTGATCGTGTAGGTCAACAGTTTGGTCGTCGTGTTATAATGTATGTTCATTTTGCCGAGTGCAGGAGAAGTAGAAGGAGGAAAATTGAGTGCACCGGTAAGCGGTACATCATCTTTTCTGTACTCTTTTCTGACGTATAGGTCGGCATCCCGATCGCAAGAGGCAAGGGTAAGAGATAGTACCGCGATCAATAAGAAGTAAACAGTCGGTTTAAGCAGTTTCATCCTGAAAAATTTTGGTAAAAGTATGGAAATTTTGGATTGTACGAAAAAACTGCTCTTTTCGAAACCAAAGGGCCTCTTAGCTGAGTTTGTCCTTGATTTCCTGCAATTTGATCAGGGCCTGCAGGGGGGTTAGTTGGTTCAGATCGGTCTCTCCCAACAGGGTCCGAATAGTGTGAAAGGTCTCGGTATGGGCATCAAAGATCGAGAGTTGCACCTGGGGTGGGCTGCCCTCTTTGTCCGAAATCGCCCTTGCGAGGGCATCGGCATCTCGCCCTTTTTCGAGCAGACGCAACAAGGCCTCTGCGCGCTGGGTCAAGGATGCGGGCATACCGGCCATCTTGGCCACATGAATACCAAAGCTATGGGTGGTTCCTCCGGGGGCTAGTTTGCGCAAGAATATGATCTTGTTGCCAGCCTCCCGGTGTGTAATATGAAAGTTTTTTACACGGGCCAGTTGTGCCTCCAGTTCATTAAGCTCATGGTAGTGGGTGGCAAAGACGGTAAGCGGCTGCTCGGGACTATTATGCAAGAATTCGGCAATACTCCAGGCAATAGAGATGCCATCGTAAGTAGAGGTG